>DATNFV010000015.1:0-81471 GCA_035606215.1 Hanamia sp.
GGAACGGGACATCCCTGGTAACGGGCAACTCCCGGAACGTTCGGACATTTATCTTCTTCGTCATTGATCCCGTCTTTGTCGGTATCAGGAATCGGACAACCCTGATATTTTGCAAGTCCTGCAACTGTTGGGCATTTATCATCTTTATCAGGAATGCCATCGCCATCAGTATCCGGACAGCCATGAAATGCAGCTATTCCAGCCTGGTCAGGGCAGGCATCCAAACTATCTACAATTCCATCATGGTCTCTGTCCAGCACAACCGGGGTTTCTGCTACGGCTACTCGTGCAGGAGGCGCAGCAACTTTTTTATGTGAAATATTCGTCACAATTCCAAGGCTGTGATAAAAATGATAGCTTGCATTTTCTGTAACTGCGATCCGGTATTGCGAGTTCAGAAGTACGAAAATATTTTTGGAAACATGAGCCTGCAATCCAACGCCAACAGGAATAAACGCGCCAAAATATTTTTTGTACTTGCTTGCTCCAACTCCCAAATCCACATAAGGAGTAAGCCAGTAATTATCGGCGAGTAATTTTAAATTAAGAGAAGCAGTGGTTTCCAGCAAAAGACTTTTGCTTTGAAAAGGTGCCACATTTTGAACCGGATAATTTACAGATGAACCACCTAAAGTAGCAATGAAATCAACATTATTGCTTAACCCGTTCATATAATCGACAGCAAAGCCGGTGTTCATTTGTGAACTAAAGAAATCATGATTTTTGAACAAGCTTACAATTCCATTTGACCTCAGTTCTGAAGCAGATTTAAAATCATTTAAGAAAAAACTGATACCTAAGCTTTTGCCCTTTTTATAATCACTTGGTTGAGCAAAAGCTTGAGAAAAAAAGCAGAATGAAGCAACTAGAACTAATACCTTTTTCATATAAGTTTTTTTGAATCAAACAAAAGTAGCCGCTTCAAATGAAAAGGGGAAATTAATTAATCAACAGTTATTGAAAGATAAATTTGCAGTGAATTAAAAATTGATTCATGAGATTAATGATGATGATTTACCTGTTCAACTTTTACCTTTGTCAATCCATGTCCAAAAAACGCCAGTTTTTTTGCGGCTGATTTTGAGACATCAACTAAAAATTGATTCCCCTTGCTTAAACGATCATTTACTTTTAAAATAACCGACTTGTGATTACGAAGATTGGTAACTTTTATCCATGTATTCAAAGGAAGAATATTGCATGCAGCAGTAAATTTTTCCGGATTATATCTTTCTCCGTTTGCAGTTTTTCTCCCATTAAGTTTTTGAGCATAATAACTGGCAGTTCCATATTTCACATTTCCTTTCTTAAAATGAATCTTTCGGGAAGCATATACTTTTTCCGCTGAGATATTTTGCGCAAATGAAAAGAAGGAAGCAGCAGTTAAAAAAAGTAAAAGAATAAAAAGAATCGCTTTTCTCACAAGTTTTTTTACAAAGTAAAATTGTTTTTCCTCAATTTCATACGATAAAAATGTAAAGGCAAAAAAAAGGGGCCGGATAAAAATCCACCCCTGTTATAATCCAATATCCTATGAAAAACCGAGTTTGAATTGCTGTTGCAATTCGTAATATTTTTACAGCTTTCGCTTTTATTTCAATTTAATATTTCTTTTTTTGCTTGTTTCAATAACATAGACCAAATTATATCCTAAAACGTTGCATTTAACTTAATTTATTTTTTTCAAAAGAAAAAGAAAAAAGGGGCCGGATGGAAATCCACCCCTGTTATAATCCAATATCCTATGAAAAACCGAGTTTAAACTACCGAGTAGTTAATATTTTTAATGGCTTTCACCATGTTGATTTAAAGTTGGCAGAATATTCATTAAAATTCTGTTTCTTATAAATTCCTTCTCCAAAATATTTCAAAATAACTTCTATTTCTTTTGGCTCCATAAATCCGGGAATAGCCGCAGGAGCGTTTTGCATTTCAGGGAAAATTACCGTATTTGGAAAGGCTAATTGTCCTTGTGTGGCATATAATGCAAAATCGTTTACTTTATCTCCGGAGTTATACCCATAATCCTTATTGTTCCAGTTTACCTCATCTTTGGTCTCAGCATTCAACTTCACTGCGTAAAAATGTTCATTAATATATGAAATTACTTTTGAGTTTGAATATGTTTTTTTATCCATCACTTTACACCAATAACACCAGTCAGTATAAAGATCAATAATTACAAGCTTTGGTTCAGTTTTCATTTTCGCATTAACTTCGTCCATTGTTAACCAATTTATTTTTTCTTTTTCAGTTGGTTTAACTTTGGTGAAAGAAAAAATAAACAAGGTAGAAACTAAAGCAAGCAGTGTATTCTTTTTCATTGTTTATTAAACGAACTTAATTTGTTTTTATTTTGATCTATTTCAAAATTTTTTTTAAACTTAAATTTTCATGAATAAAATAATTGTTGCTGTTTCAGGTGCCAGTGGTTCTATTTATACTAAAGTTCTGCTAGATAAACTCATCTCCATAAAATCACAGTGGTCAGACTTAAGTATAGTAATCACAGATAATGCCAAACTTGTGTGGAAGACAGAATTAGGAGAAAATGATTTTAATAAATATGAGGCAAATTTTTATGAAAAAAATGATTTCAATGCTCCTTTTGCCTCCGGCTCTGCCAATTATAATATCATGATCATCATTCCATGCAGTATGGGCACAATTGGAAGGATAGCTAACGGGCTTTCAAATGACCTGATTTCAAGGGCTGCTGATGTAATTCTTAAAGAAAGTAGAAAACTGATTTGCGTGGTACGGGAAACACCTTACAACCTCATTCACATCAGAAATATGGAAACAATTACACAGGCTGGTGGAATAATTTGCCCTGCTTCGCCATCATTTTACAGCAAACCCAAAACTATTGAAGATGCAGTAGCAACAGTTGTCGACAGAGTCATCAGTCTTGCAGGTTTAAAAATCGATTCTTATAGTTGGCCTGAATAAAAAAGCGCCTCTAAAAGAAAGCGCCTTTTTAAATATTTAAAAACTGTTTATCTCAAATCAATCACTTCAGCATTTGGATATTTTTTTTGATCAAATATAAAAATGCTTTCAGGAATATCTGTGTTTGTTTTCATTGAGGTAATCTTATAAGTATAACGATTGCCATTTTTTTCAAATACTTTGGTTGAAACAATATTTTTAGATGCTTTATCTATTTCAACCATGACCTTAAAAAATGTTTTGGTTTTATCAACAGGCGTTAATTCGATTTCCTGGATTGTTTTTTTACCTTGTTTAGTTTCTCCGTTTAATTTATAAAGAAAATCTTTATCATAAAAATTGGTAAACATTTTTTGAGGGGTAATCGTGTTGGCAGAAGGATCAAATTTGGTAAGCTGAACTTCGTTGGCAGATTTATCATAAGTCCAGATATTATTTCCATCGCTATAAATTTCCTGTCCTGGAATATTTACTCTGTATTTTGAACCTTTTATGTAAAGAACACCATTTTTGGTTCCTTCAACTTTTCCATCGGAATTTGTAATGCTTAGGGTAAAATTCGCGGTAACTGTTTTATAGGTTTTAAACTTTGCACTTACATTATCTAAAACTGCTTTTGCGGCAGGATCACTTTTTCCCAAAGAATTATTCTGACAAAAAGCATTGGAACCAATAAAAATTAAAAAGCCAAAGAGTAACAATGTCCTCATTATAATTTTTTTGAATGATTTAAAAAACGTCAAAGATACAGTATAGACGTATATTCTGCCCTTCCGGTTTAATGAATAATAAAGAAAAGTGTTAAAACAATACTTTGTTTATCAGGCATTCACTCTTGATATTTCATTTTTTGCCTGATCAACTTTTGCAAATTCTTTTGCAGCATTTATAAAATGAACAAAAATTGGTTGCGGGTTTTCAACAGTACTTTTCAATTCAGGATGATATTGCACTCCAATGAAAAACGGATGATGAGAAAGTTCCATAATTTCTACTAAACCGGTCTGGGGATTAATTCCACTTGCAATCATTCCGGCCTCTTCAAATTGTTTCAAATAATGGTTGTTAAATTCCCAGCGATGACGATGGCGTTCAAATATTTCTGTAGTTCCATATATGGAATATGCGAGGGTATTTTTTTTGATGATACATGGATAAGAACCTAAACGCATAGTGCCCCCTTTCATTGTAATTTTTTTCTGTTCTTCCATCATATCAATAACAGGATTGGGCGTATCAGGATTCATTTCGGTAGAATCAGCATCACGAATTCCTAAAACATTTCTAGCAAATTCTATTGCAGCCATTTGCATTCCCAAACAAATTCCAAAGAAAGGAAGGTTGTTTTCACGCGCATATTTTACAGCTACAATTTTCCCTTCTACTCCCCTGAAACCAAAGCCAGGAGCTACTAACAACCCATCAAGGCCTGCAAGTTTTTCATTTACATTTTCTTCATCAATATATTCGCTGTGGACATTTACTACCTGAACTTTGCAATCATTCATCGCACCTGCATGAATAAATGATTCAAGAATTGATTTATAAGCATCCTGTAATTCTATGTATTTTCCAATAAGCCCGATGGTAACCTTATTTACCGGATGTTTTACTTTATCCAAAAAATCTTTCCATTTCGTTAGTTCGGGTTCATTATAATGGGTAATGTTTAATTTTTTCAGGACGATCAAATCCAGTTTTTCGCGAAGCATTGCAATCGGAACTTCATAAATCGTAGAAGCATCGGCCGCTTCGATAACGGAATCAACTTTTACATTACAAAAAAGAGCAATTTTCCTCTTTAGATCGTCATTGAGCGGACGTTCGGTACGACAAACTAAAATATCAGGGTGAACGCCGTTTTCACTCATTAATTTTACACTATGTTGAGTTGGTTTTGTTTTTAATTCTTTGGCGGCTTTTAAATATGGAATCAAAGTAAGGTGTACGACCAGGCAATCTTCATCGGGCAATTCCCATTGAATCTGTCTTACCGCTTCAATAAACGGGAGACTTTCAATATCACCAACGGTTCCACCAATTTCAGTAAGAATAACATCAAAGTCGTTTTTTTCTCCCAGCAACATCATTCTCCGCTTGATTTCGTCAGTAATATGAGGAATTACCTGCACGGTTTTTCCAAGGTAATCTCCTTCCCTTTCCCTGTTGATTACTGTTTGATAAATTCTTCCTGTAGTGACGTTATTTGCCTGGCTTGTATTAATATTTAAAAACCTTTCGTAATGGCCAAGATCCAAATCTGTTTCTGCGCCATCTTCTGTCACAAAACATTCTCCATGTTCATATGGATTTAAAGTTCCGGGATCAACGTTAATGTAAGGATCAAATTTTTGTATTGTAACTCTTAAACCTCTTGCCTGCAGCAGCTTTGCAAGTGATGCAGCAATAATTCCTTTACCAAGAGAAGAACTTACACCGCCGGTTACAAAAATGTATTTAGCCATATTTTATAGTTGTTTAAAAAATAAAATGCCATCTGATAACAACAAAAATGTTGTTAAGAATGACAAAAAAAAGTGACCGCGGAAAGTAAAGTGAATAAAAAAAATCCGTGAGGTCATGCAAACTTACATCTAATATTTTAGCTTGAAAAGTTATAAAACAAATTGTGGAAAAAAATTAGAAACCAGTAATTTACAAGGAGAGAAAATGAGGAAAAAATTATTCTATCTTCTGAAAAAGTTGGATGATTACTTTTCCAGAAGATAAAATTTGGCAGTAAGCAAAGAAATCTTCTGAATTTATATTTTCATGCTTAGGTAATAACTATCTATCAATTGAACCCATCACTTTTTTCATAAAAGAATTCAAAGCATCTTTCTCGGATAGTCCTTCAGACATTAACTGGTGCACTTCCAGGGCACCACACATATTTGAGATCAATTCCCCAATTACATCCAGTTCTTCATCTTTCAAAGTGGCAGCTTCAGAAGTATTTTCCAAAACTTTTATTGCAGCTTCAATTTCTTCAATTGATGAGGTTCTCTGAACCTGTTTAATTACCGGCAATTTCATGAATCAAAGATTTTAATTGTTCTTCTTTTGTTGTCTGAAGCTGATTTACCAATTCTCCGTTTTTAAAAATGGCAAAAGTTGGCAAATTGTTTACTGAAGCAAGTTTGCGGCTGGCGGGAAATTTTTCTGCATCAGCAATTACAAAAGTTACCTGGTCATTTTCTGTTGAAAGCCTTTTGAACTTTGGCTTCATCAGGCGGCAATTTCCACACCATCCTGCAGAATATTGAACGATCACTTCTTTATTATCATTTACTAACTGTTGCAGGTTGTCTTCCTGTAATTCTATTAACATAATTAATTTTTTAAAATGATTAATTAGTCACTCCCGTCTGGCTCAGATATTTAGAAACACCTTCTTTAGTTGCTTCCATTGCTTCTTCTCCTTCTTCCCAGTTTGCGGGGCAAACTTCTCCATATTTTTCAACATGAATCTGAGCATCAATAAGGCGAATATATTCATCAATATTTCTTCCGAGTGGCAGATCGTTTACAGATGCGTGTCTTACAATTCCTTCTTTATCAATCAGGAAAGTACCGCGATAAGCAACAGGATTTCCTTCAAAAGACCAAATCCTTGCATCTCTATCGTAATGATAAGTGCCGCCTAAAACACCATAATTTAATGAAACAATTTTTGAAGTATCGGCGATCAAAGGATATGTAATTCCTTCAATGCCACCATTATCTTTTGGAGTTGTAAGCCATGCCAGATGAGTTTCTTCAGTATCAGTAGAACAACCAATTACGATTGTATCCCTCTTTTCAAACTCGGCAAGTTTTTCCTGGAAAGCATGTATTTCAGTCGGGCAAACAAAAGTGAAATCTTTTGGATAAAAGAAAAGGATCACATTTTTCTTTCCGATATATTGATCAAGGTTAAAATCTTCTACTATTTCTTCACCATTTATTACCGCACCAGTAGAAATTTTTGGTGCTTTTTTTCCAACTAAATTCATAATTAATTCTTCTTTTTAATTTAATAAATACAATCTTATTTTGAGGCTGCAAAGTTACGCCACATTAAAGGGATGAATTAGTCGAAATTGAAAAAAAATTATAAAGTGTTCTTAAACTTTCTCAACAAAAAGAACGTAAAATAATTGGAATCGCTCAGAAATATTTTTCTTTAGAAAGATAATTTCTCACATAATCATTAATGCCTTCTTCCAAAGAATAAAAAGGCAGTAAATAGCCGGCAGCATTAATTTTCTTCATTGACGCTTCGGTAAAATACTGATAGGTTTCACGTATATCTTCAGGCATATCGATGTATTCAATGTTGGCTGATTGATCTAAGGCAGAAAAAGTAGCATTGACCAGATCGTTAAAACTTCTTGCATGCCCGGTACCAACGTTATAAATTCCTGAGATAAAAGTTTCCGGATCTTGCCAGCATTCTAAAAACCAAAAACAAATCTTTAAAACATCTTTTACGTAAACAAAATCTCTTAATTGCTCTCCGTCTTTAAATTCCTTTTTATGGGATTTAAAAAGTTTTACAAACCCATTTTTTTTGATCTGATTATATGAATGAAATATTACACTTGCCATTCTTCCTTTGTGATATTCATTTGGTCCGTAAACATTAAAAAACTTTAATCCTGCCCATTTCGGCGGATTTTTTTTTTCTTTTAATACCCATTTATCAAATTCATTTTTAGAAATTCCATACGGATTTAAAGGCCGTAGATTTTCAATAATTGACTCATCATCTTTATACCCCAGCTCACCGTTACCATAGGTTGCAGCTGATGAAGCATATACAAGAGGTACATTTTTTTCAGAACAATAATTCCATGCCTTTTTGGAATATTCAACATTCAAATGCTCATGAATGGCATAATCAAATTCTGTAGTATCAGTCCTGGCGCCAAGATGATAAAAGAAATCAATGACAGGATTTTCATTTCGTAGCCAATCAAAAAAAACTTCTCTTTCTATTTTTTGGGAAAAAGCTTTCTTTGAAAGATTGGCATCTTTTTCAGGATAAGAAAAATCATCAACAAGAATCAAATTTTGATAACCTGCATTGTTTAAAAAACTTACAAGACAACTTCCGATAAATCCTGCAGCGCCCGTAACTACTATATGTGATGATTTATCCATGGCTTATAATTCATGCACCTGTTGTACGTTATGCTTCATATAATTTGCAATAACATTATCATATTTGTTTTTCCATTCACTGATATTCCCCCAGCTTTGGTTATCGATCTTTATTTCACCTGAGGTAACTTTTCCAAGCTTCTCAAAAGGGATGTTCAATGAAGCTTCAAACTCTTCAACAGCATCAGCATTAACAGTTACAACTATTCTTCCCTGTGCTTCTCCAAACCAATAAGCATCTTTGCGAATTGTATTTATTTGCTGGTTTACTGCAAACCCCCGGTTTCTTTGAAAGCCGCTTTCAATAAGGTTTATAAAAAGGCCGCCTTCAGAAATATCATGCGCTGAAAGAATTATTTTATTTTGAATCAGTGACCTAACACTCATATGTACACGAAATTCTTCCCCGAGATTAAAATATGGTGCAGGAGAATATTCAATACCACAAATTTTATGAAGATATTCAGAGCAATTAAAGTCTTCGGGATCTTTTCCAAGTAAATAAATCACATCGCCTTCATTTTTAAAATTCAATGTCATTTTATTTTCAACATCTTCCAAAAGTCCTACCATTCCTATAACAGGAGTCGGATAAACCGGTCCGGAAGGAGATTGATTATAAAAACTAACATTACCGCCGGTAACAGGAGTATCAAATTTCAGGCAAGCTTCAGACATTCCTTTGATGCTTTCGACAAACTGATAATACACTTCAGGATCATATGGATTTCCAAAGTTCAAACAGTTGGTAACACCGAGAGGGATACCACCGCTGCAAACGATATTCCTTGCTGCTTCACTTACTGCAATCATACAACCAACAAATGGATTGGCAAAAACATAAAGACTGTTACAATCTGTTGTCAGAGCCAGCCCTTTTTTTGTCCCTTTTACCGCCACAACAGCAGCGTCTGAAGGGGCATTGGTGTTTAGATTCGCCGTTCCTACCATGCTGTCATATTGTTCATAAATCCATTTTTTTGAAGCGATAGAAGGAAGTGAAATTATTTTTTCAGCTATACTTTTTAAATCACCTGGAACAGGAATTTTTGCAGGATCAAAAGCTTTTATTTTTTCAAAATATTTTGGCTTTTTATATTCTCTCGTATAAACCGGAGCACCACCGCCAAGTACCAAACTTTCTGCCGGCATTTCTGCTTCCAGTTCATTGTTCATATAAAAACGCAGCATCTCTCCATTTGTTACTTCACCAATTTGCTGGCAGGGCAAATCCCATTTTTCAAAAATATCAATCACTTCTTTTTCTCTTCCTTTCTCCACTGTTAAAAGCATTCTTTCCTGGCTTTCGCTCAATAGCAATTCCCATGCTTTCATTCCTTGTTGCCGTGTTGGAACTTTTTCCAAATAAATATTCATTCCAACACCCCCTTTTGCGCTGGTTTCAGCTGTTGAACAAATAATTCCGGCAGCGCCCATATCCTGCATTCCAACAACTGCGCCTGTTTGAATCACTTCAAGACAAGCTTCCAATAATTTTTTTTCCTGGAAGGGATCACCAACCTGCACAGCCGGTAAATCTTCTGCACTGTTTTCTGTAATATCTGCAGAAGCAAAAGCTGCACCTCCCATTCCATCTTTTCCTGTAGCACTGCCCGCAATAAATACCGGGTTCCCTTCTCCCAAGGCAGTTGCACTAACAGTCTCGCCCAAACGAACTACGCCGGCGCTCATTGCATTTACCAGTGGATTTGTATGATAGCATTCTTCAAAATAAATTTCACCACCAACAGTTGGAACACCAAAGCAATTACCATAATGTCCGATCCCGCTTACGACACCGCTTAATAAATGTTGCGTTTTTTCATGTTCAATATTTCCAAAACGTAAAGAATTTAATGTTGCAATTGGCCTTGCACCCATTGTAAAAATATCACGATGAATTCCTCCAACGCCTGTTGCAGCTCCCTGGAAAGGCTCAATTGCGGAAGGATGATTATGACTTTCAATTTTAAACACCACTCCAAGTCCGTCACCAATATCCATCAATCCCGCATTCTCCTCTCCCGCTTTTACCAAAAGCCTGGAACCCTCTTTTGGCAAGGTCTTCAACCATTTGATAGAATTTTTATAACTGCAATGTTCACTCCACATTACGGAGTAAGCACTTAATTCTGTAAAGTTGGGAACACGTCCCAGAATCTCAACAATTTTTTCAAATTCATCTTTTTTCAGTCCAAGCTTTTCTGCCGTTTCAAATGTTATTTCCATAATTGCAATAAAAAAAGCAAACTTACAATCTCTTCAACTTTAATCAGAATATCCGATGCAAATATTTTAACTAACTTCCCACATTTAAAAATTATTCTGCTTGATTTATCTTTTATTTATTTTTTATTCTGTTCTTTTTTTCTGGCTGATAACCCGAATCAATTTTTTTAAAGAGTCCGGATTGCCTAATAAAATTCTCATTACTTTATTTATTGTCCGAATCCTATCGTTGATCGTTGGTTGTTATGTGAATCTCTATATTTTAGCAAACTCTGACTCTGTCGTCTTTCATCAAATGGGCGTCGAGCAGTTCCATTTGCTTTTTCAAAATCCTCATGAATATTTTGTAGATATTTTTCAAAGTAATTATCCGACAGGATATTCAAGACTTTTAGATGATAGCCATTCTTACTGGAATAATTTAAAAACGAATTTGCTCGCCAAAATGCTCTCAATCTTTGACCTGTTTAGCGTCAGAAGCTTTTGGATCAATACGCTTTTTTATAATTTTTTAGTTTTCTTTGGATGTGTTGCACTTTATAAAGTGTTTATAAAAATCTTTCCTAAAAGTTTTTATCCAATAGTTTTCTGCATTTTTATTTTGCCCTCGGCGCTCTTTTATTCATCAATGATCCACCGCGACGGATTGATTTTATTATCACTTTCAATGATCATTTATCATTTGTTTTTTATGATAAATGACCACAAAATTTCATGGAAAAGAATTGCCATTATTTTCCTGTTTCTCCTGGTGATATTTCTTTTAAGAAGTTTTGTTTTTATTGCCTTAATTCCTGCATTGATTGCATGGATCCTGGCTCAAAAATTTTCGAAACACGCTTTTGCTATTTTTATAATTGTTTATTCGATTACTTCCATCTTATTTTTCACTTCCGGGTTTATTTCTTCACGAACGAACCTTCCACAGTATGTTAGTTCGCGTCAGCAAAGCTTTATTGAAATCGGGAAAGCCGGAACTTCAACCATACCTGTTCAACCTTTGCGTCCAACTTTTAAAAGTTTTTTAAACAATGCTCCTGAAGCATTGAATCACACACTTTTAAGGCCTTATTTAACCGGAATAAATAATTTTCAGTATATGCCTTTTGCTCTTGAAATTTTCCTGTTTGAAGTTTTATTTTTCATTTTTATTCTTTTTCATAAAAAGATTTTCCCGCTAAATCCATTAATCTATTTCTGCATTTTTTTTAGCCTTACAATGTTTCTTATCACCGGCTACACTGTTCCTATCATTGGTGCAATTGTCAGGTATCGCAGCATTTATTTCATTTTTTTACTGCTGCCAATTGTCAGTTATATTAATTGGAAAAAAGTAGTTCAGCTTTTCAGAATAAATAGTAAAAAACCTAGTTAAGTAACGAAGATTTGTTGTTATTTGTTGCTTGAATAAAGCCGGGAAATACATATTAATTTATAAAAAATATTCTTATTTCTTACTAAAATGTGCAAAAAAATACCCTTCAAAGAAAAATTTTTGTTTTTTTATAAAAAATATGTCGTTTTTTTGTGCTCAAAATTTAAAAAATGCAATCATTACGACTTAATGCACTTCATGAACTCTTTTCGACGACAAAATTTTATGAAGTTCCTCCTTCCAAACAGATCACAAGTTTTTTTGGTGAAAATGTTTTTGATTTAAAAACTGCACGTGAGTTTTTAAGTGATGAAGCTTATAAAAGTCTTGTTTCATCCATTAAAAATCAAACAAAAATTGATCGTAAAATGGGCGATCAGATTGCCTCAGGTTTAAAAAGCTGGGCAATGTCAAAAAATGTTACACATTACACGCACTGGTTTCAACCACTAACCGGAGCAACAGCGGAAAAACATGATTCGTTTTTTACTTTAAAAAGCGATGGATCATCATTAGAAGAATTTGAAGGAGATGCATTAATTCAGCAGGAACCAGATGCATCTTCATTTCCAAGCGGTGGAATCAGGGCTACTTTTGAAGCAAGGGGATATACAGCGTGGGATCCATCTTCACCCCCATTTATTATAGAAATGGGAAATGGGAAAACTCTTTGTATTCCAACGATTTTTGTTTCTTATACCGGAGAATCTTTGGATGCAAAAACTCCTTTATTAAAATCTACTGTTGCACTTGAAAAAGCAGCGGTTGATGTTTGCCAGTATTTTGATAAAAATGTTACTTCCGTAAAACCAACACTTGGCTGGGAACAGGAATATTTTGTAATTGATGCCAGCATCGCCAGCGGAAGACCTGATATTATGATGACCGGCAGAACCGTGTTTGGACATGCGCCGGCAAAAGGACAACAACTTGAAGATCACTATTTTGGGGCAATTCCGGAAAGAGTGTATTCCTTCATGCGCGATTTTGAAGATGAGGCTTATAAATTGGGAATTCCTTTAAAAACCCGACATAATGAAGTGGCACCTTCCCAGTTTGAATGTGCTCCTATTTTTGAAGAAGTAAACCTGGCTGTAGACCATAATACTTTGTTGATGGACGTAATGAGCCGTGTTGCAAAAAGACATAATCTTACTGTATTGCTTCATGAAAAACCATTTGCAAAAATCAACGGTAGTGGTAAGCACAATAACTGGAGCATGGCTACCAACACTGGTGTTAATTTATTGGCGCCAGGAAAAACTCCTAAAACCAATTTAATGTTCCTTGCATTTTTTGTGAACACTATCAAAGCGGTTCATGATCATGCAGATTTATTGAGAGCATCAATTGCGAGCGCAGGAAACGACCACCGTCTTGGAGCGAACGAAGCTCCACCCGCAATTATTTCGATTTTTATCGGAAAATACCTGACGGATGTTTTAAATGAAGTAGAGAAACGTGTGAGTGATAAATTTGATGAGCAGGACGAAGCCATGCTGAAATTGGATATTCACAGAAGCATTCCGGAACTGATGATGGACAATACGGATAGAAACCGCACATCACCATTTGCTTTTACAGGAAATAAATTTGAATTCCGTGCAGTAGGATCTTCAGCCAATTGCGCTGCATCAATGACCGTTCTGAATACGATCATGGCAGATACTCTTACCAAATTTAAAACAGATGTGGATGCTTTAATTGAAAAAGGCGAAAAGAAAGAAATTGCTTTGATGCAAACCATTCAAAAATATATTGTTGAAAGCAAAAAGATTTTGTTTGAAGGTGATGGATATAGCGCTGCATGGGAAAAAGACGCAGAAAAAAGAGGTTTGCCTAATGTAAAAACCACTCCTCTTGCATTAGATGCATTTGTTACAGACGAATCTAAAAAAGTTTTTGAGCGTTATGGAATTTACACAAACAAAGAACTGGAGGCAAGGCATGAAATTTTATTGGAACATTATACTAAAAAAATTCAGATAGAAGCAAGAGTGATCGGAGATTTGGCAACAACATATATTTTGCCTGCAGCAATCAAGTATCAAAATGTTCTGATCAAGAATATTAAAGGATTAAAAGAACTTGGATTTGATGATAGTGGTTTTGTTGCACAAAAACAAATCGCGCAAAAAATTTCTGAGCATATTACTGTAATCAGTGATCGTGTTCAAAAAATGATCGAAGCTAGAAAAGAAGCGAACGAAGTAGAAGATTCAAGAAAAAAAGCAATCATGTATTGCGATAATGTAAAAAAATATTTCGATGAGATCCGCTACCATGTTGATAAACTGGAACTTTTAGTGGACGATGAATATTGGGAATTGCCTAAATACCGCGAGTTGCTTTTCCTTCGTTAATAAATTAAAACCCGTACTTTTTATCAGGCCAAAGTTGAAAAGCTTTGGCCTTTTTTTTACCGGATCCTTTCGACTTTAAATGTTGAATCTTTAAGCATCCAACTCTCCCGCGATCAAATTCAAACTACTCATTGTAATAATTGCATCACTTAATAATCCGCCTTTCGTAAGTTCAGAATAGGCCTGGTAATAAACAAAACATGGCCTTCTGAAATGCAGGCGGTATGGCGATCTTCCTCCATCTGTTATTAAATAAAAACCGAGTTCGCCGTTCGCTCCCTCAACAGATGAATAAATTTCTCCAACCGGTAAATGAGTTTCACCCATGATGATTTTAAAATGGTAAATCAAAGCTTCCATTTTAGTATAAACATCTTTTTTATCGGGCAAATAAAAATCAGGAACATCAGCATGATAAACTTCAGCTTCAGCGCCTTTAAATTCCTGTACTTTTTGATAAGCTTGTTTAATGATTTCCATGCTCTGCCACATTTCCTGGTCGCGAACTAAAAAGCGATCATAACAATCGCCGGTGGAACCGACAGGAATGGTAAAGTCAAAATCTTCGTAACTGCTATATGGTGTATGAATCCGCACATCATAATCTACACCGGCAGCTCTCAGATTCGGGCCGGTGAAACCATAGTTCAAAGCTCTTTCTGCAGAAATGGGCCCAACGCCAATAGTACGATCCATGAAAATCCTGTTGCGCACAAACATTTCATCAAATTCTTTCAAAGCCGGCGGCCATTCTTTCATAAATCTTTCGAGTTTCCCGAAAGCCTCATTGGTAAAATTTCTTTCAAAACCACCAATCCTGCCCATGTTGGTTGTGAGTCGCGAACCGCATATTTCTTCATAAATTTCATAGATCAATTCGCGGTACTGCATTAGATATAAAAAACCTGAAAATGCGCCGGAATCAACTCCTACAATAGAATTACAAATTAAATGGTCAGAAATCCTGGCAAGCTCCATGATGATAATACGGAGATAATCTACACGTTTTGGAGTTTTGATTCCTAATAATCTTTCACAGGTAATATGCCATCCAAAATTATTTAGTGGAGAAGAACAATAATTTAACCGATCCGTAAGTGTGGTAATTTGATATGGAACTCTATGTTCGGCAATTTTTTCAAAAGCGCGGTGAATATAACCAACCGTTTGCTCGGCGCTCACAATTGTTTCACCGTCCAATTCTATAATATTTTGAAACACACCATGAGTAGCAGGATGTGTTGGCCCAAGATTTATGGTTGTTGTATGTTTTTCAACATTTCCTTCCGGTAAAGTTACGTGTTCACTCATTTTTTATTCTTTCACTTTTATAACTACAGTAAACAAACAAATATGCAGAATTCCTTTTTTATTTCATTGATAAAAAGAAAACGTTTTAATCACGCCCAAACATCTCATCGTCTTTATCTGTGCGCTTTTGATCTTCCAAAGGATATTCTTTTCTCAAAGGAAAATATTCCATTTCTTCTACATTTAAAATTCTTTTCAAATTAGGATGTCCAACAAAATTTACCCCAAAAAAATCAAACGTTTCTCTCTCCATCCAGTTGGCTGCAGAAAAAAGAGCAGACGCTGTGTAAACATCCGGTTTTTGAATATTCGTGAATATCTTATAACGAATGCGCACGTTTTCTTTCAGATTATGTAAATGATACACCACTGCCAATTCTTTTCCTTCCTGGTTGGGATAATGAACTGCGGTAAGATCTGTCATGAATTGAAATCCTAATTCAGGATCATCAAAAAGAAATTGAAGCACTTTCAGGTTCAAATTTTTATCGGAAGTAAAAGTGAGCATGCCATAAGGCTCTTCCCATCCGGTAAGTTCCTCACCAAACTTTTCCATTAATCTACTCCTGATAATTTCATTCGTTAATGCCATATTTCTTAATTCTTAATTCTTAATTCTTAATTCTTAATTCTTAATTCTTAATTGTAGTTCTACTTGCTACTTTCTACTGTATTCCATAAGTTTCCATCAACTCTTTATATCTTGGAGAATTACGCCTTCTTAAATTTTCACTTCCTACCAGTTCCTGCACTCTCAAAAATCCATCAATAACTGCTTCCGGCCGTGGCGGACAACCAGGAACGTAAACATCCACCGGAATAACCTGGTCTATTCCCTGGAGAACAGAATAAGTATCGAAAATTCCACCGCTGCTCGCACAAGCTCCCATTGCCAAAACCCAACGTGGCTCTGCCATTTGCAAATAAACCTGTTTGACAACAGGCGCCATTTTTTTAGCAATTGTTCCAATTACCATTAAAAGATCGCACTGGCGTGGAGTAAAACTTACTCTTTCTGAACCAAACCGGGCCAGGTCATAATGAGATGCCATTAAAGCCATAAATTCGATACCGCAGCAACTGGTTGCAAAAGGTAAAGGCCAGATAGAATTTTTTCTTGCCAAACCAACTACATCACTCAACTTGGATGCAAAAAAACCTTCCCCCATATAACCTTCCGGTCCCTGAACGATAGAGTATGGTTTTTCCAAAGGTTTGTCAGTAATATTATATTGAACAGGACGTGCCATTTCTTTAATTTTTTAATTTGCTAATTAGCTAATCTGCTAATTACAGTTTTCATTTATTTATTTCGTTTTTCAATTTTCTCACAGGAGTTTCCAATACATTTTCCAATTAGCACATGAGCATTAACTTTCATCTTCCCAATTCAATCCGCCTTTTTTGATAATGTAAATAAACCCGCAAAGAAAAAATGCGACAAACATACAAATAGCGCCAAAACCTCCCCAGCCTAATTCCCTGAAATTAACAGCATAGGGATAAAAAAAGATCACCTCAACGTCAAATAAAACAAACAAAATCGCTACCAAAAAGTATTTTACGGCGATCGGCTTTCTTGCATTTCCCTGAATCTCAATTCCTCCTTCAAAATTCTGTAGTTTGTCTGCTGTATTTCTTTTTGGACCCAAAACATTTGTCCCATAAATCATCAAAGACAATAATAGAGCGGCGAAGATGAGTTGGATACCAATAGGTAAATAATTCGAGGTACTGTTTACAGGTTGAACTTGTAAAAATGTTTGTATCAAAATTGCAATTTTAATTCTGCAAAAATAAGGTAGCCACTGCAATTATCCATCATGGAAAATTCGATTTTGAAATAGTATAATGAAAAAGCTCCCGTCAACGACAGGAGCTTTTGTTTAAGTTATCACCGTTATGATTATTTTTTCTTAGCAGGAGGATTTGATTGTTTATTAGCTGCCTCTGCCTGTTGTTTTACTACTGCTTCCAACGCGTCTTTTGTTTTTAATGCGGTAGCATCTGTTGGATCTACTTCCAAAATCTTATTATTATAAACGATCGCTGAATCAGTGTTATGCTTTGTATTATAATAATAAGCTACCATATATCTGTAGGCAGGAATTAAAAAGCCTTTAACAGAAGCTTTGTCCTGCGTAGTATCACCAATGGCTATTACTTTATCATATAAAGGCTTAGCTAAGCCTGTCTGTGCAGTATCGATACCTTCTTCTGCACGAGCTCCAAGATACCACCCGTAAACATCTGAAGGATATTTTTTCTGATACAATTTGAAAACTGAATCGGCAGTTGTAAAATTACCGGCCCGCAAATCATTATAACCGGCATAGTACAAATCGGTTTTATTATAATTGGTATCAATTCCTAAAATTTTGCCATACCATCTGCCCGCTTCTGCAAAATTATTTTTAGCCGCAAAGCTTTTGGCAATATCTGTGATAGTTTTTACTTTGTCTGCTGGAATCGTATCTAATGCAAGTCCTTTTTCAATATAACTTACGCCTTGTGCTTCCTCACCGGGAAACTGCATTAAAATTTTTCCATAAGTTGAATAGTCAGTTGGGCCGACCTTATCCGGATCTACTAAAGAAAAGAATTTTTCAAATGATTGCCTGGCTTTTAATGAATCGCCCATTTTATCGTAAGCATAACCTTTTAAACCATATAGATTTGGAAATGGCTGACTGGTTCCGTTGATACAGGCATCAGCCTGGCTAATGGTTTCAGGGTATTTTTTTGAAACATAATTTAAAGAGGCTTTTAAATAACACAGCTTGGTATCATTATCAGCAATTGCAGAATATTTATTCAGATAATCTGCTGCTTTATTTACATCACGGTCATAATAATAAGCATACAACCAATAATAAACAGGAGCAAAATTTGGATCTTCACGCATCGCGTCCTGGTAATATCTCATATAAACATTTTCCTGTCCGTATCCCTGTGTTTCGAAAATTCTTCCAATCATAAAACTTGCTCTTGCATCTGTAGGGTCAATAGCAAGCGCATTCTGATAATTGATGGTAGCATTGGCGCCATCATGTAATTTCCAGTAGCCGTACCCGATCTCGTTATAAATTTCGGCATTCTTTTTATCCTTATCGGCGGCTTGCTTTAACTTATCAATTCCGTAAGCGATATCACCATTTTTTGGTTCAATATTCGCCCTTCCAACTGCATAAAGAATATCAGGAAGATCTCTTTTTTTAGTTATGTTAATAGCTGTCTCAAAACGATTCCTTGCATCAGTTTTATTTCCCTGCATTAATTCAATTTCTCCAATACCTACCATGATCAATGCAGATTTAGGGTTTGCCTGCAAAAATTTTTGATACAAATCTTTTGCTTTTGCAGTATCCGGAGCGGGAACACGATTTGGGTCCAAATAAGATTGACCGAGCCAGTAGGCAGCCTGCTCATCGTCAGGTTTTGCAGTCAATAACTTTTGAAACACATTTTCGGCACTTTGATACCTTTCGTAGTTTAAAAATTGTTTACCTTCTTTAATACTTTGAGCGAAAAGCATAGTGCCCATTAAAATAAAAGAAGCAACGAGTCCGAGTTTTTTCATGTTTTCAATTTTTACTTTTTATTAATAACTGGTTTTGATTTCTAATTAATATGTTGTTGCATGCCGAATGCTAAAATTCATTTTTGCCGGTCCAAGATAAGCGCGGCTGAAAATCAATTGTCCTCTTTCATATTCCATAAAAGTAGCAAAGCCACTTGCAAGACCGTCATAATTTTCTTTTATGATGTAGTACAAACCGCGTACCATCGGATATCTTTTGAGCATAATGTTGGCCTGAAAAGGTTTTATAAAACTTTTTTCCGGGCAAGTGCATTGAATAGACGCAATCCTCACTTTTGTCAAAAAACTGGTTTGTGTAGTATCTTCAGGATTACCAATCCAGCTTACGCCTACAAAACCAAGCACATTTTTATGATTGGCAACATAATTAATCACTCCCTCGCTATTATTTTCTGCAAACACTCTTGTTGAATCAAATTTATGTCCTTTTAAAATAGAATCTACGGCATAGCGAATAGTGCTGGTTTCTTTCAAACCATCAAATACGGCCATTTGTTTATCACCTGTGTTTCCTTCGAGAATTCCACGAATTTCATTCATAGTAAACAAAGAATCAGGATCATTTTTATTTACAATAACTGCGATGGCGTCATAAGCAACCCTGGACCACGTAGGAGAAAAAGATATTTTATCCTTATAATATTTCTCTTCCTGTGGTGTAAGTCCACGGGTTACGATAATCATTTTGGTGCTATCTTTCATCAGATCTTTAAAACATTCCGCCTCAGGTTTATAATCGGCAATAATTTTTGTGTTCGGATACAATGCTTCAAAAACCTGGATTTCAGAATCTATCACCGGCCTAAAAGTTTCATCGACACTTATGTGAATTGTACCTCTTTCAGGAGTGTCAATATCGGTTCTTTTGTTTTGCTGACATCCTGTAAAAAACACCCACAGCAAAGCGATCATAAAAGCCGCAGTTATTGAATCTTTTATTTGATAGCGCCTGTAACTCATTCTTTTAAATAATTTTTTTTAATTCCTCTGTATATTCGCCATGATCCATAAATAATTACCAAAATTGCAAATATTTTTGCCGGAACACTTGCAGTAAAATCATTGGAAAAATTAAATTGTTTAGAAAATAAAATTATGATTCCAACAGCAAGATAAAGAAAGCCCATACCCAAATCTGTAATACTCCGCATCATTATATAACGCTTGGTTTTTCTATCCGGAGTATTTTCAAATTCTTCAAGGCTCATATGTCTTTTTTTTATTGTGAAACGGCAAGATAAAATAAAATAGAGAAACTGCCATCACTTTTGATCTCTCTATCAGTTGATTCCACATTTAATTTGCTGACATTCAAAAAAATTTTACAATCAGATGAAAGATGATAGCAACAGTTTTTCGGATGTCATTAATTTGTTAAATCGTTCATTTTATTCTTAATCAAAGATTCAACGATTTGTGTTTTCCATAAATTATTAAAGGAAATTTTATGGGTAAATCTATACTAATCTGATAAACCAGGCAGAAGTTCAGCAAACAATAAACATTCCAACAATTAAATAATAGTTTTGCGCTTGAAAAAAATATAAGTATTCAGGAAAATGATGAAACCGTCTTTACCACAGGGAACACGCGATTTTGCCGCTGAAACATTACACAGGCGAAGATTTATTATTGACACGATAAGAAGTGTTTTTGAACTTTATGGATTTGAACCTCTGGAAACTCCATCAATGGAAAACCTGGAAACCTTGATGGGGAAATATGGTGACGAAGGTGATAAACTAATTTTTAAAATTCTCAATAATGGTCTTGATAATCCTGCAAAAAGAGAAAAAGTAATTTTAGAATTTGAAAACATTCTTTCGGGAAAAAATAATAAAACAATTACCGAAAGAGCTCTGAGATATGACCTGACAATTCCTTTCGCAAGGTTTATGGCAATGAACCAGGGCAAATTAACGGTTCCGTATAAACGTTACCAGATTCAACCGGTCTGGCGCGCCGATCGTCCACAGAAAGGACGATACCGCGAATTTCTTCAATGTGATGCTGACGTTGCCGGAACCTATTCATTGATAGCAGATGTGGAACTTGCAGAAATTTATATCAACGTTTTTAAAAAATTAAAAATTGAAGTCGATATAAAAATCAACAGCAGAAAAATTTTATATGCACTGGCAGAAGTTTGCAATAACGTAAATAATCTAACCGCCATCACAATTGCCATTGACAAATTGGATAAGGTTGGAATTGAAAAAGTAACTAATGAATTAAAAGCAATTGGGTTGAATGAAAAAAGCATTTCATTGATTGAAAACTATATCGGCATTGATGGCTCCAATACAGAAAAATTAGAGAAAATAGAAAAGATCATTGGCGCTTCAGAAACAGGAAAAAAAGGGATTGAGGAATTAAAATTTATTCTAGGTTTTTTAAATGAGACCAACAGTAAACAAACAATTAATATCGATTTCACTTTGGCCCGTGGATTAAATTATTATACCGGAACTATTTATGAAGTAAAAGCAAAAAATGTACAAATAGGAAGCATTGGTGGTGGCGGCCGATATGATGATCTTACAGGATTATTCGGCGTTCCGGATATGCCCGGAGTAGGAATTAGCTTTGGTCTTGACAGAATTTATGATGTGATGGACGAATTGCAATTATTTCCTGAAAATATCAATCAATCAACAGAAGTTTTGTTTTTTAATCTTGGTGAAAAAGAGAGCCGGTATGCATTTCATCTGATGCAAAAACTTCGCGAAGAAAAAATAAGCTGTGAATTATTTTATGAAAATTCAAAGCTGGAAAAACAATTCAAATACGCTTCGAAAAAAAATATTTCTTATGCAGTGATCATCGGATCAAAAGAAATAGAAGAAAGGACTTACGTGGTAAAAGATCTTCAAAAAGGCGAGCAACAAACAATTTCTGAAAATCAACTGGTTGATTTTTTTAAAAAATAAAAAGGGTTTGTAATTTTAAGTTTCAAATCAATTTTAAAATAATACTTACTTTTAAGATTGGTATACAGAAAATTATTCATCATCTTAAAAAAAATTTATGAAATCTTTTCTCAGACTCAGCATTCTGATCAGTGTATTCGCACTTCTTTTTTCTTCATGTGGAAAAAAGAATGAGGTTGGAAAAATGATTCCAAACGACGCGCATTTTGTAGCACAGATCAACATCAAATCCTTAGGAAATAAATTATCATGGAATGATATCAAACAAACCAATTGGTACAAAAAAATCTATGCTGATTCTTCCATGAATGACTGGAAAAGAAAAGTTTTAGACAATCCTTCAACAACAGGAATTGATTTTGAAGACGGACTGGTGTTTTTTGTTTCGCAAAATGCAGGAACCGATTATTTTGCTGCAGAAGGAAAAATAAAAAGTGAAAAAGATTTTGAAGAATTCAATAAGAACGCAGATCCTTCACAGGCTGCAAAAAAAGAAGGAGATTTTAATGTGCTCGTTCTAAAAAATAATCATGTTGTTGTTTGGAATGATGATCGTTTCGTTTACCTGATGAACATGAGAGGCACCCCTACAGAAATGCTTCAACAGCACGACAGCACACAGATGCAGCAAAATGAGCCAACCGATAAAAGTGCCAAACTTTCTGCTATTGGTAAAAATTTATTCAATTTAAAATCTGACAGTTCTCTTGCAAAGAATGATCATTTTGGTTCGTTAATGAATGAATCTGGCGATGTTCATGTTTGGCAAAACACCGAAGCAATCATTAAAAGTTCTTCTTCGCTGGGTATGCTGGGAATGCTGAAATTAGACGCTTTTACAAAAGATAACGTCAGCACTTACACCATCAATTTTGATAATGGAAAAATTGATGTGGATCAAAAAACTTATGCCAGCAAAGAACTTACAGACATTGTAAAAAAATATACCGGCAGTTCTATCAATGGCGATATGATTAAAAATATTCCTTCTCAGGATGTGGATGGATTATTGGCATTTAATTTTAAACCGGAAGGAATTGTGGAACTGATCAAACTTACCGGCGCTGATGGGATGATCAATACCTATGCTCAACAAATGGGTTTCACTTTGGATGATTTTTCAAAAGCTACCAATGGAGATTATTTGCTTGCTTTCACTGATTTTAAATTTAAAGATTCTTTGAGAAGACCTGATTTTAATTACCTTTTTTCTGCAGGAATAGCTGATAAGGCAAGTCTTCAAAAAATCCTCGATGCGGTTAAAAAAACAACCTCTCAGATGGGAAAAGATTCAGTAGCAAATTATGTGATGAATGACAAAACAATCGCATTTGCAAGTAACAATTCTTTTGCTACCCAATACCTTAATGGCAACAATAATAAATTTGATTTTACAGAGAAATTTTCAGGCCATCCTGTTGGATTTTATTTAGACATTCATAAAATTCTTTCCCAATTTTCAACACTTTCTTCTGACAGTGATCACAAAGCCATGCTCGATCAGAGTTTGAACACTTGGAATAATATTATTTCTTATGGCGGTGAATTTAACGACAATGCTTTTAAATTTCATTCAGAAATAAATCTGATCAATAAAGACAGCAACAGTTTAAAACAACTGAACCATTATTTAGATCAGATGTCACTGTATCATGAATCAAAAAAAGATAAGAGTACTAAAAGATTAGATTCACTTTTAGTGCCTCCTCCCATTGATACGGTTAAAGTAAAATAAAAAATATTTTTTATAAAAAGCTAATGATGCAGATACAACTGCGAAAAGTAATCCCCGATTATATTGAAAAAGAAAAAAGACAAAATTCACAAATCTGGGAACAGGACCTTACCATAAATAAAGGTGAACATTTACATATAGTTGCACCATCGGGCAGCGGAAAAACTTCTTTAATCCATTTTATTTATGGATTAAGAAAAGATTATTCGGGTACGATCTTTTACGATAACGCAGAAATAAAAAATCTTTCTACTGAAAATTTTTCGTCATTCCGGCAAAATAAGATCAGCATTATTTTTCAGGATCTGAGATTGTTTGAAAACCAAACGGTCAAGGAAAATATTGAAATAAAAAGAATGCTTGATCCCTATCATTCTTCTGAAAAAATTGATGAAATGACATTGCGTCTCGGGATCAAAAACAAACTAGATCAGGAGGTAAAAAATTGCAGTTATGGTGAGCAGCAAAGAATTGCCATCATCCGTGCATTAATGCAGCCTTTTGATTTCTTATTATTGGATGAACCATACAGTCACCTTGATGAAGTAAACAGAAAAAAGGCCATGGAATTAATTTACGAAGAATGTGAAAAGCGTGATGCAGCAATGGTTTTTGCAGATTTAAAACCACTTGATTTTTTGAAAGACGAGAGGGTGGTTTATTTGTAGAAAGGTTGATTGGTCTATGGTTAATTAGTTTATTGGTTTATTGGTTTATTAATTCGTGTAATTCGTGCAAAAAATTCGTGTAATCCGTGCAAAAAAATTCGTGTTATTTCCTCAAAAAAAATTGCATTCAAGTAAAAATATAAATGCCGTTATCTTATAAAAATATAGAACCTTTAATCATTAGTGGAAAAAATATTTTCTCAAAATGGCTTGGTTATTTTGGTTTGGGAATCGGCGTTTTGTTGCTGCTCGTTTCAATGCAAATGTTTGTAAACATTCAACAACTGCTTAAAGAGAACAGTCCCAGGAAAAGCGGAGGTTATGATTTTATTTCCATTTCAAAAACGATCACAAATGAAAACATGGGAAAGGATAATACTTTCTCTAATTCCGATTTATTGAATCTTGAAAAACAACCAACGATTTCAGGCGTTGCTCCTTTGATCTCAAATAAATTCAGGGTTCGTGCCACGGCCGGAGATATTATTCCTTTCAGTACTGATCTTTTTTTAGAAAGTATCAACGATAATTTTATTGATACGGTTCCGCCAAATTTTACGTGGCAACCCGGGCAAATGGTTGTTCCAATAATATTCTCTTCTGATTTTTTAGAGATGTACAATGTGTTTGCACCGGCGCAAGGTTTGCCACAACTTTCTGCAAAAACAATCTCTTCCGTCAATATTATTTTGGAATGTTCCGGAACAAACGGTTCACAAACTTTTAAAGGAAATATTGTTGCATTAAGTGACAGGATCAATTCATTACTCGTTCCTAAAACTTTCATGAACTGGAGCAATCTGCATTTCATGGGAGATACGACTATACACGCTTCCAGGGTTTATATCAAAACAAAAGATGCCAATGATCCGAAATTGATTTCTTATCTCGATTCTCAGGATTATCATCTGAATAAAGAGAAAGTAAAATTTGGGCGGATCAAAAGTATATTACAAAATATCGTTAGCGCTTTAGGCGTGTTTGGCATTTTAGTAATTGTTCTTGCGCTGATGCTATTTTCATTTTATCTGCAGTTGATGATAGCAAAAAGCAAAGACAACTTACGACTGTTGCTCACGCTCGGCTATTCTCCAAAATGGCTTTCAAAAAGCGTTGCAAAAACATGGCTTCCGGTTTATTTATCGATCATCGTTGTGGCGTTGATTCTCACAGAAGTTTTGCACCTGTTATTTTTGCAATTATCTTTTGCCGAAGCCGCAAATCTTTCTTATTTCCTGAACTGGTCTGTCTGGCTGACAGCGCTTTTCTTATTTGCATTAACGATTTTCATTAATGTAAAACTCGTCAATAAAGAATTGAAAAATATTTTATAGAAAAATTGGTTGGTCTTTATCAATCAACGGCAAATTCCATCCTGATTGTAATTGAACCGGTTTTTTCTTTGCTTGATGTATTAAATGTGCCTCCATAACTATAATCTTCATCACTGTTTTTTCCGGTGATTTGGAAAACTCCGAGATTGGCATTCTTTAATTTTCCCAAAGAACTTCCCGCATTTTTTGCAATGATCTCCGCACGTTGTTTTCCATCTGCGCTTGCTTTTGCCAAAAGATCCATTTTTATTTCTGTCAACTTCGTATAATAAAATAAGGGCGCAGATGAAGTAAACTCAATTCCCTGTTGAATCAATTCCGTCGCTTCTCTTGATATCTGATCAATCTTATCAACGTTTGAAGATTGAACCGTTACCGTTTGCGTCAAATTATAGCCGGAAAATTCCTGCCCAATTGATCGGCCATTTTGATCGGTTTTAGAATTGAACTCTTTGTTGATATTTACAGATGAAAAAATAATTTCATTATTTTGAATTCCTTTTCCTGAAAGATAAGTCCTTACTGTATTTTCATCCTCTTTCAATTGAGCATAAGCACTTTTCAAATCCATTGATTTCCTGGAATAAAATCCTTTCCAGACAATCAGATCGCTCACAAAATCCTTTTCTGCAGAGCCTGTAACTTTAATTGTTTCCAAAGCTTTTGATCTCGATTTGTAAGCATTGCCGATAACAAACAAACCAATAATAAATGCAAGACCTATAATTAAAGAAGTGATAATCCGCATGGAAAATGTTTTGATTCGGTTAAAGATAATGGTTCCAATAATGGAAACAAAAGCGAATGGAGGAAGAATAGTTTGATCGCTTATTTTTAAAAACTACTTAACTTTTTTAAACATAATGATGTAACCACAAATATTTTCTTTCTTCTTTTTATTTACCTGAACAGGCTTGATTACATGATATTCAGTGAATTTTGGAATGTAAGAAAAACTGATGATGTTGCTTTCAATGCCCTCTCCATAATGCTTTACATAGATCACTTGTTTGTCGTTATAGTCAAACATTCTTAATTCGTAAAGTCGCGATGAATGCTCACCGATAAAAGCGAAATGATACCAGCTTCCCTCATTAAGCGGAACAATGACCGGCATTTCATAACCACTTTCCATTGTCATTGAAGCTTCCCTGACAACAATAAATCCGTCTTTTACCAATTGTCTTTTTATGCTATCAGCTTGAAATTTTAATGTAGAATCAAAACAGGAAACCTGCCGGATTACGTTCTGTGCTTTTACGGTTGGTGAAAAAGAAAATAACAACAAAAAAATCAGTAGTTGATTTTTCAAAAAGCTTTTCATTTCAATTAGGGTCATGAAAAAATATTTATTCAGGGATTCATGTCGTTTTAAACAAAACTTTTTTCAATAATTATTCCAAAAAAGCTTTTTGAATAAAACGTACCAACAAAACGAAAGAAGTGCTTAATTATTGTATCAAATCTTCAACATCGGGCTAGCCACTTTCAGCATTCGCTAATACTCCATTTTTCTTAAAGTAGGAGATTTAAACCAGGTTAGAATTACAACGAGCAAAGTCATGCTTCCTCCAAAAATTACGGAAGGAACAGTTCCCATTAATTTTGCCATTATCCCGCTTTCAAATTGTCCGAGTTCATTACTGGAATTAACAAACATGGAATTAACGCTCATAACGCGACCTCTCATGTGATCGGGAGTTTTTAATTGCGTGATAGTTCCACGAACGACAACGCTAATGCCATCCAACATTCCGGAGATCATTAAAGCTGCAAAAGAAAGTAAAAATATTTTTGAGATACCGAAAATAATAATGCAAATGCCAAATCCTCCGACAGCCAATAGTAACTTCTTTCCTTGCTTTTTCTTTGCCGGGAAAATGGTGAGAATGATAACTATCAAAATAGATCCCATATCTGCTGCACCATTTAAAATTCCAAATCCCTCAGATCCCACTTTTAAAATATCTCTTGCATAAATGGGAATCAATGCAACAGCCCCACCAAACAAAACTGCAAAAAGATCCAGCGATAATGAGCTTAAAAGTTCTTTCGTTCTATAAACAAACCGTAATCCTTCTTTTACACTTTCCCAGGTTCGCACAACTCCTTTTACCACAGAAGCAGGTTTTGGTTTTATTTTAAACAAAAAGAAAAAAGAAATTGCGATCAATAAGCTAATGCTCATTAATGTTCCTGTGATCCCAATTATTGCTATTAGAAAGCCGCCTGTTGCATGTCCGGTAACTGATGCGGAGAGCCATGTTCCCTGGCTCCAAGTGGTTGCATTTTGTAAGTCATTTCTAGGAACAATATAGGCAATTATCGCGCTGAAAACAGGACCAGTAAAAGCGCGGAAAATTCCGGTGCAAAAAATTACCAGGTAAATACAAACAGCGATCCAATGATTGCTTAAATGGTGAGTGACAAATTTTCCGGAAATAAAAATCAAAGTAACAGAAGCCAGAAAATAGAGCAGTACTCCTTTTAATAATAATTTTCTTTTTTCGCTTTGATCAATGATATGGCCGGCATATAATGCTAGTGAAAGTGCAGGAATCACCTCTGATAATCCAACAAGGCCAATGGCAAAAGGATCGTTCGTTAATAAATAAATCCACCATCCAATCAGCGTTGCCATCATTCTTAAACCCATTATAAATACAAATCTCCCTATCAATAAATTTCGATATTCAACAACTTTTACAGAAGCAAACGGATCAGATTTAAGAGGCATTGAATATTTTTTTATGGCAGCGTTAAATAATTCTGATCGTTTTCATAATCTTTCTCAAGTGCATCCACTACAGCTTTCAGGTGTTTTTCATTTCCAATAAAATCCGCATTCGATACATCTATAAATAACGTTTTGATATTGTGTTGCCTGATATATTGAGCATACATTTCCTGCAATGAAAAAAGGTACTCCGATTCAATTGATTGTTCATACGAACGATTTCTTTTTTTTATATTCTCTTTTAATTTGTCAATTGGCGCATGAAGAAAAATCAATAAGTCTGGTTGTATTAATTGTGGATTGATGATCTCAAATAATTTTTGATACAGCAAATATTCCTGCTCTGCTAAATTCACTTTTGCAAACAAAAGACACTTTGTAAAAAGATAATCAGAAATGGTAAGATGCTGAAACATGTCCTTGGTTTGCAACAGCTCTTTCAGTTGTTTATAACGTTCAGCCATAAAAAAGAGTTCAAGCGGAAATGCGTACTGTTGGCGGTTCTCATAAAATTTTGGAAGAAAAGGATTCTCTGCAAATTCTTCCAAAATAAGCCTCGCGTTATAATGTTTGCTCAATAAATAAGCCAGTGTCGTTTTACCAGCCCCGATATTTCCTTCAATGGTAATGAAGTTGTATTTCATTCGTTCGTGATTGTAATTTTTTTCAAAATTAGCCCCTAAAGAAAGTTTCGGAGAATTTAATTTTCAAGATAATGGCTTAGCATTCAATTCATCCTTACAGATTGATAATAATTCGTGAATAGTTTTTTTATAAACAGGATGAATTATGGCAGGAGCAATTTCATTTAAAGGTGTCAGCACAAACCTACGGTTGATAATTTGTGGATGAGGGATCGTAAGATTCTTTTCGTTTATTATGTCATCATTAAAAAATAAAATATCAATATCTATAACCCGCGCAGCATTTTTTATAGTTCTCACTCTTCCCATTTCTTCTTCAATCTTTAAAATTTTCTGCATCACTTCACCTGCAGAAAAATTACTTTCCACAATAAAGACCTGGTTATAAAAAGAATCCTGGTCGATAATTCCCCAGGCCTCCGTTTCATAAATTTTTGAACTGCTTATAATCTTCCCAATCTGTTCCTGAATCAATGCAGCAGCGGTTTGCAGGTTTCCTCTTCTGTCACCGATGTTACCGCCTGTAATCAAAAATATTTTGTTCATGATGATCTGTTATACCAGTAATCTTTTGTCTAATTCCAACAGTTCTGAGCCAGTTATTTTTACTCTTTTAAAATCTGGATGTAATGGGTTTAATAAAAAGTTGTTTTCCTGTGGAACAATGGCAGATGGAACTTTCACACAAAGCGTTTGATTTTCACTTAAAAAATCTTCACCTATTCCCTGCGTATATTTTAAGTCAAACTTCCATTCAGGTTTCAGTTTTTTTAGCTGCACGATATAAATACTATTCTCAGGGATGTCGAAAGATGTGAGTGTATACGAATATGGAGAAGTTTTTTTAGTTGCGCGAACCAAAATTTCAAGTATAGCAAGCGAAATAAATTCAGAAGTGTATAATGCGGCAATGCCAACAGGATTCCATCGCCCACCATAAATTTTTGAACCCATTCCGGAAAGGTCATTTGCGAATTCACCAGTAGTTAGTCTGTAAACTATCATGCTAAAATCCCGTGTTCTATTCTTCCTATTTGTGTAAGTACTAGATTAATTCCTTCAAAACTTGCAAGCGAATGAATGGATAAGCGACCTTCAAGCATGTAAGGATTATCACGAAGCCAAAGATTAAATCTTTCATAGCTTCCAAACACTTCCTTTCCACGATCAAAAACTTTATTGATTTGAAGAATTCGATCAATTACGCCGGTATTAAAAGTGCCATTGGCATGAGCATATCTTTGTAAAGTTCTTTCAGAAATATGAAGAATATCTGACCATTCTTTTTGAGTAAAATCAACTTTATCAGCGATTTTTTTAAAATCATTAAAAGTAAAATTTTTGAGAGATGGAACATTTTTCTTTAAACTATAAATTGCCATTGGTTCTTCCGCCATCGTTGATTTTTCTTCTTCCTCGTTATATTTCTTTTTGTTTTTCATAACTGCCTTTTGTCATACAAATATACGCCATCTGTCTATCTTTAAAAAAATTATTTGTCCTTTTATTTTTTTGACGGTTAGTTTTGCGCGATTAAAGTTAGTTTTTAAGATGAAAAAATATAGTCAGACCAGGGCAATGTTTTCCATTACCAAAGCAAGTTTGCGTGCTATTTTCAGAAGTCCTTCTGCTGTCGTTTTTGGGTTTGCATTTCCATTTATTTTTATTTTGGTTTTTGGATTTATGGGTAATAATGATGCATTCAGAAGTTACAAAATAGCGGTTGATAATACAGCCGATACGACCAATGATTTATACAAAGCGATAGAAAATTCCCGGGGAATTATTATTAAAAAATATCCTGATAAAGATGCTTTGGAAAAAGACCTGGAAAGCGGGAAAATTGCCGGTATCATGAATATTCAGAAGAACCCTTCCGGCGAGCCTCCCTATATTTTTACTTTAAAAAGTACTACATCAAGTAATGATCAATGGCCACAATTCAAGGCGATTGTTGAAAGCATTATTAATAAGATCAGCAATGAAAAATATCCGGGAAGGCGTGCTTATGCTGAATTTGATTTTAATTTTCCACGCGATATTTCTGTAATAAGGAAATACAAAACAATAGACTTTATTCTTCCCGGCCAGCTGGGATTTTCATTGTTGGCTTCAGGAGTTTTTGGCGTAGCATTTATGTTTTTTAATTTAAGAAATACGTTGGTTTTGAAAAGATTTTTTGCAACGCCAGTCAGCCGCACTTACATTATTTTAGGCGAAATGTTTAGCCGGGTTTTGTTCCAAATGCTTACAGCTGTCGTTATTATTCTTGCCGGTTATTATCTTTTTGATTTTACTTTGGTTCATGGATTTCTGACTTTTGTTGAACTGCTTATTTTAAGTTTTATAGGGCTTGTTGTTTTTATGGGAATGGGATTTATTGTAAGCGGAATCGCAAAGAATGATAGCACCATTCCTCCATTTGCCAATATCATTACGTTGCCCCAGTTTTTAATTTGCGGCACATTCTTTCCAATAGATGTTTTTCCAAAATGGCTGCAATGGATTGCGCAGATTATGCCGCTCACTCATTTGAACAATGCTTTGCGTGACGTGGCTTTTGAAGGAAATAATTTATGGAATGAAAGATGGGAAATCGCGATTTTATTGTTATGGGGAGTTATTGTTTATGCAATTGCAGTTAAAGTTTTTAAATGGGAATAAAATATGAGAATTATACGATTTATTATTTTTCTGATCGCTATTTTTATAGTTATCTTTTTGATCAGTTTATTGCTGCCATCAAAAGTGACTGTTTCAAAATCAGTAGATATTAACGCATCTGAAGAAGCGGTGTCTAATCAGATTGTAAATTTTGAAGAATGGAAAAACTGGTATCCTGCTTTTAAAGATGAAAACATTTCTATTATAAAAAATCCGCCGGCTGTAAATACTCTTGCTTCAGTTACTTTAAAAGACAGGAACGGCAAATCCATTACACTTCTGCTTATTGATACGAGTAAACAAATAATTAATATCAATTTGCAATCTGCTTCATCCACAAAAGTGAGTTATCAATTTATCATGATTCCTAAAATAAACAACCAGGTTCAGCTCACGTGGAATGTGAACACCAATCTTGGCTGGCTTCCATGGAAAAAAATGGAAGGAATTTTATTGGATAAATTTTCAGGAAATCAATACGAAGCAGCATTAGAAAATTTAAGAAAAGCAGCAGAAAATAATTAATTATTTTTTCGTTGTACAAACTTTTCAATAAACTGAATGATCACAGAATATATTTTTTTCAATTCTTTTGAAGTGATGCAATATGGAGGCATTACATAAATGGTGTTTCCCATAGAACGTAGATACACACCATGTTTCATGCTAAATGGAGTAAAATCATTGCTTACGCTATTAAGGTAATTATCATTTTCAGAATTACAAATTTCAAAGGCGATAATTGTTCCCAGCTGTCTTACATTTTTAATAAAATGCTCCTTTTCGAATTTCATTAATTTTTTAGAAAACTTTTTATGATGTTCAATAATGTTCTCAATGTTTTTTAAACATTTATGTTTTTGAATTAACTCAAAACTTGCCAAAGATGCTGCACAGGCTAGGGCATTTCCTGTAAATGAATGGCCGTGAAATAAGGTTCTTGTTTTATCATCACTAACAAAAGCATCGTAGATATTTTGTGTACATGCTGTAACTCCCAATGCCATTGTTCCGCCTGTTAAAGCTTTACTGAGACAAATAATATCGGCTTTCGTTTTCATATAATCGCCGGCAAAAAATTTGCCTGTGCGATAAAAACCTGTAAGCACTTCATCTGCAATAAGAAGAATATTTTCTTGTTTTAAAAAGCGCAGGAGTTGATCCAGATCTTCCGGCTGATACATCAACATGCCACCCGCACCTTGCAATAAAGGTTCATAAATGAAGCAAAGAATCTCGTCTTTATATTTTTCAATTTCATTTTTGAGTGATCCCAGATTTTTTCCGTCAGGAGTGTCTATAAAAATAACATCAAATAATTTATCCCGGAAAGCAAAAGTGTAAACGCCTCTTTCGCTGATACTCATTGCGCCGAAAGTATCGCCATGATAGGAATTATGAAACGCAACAATTTTATTTCTTTTGTTGTCACCAATATTTTTCCAATATTGAATCGCCATTTTTATCGCCACTTCGGTTGAAGTAGATCCATCATCACTATAAAATGTTTTTGAAAAATCACCTGGCAAAACTTCTATTAATTTCTCAGCAAGTTTTACGGCAGCTTCATGTGTGAATCCTGTAAAAATCACCTGTTGTAATTTTTTTGCCTGCTCATAAATTTTCTTGGCGAGAAATTTATTCCCGTGGCCGTGAATATTTACCCACCAGCTGCTGACTGCATCAATATATTTATTGCCGTTTTCATCAAAAAGAACTGCTTTTTCCCCTTTTACAATAGGAATCGCAGTCATCCGGTTTTTCTGATGAGTATAGGGATGCCAGATATATTTTTCATCTAATTGTTTCAAATTGTTCATTTTACCTTTTTTCCGGCAAAAGTAGCTGATAAGTTTTTCCCAGGTTTTTTTGCAAAAAAATCAGGAGATATTTCCCAATTTTTTTCTCTTTAAATTCCCTTTGTTTTCAGAATTAATTGCCTTAGATTTACTGTTGAAACGCCATTCCTATACAAAACCTTCTCTGCAAATTCATTATTTTTTAATTTTTAAAATACAAGCTAATGAAACGTATTGTTTTTTTACTTTGCGGCAGTTTCTTGCTTTCGATCCCGCAGTTTACAAATGGTCAATTATTAAAAAAGCTGAAAGAAAAAGCCAATTCCGCTGTCAACAAAGCAGTTGACAGTAAAACAGGTGGCGATGCTCCAAACACCAGTTCAGATGAATCTCAAAGTTCCTCTGGCACGAGCAGCAACAGACCGGTTAACAAAGGAGGTGCCGGCCTGAAAAATACGGCTCCGCCGGATGTAAATGCAGCAATAGATGATGCAAGTAAATCTTTCTCAGGCAAAAATTACAGTGATGCACGTTATTCTGTGCAGCAGGCCTTAATGGGAATTGAAATTCAATTAGGACATCAATTATTAAAATCACTTCCTGACAATGTTGACGGTTTGCAAAAAGACACTACACAGGATAAAGTAGTAAGTACTCAATGGGGCTGGAACAATATGACAATTCAACGTGTATATTCCGATGGAAAGGACAAGCAATGCACGATTACAATTGGTAACAATGGCTTATATGCAGGATTGGCGAATGCATATTTTGGAAATGCTTATGCAGTAGAATCAAACGGAAAAGACCAGAATGTTAAACAAGTAAAAGTTCAGGGAAACAAAGCCATCATCAGCTATGATGAAAGTAAAGGCTATTCACTGATCGTTCCTGTTGGTCAAAGTTCCATGGTGGTTTGGGAGTGTATCAATTTTGCAAATGAGGATGAAGTAATGAATACTGCAAATGCATTCAATATCGACAACATTAAAAAATCATTAGGAGAAAAATAATCACTTCAAAAAAATCAGACAATGAAAAAATATTCTCTTTTAATTCTAATACTTTTTTTTGCAATTCATGTGCAGGCACAGGATTTCTCAAAAGACATTGCCGATGCAAAAACATCCTACTCTTCTGGAAAACTGGCAGATGCGCATTTCTCATTAGAGCAGGCTGTCCAGGAAATTGATATGATTGTTGGTAAAGAAGTTTTGAAATTATTACCTGAAAAAATGAATGATCAAAATGCAAACAGTAAAGATGATCAGGTTTCTGCAAATGTGGGGTTTGTTGGAGCAACCATTCATCGTGATTATGGCAATTCCGGTTCTCAGATAGAAATCATCAGCAATTCGCCATTGATTGCAAGTCTCAATGCATTTTTAAATATGCCTTTTGTTGGAGGAATGACAAGAAACTCTACAACAAAAGTGGTAAAAGTTCAGGGATATAAATCACGTCTTGAAAAACAAGGAGATAACGAAAATGGGAAGCCAAATTATCAATTACAAATTCCTTTTAAAAATGCATTAGTTACCCTCACTGCCAATGGAATGGATGAGAACAGTGTACTTTCTTTTGCCAACACGATGCCTCTGGACAAGATTGCTGCATTGATCCAATAAAATAATAAAAAGTTCATTTGAAAAGATGCGATCATGAGTCGCATTTTTTTTTGCGGTTAATAAACAAAAAACTGGTTAATGCAACGAAAAGAGAAGAACTGTTGTCAAAGATGAGACAAATGGATCAAGATCAATTAGTAAAAGATTGCCTGAAACAAAAAAGCGAAGCACAACGGTTGCTTTACGAGCTTTTTGCGCCTTCAATGCTTGGCGTATGTTTCAGATATACCAAGAGTTTGCACGACGCGGAAGAAGTTTTGCAGGAGGGATTTATAAAAGTGTTTACAAGATTACAGCAGTTTAAAGGAGATGGCGAATTAGGTGGCTGGATCAGGAAGATCATGGTAAACAGCGCTTTGAATTTTTTAAAAACAAATCAAAAATACAGGTATGATCTTTCATTTGAAGACAGTCCGTTGCATTTGGTTTCGACAGAAAACCCTGAAGTGAATCTTGATGCAAAAGAACTGGCAGAATTAATAAGGCAATTACCAACAGGATTTCAAACAATTTTCAATCTTCATGCTGTGGAAGGATACAAACATGCAGAAATAGCCACAATGCTGGGTATCAGCGAAGGAACGTGCAGGTCCCAATATTCAAGAGCAAGAGTTTTATTAATTGAATGGATTGAGAAATTTTCTTTAAAAAAACAAAATGGCCATTATGGAACAAAATAATTTTGAAAAAAATGTGCAGCACAAACTGGACGAATTAAAAATTCCTCCGTCAGATTCTGTCTGGACAAATATTGAAAAAAGAATTGGCAAAAAAGACAAAGACAGTAAACTTGTTTTTATACTTTTCTTTTTAATTCTGTTTCTTTTAACCGGAGGATATTTTTTATTCAATTCTTCAAAAAATAACGGACAACAAAAACATGAATTGAGCGAAATAAAGAAAGATCGTAAAGCAACAAATAATGACAATTCTTCTTTAATTAAAACTTCAACCGCAAAAAATCAAACGAGTAGAACGCCTGATTTTACTAATGGCTCAGAAGAAAAAATAAAAACTACATCAATAAAAATTCAAAATAAAGTTGAAGTTCCAAAGAAAAAATTGCAAGTTTCAATTATTGAAACTGCAGAAAGAAAACAAATGATTTTTCTTTCAAATAATGGAAATCAAAAGAAAGAAAATGAAAATAAGTTAAGCATAGAAGCAAGCTCCAACCCAATTAAAGGTGAGAACGAAATTTTAATTCAAAAAGAAAATATTGAAAGAACAGATTCCGTCTTAGATAAAAAAGAAATTGCAAAAGATTCATCAGAAAATAATATCCAGGCGATTGCTAAAAAAGGACCAAAAAAATCAATTGAAAAGAAAAAAGATCATTGGAGGTTTGGAATTACTTTGTCTGGCGGCACTTCAATGATTTCCAAAAACTTTTTTCACAATTTTGTTTATGCGGTTCCTACCACAGCTTATTATGGTGGAATTCCCTCTTCATATTATTATGCGCCATCTGACATAAGGAATTCGACTGGATTTGTTGCAGGCATCTTTGCGGAAAAAAATATTTCTGCAAAAAAGAAAATTTCTATTGGTATCTCTTACAAATATTTTTCCTTATTAAATAAAGTAGGAAACAGAATTGACTCACTTTATTCTTTACCTCAGTCATTTACTTCCTTAAATAATGTTTACAGTTCAGCGATCAACTTAAAAACTTACCGGAATAATTTTCATTTTATAGAAGTTCCTCTTTCCATTAAATTTCAATTGAATAATAATTCAGACCTTCCCATTTTTTGGAATGCAGGAATAAATATTTCACAGCTTATCAGCACGAATGCACTACAATTTAATTCAAGCGCTGGTTTATATTATCAAGACAATTTGTTTTTTAATAAAACACAATTTGGGCTAAGCACGGGGTTTTCTGCAACACTTTTTGCAAAAGGGCAAAGACCTTTGAACGTGGGACCTTATTTTTATTATAGCGCTACAACCATGGCCAATAAAGGATTGTACAACAAAAAGCATTTCAATTTCATCGGTTTAAAAACAGAAATTTTATTTCTCAGGAAATAATTTTCGATCAATGCAACGCTTTTTATTTTTTGGTTGTCAGCTATCAAAATCATTAATTATGAAAAAAGTAATCAGCGTTGGTAATGCAATTTGCACTTTATTTCTATTTACATTTATTGTCAGTAGCTGTGTAAAAGATAATTGCAAAGGATCTTATACTTACTCATATTATACACCCGTTTATAAAACTACCGCAGAAGTAAGATCGAACATAAAAAGCAGTGCTGCCCAACCGATTGAAAATCCCGGAAAAATTGTAATTCTTAACAACTTTATTTTCTTAAACGACGTCGACAAAGGAATTCATATAATTGATAACAGCAATCCTGCGTCACCCAAAAATGCTGCATTTATAAGTATTCCGGGCAATGTGGATTTAGCAGTTAAAGGAACAACTTTATATGCAGATTTATATACTGATCTTGTTACATTAGATATTACTGATCCAATGAACGTGGTAGTTAAAAATTATAATCAGGGTGTTTTCCCTTACCGCAATTATGGATATGGTTTTTATGGCGATTCAACAAAAATAATCACACAGTGGATCAGGAGAGATACAACAATACCACAACCATGTGGAGGAGGTCAAAGAATATTATATACAAACACTAATCCCGGAATTTATATGGTGGGTACGCCACAAAACTTTTCATCTGCAAATGCCGGATCACCGATTGGGCAAGGTGGATCAATGGCAAGGTTTGCACTCGTGAATAATTATTTATACACAGTTGATGACAACAATTTAAACATTTTCAATATCAGCAATAGCCAGAATCCTACGTTTTCTGATAAAGTTCAGGTTGATTATCATGTCGAAACTATTTATCCTTTTGAAAACAAATTATTTATTGGTTCCAATAATGGAATGTTTATTTATGATATTCAGTCATCACCTGAAAGTCCCGTTAAATCAGGAGAATTTACTCATGCAAGAAGTTGCGATCCTGTGATCGCCGATGGCGAATATGCATTTATTACATTACATTCAGGAACAACATGCCTCGGCTACAATAATGAATTAGATGTTGTAAAATTGAATAGTTTCACAGATGCATCTTTGGTTAAGATTTATAATTTAACCAGTCCTCAGGGCTTATCTAAAGACGGAAATCTTTTGTTTATCTGTGATGGCACAGACGGCCTTAAAATATTTGATGCTTCAGATGTATCCTATTTGAAATTAGTAAAACATATTCCAAACCTTGAGACGTATGATGTCATTGCCAGAAATAATATTGCATTAGTTGTTGCAAAAGACGGTTTATACCAGTTCAATTATTCAGACATTAGCCATATTAATCTTATTAGTAAGATCGGTTTATCTAACAATTAAATCATGAAAAAAATATTCTTTTTGACATTGACAATTGTATTAACGATTCCTTTTTCCGCATCATCGCAAAAACAAAAAATACAATTTCATTCAATAAATACTTTCGAATTAATTGGTGGGGAAAGCAACTCCCGTATTGGGTTTCAGACGGTAGATGGAATTCAGTTTTCGAAATGGTTTTCAGGATTTGGAATCGGAGTTGACAAATATGGTTTCAAAACAGTTCCATTATTTTTTGATCTTCGAAAATATTTTGATAAAAACAACAGAGCTTTTTTTTACGGCGACATTGGTTATAATTTTCCCATGAAGAAACAGGATGAAAAAGTGAATCCCTATAATTCCAATTATAATTTTACAGGCGGAAGTTATACAGACCTGGGTATAGGGTATCAATTCCCATTTGGAAAAAGAAGTGCCTTTTTAATCAGCATGGGATATAGTTATAAAAAATTGGAAAATAAAATCGGGGGAGTAAATTATTGTCCTTTTGATGGCCGTTGCCCCGAAAGTTATACGATTAATCAATATGGTTTGGGAAGAATGATTTTTAAAAGTGGCTTAATTTTCTGAATAGCAGGCACGAACACGTAGTTTACCAGTAAATAAACAAATACCTGGAATTTCTATTTTTACTTTGTAAGGATTTAAGAATCCAAAAATTTTAAATTCCTTTTTATTCCTTCAAATTTAGAACGCTTTAGCGGCGATTTTTTAAAAATGATTTTAAAAGATTCTTCTGTCAATTCCTCCCAATCATTTTTAGAAAAATTCAATACTTCATTCAAAGGAGTAAATTCAATTTCAGTATTGGGTTTTGAAAAGCGGTTCCATGGACAAACATCCTGGCAGATATCACAACCGAACATTTTGTTTTGAAATTTACCTTTCATTTCGCCGGGAATGAGCAAATCTTTTAATTCAATGGTGAAATAAGATATGCATTTGCTTCCGTCAATAACTTTGTCGGGCAGAATTGCCTCAGTTGGGCAATTATCAATACACTTCGTGCAACTTCCGCAATAATCTTTTATAAAAGGATTATCCACTTCTAATTCCAAATCGGTAATTAAAGTAGCGATGAAAAAAAATGAGCCGTTATTTTTTGTAATTAAATTCCCATTTTTACCAACCCAACCTAGTCCGCTTTTTACCGCCCAGCTTCTTTCCAAAACAGGTGCACTATCCGTAAATCCACGACCTTTTATTTCACCAATATTTTCTTTTAATAGTTGTAAAAAAGCTTCTAATTTTTTTTTGATCACTTCATGATAATCATTTCCATAAGCATATTTTGAAATCTGGGGAACATCGGAATTTTGTTGTTCAGAGGGAAAATAATTAAGTAGCAAAGTGATGACAGATTTGGCGCCGGGAACTAATTTGGCTGGATCGGTTCTGAGATCAAAATAATTTTCCATATAAGACATTTTTCCATGAAAACCTTTGTTTAGCCACGATTCAAGACGTTTTGATTCTTCATTCAGTTTTTCCGCTTGTGCGATACCGCAGTAATCAAATCCAAGTGACAAGGCAGTAGATTTTACGAAAGAAGTATATTCTGATTTTCGCACCATAATTTGCAAAAATAGCTGAGGTTCTTTAAAAACATAAAACTGAAAAAATTACATACATAATCGATTCAGACTGCATTTGCGGCAGATAAAACAGGTATTCACGACATAATTTTCTACGTTTTTAGGTTGGATTAAAATTTGTGCAGCATATAAAAACTTTATAAACTCTATTTATGAATCCAGGTAATTTAACCATAAAATCACAGGAAATTTTTCAAAAGGCGCAACAGCTTGCTTTTAATGAAAAAAATCCCAATATTGAGGTAGAGCATTTGTTAAAAGCGTTGCTGATGGATGATGATAGTCCTGTAGATTTTCTTTTGAAAAAAAATAATGTCAATGTCAACTTTGTAGAAAGCAAAGTTGACGAAGCAATAAGCAAACTTCCGAAGATGAGCAACGGAGAGCCGGCCCAGGTTATCAGCCGCGATATGAACAATGTACTATTGCGTGCCGCATCTGATTTGAAAATCTTTGGAGATGAATTCGTAAGCGTAGAACATTTATTGCTTGCAATTGTGCAGGGAAATGATAATGCAGCGAAAATTTTAAAAGATGCAGGATTAACTGAAAAAGATCTGATCGCTGCAATCAAAGATTTGAAAAAAGGTTCTACCGTTAGTTCTCAAACATCAGAAACCCAGTTCAACGCCTTGAATAAATATGCAAAAAATCTGAACGAACTGGCAAGAAGTAATAAACTGGATCCTGTTATCGGCCGTGATGAAGAGATCAGGAGAACACTTCATATCTTATCCAGAAGAACAAAAAATAACCCGATACTTGTGGGTGAACCAGGTGTTGGTAAAACAGCGATAGTAGAGGGTTTGGCGATAAGGATCATTAGCGGCGATGTGCCTGAAAACCTGAAATCAAAAATCATTTTTGCACTTGATATGGGACAATTAATTGCAGGCGCAAAATATAAAGGCGAGTTTGAAGAAAGATTGAAATCAGTTGTCAAAGAAGTTGAGCAAAGCGATGGTGAAATTGTTCTCTTTATTGATGAGATACATACTTTGGTGGGTGCCGGCGGCGGTGAAGGAGCAATGGATGCTGCAAATATTTTAAAGCCTGCACTCTCCCGCGGGGAACTTAGAGCAATCGGTGCAACAACCTTAAATGAATATCAAAAGTTTTTTGAAAAAGACAAAGCCCTTGAAAGAAGATTTCAGAAAGTAATGGTTGATGAGCCGAGTGTTGAAGATGCAATTTCTATTTTGCGTGGTTTGAAAGACAGGTATGAAACACACCATCATGTACGCATAAAAGATGAAGCAATCATTGCTGCTGTAGAATTATCAAATCGTTATATAACTGATCGTTTTTTGCCGGACAAAGCAATTGATTTAATTGATGAAAGTGCCGCGAAGCTTAGGCTTGAGATGAATTCAATGCCTGAACAACTGGACAACCTTGAAAGACAGATCCGTCAACTCGAAATAGAAAGGGAAGCAATTAAGAGAGAAAAAGATGAGGGAAAATTAAAAGAACTGAACACAGAAATTTCTACCCTTTCTGTAGAGCGTGATACTTTCAAAGCCAAATGGCAACAGGAAAAAGAATTGGTTGAAAAAGTGCAGAATGCAAAAGCAGAAATGGAAAATTTAAAGATGGCGGCTGAAAAAGCGGAACGCGAAGGCGATTATGGACGAGTGGCGGAAATACGCTATGGTAAATTGCAAAACCAGGAAAAGATAATCGCTGAATACACTGTTCAGTTGGAAGAGATCAGTGAGAAAAGATTATTGAAAGAAGAAGTTGATGCAGAAGATATTGCTGAAAGCGTAGCAAAATCAACCGGTATTCCTGTAAATAAAATGTTGCAAAGTGAAAAAGATAAATTACTGAACCTTGAAGATGAATTGCATAAAAGAGTGGTTGGACAAGACCAGGCAATTGAAGCAATCGCAGACGCCGTGCGCAGAAGCAGTGCAGGTTTGCACGATCCACGTCGTCCGATCGGTTCATTCATTTTCCTGGGAACCACAGGCGTGGGTAAAACAGAACTGGCAAAAGCATTAGCAGAATATTTGTTTGATGACGACAGCATGATGACGAGGATTGATATGAGTGAATACCAGGAAAAACATTCTGTAAGCCGGTTAGTTGGTGCGCCTCCGGGATATGTTGGATATGAAGAAGGAGGTCAATTGACGGAAGCAGTTAGACGAAAACCATATAGCGTGATTTTGTTGGATGAAATTGAAAAAGCGCATCCTGACGTTTTCAATATTTTATTGCAGGTTTTGGACGATGGAAGATTGACTGATAATAAAGGTCGCGTGGTGAATTTTAAAAATACCATCATCATCATGACAAGCAATATGGGAAGCAATATTATTCAATCTAATTTTGAAAATGTAACTGAAAAAAATAAGGAAGAGGTTGTTGAAACTACCAAACGTGAGGTAATGGATCTTTTGAAACAAACTATTCGTCCGGAATTTTTAAACAGGATTGATGAAGTGATCATGTTCCAGCCTCTGATGCTAAATGATATACGCGAAATTATAAGAATTCAGTTGAACAATTTAAAAGAGCAATTGGCTAAAAGCGGTGTTCTGCTTGAGTTTACAGACTATGCACTGGATTATCTTGCTGAAAATGGATTTGATCCGCAATTCGGTGCACGACCTTTGAAAAGGTTGATTCAAAAACAAATCGTGAATCAGTTAAGTAAAAAATTATTAAGCGGAACTATTGATAAATCAAAACCGGTGTTGGTAGATGTTTTTGACGGAACCGTGGTTTTCAGAAATGAGATGATCCCAAAAGATACTGTGATCGTTTAATACATAATTTCAAAAAACAAACCGGCCACCTTTCGATGGCCGGTTTTTCATTTTCAGAGGGAAAGTTTTTTAGAAAAAGAATCAGGATTTTTCTGTTGAAGTTTCAGCAGATTTATTACTCTTATTTCCTTTCCATTTTCCGTTCGCTTTTTGATTTTCTTTTCTCTGTTCCATAAAAGTTTTTCTTTTTGCTTGTTGGTCAGGAGTGAGAATTGAATTCATTTTTTCCTGTTGAGACTTATGTAATTCTTTCATCTTTTCTTTCTTCTGATCAGCAGTGAGAGTTGCATCATTTTTTATCGCATCTCTTTGCTGCTTCATATTTTCGTGAAGGGATTTCAGCTGAGTTTTTTGATCAGCAGTTAAATTTAAATCCTCCATCATGTTTTTTCTGAAATAATGAGAAGTATCAGATTGCACTTTCTGTGATGGTGCTGCATCTCTTGTTGTCTGCGCATTGCTTGCTGTGGCAAAAAAGAAGCCTGCAATGGCAAGTAGAAATAGTTTTTTCATGTATTTAATTTTTTATTTAAATCATAGATAGTTTGTGAGAAAAAAAGTTTAAGGATTAGTTGTTAAAAAAAGTAAAAGAAATTTTCCTTCTTTCACAAATCCCGAATGTATTCTGATTTTCGTTCCTTTACGTTTGATACCAATGGCTTTACTTTGCAAAAATTTCAATTCTACTGATGTATAACGGTAAAAAAGTAGTGGTGGTTCTTCCGGCATATAATGCAGCACTTACTCTTGAAAAAACGATAGCCGAAATCCCAATGGATGTTGTGGACGAACTGGTATTGGTGGATGATAACAGTACAGACAATTCTATTGAAGTGGCGCAAACATTAGGAATTAAATACATCGTAAGGCACGAACAAAACAGGGGCTATGGCGGCAATCAAAAAAGCTGTTATGATAAAGCACTGGAACTGAACGCCGACATTATCATCATGCTCCATCCGGATTATCAATATACTCCAAAGTTACTGATAGCAATGGTTTCAGTGATTGGAAATGATTTATATAAAGTTGTTTTTGGAAGCCGCATCCTCGGAAAAGGAGCGTTAAAAGGTGGAATGCCTTTATATAAATATATTGCCAACAGGTTTCTTACTTTGTTTCAAAATACTATGATGAATCAAAAGCTTTCTGAATATCATACAGGCTATCGGGCGTACCATAAAGATGTGTTGCAGAAAATAAATTATGAGCACAATTCAGATGATTTTATTTTTGATAATGAGATGATAGCCCAGATCTTTTACAACGGTTTTGAGATAGCAGAGATAACCTGTCCTACAAAATATTTTAAAGAAGCTTCTTCCATTAATTTAAAAAGAAGCATCACTTACGGACTAGGTGTTTTAAAAGTTTCCGTTCTCTATTTTCTTACAAAGCTTAAAATTTATAAATGGAAATTGCTAACCCGATAATTAAAAAACAAAGCAATTTATACCTCGCGATAATTATCCTGTCAGGAATTATTTTCTTTATTCCGTTTCTTGGAAAAGTTCATCTCTTTGATTGGGATGAGATCAACTTTGCAGAGTCTGCGAGAGAGATGATTGTCACCGGAAATTATCACAGGGTTCAAATTAATTTTCAGCCTTTCTGGGAAAAACCTCCCTTATTTTTTTGGTTACAGGCAGGAGCGATGAAGATATTTGGCGTTAATGAATTTGCAGCCAGGTTTCCCAATGCCATCTTTGGAATCATCACACTGGTTACCTTTTTCCTTATTGGGAAAAAATACAAATCTCCACGTTTTGGTTTCATTTGGGCTATCAGTTATCTCGGATCTTTTCTGCCTCATCTGTATTTTAAATCCGGAATTATTGACCCTATTTTTAATTACTTTATTTTTCTTGCTATCTACTTCATGTACCTGGATATTTCAGGAGAAATTTTCAAAAGAAAATGGATATATCCTTCTCTTGCGGGTCTTTTCATTGGATTAGCTACATTAACTAAAGGACCGGTTGGATTACTTGTTTTCCTGGTTTCATTCTTTGTTTATTTTCTATTTACAAGGTTTAAAAATTTTCCGGGTATCAAAAAAATCGTGCTCTTTATTTTCTTCTTCACTATTATTTGTTTGTTGTGGTTTGGCCAGGAAATTATAAATAACGGGTTTTGGTTTTTAAAGGAGTTTCTTTCGTACCAGCTCGATCTTTTTCTTCACCCCGTTGCCAGCCATGGTGAGCCTTTTTATTATCATTTCGTAGTTGTTTTTATCGGATGTTTTCCCATTTCTATTATGGCTTTGCCTGTCTTGTTTGATAAAAATGCAGGCACAAAAAAAGAATTTTTACGGCTAATGAAAATACTTTTCTGGACAGTCATGATATTATTCAGCATTACAACCACAAAGATTGTTCATTACTCTTCGCTTACTTATATGCCACTTGCGTTTATGGCTGCCTGCTATCTCGACCGGCTGATAGTAAACAAAGAAAAAATGAAGATTTCTCTTTTGATATTGATTGGTATTATGGGATTGGTATTTTCATTTTTACTGGCAGCGCTTCCTTACGTTGCCAACCATCATGAATTGATTTTGCCATATCTGAAAGATCCTTTTGCAGCAGCCAGCCTGAATGTAAACGTTCACTGGAGTGGCTTTGAAAGCCTGATAGGAATTATTTATTTCGTTGCTGTAGTTTTTGCAATCGTGTTTTTTTATAAAAAACAAAACTGGCGCGGATTACTTTTTTTGTTTTATTCAACTGCTGTTTGCCTGTTCGTTTATTTAATTGCAGTTGTTCCTAAAATTGAAAAATATTCACAGGGACCTGCAATTGATTTTTATGAAAGCCTGCAGGGAAAAGATGTATATGTATGGCCCATAGGTTTTAAAAGTTATGCTCAATATTTTTATGCAAAAAAACCTGCCACCCCCGTTTACGGAGAGGCAGAGGAACAATTTTTATTGAAAGGAAATATTACCAAACCAGCATACTTTGTTGTCAAAATTACCAGCACAGGTTTTGATAGTACCTGTAGTAATTGTAAATTAATTAAACAGGAAGGCGGTTTTAAATTTTATGAGAGAGAAGCGGTAAAGGAATGAAACCAATTCCATAGCGACTTTAATTTACCAAAAATTATTTTAAATTCATGTAAATGTAGATGATATGGAAAAAGCAAATGATAAAATTTTAAATAACAATTCAATTTATGAAAAAGAAATAAAAGATATAGTTTGCCAGGCAATTAAAGATCATAAACCACTTTATTTTTATTACGAAAGTGGTTCAGGTAAATACTGGAGAAAAGTAGAGCCATATCTTCTTGCTAATCGTAAAGAAGGAGAGAAAAAAGCTTACTTTACTGGCTATGTTTATCCGGAAAAAGGACGAATAAGAAAAAATGAAAACGATAGTCAAGGTCAGTATCTTATAGATAAAATTGACCGGAATAAATTTAAAGTATTAGATGAGACTTTTAACTCCCTAAAAGTAGATTATAAAAAGATTTATGGTGAACTTCCAACTGTAGAAATTATCTGTAGGGTTGAAGGACTTAAAGTAAAACTCGCGCTGGCACCTGATCTGACAATGTGAATTTTTGTTTTTGTATATAAGGGACAGGCTGACTTTTGGGTAGCTATTTTATTTAATAGGAATTAAAAAAAACTACAAACTAATCAATCAGCGAATTTTTCATCGCAAAAAATACAAGTCCTACAGAATTTTTCACGCCAAAACGTTCCATCAGCCTATCTTTAATTGCTTCAACTGTCCTGGCGCTAATTTCCATTTTCTGAGCAATTTCCTGGGCAGTATATTCCATGCAAACCAGCGACAATACTTCTTTTTCTCTTTCATTTATTACTATCTCGCTTTTCAAATTGGGATTGAATTTCTGGCGGGCATAGTTTTTTTTGATAAGTACGCGATTGACGAAATTATTAAGATAAAAGCCGGTAGTCATCACATCCATAATTCCTTGTTTTATTTCTGCAGGTTCGGTACTTTTTAATAGATAGCCATTTGCACCACTATCCATTAAATGCCCTACAAAACGCTCATCTTCAAACATCGTCAATATCAGGATCCTTACCTGGGGAAAATGCTTATTCAAATACTTAGTTGTTTCAATGCCATCCTTTACAGGCATTTTTAAATCCATTAAAACAATATCAGGCTGTTCTTTTTCAATTCCCCTGATCAGTTCTTCGCCATTTTCCGCTTCCAGGATAAACCTGATATTATGATATGTTTTTAATGAAAGGATCACACCTTTCCTGAAAATTTTGTGATCGTCAGCAATCGCTACATTGATAAATTCGGGGGTCATAATTTATAGCTTATGTTGTCGAAAGATAATTGATTATACTAAAAAAACAAGTGTTTATTTGACTGGTTCTCTTGGTACTTCAATAGTTACTTTATAATAAGTATGTGTATTATCAATTTCAAAAAATATTTTTCCTTTTAAAACCCTGATCCTGCTCTGAATATTTTTTAATCCTAATCCCGCCGAATTGTGTTCCATCTTCTCAAAATCCTGTTGCAAAATTCCCTTTCCATCATGATGAATGCGAAAATATACAATGTTTCCCTGCGCGTTTTGGGTTAAATGAATAAAACCGGCACTACTGTGTTTGATGATATTCGTTACCAGTTCCTGCAAAATACGAAAAACCAGCAATTCCTGCTCATCATTAAGACGCTGACGATTATCATGAAATCTGGCACTGGCATTAATAACGCCGGAGCCATTTATTTTTTCAAAGAGATCTTTTATAGCTGCCTCCAGTCCAAAGTTTTTTAATGTCGGTGGCATGAGGCTGTGAGAAATATTTCTGATCAATTGAATACTGTCATCGATAATTTGTTTGGCGCTAAAAATAGATTGAAGTTGGACAGCAGTTTCCTGGTGAATTAAATTTTCATTCAAATAAAGTCGTGCGGTTGCCAAAAGAGGCCCGGCATCGTCATGGAGATCTGCTGCAATCCGTTGCCTTTCTTCTTCCTGGAATTGAATGGAAGCCCGCAACAACATTTGTTGTTTTTCTTCTTCCATCTTTTGAATTTGCTTATTAAAACGAATAACCCTCCTTTGATGAAAAACAACAATAGAAACCAAAGTAATGGCCATAAAAAACATTCCTAGCGTACCAAGTATCAATACACTTGAAATGCCTAATGTAGCTTTTACCTGTAGAAAAAACATCTAGTTCTGTTGATTAGTGTTAGTTTGAATAAAAAGATCGTCGTCTAATTCAGGAATTGCCGGTTTTTGCTGATTTACTGCGTGGTTTAGTTTCATTGTCATAGCTACACACAGTAAAATGTTCTTTAGGATATTGAAGGAGATATTAATAATAAAATATTGTTTCTGAAATGCAACATTTTCTCTCATACTTTCAGTCATAAGATAAAGAAAAAAAGTACCCGAAAAGTAAATCAAAAATGTAATAACTACCCAGAAATTGAAGGTGGAATAGATTAATAAATTATTTGAAAGCCTTATTTGGGAAAACAGATAGTAAACGCAAAAAGAGATAACTATTATGGATTCAATTCCGGAAGTAAAAGAATCAAATTCTTGCGAATGGCTTAGAAAAAGATAATCTATCAAGGCAAAAAGGAGGAATCCAGCCCAAGTGAAGAAAACAAGTTTTTTAAACAAATCTTTTGGTAACGCAAAAATCAAAAAGTAGCAGAAAAATGAATATTCCACTACCGTAAAAATAGAAAATAGGGAAATTACAAACGATGAATGAATACTTTGAAGATAAAAGTTCGTAAACTCATTAATGATACAATAGAGTATATAAAATAAAACTACCCTTAATGCTTTGTCTTTCTTATTTCTTTTAAATAAGAGAAAAAACACTAAGGGTAGTGTCGTAAATGAAAGATGCGTGTATAATAACGTTTTAAGAATAGCAGTTAAATTTATTTCAAATATAACTACATATTTTAGAAATTATTGCAAAATTGAAAAAAATATTAGGTGCTTGGAGTGCTACCAGTACCGCTACCTGATCCGGTACCATTCCAGATTGTCCAGTCAATTACAACTTTATCTGCAACGATACCATCATATTTTTCAATATCACCGGCTGTTGTTACTACAGAAAATTGAAGAATATCTTTACCATCAGCATCTACGCCTGTGTAAACTAAGTGTTCTTCGTTTGTTTCTGTAAGGCATTTACGGAAATTAATACCAACGCATCCTGGCTGGTTTAAGATCTGTTCAATAATGTTACGTCCAATGTAGTAACCTGGAGTTGCATCAGGATTCGCTTCTCTGAAATTTTTTACGAGTTGAGCGCCTTCTGCTAATCCGATGTCTTCGCCTACTTCGGCCAGATTCTTGGTTTCAAGTGCATTCTTTGTCATAATGTAAGTTTTTTGTTTTGTAATGCTTTTTATTCGGGTAATCAGACGTCTAACTTCTTACAAAAAAAGATTTTGTACAACTGGCATTTTTTTATTTTAAAATATGTATTTTCGCTAAAACATAGTACAGTAAAGCTTTACAGCAGAAAAAACAAGTAAATTAACGATAAAAAATAAGGTAATTATACGATGTAAATATAGTAAATTTACTATGAAAAAAATTAGTTTTCTTACGGTCGTAAATCTACTATTTTCCAAAAAAAATAGGAAGGTGGTATGGAGTCTTTGCACTCTTTTTTCGGAAACCGCAAGCTTTTTTCGAATAACTACTATCAGTGAAAAGGAAATTTTGCAACGTAGCTTTTCTTTAAAATTTCAATATTTATAGTAAATAGTGCAGAATTAAAGTAATATAATATCAAAGTTTTCGTTAGAGTTCTTATATTTACACCATACTATCCCTAAGACTACTGAAATGTCAATATCTACTATTATCAAAATTGCGATTGCCGATGACCATAAGATTTTCAGAGATGGCATTAAAATGGCACTTAATCCAAAGGAAGATTTAAAAATGATTTGGGAAGCAGAAGATGGAAAAGATCTGATGCATAAAATGACTATTAAAAAACCGGATTTATTGTTAATGGACATCAGGATGCCGGAAATTGATGGAATTAATGCAATCGAAATGTTGCGTAAAGAATATGAAGATTTAAAAATCATCGTGCTTTCTATGTATGATGATCAACAAATGATCAGCAAAATGATGGAAATGGGTGCTAACGCCTATCTTACCAAAACAACTGATCCTGATGAAATTTATGAAGCGATTCTCACCTGTATGAATGAAGAATTTTATTTCAACCAATTGGTGAATAAAGCAGTAATGGGGAAATTAATGCAGAAAAAAAATGTACGGGTTCATTATGGCAACCAGGTTCCTGTCACGTTTAATGAAAAAGAATTGAAAATATTACAACTGCTTGGTGAAGACAAAACAACTGAGGAAATTTCAAAAATTATATTTTTAAGCCCACGAACTATTGAAACGATTCGACAGAACATGAAAAATAAAGTAGGCGCAAAAACAATTGGCGGATTGATCATGTATGGAATGAGAAACAAAATGATCGAATAAATTCTATCTTTTCTAAAATTTCTACCTGGAACCGGCTTTACTGGTGCTTTAAATAATATTCAGCCATTAAAAAATGAATTCTTTCTTTTAATGCAACATAATTCTCTTCCTTATTTACTAAGACCGGGGGAAGAAAATGTAATTCGATCTTTCCTGGCCAAAAATAAAAAACTCCCGGAGGCAAAATTTTTCTTGTATTAAAAATCAATGCAGGAATAATTGGTGTTCCTGTTTCTACCGCTAATCTGAAAGCGCCGTCATGAAATTCTTTTAAAGGTAATATTGTTCTGTTTCGTGTTCCTTCAGGATAAATGCACATATCCATTCCCATTTCAAGGACCTTTCTCATTTTTTTAAAACTATCCTGTCGGCTTTTTTTATCATTTCTGTCAAGAAGAACAGAGCCCCTTTTATAAATTAATCCAAATAATGGAATTTTTGCCAGTTCTGCTTTTGCAATCGTTTTGTTAGCTCTGGGAATAAATGGAGTCAGCACGGGAACATCAAAAAAAGAATTATGATTAGAAACAACAATGTAGTTTTTGCCTGATTCAAAATTTCTTTTGCCTGTAATTTTTAATCTGCAACCTGAGAGGAAGAAAAATAGCTGCATCCATCCTTTTGAAATTTTCCGGAATGCTTCTGTTCTTTTGGGCTCGTTAAAAATTCCAATCAGCCACATCGGAATAATTACACACAAAAGGGTAACTGTAAAAATAAGAAGCGCCCATACTGCGAATATTTTTGCAAAAAAACTTTTCAAAATCTGTTTTTTTAAATTCAAACTAAATCTTCCAGTCAATAGGAGCCTTCTTCTGTTTCATCAATAACTCATTGGTTTTGGAAAAATGCTTACACCCAAAAAAACCATTGTTAGCACTGAACGGAGATGGATGAGCAGCCTTTAAAACAAAATGTTTTGTTTCATCAATCAATACTTGCTTTTGATGAGCAAATTTACCCCAAAGCAAAAAAATAATCCCTTCTTTTTCATCCGAAATTTTTTTGATGATCTGGTCAGTAAACTGAAGCCATCCAATTTGAGAATGGCTTCCGGGCTCATTTTCACGCACGGTTAAAGATGTATTTAGAAGAAGAACACCTTGTTGTGTCCATTTTTCAAGATTGCCGTTTTCAGGAATTTCAATTCCCAAATCGCTGTTTAATTCTTTAAAAATATTTAAGAGAGAAGGAGGCTTGGGAATTCCTTCAGGAACAGAAAAACTTAAACCATGTGCCTGGTATTTATTGTGATAGGGATCCTGGCCAATGATCACTACTTTTACTTTTTCGAATGGCGTTTGTTTAAAGGCATTAAAAATTAATGAACCAGGCGGATAAATAATTTTCTTTGAAGCTTTTTCAGCTTTTAAAAAAGTAACTATGTTTTGGAAATATACTTTATGAAACTCCTCTTTTAAAACTTCTTTCCAGCTTTCTTCAATTTGAATATCCGGCATTGATTGGATTGATTTAGTAACAGAAGAGAAAGAAATAAAACAGTGACCCCGGAACGACTCGAACGTTCGACCCACAGCTTAGAAGGCTGTTGCTCTATCCACTGAGCTACGGGGCCATTTTTTAATTACCCAGCGAGTAAAATATTTTTAAAAATGGTTTACTGAATGTTTAAAAAAAAGTTTTGCAAATATAACTGAATCATTTTTCGCTTTCAAAAAACATAAAGCAATATTTATTTTTTTTATTTGTAGAAAATTATTGTTTTAACTTTCACAAATCTTCTTTTTAATCGGCTCAAAACCATTTTATCAACAAACTATTTACTATGAAACTAAAATTAATGATTCTGTTTTTGATCGTATCATGTAGTACCAAAATTAACGCCCAAACTCCTTTCTCTCCTATAAAACAAGATGGATTTGGATTTAATTTCGGCTTCGTCGATTTTGCTTCGCCCGCTGCTATTGATACTTCATCATTACGCTCAGTTTTTAAAAATGGCGACATTACTCATATTTCACAAATGAGTCCATCCCTTTCTCTTTCCTACTGGAAAGGGCTTAACAAATATTTTGATTTTTCGGGAAGATTAAGCGGTGTTTTTTATGAATATCTGCCTAAGACTACAAATCCCGGAAATGGTGTTGGTGCTGAAGCTGATGCAACAATAAATGTGCGTCCAATCTCTGACAATCATTTCTTCTCTCCTTTTGCTACAGGTGGTTTGGGTGCGGCTTATTACAATAAAATCGGCGGATATGTTCCGGTTGGAATTGGCTTCCAGTTTAATATTCAAAGCCAGGTTTATATTATGCTGCAATCCCAATACCGCATCACTTTATCCAGCAATATCGTTCCAAATAATTTGTATCATTCAATTGGTATAATTGCTAATGTTGGAAAACCAAAAGCAATTGCTGCTCCGGTTGAAGTTCCTGTTCCTGTGGTTTCAGATCGTGATAATGATGGCGTTGTTGACAGTCTCGACAGATGTCCTGATACGCTCGGTCTTGCAGCATTAAAAGGTTGTCCTGATAAAGATGGCGATGGCATTGCTGATATTGATGATAAATGTCCTGATGTTGCAGGCTTGGCAAAATATCAGGGTTGTCCGATTCCCGACACGGACAAAGACGGTATCAATGATGAAGAGGACAAATGTCCGAATGTACCGGGTGTTGCGCGTTACCAGGGATGTCCGGTTCCTGATACTGATAAAGATGGCGTAAATGATGAAGAAGACAAATGTCCCAATGAACCAGGCCCTGCTTCTAATTTTGGTTGCCCTGTAATTGATACAGTAGTTGTTCAAAAAGTAAATAAAGCAGCACATAATATTTTCTTTACAACTGGCAGCGCTAAATTGCTTGCAAAATCTTATAAATCTTTAAAAGAAGTTGCGCAGATTTTAAAAGATAATCCTTCTTACAACATAGATGTGAATGGATACACAGACAATGTAGGCACTGATGAAAATAATCAAAAACTTTCTGAAAGCCGCGCTAATTCTGTAAAACAATATCTGGTAGGAAACGGAATTGATACCGGCAGAATTACTGCAACGGGTTATGGCGAAACAAATCCGATCGCAGATAATAAAACTGCTGCAGGACGGGCAAAGAACAGAAGAGTTGAAATGAAACTGAGAAATTATTAATCATTTAAAAAAAATGTTTTAAACGCCATGCGCCTTGCATGGCTTTTTTTATTCTTTTTTATTGCTAAGTGAACAAATGAAGAAGATTTTATGGCAGAATTTTAAAAGAGAGAATCATTTTTCTTTTGCTCAACTATAAATTTCGTTATATTTAACATCTAAAACTTATTACTATGAATAGAAAAAACTTTTTGCTCACCGGACTTTTATTTTTTGCAATGCAAACTTTTGCACAAAACAATTTTACATTTTCTCCTGAGAAACCAAAAGCCGGAGATGTTATTACCATAAGCTACTCTCCTTCCGGAATCCTTACCAATACTACTTCTCCAATTAATTCTATTGTTTACACTTTAGGAGCCGGTGAAAAAGTAAATGATCTTAATTTAAAAAGGTCCGGAGATAAACTTATGGGAACTGTCAAAACTGATACTTCAGATAATTTTATTTTCTTCAGTTTTTCTGCAGATAAAAATTTTGATAATAACTCCAATAACGGTTATTGGATTCAACTTTATGACGGAGACAATTTGAAGAAGGGAGCTGATTTAAGCCTTTCAGAATTCTACCAGTTTTTTGGAAGAAACGCTGGCATTGAACCTGATAATGAGAAGGCGTTAAAATATCTTGATGAAGAATATAAAATCAATCCTGAATTAAAAACTAAAGCTGCTGTTTCTTATCTAAGATTGTACGGCCAGGTACATAAAGATGAAGCACCTGCATTGATTCAAAAAGAAATTGAATCAGAAATCAAATCAGGATTGAAAAATGAGGATGATTACCTGAAGTTGCAAAGCCTTTATTCAATTGCCAAACTTCCTCAGCAATCTAAATTCATGACAGGATTAATAAAAGAAAAATTTCCGGAAGGCAAGCTTGCCAAAGGAGATTATATCCAGAAATATCTGGCGGAAAAAGATCTTGTAAAAAAGCAGGAAATGCTTGATGAAATTTCATCCAAAATCAAAAATGACTCCACATGGAACTATTTGCAAGGCTCATTGCCTTACTTTCAAAGCGCCTTGATTACTGCGTTTCAAACAAATAAAGATTACTCAGGAATGGATGCTGCAATAAAAAAATATGATATAAAAGGAATGGCACTGGCACAAATTTATAATAATGCTGCATGGGAAATTCAGCAAACAGATTCGGACCTTAATGTTGCAGAAAAAATGGCAGCAACCGCGGTGGATATTGCAAAAAAAGAATGCAAAAATCCCACAGAAAAAAAGCCGGATTATCTTTCCGAAAGTCAATATGAAAAATCACGTGCTACTTCTTATGCAATGTATGCAGATACTTATGCGATGATAAATTTTAAATTAAAGAATTACAAAAAAGGATTGCCTTATGCTGAAGAGGCGGCATTGAAAATTTCAAAAGGAATGAGCGCCGATGAAAACAACACTTATGCATTGCTTGCCGAAAAAACTTTATCCACTAAAAAATATGTTCCTAAGCTGGAGCAATTTGTAAAAGATGGAAAATCTACTTCCGGTATAAAGGATATTTTGAAACGCGCTTATGTAAAAAAACATAACTCAGAGAACGGGTATGAAGATTATGTAACCGCATTGGAAAAAGATGGCGATCTGAAAATGATTGCAGAATTAAAAAAAGGAATTCTTTCTGACGCCGCTCCTGCTTTTACTTTGGTGGATCTGAAAGGAAATAAAGTAAACCTGAGCGATTTAAAAAATAAAGTAGTGATTGTCGATTTTTGGGCAACATGGTGTGGCCCTTGCAAAGCTTCTTTTCCGGGAATGCAAAAGATGGTTACCAAATTTAAAGACGATCCGGACGTGAAATTTGTTTTTGTTGATACATGGGAAACCACTGATAAAAAAGAAAAAAATGCCGCTGATTTTATCGCTGCCAATAAGTATGATTTTCATGTGCTAATGGACAATGAGAGTAAAGTGGTTGACCAATTTAAAGTAAGCGGAATTCCAACCAAGTTTGTAATAGATAAAAATGGAGTGATTCGTTTTAAGGCGATTGGTTTTGATGGAAGCGATGATAAATTGGTTACAGAACTTTCTACAATGATCGATATGGCGAAAACAATGTAAAGACGTCTTTCTCAAAAAATGAAAAAATTTCCGTTCCTTTTAGGGGCGGATTTTTTTTAATGTCAGCATGGCATAAAAAAATCAATGGCACCGGTTTTGTAAAACAGGATAAAAAAATATTATGCAAAAAGGAAATATACGGGTACAGACGGAAAATATTTTTCCCATAATTAAGAAATTTCTCTACAGCGATCATGAAATTTTTATTCGCGAGTTAGTAAGTAATGCAGTAGATGCGACGCAAAAATTAAAAACTTTATCTTCTCTTGGCGAGGTAAAAGGCGACATCGGAAATACTGATATTCATGTAAAAATTGATAAGGATAAAAAAACACTTACGATCTCTGACAAAGGTGTTGGAATGACAGAAGAAGAAGTAGATAAATATATTAACCAGGTTGCATTTAGCGGTGCAGAAGAATTTCTCGAAAAATACAAAGGAAAGAACGAGGCCAATATTATCGGGCATTTCGGGCTTGGATTTTATTCTGCCTTTATGGTGAGCGATAAGGTGGAAATTGTTACAAAAAGTTATAAAGAAGGTTCAAAAGCGGTAAGATGGGAATGTGATGGAAGTCCGGAATATACATTGGAAGAAACGAAAAAGAAATCACGTGGTACTGATGTAATACTTTACATTAATGAAGAAAGCAAAGAATTTTTAGAGCCGGACAGAATTCGTCATATGCTGGAAAAATTCTGTAGATTTTTACCGGTTCCAATTTTCTTTGAAGACAAACAAATTAATAATCCAACTCCTGCGTGGACAAAAAAACCATCCGAACTTACAGATAAAGATTACCAGGATTTTTATAAAGAATTGTATCCATTCGGCGAGCCGCCCTTATTCTGGATTCATTTGAATGTGGATTATCCATTTAACCTTACCGGAATTCTTTATTTCCCAAAAGTGAAAAAGAGTTATGAGATCCACAAAGATAAAATACAATTATACAGCAACCAGGTTTTTGTAACTGATGAGGTGAAAGATATTGTACCGGAATTCTTAATGCTTTTGCATGGTGTTATTGACAGCCCTGATATTCCTTTAAATGTCAGCAGAAGTTATCTGCAGGGCGATCCGAATGTAAAAAAAATTGGTGCCTATATCACAAAAAAAGTGGCCGATAAATTAGATGAGCTTTTCAGAGAAAACAGGAAATCTTTTGAAGAAAAATGGGAAAGTCTTGGACTTTTTGTGAAATATGGAATGATCACTGATGATAAGTTTTTAGAGAAGGCCAACAAATTCAATTTGTATGAAGATGCAAATGGTGATAAGTTTTATACACTTGACGAATATCGTTCAGAAACTGAAAGTCAGCAGAAAAATAAAGAAGGAAAACTGGTAATGGTTTATACAACCGATCCGGTTCATCAAAATAGTTTCATTAAAGCAGCAGAGAAAAAAGGATTGAAAGTTGTAAAGCTCGAAACGCTTGTAGATGCTGCATTTATCAGCAACATGGAAATGAAATGGAACGACGTACAGTTCGTAAGAGTTGATGCAGATATAGTTGAAAACCTAATTGATAAAAATGAAAATAATGAAAGCGTTTTGAGCAAAGATGAACAGGAAAAACTGAAAGAATTTTTTCATGTAGAAATTCCTGACCTGCATACAACAGTTGAAATAAAAGGTTTATCTGCAGATGCTCCTCCTGTGATTGCAACACGTCCAGAGTTCATGAGAAGAATGAAAGATATGGCAATGAATGGCGGCGGAGGCATGGGAAGCTTTTATGGAAATTTTCCTGAAGAAGTTACTTTGACCGTAAATGGAAATCATGCGATCTATCAAAAAATCCTGAAAGAAGAAAACAAAGATCAACAGGAAACATTTGTCAGGAATCTGACGGATCTCGCTTTGCTTTCGCAAGGTTTGCTGAAAGGAAACGAACTCTCTACATTCATCAACAGAAATGTTGAAATGATGGAAGGAAAACCTAAAAGCAGGATCATTACAGACATTTAATCCTGAACAAAAATAAATTTAAAAACCATCTTCAAACGAGATGGTTTTTTTGTATTGGTTCTAAAGCAAAGTATCGAAATAAAAAAACAATTTTATTTCTTCAGATTTTATAAAAGCAATTCCAGATTTATATCAGTTTCGATTTTGTTTTTGATATTTTCCCTGCAATACAGCTTCATCAATCGTATGGCCCTGGACTTGTTCCAAAACTTTTTTTCTATCAGGAGTTGGATCAGTTGGCAGCATTTTGTCAATCGCATACAATTTAAAAACATAAGTATGCTCGTTGTCCGGAGGACAAGGGCCTTCATATCCCAAAGTATTTCCATTACACAAACCTTGCTCAGCACCTGGTGCGATAGAATTCTCTTCAAACCCTTTTGTATCGGAAGGAATATTAAAAACCATCCAATGAACCCATGGCTTTGCTTCTGCATCCGGGTCTTCAACCATCAGAACAAGGCTTTTTGCTGATGAAGGAACATCACTAAATTCCAAAGGAGGACTGATGTTTGGTCCTTCACACGTAAATTTCACAGGAATGGTAGCGCCATCTTTGAAGGCGTTGCTTTTGATCTTCATGCTAAAATATTTTAAGGAATTAAAAAAAATAAGGTGGTAAAAACTATGCCAGCATTACTCATATTTTTTGAAGAAAAAAATTCCTGAAAAAATATTTTAAATTTTTATTTCGAACCGCTCTTTAATTGCAAGCACAATTCACGAAAACTAAGGTTCTTAAAAGTATCGATAATCAAATCTGCATCCTGCAACTCCTCAGGAGATTGTGTTGAAGAAAGAGCGACACATTTCATGAATGCATTCTTTGCGGCTTTCACTCCGTTTGCAGCATCCTCAAATACGATACAATCCTGTGGAGGAACGCCAAGCTTTTCCGAAGCTTTAATAAAAATATCGGGCGCTGGTTTTCCATTTTTCACATCTCCGCCTGTCACAACTGTATCAAAATATATCAACAGGTTTAGTTTCTCCATTACCATTTCCATCTTAGCCCTTCTGGAGCTGGTAGCAAGAGCAGCCGGAATATTCAGTTGTTTGATTTGTTTCAAAAAAACATCCGCATAAGCAACCGGCTGAATACCGTTTTCGGAAATGATCTCATGGAAAAAAACTAATTTTTGGGTTAAAGCAAATTGCACTTCTTCATCGTTTTTTACAGGCAAATATTGCTTTACAATTTCAGCGCTTTTTATTCCAAGCATTGGCATATAATCCTCATAAGTAATCGTTTTATTGTAATAAGAAAACAACCTTTGCCATGCTAAGAAATCAGATCGTGTACTGTCAATAAGAGTTCCATCCATGTCAAATATTACTGCTTTGCAAAAATTATTTTCGACCTGATCTTGTTTTCCAGTCATTTTTTATCGTTTAAATATTCACCTAAAAAAATAAAGTCATTGGCACTCTTTGACTCGAATTTTGTGTAATTTCTTCTACAATACTTTATTGTTAAAGCCAATTCTTTCCTGCCATTGTGGGCTCTCATATTTGATTTGGTCAAGAATAATACCATCACTTAAAAGGCACGCATTTTGAAATTCCAACGTGACCCCCTTTTATAATTTTTATTTGTAACTTTTTATTTAATGCGATTAAAAAATATTAAAAAGATAGCCATATTACGTGCCAATGCTTTAGGCGATTTTATTGTTACACTTCCTGCAATCCAGGCAATTCGCAAAACTTATCCTGAAGCAGAAATTGTTTTATTGGGAAAACCATGGCATAAAGATTTTTTAATCCCTGCCCGTTCCCCGGTAGATCGCGTTATTGTAGTTCCCATAATGAAAGGAATTCGTGATGAAATGAATGAATCCGAAAATTTCGAAGAGCAGGAATTGTTTTTTAAAGAAATGGAAAAAGAACATTTTGATATTGCGATTCATTTCCAGGGAAATGGTATTTCCGCTAACCCATTTATCAATCGGTTAAATGCGACGATAACAGTAGGTTTAACAAGTGAGAACGCTTTACCATTAGACAGATCTGTTCCTTTTTATTATTATCAAAGTGAAACATTACGTTACCTGGAAGTAAGCAAATTAATTCATGCCACAACTGATGATCCTGAATCACACATTAATGTATTACCGAAGGATGAAGAAGAGATCAAAGGATTACTTTCTTTTCTTGAAAATAAACCATTTATTGTTTTGCATCCCTTTGTTATTGATATCAGAAGAACATGGCCTTCCGAAAATTATGCGCCTCTTGCAGATCGGCTAAAAGAAAAAAATATTGAAGTAGTTTTTACAGGATCGGAAAGCGATTGCGCCGGCGTTGAAGATATTATTTCCGGGATGAAACACAAGGCGATCAATGCTTGTGGCACTTTAAGCATTGGAGGATTATCGGCAATTTTAAAACATGCAGATTTAGTGATTGCCGCAGATACCGGACCATTGCATCTTGCAAGAGCAGTCAACACTCCGACAGTTGGAATTTATTGGGCACCCAATCTTATTAACTGGGGACCACTTTCAAGAAGCATTCACAGGCCCGTAATTTCATGGAATATGACTTGTCCGTTTTGTGGAATTATTCCAAACGATCCTTATCCTTTTTTGCCACAAGACGATTGTGAGCACAAGGTTTCATTTGTCAGGGATATTTCTGTTGATGCAGTTATGGAAGCAGCACAAGATCTTTTATTTGAAAAAAAAATTACTGAGAAAAAGCAAAGAGCGTTGGTATGAATCAATAATTTAAAAACCGATCATAAAAAAAACAGGATGGTAAATAAAGAAAAGTTGAAGGTATTAACGTGGCATATTCATGGAAGTTATCTCTATTACCTTACTCAAACGGATTGCATTTTTTATCTTCCTTATAAAGAAGGAAGCGCTGAGGAAGGCTATGGTGGCCGAACATGGGGATTTCCATGGGGTGATAACGTGATAAATGCAGAAGCCGATGAGATAAAGAATCTTCAATTTGATTGCATACTTTTTCAATCAAAAAAAAATTATCTCCACGATCAGTTTGAAATTCTTTCAGAAGAACAAAGAGCCTTGCCAAAAATTTATTTGGAACACGATCCGCCAAGAGAAATACCAACAGATACGAAACATATCGTTGATGATCCGGAGATGTTGCTGATTCATGTAACATACTTTAATGAATTGATGTGGAACAACAATCGCACGCCTACAAAAGTGATTGAGCACGGAGTGATGGTTGATAAAAATATTTCTTACTCAGGCGAAATAAAAAAAGGAATTGTAGTCATCAATGGAATTGTAAAAAGAGGAAGAAGATTGGGGCTTGATGTCTTTGAAAAAGTAAGAAAACAAATTCCACTCGATATCGTTGGAATGGGTTCTGAAGAAGTGGGTGGTTTAGGCGAAATGAATATCAGCGAATTACCGTCTTTCATTTCCCAATATCGTTTTTTCTTCAACCCGATCAGGTATACGAGCTTAGGACTTTCCGTTTGTGAAGCTATGATGACAGGGCTTCCGGTAATTGGCCTGGCAACAACAGAAATGCCGGTAACAGTAAAAAATAATTATTCAGGCTTTGTTGATACAAATGTGAATGTGCTGATCAATAAAATGGACATGCTTTTAGAAGATCATCAAAAAGCTAAAGAATTAGGAAAGGGGGCCAAAGAAACAGCGCTCGAAAAATTTAGTATCAAACGTTTTACAGAAGACTGGTTGCAAACATTCACGACAGCATACGAACAAAAAAAAAGAATTTCTGATCAGGTAATGGTATAATCAATTTAACAATAAAAGAAAAAGGAAATTAAAAATGAACAATGTAAAAGGAAAAGTGATTTTAGTAACAGGCGGAGGACAAGGACTTGGCGCGGCAATTTGCAAAACAATGGCAGAAGACGGAGCAAAAGTTATTGCTGTGGATGTCAATGAAAATAAGTTGCAGAATGTAGTAAAAGAAATAACTGATGCAGGTGGAAATATCAAAAGCTATTCAATGAATGTTGCAGATGAAAAAAATGTTCAGGATGTGATCAATGAAATTATAAAGGATTATGGAAAGATTGATGTGGTGATAAATAATGCCGGAATTGATTACACAAAGTCAATTGAAGAAATTACCTATGATGAATGGAATAAAGTGGTCAGCGTAAATCTTACCGGGCCTTTCAATGTTTCAAAATCAGTTTATCCTTTTATGAAAAAAAATGGAAGCGGACACATTGTAAACATTACCTCAACAGCCGCAAAGCGTGCATGGCCCAATGCTTCAGCTTATCATGCAAGCAAATGGGGATTACTTGGATTTAGTCACGCATTACATTCTGAAGCAAGAAAAGACAACATAAAAGTGACTGCATTGGTTTCAGGAGGGATGCAAACTCCATTTATTTTAGAACGTTTTCCGGAAGTAGATCCTAATGTTTTGCAGGATCCAAAAAATGTGGCTGAAACCATCAAATATGTTTTATGCCAGCCTGCAGAAACGGTAATTCCTGAAGTGATGGTTCTTCCGATGCGTGAAACTTCATGGCCGTAAGTGAATTATTTTGAAGAATCACGGATTTTTTTAAAAGGTTTTATAAGAATGAAAAGAGGAAATAGGTATGAAAAACGAAATAAAAAATATTATTGATCATTTTAAGAATCTAAAAATACTTGTCATTGGCGATGCGATTTTAGACACCTATATTTATGGAACAACGGATAGGATCTGCAGAGAAGCGCCGGTGCCGGTTTTTAATTCAACTGAGGAAAATTATAGCTGCGGCGGAGCTGCCAACACCGCCATTAATGTTTCAGCATTAGGCGCTGAAACATACTATTTGACAGTACTTGGAAAAGATTTCAATGCAAAATGCCTTCTTGACAATTTACACAGGAATAATGTTCATACTGAGTTTATTCTGAAAGATAAAACGCGTAAAACGATCGCAAAAAAAAGAGTGATTGCTTCATCGAATATTATTCTTCGTCTCGATGAAGGAACTACCGCAGATATCAATGATGAAATTGAAAATGAATTGCTGCAAAAGTTTTTTGAGATAGAAGATTTTGTGGATGCAATAATTATTTCTGATTATGGATTTGGAGTTATCACAGATTCTTTTATCCATTCACTGCAATCAATTGGTTCGTTTTCCAAACCAATTATCGTTGATTCAAAAGATGTAAGCCGTTTTAAAAATCTTCATCCCTTTGCCGTAAAACCTAATTATGAAGAAGTACTTCAGCTTTTGAAAATTCCGAAAGTTCCTAAAAACAAACGCATTGAACAGATATTGAAAAAAAGTGACGCTTTACTAAAAAACAGTGGCGCAGAAAATGTTGTTGTAACCCTCGATATTGATGGCGTTATCTTATTTCAAAAAGCGAAAAAAGCTTATCATGTCAATTGTGTTCCGCGTGATTTAAAAAATACTATCGGTGCTGGCGACACATTCATCAGTGCATTAACATTAGCTGCCGGGTCAGGTTTAAAAATGGAAGAGGCAACCGAAATTGCCGCTGCCGCAGCAGCAATTGTTGTGCAAAAAGATGGAACAGCACTTTGTACAAACGTCCAATTGAAATCATATTTTAATTCCGTTCCGAAATACATTTCCAACACTGAAGAGTTAGAAAGCATCATTAAAGAACTGAGAAAAAAAGGAAAGAAAATTGTTTTCACAAATGGATGTTTCGATTTAATTCACAAAGGACACATTGCTCTTTTAAACAAAGCGCGTGAAGCCGGAGATGTGTTGATCGTTGGTGTCAATAATGATGAGAGTGCAAGAAAAGTAAAAGGGCCAGACCGGCCTGTAAATACATTAGAAGACAGGATTACTGTGCTGGCCGGATTACAAAGTATTGATTACATTATTTCGTTCGGCGAAGAAAGTCCGCTTCAGTTAATAAAGTCAGTCCATCCTGATGTTTTTGTAAAAGGCGCGGACTATACAGAGAAATCAATTCCGGAATTGCCGCTCTTAAAAAAACTCTCATGCCAGGTAAAAATAATCCCTTGCCTGCAGGATATTTCTACCACTAATATTATTCACAGGATCAATGAAATTGTTGAAGAAACGGAACAAAAAAATGAAGTAAAGAAGACAGGAAAAATAATGGCTGAGGAAAAAAGCTTATCGTAAAAATTTTGATAGCATCCATAGATTAATCAAACCTGAATTAAAAGAAATAATGAAAGAGATAAAAGATATTCACGTCCTTATTCCGACTTTTAATAGATTGAAAGCGTTGGCTGTAACGCTTACCAGTCTTTGTTTTCAAACGGAAAAAAGTTTTGAGGTACTTATTTCCGATCAGTCTTTTGAAGATGCATTAATGGAAGATCAAACGATTCAAACGATTATCAATTTATTGGAATTACACCAGCATCCTGTTTCCATTATAAAAAATTTACCGCCAAAAGGAATGGCGCAGCAAAGACAATTTTTATTGGAACATTCGGATTCTGCCTACAGTTTATTTCTGGATGACGATATTATTTTAGAGCCTTATGTTTTAAAAAACATGAAGGCGAGTTTGCAAAAGTATAAGTGCGGATTTGTTGGTTCTGCCTTGACAGGCCTTAGTTTCAAAAATGATTTCCGTCCTTATCAACAACAAATTGAATTTTGGGGTGATGAAATAAAACCGGAAACGATCACGCCAAAAGGATTGCAATGGCAGCGTTATACTTTGCATAATGCGGCTAACATTCTTCACATTCAGGAAAAATATCACTGTACTCCGGAAGACCCGAAGGCTTATAAAGTCGCATGGGTAGGCGGTTGTGTAATGTACGATACTCAAAAATTAATTGAAGCAGGTGGATTTCAATTTTGGAAAGATCTGCCTGAGCAACATTGTGGTGAAGATGTATTGGCACAATTAAGAGTAATGAAAATGTATGGCGGATGTGGTATCATTCCGAGTGGCGCCTATCATCAGGAAGTAACTACATCGATCACAGACAGAAAAATAAATGCTCCTGAATTTTTAAAAATATAATTTATGATTAACCCTGCAAATCCAATGGTAACGGTTATTATGCCCACTTATAACCACGATAAATTTATTTGCAGGGCAATCAGTTGTTTGAAAAATCAAACGTTTTCCGACTGGGAATTGATCATTGTGAATGATGGTTCTACCGATCTTACTTATCATCTCGTTCAGGAATACCTGGAAGATCAACGGATAAAATATCTTCAACATAGCATCAATAAAGGACTTGCAGCTTCTATCAATACTGCATTAGATGAGGCCCAGGGCCAATACATTTCTTATCTTCCTTCTGATGATGTAATTTATAGAGATCATCTTCAATCTTTATTGAAAATTTTTCAGGATAATTCTGATGCAGTGCTTGCCTATTCATCTTTCATTCATCATTATAACCGAAAATGTGAAGGCGTTCTCAACAAGGAATGGTACCAGTTAGTGCAGGTGATGCACAAGAAAAATCCGCAGCGGTGGAAAGAAAGAAAAGAAATTGAAAGTGATGACCTGAACAGATTATTCTGGAACAAAATAAAAGGGAAACACATTCACTCTAATCAACTTACCTGCGAATGGGTTGATCATCCGAAGCAACGCCACAAGATAATGCAGGAGCCGCTTGGAGGCATTAATACTTTTCGCTCGTTTTATAATATTCCTGTTCCGATACGCTTCCATACGAGCAAAGGAAACTTCATGGATGAGAAGACCAGGTATGCAGATTACAGAAAAAAGAATTCGCCACGGAATCAAAAAAACTGTTTAAAAATATTGCTTGTCGGCGAGCTTGCATATAATGCAGAACGCATTTTAACGCTCGAAGAAAAGGGGCACAAATTATTCGGCCTCTGGCTCAGATATCCTTACTGGTACAATTATGTGGGCCCGTTGCCTTTTGGAAATGTACAGGATATTGATTACAACAATTGGGAAGAAGAAGTGAAGAAAATCCAACCCGATATTATTTATGCATTGCTGAATTTCCAGGCCGTCCCCATTGCACATGAAGTGCTTAAAGCTAATACAGGCATACCTTTCGTGTGGCATTTTAAAGAAGGCCCCATGATTTGCAGGGAAAAAGGAACATGGAATGAATTAATAGAATTATACACAAAAGCGGATGGAAGAATTTATTGCAGTCAAGAAATGAAACAATGGTTTGAAGCTTTTTTACAAAATAATCAATATGTATTAAGTCTCGTTTTGGATGGTGATCTCCCAAAGAAAGACTGGTTCAATGCAGAGCGGTCTCCTCTGTTATCTAAAAAGGATGGCGCCTTTCATACGGTCGTTCCGGGAAGACCAATCGGCTTGCATCCTTTTAATGTAAAAGAGCTGGCTGATGAAAATATTCATCTTCATTTTTATGGAGATTTTACTCATGGCCAATGGCAGGAATGGATTGAAAAAACACAACGGATGGCACCAGGATTTTTGCACATTCATCCTAATGTTGACCAGGAAAACTGGGTAACAGAATTCTCTCAATATGATGCAGGCTGGTTGCACTTTTTTCAAAGTGAAAACCAGGGAGAATTAGCACGAGCGAACTGGGATGATCTGAATATTCCTGCACGATTGGCAACACTTGCATTAGCCGGATTACCAATGCTTCAGAAAAATAATAATGGTCATACAGTAGCCATCCAATCGCTTGTAAAAAAACTAAATCTTGGCCTTTTCTTCAATACCATGGCGCAGTTGAAACAATTATTATCGGATGAAAAATTAATGGAAGAGATCCGAAATAATGTTTGGCAACAAAGAGATTTGTTCACTTTCGATTATCATGCTGACGAATTAATTGATTTCTTTAAATCTGTGATCAAACAGGCAGAAGTAAAGAACGGCGGAGAGTCAGATGTTTTAGTGTTGCCCATGACTGCCTGATGCAGTAAACAAAGAAATAAAATAACTTCTGTTGTCAATTTTTTAAGTTTTGCTATCGCTTCTCTTCTCGGTATTACTTCCTTTTAAAACTGCAAAACAAAAAATTTTGTTTCGTATCAAAAGGCGTTTTGTGATCTTCTGTAATACAACGTAATTTCTTAAAACCGTTTTGCAGTTCTGTCGTTAAAGATTGTTCACTGTATTGCTTTGTATCAAGCCCGCTGCATCGATGCGGCCCGCTTTCAGAAAAAGTTCCGATGGTCAAATAACCTTTTACGGATCTTCTTGCTACATCCAGGTACTTTTCCACCTGGTTTTTGGTAGTCAAAAAATGAAAGGTTGCACGATCATGCCAAACGTCTAAAGCGGTAAGGGGATTGAATTTCGTTATATCACTAACCACCCAATTTATTTTTGACGCCTTTTTTCCTAACCTTTTTTTCGCCTGCTCCAACGCTGCTTCTGAAATATCGAGAACAGTAATATTTTTAAATCCTTCATCCAGCAAATAGTCAACAAGATTGCTGTCTCCGCCACCAATGTCAATAATTTTTGAAGTCTTTTTTAAATTAAAAGAATGAATAAATTGAAGTGATGTTTTTGGAACATGTTGAGTCCAACTGCGTTCGCCTGGATGGTTGGTTTTATAAACAGTATCCCAATGATTTTTTATTGACAAATTCATATCAAATCCATTTTATTTTCTAAAAATAGAAATTTTATGACTTCCCGATTTGATTATGGGCTTCTCTGATCAAATCCCTGAGTTCTTTCCAGGTGAACCACTTTTCCATATACCTTGAATACCTGTAACTTTCAAATCGTTAGGAATTGCTCTTGTATTTCCAACTCCGAAAAAAATAGTAACCTGAGACAAAATGCCTGCGGCATTAACAAATAGCATAACATTCAGTTCTTCATTATAGTTTGTCTGATATGCAATCTCTCTGTAAATACCTTCTGTTTGTTGAAGCACTCGCATGTTGATAGTTTAAGATATGCGTGAAAAAGTAGTGTACAACACTCAGAAAAGTATCCGAAAAGCCCCCTTAAAAATCCCCACATTAAAAATGACGCTGCGTGGCTTTGCGGTATACTTTTGCGTTGACCGATGTCGCCGTAAAGTTTGCTATTGGGGACAAAGTATCAGCCGGTTCCTTTCTTTATGATTGTTTTTAAAATTAATTTTCTGTCTTCAAAACATTCTTTTCTCATTGCTAAAGCGTTTTTGATGTTTTGAGGATTTAAAAGTAGTTATTATATTATTCAATTAATAATTTTTGCATTCCTTTTTTGATTCAATGATATGGCACTGCTTGTACGTCTTTAAACGTTGCCATTTTATTACCAGGAAAGTGAACGATTAAATAGAAAAGCGCAATTCTCACAGACAAAATCGCAATTCTCACAGAACAAATTGCGATTTTCACTTTAACTCTCGCAATCCTTTAGGAGAGAATCACAATTTTCTCTTTGATTTCCCGGATTCCTTCAGTCAAAATCGCGATCTTCTCTGTAATTTCCTGGATTCCTTCAGACAAAATCGCGATCTTCTCTGTAACTTTCGCAAATCTGACTGAAGAACGCGCGATCTTCACTTCAACTTTTGGGATTTCGTCAGCGAAAATTGCAATTTCTTCAGACGAAATCACAATCTTCACCTCAACTATCGCGATATTTTCAGTGAGAATCACGATTCTTTTCACAGAAAATAGCCGTTATTTTAGAAAAAGAGGATGATTTGAAGACTGCTTTTTCACTTTTTCTAAAAAAGAGATGAAGAAAAATTTGAAAATTATTTTTCAAAAGCACGGAATTCTACGATTTTTTCGTAGATGGCGATAGAAAGACCACAATCAATTTTCTTTTGATGATGATCAAAGGTTTATTGACGGTGGACAATTCAAATCTGATGGTAATTATTTTACAAGAAATAATTGGAGGTTAAAAAGTACCATTCCTGTTTCCCATTTTACAACACTCCCAACAGCTTCCACATCTTTCTTCTTACTTCATTGCCGCTGCCATCGTAGTTGTTGATGATGAATGAAAAAGTATATTGACTGTTGTCTTTTCCTTTTAAATAACCGGTATAAGAAATAACGCCGTTGATAGAACCGCTTTTCATCTTAAAACCGCTGATTGTCGGAAGCGCATCATAGAAAGAAGGAAACCATTTTTGTTTTCTTGCATATTCCATCACGGTTACCAGCGATTTTGTGGTAACCCGGTTAGATGGAGAAAGACCGCTGCCATCAACAATATTGATCGCATAAGGTTCAATGCCTTTGTCTTTCCAAAAGTTTTGAATTACATGAACGCCACTATCAGTTACGCCAATGTTGGTAAATTTATACGCCAATGTTTTTATAAGCGCTTCGCCATATAAATTGATACTGCGCCTGAGAAAATGGAAAATAATGCTGTCAAGAACCGGTGAATTGTAAGTGTAAAAGACTTTTGCACTTTGTAAATTATAATCAGTGGGATAACTTTCCGCTATCTTCTCAACAGGTTGATTTTTCAATGCAGCTTCCAATGTCAAAGCGAGTTGCAGCGCTGGATGAGGCATTGCTCCCGAAATAGTAAAATGATTTTCGTTAATGGGAGTTGTTCCTCTCACATATCCCCAGGGATCATTCAAAGGAAGATAAATATAATTGTTGTCGCCACTTCCTTTTGCCGCAGAAGTTACTTTTGATTTTAAATTTAATCCCGCAACAAAGGAGGGTTTTGTTCCTGCAATTTCAACAGGATCGCCAATATTTTTTCCGGAACGTAAATAAAGATCATACTGATTTTCACGCCAGTTCAAAGCTCTTGCGCCTGCCCCATAATAATTTCCAATATCCTGCCAAACCCATCCGTTTGGCGTTGCTTCATCATCCCACAAACCTTCATCTGCAAAAACATGCCCTGTAATTTGGCGAATGCCTGCCCGCGATATAGCATTTTTAAAATCAGCAATTACGGTTTCTTCTTTTGTCTGATCATAACGCCAGCTTCCCAAAGTAGGATCGCCGCTTCCTCTCAAAACCAGGTTCCCGTTTAAAACTCCGTTTACTATATTTCCTGTATAGCCGATGGTTGTTTTGTACCTGTAATCATGTCCCAACAATGCAAAAGCAGTTGAAGCGGTGATCACTTTCTGGCAACTTGCCGGAGCTACTCCAACTTCTGAATTCACGTCTGTGACTGGTTTTCCCGTGGTTGTGTTGATCACATAAAGACTGATGGTTGCGTGTTTAAAAGTCGGATCATCCATCATTTTTGTAAACGCATCATTAAATTGTTTTTCTGCATTTTGGGCAAAAGAATAGGCCGTGTAAATGAGAAAGAACAGAAGAAAGATTTTTTTCACTGTAAAATATTTTCAAAAGTTTCTAAAATCGTTCAGGCTGCTGAAGCATCCCGATCGCACTCAAAACTAAAAGATTCCAATCATAAAACACTCCGATCATTGTTTTGCTTTCTGGTTAATTTTGCAGGATGAAAAATATAAATGCTACCATCATCACCATCGGAGATGAATTATTGATCGGGCAAGTGACAGATACAAACAGCGCGTGGATCGCACAGCAATTAAATCGCATAGGCATCGCCGTTACTAAGAGAATAGCAGTAGGTGATAATGCAAATGAAATCTGGAATGTATTGGAATCTGAAAATAAAAATGCTGATGTAGTGCTCATTACCGGCGGCCTTGGACCAACTTCCGATGATATTACCAAAGAGCTTTTGTGCAAATATTTTTCTGGAAAAATGATCATTGACCAGGGTGCATTGGACAATGTAAAATATCTTTTCAACCAGGTTTATCATAAGCCAATAAGCGAGGTGATCTATAAACAAGCCGAAGTTCCGGACGTTTGTGAAGTGGTTCAAAATAAAAGAGGTTCTGCACCGGGAATGATCTTTCAAAAAGACGGAACGATCTTTATCAGCATGCCCGGCGTTCCTTATGAAATGCAGGGAATCATGCAGGACGTGATTCCTTATCTTGAAAAAAAGTTTGCGCTTCCAGCGATTATTCATAAAACTATTCTTACTGCCGGCATAGGCGAATCTTCTCTTGCAGAAATAATAAAAGATTTTGAAAAACAATTGCCCGATGAAATCAGTCTTGCCTATTTGCCCACTTATGGAATGGTTAGATTGAGATTAACTACTTCAGGTTTTGATAAAACAAAAACTGAAAAAGTTATTAATGATCAGTTTCAACAATTAAAAAAACTCGTTCATGATTATATGGTTACTGATGAGGATGAACCGATGCAGCAGGTCTTAGGAAAGATTTTATTAAAAAATAAAAAAACCATCTCAACTGCTGAAAGCTGTACTGGCGGAGCAATTGCAAGCCTCATTACTTCCGTTCCCGGTTCATCTGGTTATTTCAAAGGAAGCATCGTAAGCTATGCAAATGAAATTAAAGAATCTGAGTTAAACGTAAAAAAAGAGACGCTTGAAAAGTTTGGAGCGGTAAGTGGAGAAACGGTAAAAGAAATGTTGCAGGGTTTGTTACAGAAAATGAAAACGGATTATGGAATTGCGGTTTCAGGAATTATGGGACCAGGTGGAGGAACCGATGAAAAGCCTGTTGGTACTGTGTTTATCGCAGTTGGAAATACTAAAAGCCAGACAGTTCAAAAATTAAAACAACGTTTTGAACGCGTGAAAAACATTGAAGTTACTTCTGTAATGGCATTGAATATTATGAGAAAATTTATTTTGGAGGAAGAATAATCAACAAAGAAATAAAATCAATTTTCTATTTTATTTTTTATTTCCTCTCAAAGGAATTTCAAAATAAAATGTTGATCCTTTGCCTTCTTTACTTTGGAAAGAGATTTCTCCTCTGTGTCTTTTGATGATTTCTGAAGAAATGTATAATCCTAATCCTAAACCAGGGAAAGTATAATTATTTTTGCCCGATACGCGATAAAATCTTTTGAAGATATGATGATGTTCAGTCTTTGGAATTCCGATTCCAAAATCTTTCACAGAAATAATAACGTCATTATCATCACATTTTGAAGAAACAATAATTTTATCTTTTCCGGGAGAATATTTTATGGCGTTTGAAATAAAATTGACAATCACCTGCCCTATCCTGTTCCTGTCGCCTTTTATTTTTTTGCAATCGCTGAGTTTCAGTTTTATTTTATGCTTTGGCGCAGTCCTTTGCATCTCTTCCGCAATTTCTGTGATCAGTTCATTGACATCAAATTTTTCAAAGTCAAAAATCATCTCACCCTTATCAATTTTTGTCACGTCCAGCAAATCCACGATCAGTCCTGTAAGTTTATCGATCTGCTTGTCCATTTTGGCAAACATCGCCGATGCTTTTTCATTTTTATCTTCATCGAAAGTGGTTTGCAGAATTTGGGTATAAGCTTTTAAAGAAGTGACAGGTGTTTTCAACTCATGGCTGGCTATGCTGATAAATTCATCTTTCTTCTTGTCTATTTCTATTCTTTCTTCTATGTCTTTTTTCACTTCTTCATACAAGCGCGTGTTTTCAAGCGTTAGCGCAATGCGGTTTGTAAAGTCTTTTGCAAAACTAAAATCACTTTCGTTATACTTATTTTGAGGATTACAGGATATGAATGAAATGACGCCGGACACACGGCCTTTGATCTTCATCGGAACGATCATTACAGATTGAATGGAAAGCTGGCGCAAAATTTCTTTTTGTTCATCATCCATTGCTCCTTCTTCAATATTGGAATCATTGATTTCAGAATATAAAACTGCTTCGCCTGTCCGCATAGCCCATCCTAACGAACCTCTCCGCTCATTCAAATCCACAGGATGACTCTCGCGGTATTTTTCCGCCCATTTTACTTTTCCCGGATCAGCATGTGCCATTTTTAAGAGATGTGCAAAGCCATCTGCGCGGAGTTCATTAATAACAACCCAATCGGCAAAATGAGGAACAATCAGTTTGATTGTTTTATCCAGCGCTTCCTTTGTATCATGTGATGCATATAATTCTTCACCGGCATGATTTAAGAAACGCAGCAGATTTTCTGATCTTTTGAGATGTGTAATATCACGGGAAAAACAACGAAGCCGTTTAAATGTACTTTCTTCAAAATATGCATTGCAACTGGTCAGAACATCTTTTACAGAACCATCTTTGCATTTGAGGCGCGTTTCTAAATTGATCACATTTTCATTGATGCTGAACCTGCCCGGATTAAATTCAACCGTTGATGGATCTATATGAAATTCTGAAACATGATGACCAACATATTCTTCTTTTGTATAACCAAGCATTCTTAATTCGGCTTTATTGGCAAAAAGAATGATGCCGTTCTCATCCAATAAATGAATGCCTTCAGGGGAATTTTCAAGGAAATCTTCAAAAGGTTCCAGCCATCGGAAAGTGCCTGATTTTTCTAACCCTGGTTCTGACAACATAGAAAATGATTTTCCACTTTTATTCCGTAAAAGAAATTTTTATAAAAGTAGGACTTTTTGCATAAAATGCGCAACTATAAAGCTTTCAGAAGGTTGTTAACTCAAAGGAGCTTTGCAATCGGATATCGTCTGATGAGGAACCGATCATCACGTCAAAATCTCCCGGTTCAGCAACGAATTTCAATTGTGCATTATAAAAAGATAATTTGTTTTTGGAAATGGTAAAAGTGATGCTCTTCGATTCTCCCGGATTTAAAAACACTTTTTGAAAATCTTTCAACTCCTTTACCGGCCTTACTAACGAAGCAAACTTATCATGAAGATATAATTGCACCACTTCTTCTCCGGCATATCTTCCTGTGTTTGTAACGATCATGGATACACGAAGATCTTCACCCGGTTTTATTTTTGTTTTGTTCAGTTTTAAACCGGAGTATTTGAAAGTAGTGTAGCTTAAACCAAAGCCAAAGGCAAACCTCGGACTGTGAAGCAAATCCATATAACCGGTTCTGTAATATTCCACACTGTCAGAATATGGCGGTTTTCCGGTGCTCAGGTGATTGTAATAGATCGGTATTTGTCCCACCGATCTCGGAAAAGTGATTGGTAATTTTGCGGAAGGATTATAATCTCCAAACAAAACATCAGCGATAGCACCGCCAGCTTCTGTTCCCAAAAACCAGGTGTACAAAATAGATTGAACATGATCTGCTGTCCAGTTGAAAACCAATGGTCGTCCGGCGTTGATCAAAACAACAACCGGTTTTCCGGTTGCATAAATTGCTTTGATCAGATCTTCCTGAACTCCCGGCATCGTAATGTCCGAACGACTTCTCGATTCGCCACTCATGTCAAATTGTTCACCAACACTCATGATGACTACGTCTGCCTGTTGGGCAACTTTTACTGCTTCTGCAAAACCGGCTGTTGATGTATCGCCGATGCCGCAACCTCTTGCATATAAAATTTTTGTACCAGCACCGACCTTGCTTTTGATACCATCATATTGTGAAATAATTCTCGAAGAATCATCAGGATACCACGCGCTCCAGAATCCAAGGTTTTCTCTTACCGATTTAATATGAGGGCCGATTAAAGCGATCGTTTTAATATTTTTTGAAAGCGGCAATAAATGATTTTCATTTTTCAGCAACACAATACTTTTTCGCGCGATATCTCTTGCTGCTTCACGGTTTTCAGGACGGTTGATCACATTTTTTTGTCTCTCTTCATTGTCAAATCTGAACGGATCATCAAACAAGCCGAGCTGAAATTTTTTGGTTAAAATTCTTCTTACTGCATCATCAATCATGCGCATGGGGACCCTTCCATCTTTAACTAATTTAGGTAACTGATTTTTATAAATCTGGTCTTCCATATCCATATCACATCCCGCGGAAATAGCGTCAAAAGCCGCGTGGTAAGCGTCTTTAGAATATCCATGTGCAATCATATCAGCAACCGATCCCCAATCGCTCACCACAAATCCTTTGAATTTCCAATCGCCTTTTAAAATATCTCTCACCAAATATTTACTTCCTGTAGTTGGAACGCCATTTAGAGAATTAAATGAATTCATAAATGAGCTGGCGCCCGCTTCTGCTGCGGCTTTGAAAGGAGGAAGATAAATATTCCATAACTCAGGCAAACTCATATCAACCGAATTATAATCACGTCCGCCAATGGCTGCACCATAAGCAGCAAAGTGTTTTGCCGTTGCCATCACTGCATCAGTATCGCCAATTTTTTTTCCCTGGAAGCCTCTTACTCTTGCGGTCGCAATCAGGGAACCGAGGTAAGGGTCTTCTCCCGCTCCTTCCATAACTCTTCCCCAGCGCGGATCACGGGCAATATCAACCATCGGGCTAAAAACCCAGGGATCGCCATAAGCAGCTGTTTCAGTAGCAGAAATTCGCGCTGATCTTTCGATCGCTTTTAGATCCCAGCTCGACGCTTCAGCCAAAGGAATCGGGAAAATCAAATGAAGTCCGTGCAATACATCGAGGCCAAACAGCAGCGGAATTTTCAAGCGGGATTGCATCGCCATTTCCTGCAAGGTTCTTGTGTTTTTTACACCTTTTACATTTAGCATTGCACCAACTCTTCCATGAATAATATCTTCTTTTTTAAAAGCAGCTGTGAGGATTGGAGTATCGCCAAAAATATTTCCGGTGTATTGATTGAGCTGCCCGATTTTCTCTTCAAGAGTCATTTTCTTTATCAGGCTTTCAAGCCTGGAACTATCAGCAGGACTGAGTTGTGCAAAGGCCTGATTGAAAGAAAAGAAGAGAATAATGGCAAAGTACTTTTTCATCTTATTGCTTCGTTTACTGTAAAAAAGTTATTCCTCATAAGGAGATGGACTGATAGAAGTCCAGCCGCCATCAACAACTAAACTTTGACCTGTTATATGTTTGGCTTTTTCAGACACAAGAAATAAAGCCGCATTGGAAATGTCTGAAACTGTGGCCGCATGGCCCATGGGAGTAATTCTCTCCCACATCCTTTCGTAATCTTTATCTTCCTTCAATGTTCTTGCAGTTATGGTGGCTCCCGGAGCGATGGTGTTGATATTTATTTTAAAAGGAGAAAGTTCTATTACTAAACTTTTGGCAAGCATTTCCAAAGCAGCTTTGCTCATCCCGTAAACAGCAAGATTTTTATGAGCCTGGTGGCCTGTTACAGAAGACATCAATAATACAGAACCGCCTGTGGGCTGTTGTTTCATTTGATTGGCTGCGGCCTGGATAAGAAAAAAAGTTCCGCCAAGATTCACCTGCAACACACGATAAAAATCTTCGGATTTATAAGTGAAAAAATCACCATAGAGTGTGATTCCTGCGTTGGCAATTACTATATCAACTTTGCCAAATTGATCCACAGCAGATTTTAACATTTTACCGATAATGCTTTGATCACTTGAATCGCCGGGAACAGCTATGCAACTATCACCTGATTCGTCATTGATGTTTTTTACTGCTTCATTCGCTAAAGCCGGCTCAATATCATTCAAAATTATTTTAGCGCCTTCTGCTGCAAGATCTCTGCAAATTTCAAAACCAATTCCCTGTCCTGCACCGGTTACGATCGCTACTTTATCTTTAAAAAGCATAGATATTTTTTTAGAACTGATATTCATATTTAATGAGAATCGCGAAGCACAACACTTCCTGATCCTCCTCTTAAAAAATCCATGTCCGCTCCCAGATGCGCCTGCTGAACATGATTGATATATAAACTCACATAGCCTCTTTCTGTTGGCGGAATTTTTGCCTGCCGTATATTTTTTCTGCGTTGAAATTCTTCGTCACTGACCTTAGCATTTAAGGTTCTGTTTGGCACATCAAGCGTAATAATATCTCCTGTCTGAATCACAGAAAAATTACCTCCTGCGGCTGCTTCAGGAGAAACATGAAGAACCACCGTTCCAAAGCCGGTGCCACTCATTCTTCCATCAGAAATACGTACCATATCTGTAATTCCTTGCTGCAATAATTTTTTGGGTAATCCCATGTTGCCTACTTCCGGCATTCCCGGATAGCCTTTTGGCCCAACATTTTTTAAAATAAGAATACTGTTTTCATCAATATCAAGATCCGCAAGATCAATTCTTGCTTTATAATCTTCAATATTTTCAAAAACTACCGCTTTGCCAGTGTGTTTCATTAAATGTTCACTTGCGGCAGAAGGCTTAATAACAGCGCCATTTTCGCAAACATTTCCATTTAAAACCGCAAGCCCTGTTTCGGCATTAAAGGGCTGTTCAAGGGATGCAATTACTTCAGAGTTGTAAGTAACCGCATCGCTATAATTTTCCTGAACGGTTTTTCCATTCGCAGTGGTGCAATCCCTGTGAAGAATTGGATCCAGTTGTTTCAAAACGGCAGGCAATCCGCCTGCATAAAAAAGATCTTCCATAAAATATTTTCCGGAAGGCTGAAGATTTGCAATGAGAGGAATATTTTTAGAAAGCTGGTCAAAATCATTTAATTCCAAAGGAACGCCAATGCGACCGGCAATGGCTAATAAATGAATTACAAAATTCGTAGAACCGCCGATAGCAGCATTTACTTTGATTGCATTTTCAAAAGCATTTCTTGTAAGAATATCTGATAATCTCAAATCTTCTTTTACCATTTCTACGATGCGCAAACCTGATAATTGTGCCAGCACTTTTCTTCTTGCATCCACAGCAGGAATCGCAGCATTTCCGGGCAAAGAAATTCCTAATGCCTCTACCATACAAGCCATGGAAGAAGCGGTTCCCATTACGGCGCAATGCCCGGCGCTTCTGCACATTGCTTCTTCAATCGTTCGCAATTCTTCCTCTTTGATCTTGCCCTGTTTCAGATCGGCATCATATCTCCAAACATCACTGGTCCCGATATTTTTTCCATTATATCTTCCCGTCAGCATCGGTCCTCCTGAAACAACGATCGTGGGAATATTGACACTGCACGCGCCCATCACTAACGACGGAGTTGTTTTATCACAACCACACAATAATACCACGCCATCCAGCGGATTTGCCCTGATAGATTCTTCGACATCCATGCTGGCAAGATTACGGTAAAGCATCGCAGTAGGCTTGATCAAAGTCTCGCCCAATGACATTACAGGAAATTCAACAGGAAATCCTCCTGCTTCATAAATACCATGCTTAACCGATTCTGCCAATTGCCTGAAGTGCGCATTGCAAGGAGTTAATTCGCTCCAGGTATTACAAATTCCAATGACGGGCTTATTTCTAAATTCATAATCAGGAATGCCTTGATTTTTCATCCAGGCGCGGTGAATAAATCCATCTTTCCCTTTGAGTCCAAACCATTCACTGCTGCGCAATTTTCTTTCTTCCATTACTTGCATCCATTTTTATTTTGCCAGAAAATGATACGTTAGTATCGCCAAACCACCTTTATCTGCGGCATCAATTTTATGAAATACAAAATAAAGATCATGAGGTTTTGCATTATCAATTCCCGATAATTGAATTACGGAAGTTGCCGGTTTTTTTGTCGCGACTTTTAATCCTAAAGTTGTTTCTCCTAAAAGTTTTCCTGTCTGTGAATCTTCATGCAATTCCAGTTTCCATCCATGAAGAAGCGTATCAGTAAGTCCATACATTATTTCAACAGAAGTAACATCCTGCAAACTGATATTTTTCAATATAGTTACAGGGTTATCATCAGTAGACAAATAAATATTGTTATCATTAAAATTCTGTACAGAAAAGCCTTTTATGATTTCTGATTTTTCTGCCGGAACAAGAGGATTATTTAAAATCGCATCAGTTTTCCCGGTCAGTGATTTTATACCATTGCCGCCTTTGTCCGTATAAGATGCCTGGATGTATAAATCGCCCTTATCATTTAATTTATAATTTGAAGGAATGATGGTTCCACTTGTCGGCAACGATTTTTCTTTTTTTGTTGAAGCAAGAGAAAGAACCCACGAAACAATTTTTTCTGCATCACTGACAGCCAGATTTGGATGAGCAGCCATCGCCACCTGTCCCCAAACACCGCTGCCACCTTTAATGATTTTATTGGCGAGATAATCTTTTGCTTTCGGATCATTTTTGTATTTAGCGGCAACTTGTGTAAAGGCAGGCCCAACAGACTTTTCATCAACTTTATGACAGGATGAACAATCAAGTTTCAACATCATTTGCTGACCAGGATTGGAACTTTCCTGTTCCTTCATTCCTATTGACAAATTCGAGATATCTTCTGCACTCAGATAACTTGCTTTTACAAAAATGTTCTTCGTATCAAAGCCTGGCTGAGTTGATGAACCATCCTCTTTATCGTTCACCATCACATCATATCTGACAGGTTTATTGGGAAAATAAAAAGTTGAATTTCCTGAAATATTAATGGATACCCGGGGAATATTATTTCCGGCATATACGTCTACTACATCACTTGATGCCTGTGCACCTTTATCATCCGAAACAGTTACTGACACCGGATAATCACCGGCTTTTGTAAATGTGTAATCCAATTCATTGGTATTGGTTTTCTTTTTCACGCCTCCAAGATTCCATTCATAAGAAAGATTGTCACCATCCGGATCGCGGCTTCCTTTAGCGGATAAATGAACCGTGAAAGGTAAACTTCCCGCAGCCTGGTTTACATTGAAGCTGACAACCGGCGACCGGTTGCCGGGATTATAATCAATTCTCACCAAAGCTGCATCCGCATTTTTGGTAAACCATCCTGTTCCATATTCCAAAACATATAATTTTCCATCCGGTCCTAATTTTATATCCATCGGAGCATGGAATTTTGTCATTGGCATAAATGGTTCAATGGTTTGCAGATTGCCTTGTTGATCCATCGTTGCCACCATGATCCAGTTTCTGATCCAATCATAAAAAAAGAATTTCCCGTTGTAATAATCCGGAAGGCGGGTTTCTTTTGGATAATCTGCTGCATAATAAACTGGTCCTGCCATTGCGCATCGCCCACCCTGACCCAGAATTGGAAAATCTGTTGAAGCGCCATAAGGATACCAGATAAAAGCCGGTTGAGCCGGAGGTAAAATATTAATCCCGGTATTGTTTCTCGAATTATTTACAGGAGCAGAAGCATTAAAAGCTATTCCTGATTCGCCGGTTGCGTAATTATATTCATGATAAGGAATGTTGGGCCCGATCAGGTAAGGCCAGCCAAAATTTCCTGCTTTCCGCGCCTGGTTGATCTCATCATATCCACGGGGGCCTCGTGTTGCCAAACTATCGTTGTCAGCATCTGGCCCAACTTCTCCCCAATATAAATAACCGGTATGCTGGTCAATGGAAATCCGGTAAGGATTTCTGTCACCCATCACATAAATTTCCGGTCTTGTTTTAGCCGTTCCGGGAGGAAATAAATTTCCCTGGGGTATCTGGTAAGTTCCATCATCTTTTACAATGATGCGAAGAATTTTTCCGCGAAGATCATTACTGTTGCCTGCGGCACGCCTGTCGTCAAAATGTTCATATCCGGGACGATCGTCCAAAGGCGCATACCCATGAGAATTGTAGGGATAAGCCTTGTTGGTTTTCGGATCTACTTCATCAAAAGGAGTCGTATTATCACCGACAGATAAAAATAATTTCCCCTGGCTGTCAAATGCAAGAGAGCCGCCTGTATGACAACAAATCTCTCTCTGCGTAGGCACTTCCAGGATGATCTGCTCTGATTTCATATCCCATTTTCCGTTTTCAAATTTGAACCGCGACAGGCGATTCACAATTTTATCAACGGGTGAATAATAAACATAGATCCAATGATTGTCTGTGTATTTGGGATCCGCTACAATTCCCAAAAGACCTTCCTCTGCATTTACATTTGCTACATGCGTTTTATCGTACACATTAAATTGTGCAATCTGAATGGCACTGTCAGCACCGTTTTTATAAAAAAGAAGTTGTCCTTTTCTTTCTGAGATCAAAATATCTTTATTCGGAAGAATGGCCATTTGTTCGGGCTCGTCCAATCCGCGTGACAAAATCTTTTCTGAAAAACGGTCTTCATCAGGAACACGAAGGGTGGTGACTTTGCTGTAATCCAGTCGCTCATTATTATCCAAGGCATATTTAATTCCCCCAACTAACAACTGAAGGAAATTCGGTTCAGTATAGGATTCAGAAGTATGTCCCAGTTCCATATAAAACGCTCTTCCTCCATCAAAATCGTGATACCAGACTACAGGATGAAAATCACCCATCGTGCCGCCTTTATAAGATTTTTCATCAAGGGTAATAAGCACATGAACATCTTTATTAAAATTCCGGAAATTATACCATTCATCTGTCCTCACCCATTTATCAGGAAGATTCCTGGTGCCATCAAAACTTTTATCTTTTACGTCTAATGTTGCCTGTTGAATTTCCGGATGACTTACAAAATAAGCGCCTGAAAGCTTTCCATACCAGGGCCAGTGATACTCACAATCAGTAGCCGCATGAATTCCTACATAACCGCCACCAGCCTGGATGTAGCGCTGAAAGTCTGCCTGCTGCCTATAATCCAAAACATCTCCGGTAGTACTCAAAAAGATCACCGCTGCATATTTTTTTAAACTATCTTCTGTAAACTTTTCAGAGTTGGAAGTAGTATCTACTTCAAAATTATTTTCTGCTCCTAATTTTTGAATCGCTTTTACACCATCAGCAATGGAAGCGTGATGATATCCTTCGGTTTTTGTAAACACAAGAACTTTTGGTTTGCCTGATCTTTTTTCGTTACAGCCTACTATTAAAAAAGCTGTGAGGCCCAAAATCGCCAAAGCGTTCCGTAGAATTTTGTTCATAGGAAAATATTAAATGGTTTAGAATTCAAATTGAAAATCAATGGTTGAAATGCAAATGGATTTCATAGTGAAGTTAAGAGGATTATTTTTTGCTGACAAGAAATAGTCTTCGGAAGAAAAGAAACTGTTCTGCAAAAAGTTCTTTATTTTTTTGAAAGAAGTTCTTTTAGAAAAAAGAAATTGTAATTAAAAGTCGGTTTATTTTAAAAATTTTTTTTAATCACCTGATTAAAACAAAAGAGGCCGTCTCAAAATAAAAACTGAGACGGCTTTTTTAATTTTACTAATCCTTTAGAAAGTTAGTTTTTTAAAAAATTAGATTTTAACTGCTCAGCATTTTTTCTGGAATCAAAGAAAATGTTTAATTAAAGTAGAA
>DATNFV010000016.1:0-10768 GCA_035606215.1 Hanamia sp.
AATAATCTCTTTCACTGCGTTTTTCCAATAAGTATCGCCTCCTGTCGCTTCATGAATTCCTTTATCAGCAAAAATGGCGAACTGCTTATCTTTTACAGCAAGATAAAACAGAACGCCATTTCTCAGTTCCGTTTTTGCCATCTGAAGGTTATTGAAAATTTCAGTGGCCCTGTCTAAAGCATCTACATATTTGCAATGGCTTTCTACAAAAATCCTTATTTCCCCACTCGTTTGCCTTTCGGCATCCTGGATAGAACGTACAATCTCTTCATTTTCTTCCGGAGAAAAAAACGTTTTTTTGTTTTTAAATATGGACAAAATTGCCAAATTATTAGATTTAAAATTTTATTTCAATTGTATTTTGAGCCCCAGAAGTTGCTTCAAAACCTTCCATAGGTTTAAATCCAAATATCGTTGCAATAATTTTTGTGGGAAAACTTCTTACAGAGTTATTATACTCAGCAATAGCATCATTAAAATCTTTCCTTGCAACTTTAATACGTCTCTCTGTGCCTTCTAGTTGTACCTGTAATCCGGCAAAAGCATTTGTACTTTTCAAATCTGGATATTTTTCAACATTAACTAAAAGCAAGTTTGCTGAAGTTGCTAATTCATTTTGAGCCTTTGTTTGCATTTTATACGAATCCAGTGAAATTTCATTACTTGCATTTACGCTCATGGCTTTTGATCTCGCTTCAATAACCTGTTCCAATGTTGATTTCTCATATGTTGCACTACCCTCTACAATATTTACAAGATTTGGAATCAAATCAAGTCTCCGCTGATAATTGTTTTGAACTTCATTCCATTGAAACTTTACGTTTTCTTCTTTTTTTACTAAAGAATTATAAGTAACTATGAAGTAAATAAATATTAAAATAATAATTGAACCTACAATAAAACTTTTACGCTTCTTGTTCATCAATAATTTATTTTTTATTCATGCTATCGAAGTTCACATCCACTTTCTTTTCTGCACCTGCGTCAGCTGTGAACCCTGTTTTTTCATGGAAACCAAACATGCCTCCTAAAATATTCATAGGAAATGACCTGACTTGTGTGTTATAAATATTTACTTGATCATTGAAAGTACGTCGAGCATTTTTAATATTATTTTCAATACTCTCTAATTGCCCTTGTAATTGAGTAAAATTTTCAGTTGCTCTTAAAGTCGGATATGCTTCCACTGTTGCTAATAATCGACTGAGTGATCCAGTAAGTTGACCTTGAGCTGCTTGAAATTCAGCCATTTTTTCGGGGGTAAGATTATCTGCATTAATATTTACACTAGTAGCTTTTGCTCTCGCTTCAACAACTGCTGTTAAAGTGCTTTTTTCAAAATTAGCAGCCCCTTTTACAGTGTTTACAAGATTTCCAACCAAGTCACTTCGGTTTTGATATTCAGCTTGAACATTATTCCAGGATTTTTTTACCGCTTCATCCTGCTTTACAAGATTGTTGTAACCACCGCATCCCCAAAATATTAAAATGACGATAACACCAAGTATTACCCAAAGTCCCGTTTTTGATTTCATATTTCCTTTTTTTATTTTTAAATAAAATTAAAGATACTAATTACTGATTATTAATTACTTTTCCCTGATTGCTTTTATTCCGGGCAGCTCTTTTCCTTCAAAATATTCCAGCAAAGCACCACCCCCGGTAGAAACGTAACTTACTTTATCAGCAAGATGAAATTCATTAACTGCCGCAACACTATCACCGCCGCCAACCAAACTATAAGCGCCATTTTCAGTAGCTTTTGCAATCGCTTCAGCAATCGCTTTTGTGCCGCTCTGAAATTTTTTCATTTCAAAAACTCCCATTGGCCCATTCCATAAAATCGTTTGGCTTTCAAAAATGGTCTGAGAAAAAAGGTTGATGGAATCACGACCGATATCTAAACCCATCCAGCCTTTTTCAATATCATTATTATCAACAAGCTTCGTATTCGCATCTGCAGAAAATTGATCAGCAATAATACTGTCGACCGGCAATAAAAAAACAACATTTTTCTCTTTTGCTTTTCCCAGAATTTCGTTGGCAAGATCCAGTTTATCTTCTTCACACAAGCTGTTTCCAATTTCTTTTCCCTGGGCTTTTAAAAAAGTATAAGCCATTCCGCCACCAATAATAATGTTATTGGCTTTGTTCAATAAATTTTCGATGATCTCAATTTTATCAGAAACCTTTGCGCCACCAAGTATTGCTGTAAATGGTTTTTCTGAACTATTCAAAACTTTCTCCGCATTAGAAACTTCCGCATTCATCAGCAAGCCAAACATTTTTTTATCTGGAGGGAAAAATTGAGCGATAACTGCTGTGGAAGCGTGCGCACGATGAGCAGTCCCGAAAGCATCATTCACGTACACATCCCCCAGTGAAGCAAGTTTTTTTGCAAATTCTGCATCGCCTTTTTCTTCTTCTTTATGAAACCGAAGGTTTTCTAAAAGCAATACCTGGCCTGGTTTCAGCTCTTTTGCTTTTTCTACTGCTTCCTGACCAATAGAATCATGAGAAAACAAAACGCTAACGCCAGGCAATAATTCTTCTAAATGTGGCAACAAATGTTTTAAAGAATATTTTTCTTCCGGACCACCTTTCGGCCTGCCAAAATGTGACATTAAAATAACACTTCCGCCATCGCTTATTATCTTTTTAATAGTTGGAATTGCGGCGCGCATCCTGGTATCATCTGTGATATTAAAATTTTCATCAAGAGGTACATTAAAATCTACCCTTACCAATGCTTTTTCTCCTTTAAAATTATGTTCTGAAAATTGACTCATGTTAATATTTTATTTTTTCAAAAATAAATAAAAAGAATTTGCAAGATTTTGTTTTGTTATTTTGTTCCCGGAACAATAAACGCATTATTCACACCAAAATAAGCACCACGTATCAATGAATACGATCAAAGATCAATTCTTATTAGATCCTCAAATTACTTATTTAAATCACGGTTCATTTGGCGCTTGTGCAAAGCCGATTTTCGAAAATTATCAGTACTGGCAAAGAGTTTTGGAAAATGAGCCGGTACAATTCATCAGTAAAACTGCGCCTGAATCATTGCTAACTTCAAAAAAAGCATTGGCAGAGTATATCGGTTGTGATGCTGATGATTTTTTCTTCATTCCCAATCCGACAATGGCAGTAAATCAGGTAGTAAAAAGCCTGAATTTTCAACCCGGCGACGAAGTGTTATCAACCAACCTTGAATATGGTGCGATAGATAAAACATTTGAATTTTATTCGAAAAAGAATGGCTTCACTTATCGTAAACAAAATATTTCCCTACCATTAATTTCCAAAGAACAATTTATTGAAGAATTCTGGAAAGGATATAACGAAAAAACAAAAGCGATTTCCATTGGTCAGTGTACCAGTGCAACCGCATTAATTTTTCCGGTAAAAGAAATATGTGAAAAGGCGAAAGAACTTGGGCTTATTACAATTATAGATGGCGCTCATATTCCCGGTCATATTCCATTGGATCTGAAGGAAATAAAAGCGGATTTTTATACAGGTACTTTACATAAATGGTTGCTTGGCCCAAAAGGATCGACATTTTTATATGTCAATAAAAACCTTCAAAACCGCCTGGAGCCATTGATCATCAGTTGGGGATATGAATCTGCGAAACCTGCCAAATCAAAATTTCTGGAAGAAAATGAAATGCAGGGAACAAGAGACATCTCCGCTTTTTTAACGGTGCCGGCAATTATGAAGTTTTTTAAAGAAAATGAGATGGAAAAAAGACAGGCCGAATGTAGAAAAACTGTTCTGGAACAATATCCTGAATTTTGCGAACTTCTTCATACAAAACCGTTGTGCACGGTTTCTATGGAATTTTTAGGACAGATGTGCAGCATTCCCATCAAAACAGACAAGCCTTTGCAACTAAAAGAAATATTGTACAACGATTATAAAATTGAAATACCGGTAATGCAGCGCGGAAATGAAAATTATTTGCGAATTTCTTACCAGGTTTATAATAGGCTTGAGGATCTGGAATATTTAAAAGAAACGATAAAGAAATTAAACCTGTAAAATCAATTGGTCGGCCAATTGAAGAAATAACTGCATTTCTTATTTCAATAATATGCTTTTGAATCCACATTCACTAAATAAATAAAACAACCGTTTGCGTTTCCATAATATACCTGAGAATCCTAAGTTTGTTACATAAACTCAAATAATGACACCAAAGGATGAAGTTCTTTCCGCCTATGATTTAGAGATAAATGATATTGAGATCGAACGCATACATAATGGCCTTATCAACTCCACCTGGCGCATCAACAATTCGCAACACAATTATATTCTTCAAAAAGTAAATCATAGTATTTTCAAAAATCCACAGGCCATTGCTTCCAACGTCAGGCTGATTGCAGATTATCTTCAAAAGCAGTTTCCTGATTATCTTTTTGTTTCAACGATAAAAACGAGGGATGGTGAAGAGATACTAAACGTAAGCGATGGCTATTTTCGCCTCTCGCTTTTTGTCGAAAATTCTCATACCATCGATACGGTTGAAAAGCCGGAACAGGCATATGAAGCTGCAAAAAAGTTTGGAGAATTCACGCACTTATTATCCGCATTCCCGGTAGAAAAACTGCAGATCACTTTGCCGGATTTTCACAATCTTTCACTTCGCTATCAGCAATTCCTTCAGGCACTGAAAACCGGAAATCCGGCACGTTTGGAAGAATCAAAAGAATTGATTGAGTTTATCAAAGAGCATAAAAATATTGTGGATACTTATGAAAATATTCTTCACAATCCTGCTTTTAAATTGCGCGTAACCCATCATGATACCAAAATAAGCAATGTACTTTTTAACGACGAAAACAAAGGTCTTTGCGTCATTGATCTTGACACAGTAATGCCCGGATATTTCATCAGCGATGTAGGTGATATGATGCGAACTTATCTTTCTCCCGTAAATGAAGAAGAAAAAGATTTTTCAAAAATTACCATCCGGGATGAATATTTTAAATCCATTTGGAATGGCTACATGCGGCATATGAAAAATGAATTGGACCAGGAAGAAAAACGCCATTTTATTTATGCAGGCAAGTTTATGATCTACATGCAGGCTATCCGTTTTCTGACCGACTATTTAAACAGCGATATTTATTACGGAGCTAAATATGAAGGACAAAATTTCGTTCGCGCCGGCAACCAGATTACTCTGTTGCAAAGGCTCATTGAAAAAGAAAACTTACTGGAAAGCCTGATTGAAGAATAATGTTCATTATATAAAAATCAGCTTTTTCTTCCCTTCTGCTTATTCTTTGATTCTCAACGGAACATCCACTTTCAAACTAAAATTCCTTCCCATGCTATAAATCCCGTTGTGGCCGGTAAAATTGCCCGGATAAGGTTCAAAATATTTCAACCGGTTCAATCCTGATTGATAAGCGACATTGAATAAATTATTTCCCAGGAAAGAAACGGTGAAAAGGGTTTTACCATGTTTATTCAGAATATCGGTTCCAAATCCCGCATTGAATAATTGATATCCTGCTGTTGGTGTTTCTGTATTATTTTCCAGGTAAACACGGTCCTGTTTTGCATAAATTTCGAACTGTGCTTTTACAAATGCGTTCGCAAAAGTCTTCCCTGCTTTTTTAATGTTGGCTCTCAATTCAGAAATGGTATGTAATGGAGGAATAAATGGTAAATATTTAGCGCTGTCAGAAATCTTGCTTTCTCCGGCAACACCCCTATTCCTTGCATAAACTACAGAAAGAGAGTTCTCAAAATGAAGCCAATCCCACGGATGGGGATGAATATCAACACTGAATTCGCCACCATATAACTTGGCTCTTGCAGCTACAAATTTAAAAGTCTGATTATTGGGAACAATTACCGAATCGCCCCCTTGCGCGTTTTGCAGTTTTTGATTATAAATATAATTTTGGATATCGTTGTTAAAAACATCCGCATTTATGGTAACGTGTGTTGAATTGAATTCAACGCCTAAATCCTCCTGCCAGTTAAACTCAGGTTTAAAATCGGGGTTTCCAATCTGGTAAATATTGGTTCCCGGGTGCACACCATTTGCTGAAATTTCAGAAATATTTGGTGCTCTGTAACCACGGCCAATATTGGCTTTCACACTAAACTGATCATTGATTTTATATGATAGTCCAAAACTTCCGCTTGCACCTGCAAATGTGTGCGAATAATTAGAAAACTGCTTCTCGGCATTTACTGTATCTGCTCCGGCAACAGCATGATCAAAACCGGTTACGGGATCCGTGGCAGTATACAACTGATCATTTCTAAAATTTCTTACATCATATCGAAGGCCACCGGCAATTTCAAGTTCGCCAATTCTTTTTGTTGCAAAAACAAATGGACCCATATCAAACTGACGGTAGGCAGGAATGATAAACTCTGTACCTCCATCTATTTTATTGTTCTGATACATTCCGTTGATCCCTGCTGTCACGCTCAGCCCTTCCGTCTCGTGGAAATAATACTTGGCATCATAGCTATAAGTATTCAGCTTAAGGTACAAGCCTGGGATCTGAACTTCAGGATGACTGAATTCCCTGCGTATGCTTTTTTGAAAAGCGAGATTCAATGCAAGTCTTCCGTTCCCAATATTAAAACTGTTGGTAGTATAAGCGCGGTAATGTTGCACATGCTGATGCAATGCAGAAATTTTATAAGAATTTAATTCTGCATCACTCACAATTGGGCGGAAGGTATCGGCTTCAGTAATTTGCTTGGTAAATTTCCTTGTCGCAGAATCCCGGCTTCCATCAGGAATTTCCTGTAAATCATCAAAAACTGAAACCCCAAGCTTGCTGTAACCCCAATCTTTAGTAATTCCCAAATTAGCTGAACCATCCGTTTCTGCAAAGCCGGTATTATAAACCCGCCCATCATATTTGTCTTTATAATTCGTAGCAATTTTATGCGTAAAAGTTCCGCCCCAGGTAACGTCGTTGGTATGCCCCGCTATCGTGGCGGAATTTTCAATCAGCCGGTTATTGGTTTGATATTCATTTAAAATATCGCCAACTATTTTTCCCTGTGCCGGTGGATTGGCAGGAATTAAGTTTACAACTCCGGCTACTGCATCCGAGCCATAAATAAGACTGGCCGGCCCTTTCACCACTTCTACCCTGCTCACAGTATTTTCATCCACTTCAATTCCATGTTCATCCCCCCATTGCTGGCCTTCCTGACGAACACCATCGTATAAAGTAAGGATTCTGTTGAAGCCAAGTCCGCGGATAAAAGGCTTAGAAACATTTGGACCTGTAGTTACTTCGCTTATTCCAGGCACTTTTGCAATCGCATCGATAATATTTGTACTCAGATTTTGTTGAAGGTATTGTTTATTAATGGCCACGATAGGAATAGGGTTTCTTTGGATGGAAGTAGCCTTGGAAGAACCTGTTACAACAATCTCACTTTGTTCGGTTACCGATATCTCCATTGAAAAGTTCATCATCTTGTCCGAATTGAAATAGATGTTTTGCAAAATGGTTTTATAACCTATATATTTTATTTCAACTTCATAAGTTCCGCCTGGAATATTATTGATCTGATAATTACCGTTTACATCTGCCACACTTCCTTTTTTAAGATCAGCAATATATACGGAAGCGCCTTGCAAGGGAGCACCGGAGGTATCTGTTATCTTTCCGGAAAGTGAAAATCTTTCTGACCTTTTTTGAGCTTTTGCCGGAAAAGCAAAAAAAACATAAGTCGTTATCGCAAGAATAAAAAGAATAGTTTTCATTTATATATTTTTAAGAGGAAATTCATTTTAAAAAATGAATTTGGAATAATGAGAACAATAAAAGCCTTCAGCTTTTATTGTTTAAAAATTAGAATGCGATGGATTTATGATATAGATGGAGGGCCTCTTAATCCAAAAGAAAATGATTGGGAAAAGTAAATTTTGGTAACAGCAGAATTTGTATAGCCTATAAAAGAAGGCAGCAAAGATTTCACCTCAAATGCAGTGGTGACAGTATATGGCGCAATTACAACATTTGTTTCACAATGACAATTGATGCCACTTACATTCAACTGAGGTCTGTTGGAATCGGTTAAAGTTTTGCTTACAAAATCTTTATGATTTGCAAATAACTGGTGAAGGTATTTTGTAGGCGTATTGCTCAAAGCAAAGATCGCGAGCAATGCCAGCGCCAAAAATTTTCTTATGTATTTGTTTCGTTTCAAACTCTTTGAAATAGATATGCAAATGTAAACGTTCTATTTATTATAAAAAAGCGGAATAACTTTTGCCATTCAATAATTCCATCTATTTTTTAATTATCAAAAACATAAGTTATGCCAATTGTAAAAGTTATTGAAGTAATTGCATCATCTGAAAAAAGCTTTGACGATGCCATTCAAAACGCCGTTTCTGAAGTTTCTAAAACCATCAAAAACATTGATTCGGTATATGTAAAGGATTTTAAAGTGCATGTAAAAGAAGAAAAAGTTAGTTCGTATGGCGTTATTTGCAAAGTCTCTTTCAGAGTAGACCAAAAATAATTATTTTCTTTCCACTCGTAATGCGAGGGAGTTAATCGCTCCCTTTATTTTTAACATAGCTTTCCGTGAAGGTTTTATAAATACACATTTTTTGTTTATGTGTTGTTCGTAATTTGCAAACCTTTAAAGCTTATTCTAATTTTATTGAAATAAACAATGTTACAAACCGCAGAAGACATTCGCCTGTTGAATGAAAAGATCAATCACTCCGCAACCTTTATTGATAAGATCCACGCCGAAATCGGGAAAGTAATTGTTGGTCAAAACCACATGATCGAACGGCTTTTAATTGGCTTGCTCAGCAATGGCCATATCCTTCTCGAAGGTGTTCCCGGATTGGCTAAAACACTGGCCATAAAATCGCTTGCAAGTACCATCAATGCACAATTTAGCCGCATTCAGTTTACTCCTGATCTTCTTCCGGCAGACGTAATCGGAACAATGATTTATAACCAGCAGAAAAATGAATTCGTGGTTCGCAAAGGGCCAATTTTCGCCAACTTTATCCTGGCAGATGAAATCAATCGTGCTCCTGCAAAAGTGCAAAGTGCTTTGCTCGAAGCGATGCAGGAAAGGCAAGTAACTATCGGAAATAATTCTTATCCGCTTGAAGAACCTTTTTTAGTTTTAGCCACACAAAATCCGATCGAACAGGAAGGAACTTATCCGCTGCCTGAAGCGCAGGTAGATCGTTTTATGCTGAAAGTGATTATTGATTATCCATCCAAATCTGAAGAGCAGGCGATCATCAGGCAAAATGTTTTAGGACCGCAGCAGATTCGTATCAATCCCGTAGTTTCTTCTTCTGAAATATTAAATGCACGTCAACTGGTGCGTGAAGTTTATATGGATGAAAAAGTAGAGCAATATATTATTGATATCGTTTTTGCTTCACGTTATCCGGATCAATATAATCTGTCAAAAATAAAGCCTCTTATCGCTTATGGTGGTTCACCAAGAGCAAGTATTAATCTTGCTTTGGCAGCAAAAACCTATGCTTATTTAAACAAACGTGGCTATGTAATTCCTGAAGATGTAAGAAATATTTGTAAAGATGTTTTACGTCATCGTATCGGACTTACTTACGAAGCGGAAGCAGAAAATGTAAATGTTGAAATGGTGATCAATGAGATTTTAAGAGCTGTAAATGTTCCTTAATGAGCTAATGTGCTAATGTGCTGATATGCTAATAAATAATCATAATTAAACAGTAAAGGAACAAATAACGCTGATTCTTATTTCAAAAAAGTAATTTAATAATTCAATAATTTAATAATTAATTGCCTCTAACAACAGCCGATATTATCAAAAGAGTAAAAGAACTGGAGATCATCAGCAAGAAGATCACTACGCATCTTTTTACAGGAGAATATCATTCTGCGTTTAAAGGAAAGGGAATGAGGTTCAGAGAAGTGCGTGAATATTATCATGGTGATGATGTAAGGTTTATAGATTGGAATGTTAGTGCCCGTTATGCTCATCCATTTACCAAGGTTTTTGAAGAAGAAAGAGAACTGACCGTAATCCTTTTGGTAGACGTGAGCGCCAGTTCGTTATTTGGAACTGTGCATCAGAATAAAAGAGACATGATCACGGAAATGGGCTCTGTACTTACTTTCAGCGCTATCAACAATAACGATAAAGTAGGTGTGATATTTTTTAGTGATAAAATTGAAAAATACATTCCTCCCAAAAAAGGAAAAGAACATGCGCTGTACATTGTACGTGAATTGTTGACAGCAACGCCCAAACAAAAAGGAACAAATCTGAAAGAAGCATTGAACTTTTTTTCAAGATCGAACAATCAAAAAAGTATCGCATTTATTATGAGCGATTTTTTGGATGAAAATTATGAACACAATTTGCGTGTTGCGGGCAATCGCCATGATGTGATTGGTGTCAAAGTATATGATAAAATGGACAGTCAGTTGCCTGATATCGGAATGGTAAAAGTACAGGATCTTGAATCAGGAAATGTACAATGGCTGAACACTTCAGACGCAATGGTAAGGTATAATTATCATCAGAATTTTATCAATCAAAGCGCTGTAACAAAAACGATTTTTAATAAAGCCGGTGCTCAACTATTACATATCAGAACTGATGAAGATTATGTAAAAATTTTGCAGCAGTTTTTTACAGGAAGAAAAAAAACTCATTAACAGGATTTGAAGAATTGCGTGTACGATATAAAATTAATTTTGATCTTATTTGTTGCTTTACTGTTTTCTCAACAAAA
>DATNFV010000017.1:0-11552 GCA_035606215.1 Hanamia sp.
GAATTTTATGAATCAAAAGACACTTCTATCTCGCATTCCAATATTTCTTTGATTGCAAACATGGGATTCGCTTATCATTATTTTGTGCCATTGCAAAGAGACACTGAAAGTTACACGACAGGAATTGCTATTTTTTCCAAATACCCGATAACAGACACCGCACAATTTGATTTCAACAGAAATAAAAGAGGAGAGCATTTAATTTATGCAGACATCAAAGTAAATGACAAAACATTCAGAATATTTGCGACACATTTGATCGCAATTAATTTTGCAGACTGGGATAATCAACGGGAAGAAAATGAAGAATCAGCAAGTTATTCAATGCTCTTAAAAAAATTATTGAGAGGATATTCTTTTCGTTATCATCAATCTCTTCTTGTAGGAGGAAAAATTGCTGAAAGCCCTTATCCTTCTATTATTTGCGGTGATTTTAATGATATTCCCAACTCAAGTACTTATTTTAATATTAAAGGAGATTTACAGGATCCTTTTTTGAAAAAAGGCTTCTGGACAGGAAGAACCACCAGGAAAAATTTTGGAATTATTTCTCCGACCTTAAGGATCGATTATATTTTAGTCAGCAAAAAATTCAACGTTAACCAGTTTCAAATAATTCATGTTCCTTATTCAGATCATTATCCGGTGAAAACTGATTTGCAATATTGATTTTTCCCGTTCTAATTAAAATAAAAAGCCAAAATTCATTTAAGTCAAACAAGTGTAAAATAGATTTATTTAAAGTTTTATTATAATTAAGCTCTTTATCTTTCACGCTTATTTTTAAAGAGTGTGAAGTAGATTATGATTGAAAAAACAAGGAATCTTTTCAGGAATATTTTAATTTTGGCTAATATCGCTGTTATACTGCTTTATCTTTCTGTTTGCCTTGTACCCTATATCAACACTGGAAAATATTGGTTTTTTGCATTCCCCGGATTAGGTTTTCCCTTGATATTTTTTGCACTTTTATTTTTTATTATTTTATGGGCACTAGCAAAATCAAAATGGTTTTGGATTTCACTGGTGGTTATGATTTTAGGAACGCAACAAATTATTTCAGTGTTTGCTTTTCATTTGCCACAAAAATTTTCATCTGTTAAACAACCCCACACGTTAAGAGTTCTGCATTGGAATGTTGAGAGTTGGGACGACTTTTATGAGAAAGCAAAAAACGACGAGAAATGCTATAAGCCGGAAATGATGCAGCTTTTGAAGGAAAGAAATGCTGATGTTCTTTGCTTTGAGGAATATTCAGACATAAAAAATCTAAATGATTCTAATTCAATTGTATCAACAATAGTTCGGATGGGTTATCCTTATTATTTATTTGCTGAAACAGTTGAGGATGCAAGGTACAACCCGAAAGGAGTTATTATTTTTTCAAAATACCCGATCATTCATTCAGCCACATTTAATTATGGACCAAACACACAAGCAGAACATCTTATTTCTGCAGATATAAAATGTGGCGAAAAAGTATTTAGAATTTTTACTACGCATTTGCAATCTGTTCGTTTTGAATATTCCGACTATGAAAGTTTGAGCCGCCTCAAACATGCACGTGATCCGGGCTACCACGATTCGAGGACAATTGTTTCAAAATTAAAAACCGGTTATGAACATCGATATCAGCAGGCAAAAATCGTAAGAGAAAAACTAAATGACAGTCCTTATCCATCAATTATTACGGGTGATTTTAATGACGTTCCTAATTCAAATACTTATTTTACAATTAAAGGAAATATGCAGGATGCATTTTTGAAAAAAGGCTTTTTTATTGGCCGTACTTTTCGATACATCTCTCCTACCCTTCGAATAGATTATATTTTTGCAAATAAAGCTTTCAGAGTAAACCAATTCCAGGTTATTCACGTTTCTTATTCTGATCATTACCCGTTAGAAGCGGATCTTCAATATTGATGAACTATTGTCTTTCATATCTTTTAAATCAATAAAATAACTGATAACGATCATATTGTTACAAATAAAAGTTTATTTTTTTGGAATTAACTTTGTACTCACAAAAATGATTTAGAGGTTAGAATAATGAAAATTTTTGCCGCCATATTTTTAACGTTCGCTATTTTTATTCAAACATTCAGTACGTTTATTATCAGGGCAGATTTTTATATAAATCAATCCTACATTGTAAAAAATCTTTGTATCAACAAAGACAAACCAATGATGCATTGTGATGGAAAATGCTATCTCACGAAAAAATTAAAGCAACAGGACGAAGGTCAAACGCCAGTTTCAAGAACGGAAAAATTTGACGCACAGCCATTCTTTGTGCCACATGTTTTTTTATTAAAAAATACTTACACACTTTTACAACATCATTATTTTACAAAAGATGAAAACATAGTTTCGTCTTTTCCACGCTCTATATTTCATCCGCCTACTGCATAATTTCTTTCATTAATTTTTGCAATTTTTCATCCTTAAAAAGGCTGAAAAATATTTCTCAATTAAATTTTTTACAGATGACTAAGCATATGGGCTTAACTGTAACTCTTTTGATGTCGTTAAGTATTGTATTTGGACAGAAAGAAATTACAGGAAAAGTGATAGATGCTGCTACCCACCAGGGTTTGCAGGGCGTGACCGTTACGGATTTACAAAATAATATTAATAGGATCACAGATCAGAATGGCAATTTTTCATTGCCGGAAAAAACCGATAGTATCCAGGTTTCTTCTATCGGATATTACACAACTAAAGCTGTAGTAAACAAAGAAAAAATACTGATTTCTCTTTCGCAATCTTTTGCTAATTTGAATGAAGTGATTGTTTCCGGAAACAGAGAGATCCAAAAAAGAACTGAGGTTCCGGTAGCGATCGATGTGATATCAAAAACACAGATCAATGATACAAAAGCTACGCGAATTGACCAGTTGGTTAATAAAATTCCCGGCGTTTTTATGGTTGATCTTGGGAACGAACAACATAGTATGTCGGTTAGGCAGCCATTAGGCTACAATAATTTATTTCTCTATCTGGAAGATGGAATTCCAATAAGAACTGTTGGCGATTTTAACCATAATGCGTTGATAGAAATAAACCAGGGTTCATTACAAAGAATTGAAGTGATCAAAGGACCAGCTTCTTCTTTATATGGAAGCGAAGCTGTTGGAGGCGCACTTAATTTTATCACTCAATCTCCCTCTCCTTTTCTTACAGGAAAAGTTCAGGCGGAAGCAGGAACAAGAGGTTATAAAAGAACTGATTTTAATATCAGTAACACTTATAAAAAGCTGGGGTTATATTTTGGTGGTTATTATGCTGATCAGAATCAACCCATTTCACAACACAATAATTTTAATAAAACCGCACTCACTTTCAGAGCTGACTATGCCTTTAATGATAAAACAAAACTGGTGACTGTAGCAGATTATATCAATTACAACACCAATCAGAAAGGGGGTCTCGACAGCGCCGATTTTTATAATGAAGATTATAACAGTTTATACCGCTTTACATATCGAAAAGCTGATGCACTAAGGGTTAGGAGCACCCTCTCAAAAAAATGGAATGAAAATAACAGCACCAATTTTACAGTTTTTTACCGCAATACTTCTGTCGGGCAAAATCCGTTTTATTCAATCTCAGACCTGGCAGGAAATCCTTCAAAAGCGGCTGGACAAATCAATGATGACGCATTTAAAAGCTATGGCGCTGTTGTTCAACACATCAAAAAAATAAATTCTCTGCATACAAAGTGGACAACAGGAATCAGTGTGGATTATAGCCCGGCAACATATTGGGCACAGTTTATCAATATTCATAAGGATTCTAACGGAGTATACGACCGCTATCAATCTACTGATAGCATACTTACCGATTATAAAGTTGATTTATTAAATACCGCTGCTTATACCCAGATTGAATACAATCCCGTTTCTAAATTAAGAATTGTTTTGGCAGCACGCTATGACCGGTTGGATTATAATTTTGATAATCATTTGCAACCCGGAGCATATACCGGCGCTCCTGATGCCATTAATCATTTCGATCATTTCACACCAAAAGCTGGCCTGACATACGACCTTGGAAATAATAAAGGTTTTTATGTGAATTACAGTGTAGGTTTTGCACCACCTAATATCAACGACTTATACAGGGGAGTGCAGGTTCCAACACTAAAGCCTTCTTCTTACATAAACTATGAAGCCGGCGGCTGGCTTGCTTTTGATGACAATAAAGGTTCTGGAGAAATTTCTTTATATCACTTAAATGGTAAAAATGAAATTGTAAATACAAGACTTGCAGATGGAAGTTATCAAAATCAAAATGCAGGTGAAACAAGCCACAAAGGAATTGAATTGGAAATAAAATATGCGCCGGTAAAAGATATTACTTTTCGCATAGGCGGTACCGTTGCAAAGCATGAATATGTGGATTACATACAGCAGGGAAAAAACTTTTCAGGAAATGAAATGGCCCAATCTCCTTCCTACATTATGAATGGCGAAATTACTTTCAAGCCACATATTTTAAAAGGATTCAGAATTGGAATTGAAACAGAAAGCCTTGGCTCTTATTTTACTGATCCGCAAAATACTTCAAAATATAATGGCTTTATTGTTTTTAATGGAAGAACGGGATACTCTTTTAAACATTTTGAAACATGGTTAAACTGGATCAACATGACAAATAAAAATTATGCGGTTACTGTAGAAAAAAGCGCATATGGCACTTCTTACAGACCAGGACAATTAAGCACAATAAGTATTGGATTAGCATATCATTTTAATCAAAAATAAAATACAGAAATGCAAAAACATTTTTCTATTTTTTAAAAATATCAATAATGAAAAAGATTATCATTTTTATAATCATCGGTTCTTCAATTATTTTTCAATCTTGTTTTAATACAAATAAGAAAATAAATATTATTGCTTCAAATGCAGTACAGATAGACAGTTCAGAAAGTTCTTGCCCTTATGTTACAAAAGACAACCAGGGAAATATTGTTCTTAGCTGGATCAAAAAAATTGATTCTTCCACTTCTGTTTATTGCTATTCAGTTTCAAAAGATGAAGGAAAAACTTTTGGAAAAGAAATTATAATACCGGGCAGCAACAATATTCATCCTCATGGAGAAAATATGCCAAAAATCATTTTCAAACCAAACGGTGAGATCATTGCTGCATGGGCTTCTGCTAATTCAAATCCCAAAAATCCTTATTCAGATGTTGTTTATTATTCACAATCATTCAACAATGGCACGTCATGGTCAAAAGCAGAAAGATTAGTAACAGACACTGCAGGCTATGATCAAAGATATTTTGATATGGCGCTGACAGGAAATGGAGAAGTTGCAATGATATGGCTCGACAACAGGAAGAAAACGACAGAAGAAGGTTCTGCTTTATATTTCGCTGAAACAACCGGCACTTCTGGCTTTCAGAATGAAAGACTGGTTACGGAGCCGTGTTGCCCATGCTGCAGAACCGATTTATATGTAGATAGCAAAAAGAATATTCATATCGTTTATCGAGCCATCATTAATGACAGCATACGCGATATGATGCATACGGTTTCAAACAATGGAGGAAAAACATTTTCAACTCCGGAACGTATCAGCAAAGATAATTGGGTGATCAACGGTTGCCCTCATACAGGTCCGGCAATGACAGAAAATAAAAATGGAATTCAATTTACCTGGTTCACCGGTGGAGGAAACGGCGGCATTTATTATTGCAATTCAAACGATGAAGGAAAGACATTTTCACAGCGGGAAAAAGTAAGCGGCACCGCTTCAAAGCATTGCCAGATCAGCTGTTTGAACGATAAAAACATTGCCATTACCTGGAATGAAACTTTTTTTAAAGGCGACATTACTTCATCACGGATCGGCCTTGAATTAAGAAATGCAAATGGCAATGATCCGGTAAAAACATACATTACTTCAGAAAAAGGAAACGCTACTTTTCCGTTTATTAAAAGTATCAATCAAACCACTGCTTTGGTTGCATATACAGAAACAGTGAATGATAAAGATTATGTGAAATACAAGGTTGTGAACTTATAAGAGGACCATAAACGGATAAATAAATCCAATTTTTATAATCTTGCAAAATCACGCAAACGTTTGCTCTGTAAACTTTATATTGACAATCATCCATTTTGTCATTTTTCAAATTTCAATCTGATTGATCTTTTGGTTTATTTCTCTATTTTCACTTATCGCATTATCATTCAATTAAAATTTTAGCATGAACCAAAATCTTTCCGGAAAACCAAACTACACTTCTCAAATTGTAATTATCGGTATTCTCTTTTTCATTTTTGGATTTGTAACATGGCTCAACAGCACGCTCATTCCCTATTTGCAAATTGCCTGTCAGTTAGAAACTTCCCAGGCAGTTTTAGTCACATTTGCATTTTATATTTCTTATGCTGTAATGGCTTTTCCTTCGTCGTGGGTGTTGAAAAAAACAGGGTTTAAAAATGGAATGATGTGGGGATTGATTTGCATGGCCATTGGTGCTTTGATTTTTATACCCGCTGCCGAAACAAGAACTTATGGATTATTTCTAACCGGCTTGTTTGTAATTGGAACAGGTCTGGCATTGCTGCAAACCGCCTCAAATCCATACATTACGATTCTTGGTCCAATCGAGAGCGCAGCCAAAAGAATCAGTGTGATGGGAATTTGCAACAAAGGCGCAGGCGCTCTTGCACCATTAGTGATGGGCGCTTTTTTGCTGAAAGATTCTGAGGCTTTTGTAGAAAAATTGAAGACTCTTAATCCTGCAGAAAAAGTTGCGCAATTAGATGCATTGGCATCAAGAGTGATAGTGCCTTATATTATAATTGCTGCTGTGCTGATTGCTCTTGCTGTATTCATTTATTTTTCCAGTTTGCCTGAAGTGAAAGCAGAAGGTGAAGAAGAAAAAAACGAAGCTAACGGTCATGAACAAACGATTTTTAGTTTCCCCTATTTATGGATTGGTTTCGTCACTTTGTTTTTATATGTTGGGGTTGAAGTAATGGCGGGAGATATTATACAGGTGTATGGAAAAGCAATTGGAATCAGTCTTGATATCGCAAAACATTTTACCACTTATACAATGATAGGAATGTTGATTGGCTATTTGATTGGAATTGTTACCATTCCAAAATATATTTCACAAACAACTGCATTAAAAGCATCGGCCATTCTTGGCGTAACATTTACATTGCTTGCCATTTTTACATCGGGATATTATTCAGTATTATTTATTGCTTTACTGGGTTTGGCAAATGCTTTGGTCTGGCCTGCTATATGGCCATTGGCAATCCACGGACTGGGAAGATTTACAAAAGCCGGTTCAGCCTTGTTGATCATAGGAATCGCCGGTGGAGCAGTCTTGCCAAAAATATGGGCAAGTCTTGGAGAACATATTGGGTTTCAACAAGCATTCTGGATAATGATTCCGTGTTATTTATTCATTCTTTATTTTGCCGCTTACGGACATAAAGTTGGAGTCAAAAATAAAACCGGGAACGTGGGATAAAACCTGGAATCCCCGCCTTCCTTTTAAAATTACTTTTCTTATGATTGAAATCATGCAATAATATTAATTGCACAGATACAAAAGGGCTAATTTTGCAAACGAAGAAAAAGCAAGAAAATGACGAAGAAAAGTGATACAGAAAATCCGGGTATTTTAAATCTTTTTCAATGCAAATGCCCACGTTGCAGATTAGGAGATATGTTCGTCAATAAACGCCCCTATTCAAAACATTTCATGAAGATGCATGACAGGTGCGAGGTTTGTGGACAATATTATGATATAGAAGTTGGATTTTATTATGGCTCAGGTTATGTGAGTTATGGAATTACCGTAGCCATCAGCATTGCAACATTTATTGCCTGGTGGATTCTGATTGGCATTTCCACCGACGACAATCGCATTTTTTATTGGCTTATTCTCAATGCAGTTTTAATACTCGCTTTGCAACCTGTGTTGATGAGATTATCAAGAACCTTTTGGCTCGCAATGTTTGTAAAATATGATCCAGATTGGAGAATTCATCCGGCACAAATTCCTGAAAGGACTAACGAAGAGCAGAAAAATAATTGGTAAAATTTATTTTTCAATCAGTTGAATACCTGTTTGAGTGAATGAAATTCTGTGCTGTTTGTACAAATTCCCTGTGGCCATTTTAAAAGTTTTTTTGCTCATACTGAAGAATGAATAGATTTCTTCGGGAGAAGATTTATCATGATAGGGAAGATATCCATCGCTCTCTTTTAATAATCGCAATATTTTTTCTGTTTCATCTTCAACCCTTTCGTAGCCTGACTTTCCGGCTGCCACATCTATCAATGTATTTCCGGATTTATCTGTAAATACCTTTTTGATAAAACCTTTAAACTTGTCTCCTATGGAAATATTTCTATAGATCTCATTGTTATGTAAAATTCCTTTGTGAATATTATTAATGATCACTTCATAACCAATATCAGTTTTACGATAAACAACCAGATCAACTAAATCCTTTTCTTCAACTGTAAGGTTTTCATTTGATAAAAAAGGTTCCAATTTTTCTGTTGCTGCCAATCTTCCTGTCTTTTCATCCATCACAATTTTTACCAGGTATTCCCCATTTGGAATCATATAATTTTTCATTTTAGATTTTGGAATAAAAAGATCTTTCATTAATCCCCAATCTAAAAAAGCACCCTGATTATTGACGCTTACCACTTTCAATTTTACAATATCTCCTAAAACTCCATACGGTTTTTGTGTGGTTGCAATTGGCCTTTCTTCACCATCATGATATAAAAAGACTTTTAGTTCATCACCAGTCTTTGTTCCCGGCGGCACAAATCTTTTTGGCAACAAGATCCCTTCGTGACCATCATCCAAAAAAACTCCCATTGATTTTTCCTTGATCACTTTCATAATATTATACTCGCCAAAATTTGCCATAAGTCTTAAACAATTTTCACAAAGTTAACCGGAATGTTTAAAATCCTTTTTTTCTGACTTTATAATATAAGTGGGAGTGAAAAATCAACATCAAAAAATTTAAAAAAAATAATTCTTCGAATACCAAAATAAAAAATAGATTTACAAAATCTTTTTTACTCCATCCCTTATCTAAACTCTACCGCTTAGATTAACACCTCCTGACTTCTCACTTTTTTTCTTTTAATTTTTAAAAAAATAATTATGAAAAAGTTTTCTGTCGTTATTCTCATTTTTATGAGCAGTCTTATTTTTCTTTTTTCAAGATGCAACCAAAATAATGATCAGCCAGATATTGTAAGCCCTAAAGATTCTTCACAAACAACTGTAGCTGAAAATGGTGGATTTGCAAGCCAGGCAAAATGGGGAGAACATCTTGTAACTATTTGTGGTTGCAACGATTGCCATACTCCCAAAAAAATGGGAATTCATGGGCCTGAAGATAATACGGATATAGCTTTATCAGGACATCCGGCTCAATTGCCGGAAATCAATGCTGATCGAAAAGATATAGAAAGTAAAGGAATTGGTTCGACCAACATGACAGAATGGATTGGCCCATGGGGAATTTCTTATACCGCAAATATTACTTCAGATCCAACTACCGGAATTGGCAACTGGACAGAAGATCAGTTTATTTACTGTTTGCGTCATGGAAAATATATGGGATCACCTCAAGGAAGAAATTTGCTGCCCCCGATGCCATGGCAAAATTTTTCAAAAATGAGTGATGATGAGCTAAAAGCAGTTTTTGCGTATTTAGAATCTACCAAACCAGTTCACAATATTGTGCCACAACCGCAATCACCAGTTCTGGCAATGAAAAAATAATTATTAAAATTAAGCTGGGAAGATTTTAAAATTTCTGAATTATTCTTTTTGCTGATGATGAACACAAGCAATCTGGTTTCCAATTGCATCTACCAGTTTTTGATCTTTTACATTTTTCATTTTCCAGCCATGATCAGTGCAATGAATAATTCCAAGATTTTGCTCATTCAATGTAATTCCTAATTCATCGCAAACTTTTTCATTGCAGGTTTGTGGAACAGGAATTCCTTCACCTTCATACTCTTTACCTTTGTATTCAAATTTCAGAGGAACAGGTTCTTTCTCTAATTGAATGATAAAATCCTTCAACAATTTGATGAGTCTTTTTCTTTCAGTTTTTGGCGTTGCATTCCATTTTTCTTTTCCTGCTCTTTTAAATGCAAGCTTGTATTTTATTCCCGTCATAGCAGTAGAATAATCATTTGCATCCAGCTTTTTTACATCCTGGTGAGCAAGAATATACCAGTGGTATTCTGTTCCAACCGGAACACCTGAACCTTCAGGAGCATGTCCTGCACGGCGTTTGGTAACAGAGTAAGAAATCTCCCAAAGATCAGGAGTGATCTTTGTTTCGCGCCATTCGCCTTTGTCATAATACCATTTATGGCTTCGGCCTATTTTCATTCCGCTATATTGCTCGCCATTGAAAACTTTAAACTGGTTGTAACTTTTAGAAAAATCTTTGGTCGTTTTCTTTTTATTTTCTTCCGGATTATTTTCTTTCTGCTCTTTCGGAACGGATGATTTTTTTGTCCTGATGGCTGTTGCTGTTTCCATAATAATGTTTAATGAACTGCCATAAAAATCCTGCCATAAAAAAGCCGAAAGAAGTTCCGGCTTTTTTATCAAATATTTAAATGAAATTTCAGAATTAAGTATCCCTAAATATCATCATTTTTTGTTCATTTTACAATCATTGAAGTGCTGTCATAATTGGTTGCCGGACTTGGCTTTGTTTTTTGATTGCAGCTTCTTGAGAAATACCAAAGCAGCGCGATGATGATCAGAATAACGATCAGCGGAACCAACCATTTTGCAGTTGGTCTTTCTGAGATCGTTGTTATTTCATCTGCAGGGGTTTTATGCTCCGGTGATTTAATATTAGAAGTCGCGTTGGTTGCAGAACCGTCAAGAGAACCTAAACCAAGCACTCCGGCAACCGAAGTTAATCCGGAAGGCATTGCCTGAGCGATGTGATCTTTCTGTGAAGAAAGAAATCCTGCCAATCCGCTTGCTGATAAATTATTTTGCAGGGCATGATTTCCCAAAATCCCCATAATAGGCGGAAAAGCCATACTCATTAAAGAGGAAGAAGATGATTCTTTTATTCCTGAATAATTGGAAATACCATTCGTGATCGCAGTTTGATTGGTCCCCAAAAAATTTGTCATCATGCTGGTACCTTCTCCCAGGTTTTGATTCATATTCAAATCGCTTGTTCCTGAAACATTTCCAACTGAATTTTTTGCAATTTGATAAACATCATTTGCTCCTTCTGCTCCGGAAGTAGCTTTATTTAAAATTCCTGTCAGGCTCATAGGAATCACTGCTGTTAAGGCTTTGCTGATTTGGGAGGGATTTTCCCCCAGGATTGTGGAAGCGTGGTTGACAAATTGAGTGGTAAAATAATTTTTTACCATTTCGAGTAAATTGAAAGACATAAAAAGAGATTTTAAATGTGAAGAAATAATCGGAAAGATTCATTGTTTAAGAAAAGAAAGAACCTCTTCAACATATTTATAATACGTAGACAAT
>DATNFV010000018.1:0-6569 GCA_035606215.1 Hanamia sp.
TTAAGCCTGCCGCTAGCGTTCATCCTGAGCCAGGATCAAACTCTCCATTGTAAATGTTGTTTGATCTGACTATCAAATTTTCTCATCGAAAATCAACGTCAAAATTCTAATTTGTTACGCTAAACTTTACCTTGTTGTCCCGATTATTTGCATATCGGGACAGTGCTGTTACTTCCAAACTTTCAAAGATCTTTCGGCCTTTTTTTGACCACCCATTTTTGATTTGGGAGTGCAAAAGTAAGAGCCATTTTTATTCTGACCAAATTTATTTTTTAAATCTTCAAAATTTATTTTTTTTAATCCTGAATCTCTAATTTTTACCTGGCTTTTTTTCTAAGAACTACCCTCTTTTTTTTCGAGGGGAGTGCAAAGATAGGGTGAGTTAACTTCTCAGCAAAACTATTTTAAATAAATTTTGTTAAGGATTTTGAAACCGTTTACCACAAAGGGTTTCAGGAGAAAAAAAATTTTGAAGAGAAATTGTAATAGTGATCTTACACTGGTACTTAAGGAGTCAAAACTAAATTCTATCGTAGGTTACTTTTATTAAAAACAGACCATGAGAAGGAACCGAAAAATCTGCCTTCCTGCAATCCTTATCTTGAATGATCTGATTAAACTCTTCGAGAGAAATTTTATGCGTCGCAATCCGCAACATCGTGCCCACCAATCCTTTCACCATTCCTCTTAAAAAACGATTGGATTCCACAGAATAAACCAACATGTCGTTTTCTTCAATCCAAAAGCTTTTTTTGATGTCGCAAAGGAAATGTTTTACCTGTGTATTTCTTTTTGAAAAAGTAGTAAAATCTTTGTTCAATAAAACCATTTCAGCAGCTTCATTTAGCCTGTTGATATCTATTTTGTAGGGATAATAAAAAGCCCTGTCCTGCAGAAAAGGATTCTTTTCACCGAAAATAAAATATTTATACTGCCGCGAAACAGCATCAAAACGGCAATGGAAATCATCTTCTACCCGAAAAATTCTTTTAATAACAATATCCAGTGGAAGAATGGCATTAAGATTATATACAGCCCGCACCTCATCTGAATTTATTGGATTGATACCCTGGTTAAACAGCGGTTCTTCCGTATCAAAATGAAAATAGTTTTGGAGTGCATGAACTCCGGCGTCAGTGCGGGAAGAACCGGTAAGAGAAAAACTTTTTTTGAAAAAAACTGATAACGCCTTCTCAATTTCAGCCTGAATAGAATTGGCGTTTTTCTGAACCTGGAACCCGAAATATGCTGTTCCCTTATAACTGATTTCTATGAAGTATCTTGGCATAGCCTCCCGTTATTTGCGGATCATCGCTTTGAACCGGTTTTGGTAATAAGGATCCGTCAGCTGCGATTCCAGCATCTCATATTGATCTGAGTCTGAAGTATGAGCATACGCTGCATCAAAAAACATATATTTTCCTTCTTCTGTCAAAAACAAGTAGGAAAGATCTTTGATTTGCTCAGTACTGTAACATTTTGATTTAAAATATTTCAGTGCAGTTCTGATCATATCTTCCTGGTTATTTTCAGAAGCCATCTTTTTGCGAAGTCTTAAAAAATCTTCATTGGTTGCAAATCCTTTGCAATCAGAATTTACTTTTGAAGAAGTTATCACTTTTGGCATCAAAACGAGTTCTGCTTTCGAAGCATGATTCGCAGGCTTTGAAGAAGAATCAGATTTTTCGATATCAGTTTTCTTTTTTTCTACCGGAATATCTTCCAATTTCTTTGAATGCTCATCTTTTGCCGGGCCAATCGTAAAAACCTGTACAGGCCTTGTCTTAGTATCCGTATTGGTGGTAACGCTATCTTTTCTATAAACAAATCCTGCGCTGTCTTTTCCCGGTTTTACAGGAGTTGGGGTGATGGTATAATCTGTTTTTTGATTAAACGAAGAAGCATCACTTTTTTGATCTTTTTCAACTAAAGAACTATCTGCATTTTTCTTATCACTAATGGAAGACACCACCTGGTTTTTATTTTGTTCAGCAGCATTACCAGTTTCAGCAGGAACATTTTGGGAAGGCATAAAAACACTGACAGTATCCGTTTTGCCAGGATTTTTATCTGAATAAATCATTGTCAATCCTAAAGAACTCTGCTCACTCACAAGTTTTGAAACAGAATCATTTTTTGTTACCTGGGAATCTGTTTTTGGCAACTTAGCTTCATTATTAACAACAGATACCGTTTCAGAATTATTGGCAACAGACGGAGTATCCGTTTTGACTAGACCGGCAGAGGAATCTGTTTTTGCTGAAACAACAGGAGCGGCCTGCATCTGATGATTTTGCAAAATAGAAGAATCTTTCACTACACTGGCCAGCATGGTTGAAAAGGCATCGGTATCCTTTTTACCTGCAATGGCAATCTTCTGGGAATCACTGGCTCCTTTGACCAAAGCAAGTGTTTGCAAATTGAACAATTGAGTTTGATTGTCCTCAAAATTTTTGATCACAAACCCTTCATTATTGTTATCAATATTCAATGAAAATGTTTCTTCAGGATGTTCTTTTTTTGGAAAGCCTACAGTGATATGATATTCGCCATCATTAATTCCGGGAAGTATGACATATCCCTGGGAAGAGGAACTGATCACTTTATTATTCAACTTCACATAAAATGGCTGACCATTATCTGTTTGCAAATAAACAAAATGTGTCTGCTGCGCTTTTACGGAAAAAGTAAACACGCTGATCAAAAGCAGAAACAAGAATTTTTTGAAGCGAAAAATATACATAACAGCAAATCTATTTAATATAACAAGAAATATTGCCTTCCATCTAAAAAATAAGAGCTTTTTATATTTAGCCTGTACTTTTGTTTCAACAAAAATAAATTTATGAATAAAATTTTTTTCACAATTCTTTTTTCGGCTGCATTATTTTCTGCTACGGCACAGGATATGAATGATACGACTACTGAAACGGCAGATACGGCGTGGCGGCATATTTACCGTGCAAGCTATCCACGTATAAATGATCTCGTTCATACAAAACTGGCAGTAAATTTTGATTATAATAAACAATGGATGTATGGACAGGAATGGGTAACGCTGCAACCACATTTTTATCCAACTGATTCGTTAACTCTTGATGCCAAAGGAATGGAGATCAAAGAAATTGCGATGATAAAAGGAAAATCTAAAACTCCTTTGAAATATTCTTACGATGGAATGCAATTAAGGATAAATCTTGATAAAACATACAATGGCGGCGAAAAATATACTGTTTATCTCAACTATATTTCCAAACCAAACGAAGTGGTACAACATGGAAGTGCAGCCATATCAGAAGCCAAAGGACTTTATTTCATTAATCCAAAAGGCGAAACCAACGAACACATTGAGATATGGACACAAGGTGAAACCGAGGCCAACAGTGTTTGGTTTCCTACTATTGATAAACCAGACCAAAAAACAACCCAGGAAATTTCAATGACCGTTCCGGCAAAATATGTAACGCTGAGCAATGGACTTTTGATTCATCAAAAGAAAAACGCTGATGGCACCAGAACCGATGACTGGAAAATGGATCTTCCTAATTCTCCTTATTTGTTTTTTATGGGCGTTGGTGATTACGCCATCGTAAAAGACAAATACAAGAACATGGATGTAGACTACTATGTAGAAAAAGAATATGCGCCGGTGGCGAGAAAAATTTTTGGTGAAACTCCTGCCATGATTGGATTTTTCTCGAAGATTCTCAACTTCCCTTATGCATGGCCAAAATATGATCAGATAGTTGGAAGAGAGTACGTAAGCGGCGCAATGGAAAATACAACGGCCACGCTTCACCAGGACGGCGCCTACCAGAATGCACGTCAGTTGGTTGACGGGAATGCATGGGAAGATGATATTTCTCACGAATTATTTCACCATTGGTTTGGAGACCTGGTAACTACAGAAAGTTGGAGCAATCTTACTTTGAATGAGTCTTTTGCTAATTATAGTGAGTATTTATGGCGCGAATTCAGGCATGGAAAAGATAATGCTGATGAACTGAACTATGAGGATATGCAGGGATATTTATTGAGCGGAAGCAGCAATAAAGATCTCGTTAGGTTTTATTATAAAGACAAAGAAGACATGTTTGACGCGGTTAGTTATAATAAAGGCGGAAGAATCTTAAATATGCTGAGAAATTATGTCGGAGATTCTGCATTTTTTAAATCTTTAAATGAATATTTAAATCTCTATAAATTCAAACCTGCCGAAGCGCAACAACTGAGGCTCGCGTTTGAAGATGTAACAGGGCAGGACATGAACTGGTACTGGAATCAATGGTATTATGGAAGCGGGCAACCAACGCTCAACATCAATTATGATTACAGCAACGGAAAAGCAAGAGTGATCGTAGATCAGACACAAAAAACGGGCAAGATCTTTAAATTGCCGGTGGCTATTGATGTTTACAGCAAAGGAGCTGACAAAAAAAGATATAAAGTTTGGGTAGAAAATCAATCGGATACTTTTTATTTTAATAGCGCTCAAAAACCTTCCCTGGTCAATTTCGATGCTGACAAAGTATTGCTGGCTATAAAAAAAGACAATAAATCAGCAGATGAATTTGAACAGCAATATCAATTTGCACCGAATTACCTGGATAGAAGAGAAGCCCTTGAATATTTTTCAAAAAACAAAATGGTTCCACAGTTAGCATGGGGATTAAAAGATAAATATTATGGACTTCGACTCCTTACTTTAGAAAATATCGACCAGCAAAAAGCTTATAGCGATCCTGCTGTCTTGAGCCAGGTAGAACAAATGGCAATCAAAGAACCTTATAAAAAAGTGCAGGCAAAAGCGATTGAAATTCTTGCATTATTAAAGGATAATAAATACCAGCCTTTGTTTGAAAAATATGTAACCGATTCTTCCTATTCTGTTGCAGGCGCAGCACTGGAAGGATTGGCAGCGCTTCAGCCGCAGGAAGCTTATACTCTCGCGAAAAAATACAGCAATGATGCTTTAGGAAAATTAGGAGAAGTAGTTTCAGCAATCATTATGAAAAATGGTTCAGAAGAAGACTTTTCATTTTTACTGAATCATTTTTCAAATGAACCTCTTTCCGAAGACAAGATCAAGGATGCTTATGGATTTGCGAAATTTCTTGTGACAGTAAAAAACCCTGACAATGTCAGAAAAGGAGTAGATGAAATTATGAAATTCAGGAACCAGATTCCGGAACAATACAGGGGATTTATTGATCCGGCATTTAAACAGGTTTTTGCTAAAATCAGTGCTGCACAACAACAAAGCGGAAATACAGATCTGGCGAATTATATCAATGGATTGTTTAAATAATTATGAAATGAATTTATAAGAAGAGGATGTCTCCTTTGAGGCAGCCTCTTCTTATTTTTGAATGATTTGAAAACAGTGCTTTTTTATTTGCAAGGAATTTATGACTCAGCTGTCGTTTTCAATTTATTCTATAATAAACGAAATTTTAAAAGTAAATCTTCAGGAATCACCATCCGCCACTGGCTCCGCCGCCGCCGCCGCTTCCACCACCAAAGCCACCAAAACCTCCACCACCAAAACCACCGCCGCCTCCAAAACCACCTCCATCTCCTCTACCGCCGCCGCCAAGTATATTTCCTAATAAAAACCAGGGCAAAGCACCACCAAGAAAGCTTCTCGAACCCTTCCTGCTCATATAAGAACCACCGCCGCCACCGCCTTTTCCGGAAAAAAGAAATATGATCACTATAAAAATTATGATCAGTGGAAGAATTTTTCCAAATGTTACATTATTATTTTGCGACTTTGGCTCGGCTTTGTATTCTCCTGCCGCCGCCGCAATGATCGCATCTACAGCATTATTAAATCCTGCGTAATAATCATTGTTTTTAAAATAAGGAATCATCCTTTCATCAATGATTTGTTTGGCAAGAATATCCGGCAGAACTCCTTCCATTCCATATCCGGTTTCTATCCTTGCCTTGTGATCGTTCTTTGAAACCAGGATAACTACACCATTATTTTTCCCTTTAACTCCCACTCCCCAATCGCGCAAATATTTTAAAGAAACTTCGGCAATATCATATCCCTGCAAGTCAGGAACAGTAATAATAACAATCGCTGAAGAAGTAGAATCATTATAGGCGTCGAGTTTTTGCTCCAAAGCCTGCTGCTGAAATGGAGCTAGCATATTTCCAAAATCATTTACCGCCCGGGGAGGATTTGGTCTTGGTTCAATTTTTTGTGCAAAAATCGATTGAATACCAACAAAAAGAAAGAGCAGTAAGAATATTTTTTTCATGAATGAGAAGTTTCGATGTTATTTAGCAAAAACAATTTCATCAGGAAGCTCGTTTTTGTCAACATCTTTATCGTAAGGGAAATGTTCTTTCAAAGCCTGACCAATTTTATAAATTGAAGTTGTAATACCGGCAACAAGGCTGTCTTTACTAAAAACAGAAATAATCTCTTTCACTGCGTTTTTCCAATAAGTATCGCCTCCTGTCGCTTCATGAATTCCTTTATCAGCAAAAATGGCGAACTGCTTATCTTTTACAGCAAGATAAAACAGAACGCCATTTCTCAGTTCCGTTTTTGCCAT
>DATNFV010000019.1:0-41306 GCA_035606215.1 Hanamia sp.
AAACATGTATCAGATAACTTATACTCTTCCGGAATCAAAACACACAAAAACAAGGCTTCTAAAAATGGACAATGAACAGGCGGAATTATATGAAATTATTGTAAAAAACTTTTAGGGTGTCCCAACGCTTAAAACAGGAAATAGGTACTGGGAAAGAAAGATTTCAAAAATTATTTTTTTTTTAAAAAACAGGGCACAGGGTCTGTTTGCGATCACCATTGAACGTATTATACATGCCTTTGTCCAAAAGATTAAATTCGTCTGCGCCTAATGAATGATTGAAATTTTTTAAAGAAGAAGTGGTTACATCGTAGCTAAAAGTAAACCTGATATTATTTATTTGTAACGCGACCATCGGGATGATTGCATCCCCATAACGATAAAATAATCCACCGGTAATAATTTTGGAACCATCGCCGGAAAGATTGTATGCAGCATTCATTCCAATTACCATTTCACTTGCCTTCGCCATCAGTGTATAATATGCGGCAGGATTGATAATTACTTTATCATTCATTTTAAAAATTCCATTGATAAAGCCGATATGCCGTATATCAAGCCTGCTGGCATCTGTTTCATCAAAAAAAGTCTCTTTAGGCTTATTTACATGTTGAATAGAATAACCGGCATTGATATAAACATCTTCTGTAGGAAAATAAGCATAATTCAGGCCGGCCTGCATATCAAAATAGCTGACACTGTTGTTCACAAGCTGAACAGACGTGGGCAAAGTTGCATCGAAAAATCTGCCATCAAACTGATCAGGGAAAGTAAGTTTGCTTTGATCAATTCTTTTATTGGCCCATCCTACATTAAAACCAGCTGTAAGCAAACTGCTCAAACCCAGCATCTGATGATAGGCAACAGAGGCATAAATCTGTGTTGAAGTAAGGCTTCCCGTACCAGCCACATCGCGAAGAATAACGCCGCCCAAACCCATCCATCCGGTTTCAATTCTATCTCTGAAAACCTGGGCGTCTCCATAAATACTCATTGTTTTGTAAGGAGTCGCCATGATGCTTGAATATTGGTTTCTGTAAGAAGCGCCGAGCCTGTAATCCGCATCGGGAATGAAACCCGTGTTAGCAGGATTGGTAAGAAGTGGGTTATTAAAAAACTGCGAGAAATGGAGATCCTGGGCAAATGACTGCCGGATTCCAATAATGGAAGAAAAAAAGAATAATATTATTTTTAAATTTCCTTTCATTCTATCGCAATAAAGTAATATCACCGGTTTTTCTCACTTTCTGTCCATTGCTAAATGTTACCTCGAGTGTATAAGTATAGACATCCATTGGTTGCAATTTTCCATTGAAGGTACCATCCCATGAACTTTTCAAATTGTTGCTTTCAAATACTTTTTGTCCCCATCGGTTGTAGATTCTCCAATCCATTTGTTTGATACCAAAACCAACGACACGAATTGTAGCGTTTGGACCAAATTTTCCTGGAGTAAATGCGGTTGGTACATCTACTAATGGCTTAATAATGGACCGAACATCAATACAGGTATCATCGCTGCAACCGGCATCATTAATAGCGGTAAGGCAAACACTGTAAACGGCAGTGGCATCAAAAATATGTGACGGATTTTCCAATGTTGAAGTGTCTCCATCACTAAATTTCCATAAGTAGTGGGTAGCTTCGACAGATTGATTTACAAAATTGGTAAAGGTATTTTCTTTAGGTTCCGTAGGATTGTAAGAAAATGAAGCGGTCGGAATCGGGCTTACAGTGATCGTAAATGTTGTATCATCCATAAGGTTGCAGGAAGTGGAGTCATATGCAGTTAATCTTACCTTATAAGTACCGGTTTGTGAGTAAAGATGCGTGGGGTTATCTTCGGTAGAAGCAGAACCATCACCAAAATCCCAGCTAAAATTCAGTCCGCCTAAAGAATTATTCACAAATACAGCATTATATGGCACGCAGCCGCGGGCAGGAGTACTGAAAGAAGCTTTTACCTGCGATGATAAGCGAATTGTTTTTACGGTATCAGCCGGAGAATTACAGTAGCTGGTATCATCAACACTAAGGGTGACTTTATACGTTCCAGGACCGGCAAAAGTATGAGTAACAGGCCTTGTCGCTTCTACTACCACAGGTGTATTATCACCAAAATCCCAGGTAAAAATATTTGGTTGAAAAGTTCCTCTTACTGCCGTTGATGTATTAGTAAAATCGTAAGTCAAATTGGTACAAGGTGGTAATTTATTTGACAGGAAATCAAGAAAAACTTTATTATCACCAACCCGGATATGCCTATAGGAAGTATCTGCGATATTGCAGGTTGTGCTATCAATAGTAACCAGCATTACTGGATAAACACCAATCTTATTATAAATATGAGAACTTGCGGGAACAGTAGTTGTATCGCCGGTTCCATCGCCAAAATACCAGTAATAAAGCTTTCCTTTCTTCAAAGTATCAGAAAAATCTACGCGTAAAGGAACACATCCTGCCGTATCATTTGAAACACCATCAATGGAAGTATGCAAACCGGATTTTACCCCTGAAAAATCCATTTCTATTTTCAGCATTCCAAGATTGCACGCACCATTCTGACCTAAAGAGGCGTTATTTCTTGACCATGCTCCGGGTGTTCCTGGAAAAGCAACACTCTTAAAACAATTGGCACAAATTGCCTGGTAAATCACGCCATTTCGGTCGAATCGGCTGGTTCCCCCATCTACGTGATCACCAAAAGTTACAGGAGGCGTTCTACCAGGAGGATCTTCCTGCCCAAAAAAAGTTCCATATAGCAGTGAATCGACATTTTTTCTCAGAACAATAAAATAAAAGTCACTTCCGGAGGCATCTGTTTGCGGTTTGATCGCATTGGGTGTAACAGGCATTCCTTTTGTATTTCCTCCAAGAAATGCCGCGTTTGGTTTTCCTCCCCAACCTGATACATATACATTTTCACAACGGTCTACAAGAAAAGCGGTTGGCGAAATATTCGGTACAAAAGAATTTTCGGAACCAAAAACGGTTGAATAAACGTAAGCCGACAAGTCAGGTTGTAATTTTGAAATAAATTGTTTTGCATTTGAATTAGAATATTTGGCATTGATCACCGGCATATTTCCTTCGGAAGTTCCCATGATATAAATAAATCCGGATTTATCTGTTTCTATTCCGTAAATCTGGTCACCTTTGTTGGTTCCAATATAAGTTCCCCGTATTGCGCTGGTGCCGCTATTATTCAATTCTACTACAAAGCCATCACAAGGATCTTTTCCATTTCCGCCGAAACTGCTGAGCGCCGGGTTGGTTGGTTTTATAACTCCTGCTGTAGGAATTGATTTAAAAAAATCATTACTCGCTGTTCCTCCCGCAACATAAACACTGCCATTATTGCCAAGTGTAAGAACATAAGCGGCATCGTCATCGCTTCCTCCAAGAAGTGTACTGAATAAAACTGAATTACAATTGGGATTTAATTTCAAAACCACAGCATCCTGCCTTCCCGCAAGTTTTGTCTGAAAAGCGCCGGGAGTTGTGGGGAATGCTCCGTTATCTATAGAACTTCCGCCGGATGAAGAACATGAGGCGAGGTAAATATTATTTGCCCCATCCAGCAAAACTTCACTTCTGGCATCATCTCCATAATTTCTTTTAAGAGACTGAAGCTGTTGGAGGCTTTCACCGCCGATATTTACTCCATCACTGCCGCTGCCGCCAATTATCATTGAACCAATAATATCGCTGCCGCCTGCATTTAATTTCGTAACAACGATATCATATCCTCCCCCATTTCCAAAACGAGTTCCGGGGTAATTAGTCGAATTGGTGCGTCCCGCAATCACAAGATCTCCGGCCGGATCTTCGATCAAACTGTGTGGTTGATCTTCTCCATCACCTCCAAGATAAGTGGCATAAAGGCGACGTCTTCCATCTGCTGAAAGTTTAATAATCCCAATATCCCAATCGCCTTTAAAGGATTTAATATAGGCATTATTTGAAACAGGGAAGCCATTTGAAAATACAATACCTCCACCATAAAAAGAGCCATCTTTTCCGTAAGTGGCCGTAAAACCCCAGTTGTCTGCTGTGCTGCCGGAATAGCTAAAAAAAATCAAAGTAGGATCAATGATAAGGGTCTTTGAGGGATCATAACCCTTTACTTTAAATTTTACAACATCCCCCTTAATAATGTAGCGGCAATCCAATTCCTGCTTTTGATTATCAGCGATTTGATAAGTGTAAGGTTTTAATTCTCTGCTGACACCAAGGGATGTAGTAACATGAAGTTCGCGGTTTTTAATGGAAAGGTTTTGAGCGCCTTTATATTTCATAGCAATATCGTCAAGCTTAGCTCCGGGATTGATGATAAAATCATATTTCAAATTCCCGGCATCATCCACGTAATAGCGAACGTCGATGCCCGGATACATATTTTTATAAGTAACGCCGAGATAAATTTTACAATTAGAAGCCCACTTGCTTTTATCATTTCCAATAAAATAATTATTGACGGAAGGAACTGCTTTATCCGGAATAATTTCTGAAGCGTGAGCATTTAAAAATTCAACGGAATAAAAATCCTGTCTCACATTGTTATTCGGCATTCTGTTGTTCTTCTCTCCATTTTCAGGTTCCATGCCATGCATTTTTACCTTGATGTTTTCAACATCGTCAGGATTGTATTGAGCAATTGTAAATCCATTTTGAGTTAAAAAAAATGAACCACTTCCCGCACTACTCATGAATTTAACCTTCTGATCCCATTGCCCTTTATTTTCAATAAATTCTACCTGCGCAAATAAATTTTCCGCTAAAAAAAATGTTGTTACCAATAAACAAACAAATAATGGATATTGTTTCAGAGCTTTCAACAAGAACATTTTTAAGAATTACAATGAAATGAAATCAAAACTAAGGGTGCGAAAAAAAGGAATAGTAATCAAAAATAAATTTACGAAACAATTATTAGAAGAGTTTCAATTTAATTTTTTGATTTTTCTTTTAATAGCTTCTTAACATAACACCTTAATAAAAACCATGTTATGAGATTTTACTCCAGGCAGTTTTACCTTTTTCACTTTCCAAAAAACTTTTCAGGCAATGGTTTTCAGAGGAGGATAAGGATGGATCTTCAGAAATTATTTTTTCGGCAGTTAATCTTGCGGCTTCCAAAATTTTTCTGTCTTCAATGATATTGGCCAATTTAAAATTAAGTAAACCGCTTTGACGTGTTCCTTCTATATCACCCGGCCCACGGATCTCTAAATCTTTCTCTGCAATTTTAAAGCCATCGTTGGTTTCGCACATGATTTTCAAACGTTGTTTCGCGTCTGCAGATAATTTTACTTTTGTCGAAAGAATGCAATAACTTTTCTCATTACCCCGTCCTACCCTTCCTCGCAACTGGTGCAATTGGGGTAGCCCAAATTTTTCCGCACTTTCAATTACCATCACACTGGCATTGGGAACATTTACTCCCACTTCAATCACTGTTGTAGAAACCATGATATTTGTGTCGCCTTTTACAAACCGGTCCATATTCGTTTGTTTCTCTGCCGGTTTTTGCCGCCCGTGAACCATGCTAATATAAAAGTTCGGTTCAGGAAAATAAGCCTTCACTTCTTCATATCCGCGCATCAGATCTTCAAAATCCAGTTTGGCTGATTCTTCGATCAGCGGATAAATAATGTAAGCCTGCCGTCCTTTTTTTATCTCTGATTTTATAAAATTCATCACCTGTGGCCGCATGTATTCCATTCGATGAACTGTCGTTATTGGAATTCTTCCCGGCGGCATTTCATCCATGATACTGTAATCCAGATCGCCATAAGCGGTAAGCGCAAGCGTTCGCGGAATTGGTGTTGCAGTCATCACCAGGATATGTGGATTGATCTCATTTTTATCCCAAAGTTTCGCTCTTTGTGCCACGCCAAAACGGTGTTGTTCATCAACAATCGCCAGGCCCAGATTTTTAAACTGAACCGCCTCTTCTATTAAAGCATGCGTTCCGGTTAATATCGTAATTTCTCCTTCTTTGGTTGCTCCTAATATTTCTTTTCGTTGTTTGGCCGAAGTTGATCCCGTAAGAACCTGCACTTTTACAGGAATGTTTTTCAACATACTTTTAAGGCTTTCAAAATGCTGGCGGGCAAGTATTTCTGTAGGCGCCATAAAACAACTTTGATAACCATTATCTGCAGCAATCAACATCGCCATCAGCGCTACCATTGTTTTTCCGCTTCCCACATCACCCTGCAACAGACGGTTCATTTGTTTACCATTTCCCAAATCTTTTCTGATCTCTTTCAAAACCCTTTTTTGCGCACCGGTTAATTCAAAAGGCAAATGATGATTATAAAAATCATTAAAAAGATCGCCAACTTTTGAAAAGACCAAACCTTTGGAAAAAGTATTTCTCTTAAACCTGATCAAGCCCATTCGCAGTTGTGAGATAAAAAGTTCTTCAAATTTCAATCGCTTTACTGCATTGTCATAATGATCGGGGGAAGAAGGAAAATGAATGTTTTTATAAGCATCAAATCGTTTTATCAAATGAAATTTTTCAAGAATATTTTGCGGAATATTTTCAGCAATATCTTTTTCTGAAAGCATCTGCAATAAAGTAAAAGTCAGGCTTCCCGTTTGCCTTCCTCCCATGCCTCTCGCTTTTAATTTTTCTGTGGCAGGATAGACAGGCTCGAGAAAGCTTTTGGCATTTCTGTTTTCTTCAGTCAAAACCTGCATTTCCGGATGAGTGATCTGGGGAGAATTCATAAAAAATCCGGCTTTGCCAAAAACGAGAAAAGGCTTTCCTATCTGAAGCGTTTTTTCAATCCAGTTGATTCCCTGGAACCAAACCAGTTCCAGTTCGCCGGTTCCATCATAAAGCGTTGCCACCAATCTTCTTCCGCGTTTTTCTCCCAAAATTTCTACAGAAGTTATTTTGCCTTTTACCTGAACATATTCAGTTTCAGAATTGATCCTGCTGATTGGAGTTATTTGAGTACGATCGATATGCCGGAAAGGAAAATACTGCAACAGATCATTGAATGTAAAGATTCCCGCTTCTTTCTTTAAAATATCACCCCTGACAGGTCCAACGCCTTTCAGGTATTCTATTGGATTACTTAATATGGAAGCTAAATTAGTAATGATTTTTTACGATTAGAATTCATACAAATATAGCAAGTTGAACCAATAGAAATTGCTGAAAATAAAAGGGTTTACACAATAAAAAACAATTTTTTTTGTTTTAGATAAGATTAAAAAAATTTAGATTTTTTTCTGTTAAAAAGCAGTGTTTCAGGCAGTAGAAGAAACAAAAAAAAGGGGTATATCAATTACCTTTGCAGGGCATTTAAGAAATCAAAATCCATTTTTTAAATCACCGCCATACTAACAGCAAAACATGAATATTTAATGAGCTTCCGTTCATTAATGTTTTAAAATCATAATTGAAAAACCTAAAACCCGAATGAAAAACACATTTAAGAAATCCTATTTGCCCTTATCTCTGCTTTTTATTTTCCTGATTCCTTTTACTTTTATTTCTGCACGCTTTAAACCAGAAGAAGCAGTTAAAGCAACCGTTGCAAAAACGACTGTTGCGAATTCCGCCGGAGGAAACAGCGTAAAAACATTTCTTTATGACAGTTTGCAATTAAAAGATCTTGGATTATCAAAACAAGCTTTTATTGAAGGTGTAAAAGGTTATAACTATTTACGTTCACAGGGAAAGTTAAATAATGATCACATTTTATCTATTGCAGATTTCAGTTTGCCTTCAACTCAAAAACGTTTGTTCGTAATAGATATGGAAAACTTTAGATTACTTTTTAATACTTATGTGGCTCATGGACGCAATTCAGGAACAGAATATGCGACGCAATTTTCCAATTCTCCTGAAAGCAATATGAGCAGTCTTGGATTTTATATTACGAAACAACCTTATAATGGAGAACACGGCCTTTCCTTAAGACTTGAAGGCGAAGAAAAAGGTATTAATGATAACGCTGAAAGCCGTGCCATTGTTATTCATTGCGCTGATTACGTGAGTGAAAAAACGATCAAAGTTCTTGGATATATTGGCAGAAGTTTAGGTTGCCCCGCATTGCCTAAAAAATACACAAAGCCAATCATTGAAACTATTAAAGACGGGTCATGTTTTTTTGTTTACAGTCCAAGTCAGAAATATCTTTCCAACTCAGAAATATTACAACAGGCATCGTAGATTCTCTTCACCTTTATTGGAAATAAAGAAATAAGGATGAGTTGTATTTTCAGTAATTCCCTCTCCTGCCCGATTTTTATTTTATTTTAAAAAAAATCAATTTATTTTACAATCTAAATCGGTGTTATATCATGAAACCAAAAATTGCTTTTGTTACCGGTGGTTATTCAGGAGAAGCGGAAATATCTTACCAATCGGCTAAAACAATTGAAAATAATATTGATCCTCAGAGATTTGATTATTTTAAAATTGATATTACTCCCAAAGGATGGTTTCATCAGTTAGCTTCAGGAGAGAAAATTGAAGTAGATAAAAATGATTTCTCGCTTTCAATTGATGGTCACAAAATTCTTTTTGACGCTGTATTGAATGGCATTCATGGAACTCCGGGAGAAGATGGAAAATTGCAGGGATATTTTGATATGCTCCGGATTCCATATACTTCGTGCGATTGTGCTATTTCTGCGCTTACTTTCAATAAAAGATATACTGTTGCTGTTGCTTCATTTGCCGGAATAAATGTGGCAAATTCCGTTTTATTATTTAAAAAAAATTATGAAAGTCCTGATAAATTAGTCAGGAATTTGAAGTTTCCGGTATTTGTAAAGCCAAACAATGGTGGCTCAAGTATAGGGATGAGCAAAGTAAATTCTCCTTCTGAGGAATTAGGGGCAGCTATTGAAAAAGCTTTTAAAGAAGATGACCAGGTTTTGGTAGAAGAATTCATCAAGGGAAGGGAATTCACGATTGGAGTTTTTCGATCAAAAGGAAAGATCATCGCGTTGCCAATTACAGAGGTGATCAGCAAAAAAGAGTTTTTTGATTATGAAGCAAAATACCTGGGTGCCAGCGAAGAAATTACACCTGCTGAAGTCGGTGAGAATGTTGCAAACCAGGTAAAAGAAGAAGCAATTAAAATTTATCAAATCTTTAATTGCCGTGGAATTGTAAGGATAGATTTTATCTACAGTGAAGCTGAACATCAGCCGTATATGCTGGAAATAAACACAGTACCGGGCCAAACGGAAGCAAGCCTTGTCCCGCAACAGGTAAGAGCGATGGGCTGGACGCTGATGGATTTTTATACTGCCCTGATTGAGGAATGTTTGGCTGTATAAATTTATTAAATTGCACCACTAATTTTTTTCACTAATATCCTTAGCGTGTTTAAATTTATTGCAAGACAAAGTTTTTTAGTAAATCTTCTGGCAGCCATTGCTTTGGTTTTCCTTGTTGGATTTTTATTTTTTCAATCCCTTGGCTGGATCACACATCATGGCGAATATCTGAAAGTCCCATCCGTCACCGGAAAAAATGTTGATTCTGCAATTGATCTTTTAGAAAAAGAAGGTTTTGAAGTAGTCATCACCGATTCGATTTACAACGACAGCTTGCCTTTGAACACAGTGAAAAAACAATTACCTGATCCTGATGCGACCGTAAAAGTTAACCGCACTGTTTTTTTAAATATAAATCCAACAACCCTTCCAATGATAGATATGCCGAACCTTGAAGGTTTGAGCTACAGGTTTGCATTGGATAAATTGCAGAAAAATCATTTGAAGCTGGGCGATACAACCAACCGTGCAGATTTTATGAAAGGTTCGGTATTGGAACAGCATTATGATGGTAAAAAAATAGCTGCCGGCACACAGGTTAGATGGGGTTCATCTATCGACCTTGTTGTGGGCGGAGGACTTGAAGCACAAAAAATCCCGGTTCCCGATCTTACCGGAATGACTGTTGCCGAAGCAAGAGATATGCTTAAACAACAAGGAATTATTCTCGCAGCGATATTAACTTCCGGGGATATAACTGATACTGCAAGTGCCTATATTTATAAACAAAATCCTGACGCGTTTTCTTATGGAGCAACTCCTGCTTATATTCAACCGGGGCAAACAATGGATATTTGGATCCAGCTTCAGCCGCCCATGATTTCAGATAGTTCAAAAAGAGATACTTCAAAATTTAAATAACTTTTATCATGACAAATATTTCCTGCGAAGAAGTAAAATTGAGAATGGATGCCGGTGAAAATTTAAACCTTTTAGACGTACGTCAACCGGAAGAAACTGCTGAGTTTAACATTGGTGGAATTCCATTTCCCCTTGGCAAAATTCAAAACATGGATACGGAAGAAATAGAAAATTTGAAAAATGAAGAAGTGATCTGCTATTGCAGAAGCGGCAACAGGAGCGGAATGGCCGCTTTAATTTTAGAGCAAATTGGATTTGGCAATGTAAAAAATTTAACGGGTGGAATGCTGAGGTGGAGGGAGAAGTTTGGTTAAAGGTCTATGTACTAATTTCCCAATGTGCTGATAAGGAGCAGAATTTTTTGTTTCTCATGTTTCTTTTTCTTCTGATTAATAATTTTTAAAAATATTAAAAATGAAAAAAGATCATCCCGGAGTTTTCATCCCACCTCCAATCATTTTCCTGCTATTATATTTTATTGCTTATTTTCTTCAAAAAATAATTCCCATCAATAATTCTTTTTTTAATAATGATGGAGTAAAAACTGCCGGAATATTTTTTTTTATTGCGGGAGTATATTTTTCAATGCAGGGTGTTTGGAAATTTATACAAACAGGAAATACTTTAATAACTGTGAAACCAGCAACATCGCTGCAACAAACGGGAATTTATAAATTTACACGCAATCCAATGTATTTTGGCCTTATCTTTTTGTATTTGGGATTCACCTGCTTTTTTGGCAACTGGTGGAATATTATTTTGTTGCCTGTTTTAATAATAATTATCCAGGAATATGTAATTAAAAAAGAAGAAAAATACCTGGAACGACAATTCGGTCAAACTTACTTTGATTATAAAAAAAAAGTAAGAAGATGGATTTAATGCCAAAGAAACAGGTTCGCCAAATCGGTTTTTTATGATGAAAATTCGCTTTATAAATCAAACTATTCACAATCGGAAATTCAATTGCAATTCTTACGATCTTTTGATACAATGTTGCAGTAAATGAAGAAATAAATTTAATTCTACTTTTAAAATTTCAAAAATTACTTCTGGCTTTGATTTAAATACTTGAGTGTGATATTATTGTCTGTAGCGTCAATTAATTTAAATGGCATTTTTGAATTGGAAGGTAATTGATCCCACAGATCTGTTGGTTTTCCTTTAAATGGAACTTTTAGTGTAATAGTATTGGAATGAAACTCTGTTGAAACGGATTTAATTCCTTTCATATTTTTTAAAGCATCCTTCAGAACTGATAAATTGGGATCGCCGTATTCAATACCTGAAATCCTGATTGTTGTCGTATCCTTATGGCCTTTAAAAAGAGTATTAAAAGAAGTTTTTGCATCGCTCATTGCCATTTTCAACGAATCAGCAGTTGATGACATCGTTGGCTTTGCATTTTTTTCTAAAGCAGGACCAGACGCTTGTTTGGCTGTTTTCTGTGAAACAGGACGCACCTGTGCTCCTGTATTTGTTGAAAAGAATACCGCTATTAAAAAAGAAATCAGGTAGATCTGTTTCATAAAATTTGATCTTAAATTTTTTTGAAAAAAAATTCCTGAAATTAACAGTGGTAAGACGTGTCTACAAAATTATTTTTATTTTAAATAAATTACTTTTTATCTTTATAAATAAGGGAAAAATGACAAATTGATTACATTTCTTTCTTTAACACAATTCGATCAACATAGCGCTTGCGCCTCCGCCTCCGTTGCAAATTCCTGCTGCTCCGATCTTACCGTTATTTTGTTTTAATACATTGATCAAAGTAACAATAATTCTGGCGCCGCTTGCCCCCAGCGGATGTCCAAGTGCAACTGCACCACCATTTACATTTACTTTTGAAGCGTCTAAATTCATTTTTTGTGTGTTTACAATTCCCACAACACTAAAGGCTTCATTCAATTCAAAAAAATCAATATCACCAATTCCCAATCCTGCTTTTTTTATCGCTTTTGGAACAGCTAATGATGGCGTGGTTGTAAACCATTCCGGTGCCTGTTCAGCATCAGCATAACTTAGAATTTTTGCTATTGGTCTTAATCCTAAACTATCCGCTTTTTCTTTGCTGATCAAAACCAAAGCCGCCGCTCCATCGTTGATCGTGCTGGCATTTGCTGCTGTTACACTTCCGCCTTTTTCAAACGGCGATTTTAAATCCGATATCTTATCAAATTTCACATTAAAAGGTTCTTCGTCTTTCAGCATCACAACCGGTTCGCCTTTTCTTTGAGGAATCTCTACACCCACAATTTCATCTTTAAATTTTCCTTCATTTTCCGCATTTTGGCTGCGCTTGTAACTTTCAATCGCAAACTCATCCTGTTGTTCCCGTGAAATATGACATTCGCGCGCACATAATTCAGCCGCATTTCCCATTGCATAATCTTTGTAAACATCTGTTAGCCCATCTTTTGCCATTCCATCTATTAAATCTGTATTTCCATATTTATTTCCCCAGCGAACAGCAGGAGCATAAAAAGGAGCACTGCTCATATTTTCCATTCCGCCGGCAACCACCACGTCTGCATCACCCAATAAAATACTTTGAGCACCATTCATAATTGCTTTCATTCCACTTGCACAAACTTTATTTATCGTGGTGCAACAAACATTCTCCGGAAGACCGGCATAGATTGCGGCCTGGCGTGCAGGGGCTTGCCCGAGATTTGCCTGCAACACACAACCCATATAAACTTCCTGCACATCGCCAGGTTTTATTCCCGCTCTTTCTACTGCGCCTTTAATGGCAACGGCACCTAATTTGGTAGCAGGAATATCTTTTAAACTACCGCCAAAACTTCCAATAGGTGTGCGAACTGCGGATAAAATGTACACTTCCTTTTTCGCCATAAATTTTTTTTATATGGAACAAAGATAGCGAAATTACCTGCGCCTTAAAAAAGCGAACGGGTTGTGTTACTGGTAAATTTTTTGCTTCTGTTATATCGCGAAAAATTTCGGATATTTATAGCTTTATAAATGCAATAAATGAATTTACTTCGCATTAATTCTTAAAAATCGATCGTATATGAGTACTATTATTTCAATGAAAAATTTTGTGGCAACAATGGTAGTTACTACTATCATTGCGATAATCATTGCAATTATTTCTTTGGTTTGGACCTATTAATCCACTGCACAGAATTTTTAAAATCAGTTGCTAAAAGAAGGAAATGATCCCGCAGGAAACCATACAGCAAATTGTAAGCAGGATTGACATAATCGAGATCGTTAATTCATTTGTAAAGCTGAAAAAACGAGGCACGAATTATATCGGCTTGTGTCCTTTTCACAACGAAAAATCTCCTTCCTTTACTGTTTCTCCAGCAAAAGAGATTTACAAGTGTTTTGGCTGTGGCCGAAGTGGAAACGCCATCAGTTTTTTGATGGAACATGAAAAATACAGTTATGTAGAAGCGCTGAAATGGCTTGCAGCAAAATACAATGTAGAAATTGAGGAAAAAGAAACCAGCCCTGAATTTAAACAGCAACAACAAACTGCAGATAGTCTTTACATCATCAATAAATTCGCCCAGCAATTCTTTTCTGATACATTGTTCCATTCTGAGGAAGGAATCAATGTTGGATTGAGTTATCTGAAAGAAAGAGGATTTCGTGAAGAAACCATCACAAAATTTGAACTTGGCTATAATCCTGAAGCACGCGATATGTTTTCAAAAGCTGCGATTGACAAACAGTTCAATAAAGACCTTTTACAAAAAGCAGGTTTAGTTGTTCAACGTGAAAATGGCTTGCAGGATAACTATCGAGGACGCGTTATTTTTCCAATTCATAATCAATCCGGAAAAGTTACCGGTTTTGGAGCAAGATTGATCCGAAAAAATGATAAAGCGCCAAAATATATCAACACACCGGAAAACGAAATTTATGTAAAAAGTAAAATTTTATACGGCTCATGGTTTGCACGACAGGCGATTGATAAAAACGATGAATGTCTTTTAGTTGAAGGTTACACAGATGTTATCTCTCTTCACCAGGCTGGAATTGAAAACGTGGTTGCCAGCGGAGGAACTTCGCTTACGCCGGATCAGTTGAGATTGATCAAAAAATATACTTCCAATCTTACGATTCTATACGACGGAGACGCGGCAGGAGTTAAAGCGGCTTTGCGCGGCCTGGATCTTGCCCTGGAAGAAGGTTTGAACGTTCAACTGGTTCTGCTTCCTGATAATGAGGACCCGGACAGTTATGTCAATAAATATGGTGCTTCCCAATTGAATCATTTTATAAAAGAAAATAAAAAGGACTTTATTTTATTTCAACTGGAATTTTCTTTATCAGAAGCCGGAAATGATACGAATAAAAAAGCTCAGATCGTAAACCGCATTGCGGAATCTATTTCAAAAATTAATAAAGAAGAAGATTTTACCAAACAAGAAGATTACATCAGAAAGACTGCTCAAATTTTGAAAGTGGATGAAGGTGGATTACATCATCTTGTTAATAAGTTTTTGCGTGACAAATTAAGTAAAGACGAAAAGAAATTCTTTCAGCAGGAAAAAGTTTTCCAGGAGCCTGGAAAAGAAATACCTGAAATTTTAAGTGAAGAATCTGAATCAATCGGACTTGTAAAAGATGAAATTTATCATGAAAGATCGCTGGTAAGATGCTTATTGGAATATGGACTTTTAGATTGGGAAGGTGAAAAAAAAGTAGCGGATTATTTGTTAAATGATTTTATTGAGGAAGAGACAATAGAAGACGAAATGTTGAAAAAAATTATTGCCACTTATAAGATCTGGTACGAAGAAAAGCTGGAGCCAACAGCAAAGAGTTTTTTATATTCAGATGACCTGGCTATGAGTAATGCAGTAGTTCATTTGATAGAGTTTCCATATGAAGTAAGTGACGGTTGGGAAAAAAAATACGAAATGGCGGTTCCTACACGGGAAGGAAATTATAAAAGTGACATCGCTTCCACGCTTCGTTATCTTGAGCTGAAAAAGATAAAAAAATTAATAACAGTTAATGCCGAGGAACTGGCAAAAACTGTTTCTGCAGACAGGCAGATGTTATTGATTCAAACGCATTCTCATTTAAAAACAATGGAAATGCAACTTACCAAAGAGATCGGTATGGTGATCATGAAATAAGCTTCTTGTCTTCTCTAAAGTTGAAGCATTTATTCCTTCATTTACTTTTCTGCACAAAATAAAAAACCACCTGATTTTTCAGATGGTTTTAAGTATTATATAATTTCAGGAAAAAGCTTAGAATCCTTCAGCTTCTGCAAAATTTCTTGAATCATTTTTCATTCTTACCACTTTTGAAGCCGTTTTTGGTTTTACCTCTTCAATAACTTTTGAAAAACGTTGTGCGCTCCAAACATAGTCAAGTGCTACTATTTCTCCTGCTTCATATCCTTTTTCTATTAAAAAATCCCATGAACCATGGCGATTCAAATCGCTTACAATTTTTGAAGCTTGTTTAGGAAAGGCGATCCACAATTTGGTTTCATCGCGTAAGGCAGCGGAAAGCTCAGAAAAGATCTTGTGTAACTGATGTGAATTCAATGCGAAAACAAGAGCAAAATCCACTTTACGAACTTTTAAAAGCTGGGTTACATTTTTTGAAAAGGAAAGTTTTGAAAACTGTTTTTCGATAGTGGAAGGAAGGCCTTGAATTAAAAGATTTTTCTCATCCTCTAATTGCAGTTTTTCAAACAGTGTTTGGGACATAAAAGAAGCAATATTTTAAGATTAAAAAATAGTCTTTAATATCTATATGGAACTTTTTATAAATCGTTGCCAGGCAGATATATATTCCTTAGACGCTGCAAAATTACACAAAAAAACGGTTTAAGCCATAAAAAAACCCCGCAAATTCGTTTGCAGGGCTAATTTTCACGTTAAAGTTTTTAATTTTTATTGAACCGGATGGTAATATTTCAATGCTTCCGGCATTTCTTTTTGTAATGCTGTAATTCTTTTTGAATCTACCGGGTGGTCACTCAAAATCTCCGGAGTTTGATTTCCACCGCTTAATTTCGACATTCTTTCCCAAAGAGGAATTGCTTCTCTTGGATTATAACCTGCCATCGCAGCGAAGATCAATCCATAGTGGTCGGCTTCCAATTCCTGTTTTCTTGAATTTGGAAGTAATACGCCAACCTGTGCAGATGGCGCAAAAACGGCATTAAAAATATTATTAGCCTGTGTATTTCCCGAAGTAAATAAATCACCTCCAAGTTGAACTCCCTGCGCCACCAAAGCCTGGCTCATTCTTTCCTGCCCATGATGCAATACTGCGTGAGAAATTTCATGTCCTAAAACAATAGCAAGACCTGCTTCATTTTGTGTAACTGGTAATAGTCCGGTATAAACCACTACTTTACCTCCGGGCATACACCATGCATTCACTTCCGGACTCTGTACCAAATTAAATTCCCATTTATAACCTGCTAATTGATCTGCCATTCCCTTTTCCGTATAATATTTAGTGATGGCATTTGCAATACGTGTACCAACGCGCTTTACCATTTCTGCATCTTTATTTGCAGAACTGCTGACCACTTTATTTTGTGATAAAAAACTTTGATATTGAGTTACAGCTTCCTGCTGCAATGTGGATTCGGGGACAAGTGATAATTGACTTCTTCCTGTTATTTTGTTTGTCGTACAAGCGGTTATAAAAATCGATGCACTTAACAAAAGGGTGAACATTTTTTTCATTTGATATTAATTTTTATTTACAATAAACAATTGATGTACCAAAAAATTTCATTTGATAACAAGATGCTTTTCAACAAGAAATAAGTTGTAAATAAATTGCAAAAGAAAAGTAAAAATTAATCTTTCCTTCTTGATTCTTTTCTCCGGTCACGGTGCTTTAAAATGGGAACGCGTCCTTCGTTGCCTTTTAGCAAGCGGCTGATATTTTTCTGATGTGTAAGAACAATAAGCGCGGCTACAGCAACTGCGAAGACGCGATAGAAAACTTCCTGTTCGTTGTATATCCATAAAACGCAAATGGGAAGTGCAACTCCGGCAAGAATCGAACTCAATGAAACATAGCGTGTCAGATAAAGAACCAGCAAGAATACACCGACACAATTGACGGCAACGATTGGCTGAATGGCGAGTACCATTCCAAATAAAGTAGCTACACCTTTTCCACCTCTGAAATCTGCCCAGATCGGATAAATATGTCCAAGAACCGCAGCGAGACCCAATCCGATCATCAGGTTGGTACGATCAAGTTCATTGGTAAGATAGTAAGGCAGTAAATTATAAAGTGAAACTGCAAGAATTCCTTTTAACATATCCCCTATCATCACAATAGTTCCAAACTTTGGCCCTAAAACCCTGAAGGTATTGGTAGCGCCCATGTTTCCGCTTCCGTATTCACGAATGTCAATGTTGAAAAAACTTTTACTGATAATGATCGCAGTTGGTATGGAACCGATAAAATAAGCCAGGATAATTAAAATAAATTCTTTCATATTAATTGAATCAGTACAAACAATGGGATAGCAAATATAACATATAATTGTTCCTGTTTACCCTTAATTTTCTTAAAATTAATTTTCTACATTTTGGAATAAAAGTGCTAGCCAGTCACCCCGTTGCTTCCCTGATTTTTTAACAAGATTTTTCTCTTCAAAAATCAATTCCATGCTTCTTTCATCAGTAGCTAAGAACCCCGAAACCAGCAAAAAAGCGCCTGGTTTTAATAATGTTTTTAACAAAGATGAATTATTTTTTAAAACATTCAAATTGATATTGGCAAGTATAATATCCACGGGTTCAATTCCAGAAAGATCACTTTGATGTTTTACAGAAATTTTAAGGCAATCATTTGCCTCAATATTTTCCAAAGCGTTGTTGATACTCCAGGCATCATGATCAATTGCGACCACTTTTGATGCGCCGCATTTATCGGCTAGAATGGCCAGCACAGCTGTTCCTGTTCCAAAATCAAGAACCGTTCTATTTTGAAAATCTAATGTTTCCATTAGTTCAATCATTAAAAAAGTGGTAGCGTGATGACCGGTTCCAAAACTCATTTTTGGCGTTACCACCAAATCAAACCTGACATTATTGATCGGTTTACTAAAGGAAGGCCTCACCGCTGCAAAATCATTAATAATAACAGGCTGAATAGAACTTTCCCATTGCTCATTCCAGTTCTCTTCTTCAATAATATTTTTTGAAAAAACAAAATCAGCAGGCAAAATTTCTTTCAGTTTTTCTTCATCAAAATCTTCCTCATTTATATAGGCATTGAGCAAATTATTTTCATGTTCAAAGGCATAAAAATGAATCTCAGATAATTCCGCCATTATCATTTCTGCTTCTTCAGCAGAATTGGTTTCTATTTCTATTTTAAAATATTTTTTCATAAAAAAAGCCTGTAAAATTTACAAGCTCTTCAATTTTTATTTCCAGATAAAATCAACGTTCATTATTCCGTTGTTGAGGGGCTGCATTTTGCTCCGGCTTTGGCAACAAGGCTTTTCTGCTCAATTTGAATTTTCCGGTTTTAGGATCAACTCCAATTAATTTCACCTTAACTTTATCTCCCTCCTGGAATACGTTATCCATGTTTTCCAAACGTTTCCACATGATCTCAGAAATATGCAATAAACCTTGTTTTCCCGGCAGGAATTCTACGAAAGCTCCAAATTCTTTGATACCTTTTACGGTTCCCTCGTAAACATCTCCGATTTCCGGAACGGCAACAATACTTTTTACCCATGCCACTGCCTGATCAAGGCTTTCTTTATTGGCTGAGAAAATACTTACTTCACCTGTTTTTCCAACCTCGGTAATATTAATGGTAGCACCGGTAGTTTTTTGAATCTCCTGGATGATCTTTCCGCCTGGCCCGATCACAGCTCCAATAAATTCAGAATCAATGATCAGTTTTTCCATTCTTGGAGCTTGCGGTTTCACATCAGGATTATGTTCAGCAATACATTGGTACATCGCATTCAGGATAAACAATCTTCCTTTTTTTGCCTGTTCAAGAGCCTTTCTCATCACATCCATACTCAACCCATCCACTTTGATATCCATCTGGACACCACAAATTCCGTCTCTTGTTCCCGTAACTTTAAAATCCATATCACCGAGATGATCTTCATCACCCAGGATATCAGAAAGGATTGCAAACTGATCTCCTTTCGAGATCAATCCCATTGCAATTCCGCTTACATGTTTTTTAAATGGAACACCGGCATCCATCAAAGCCAATGAACCAGCGCAGACAGTTGCCATTGAAGAAGAACCATTACTTTCTAAAATATCGCTTACGATACGAACAGTGTAAGGATAATCAGTTCCCGGCATAATTTGTTTTAAAGAACGCATTGCCAGGTTTCCATGTCCAACTTCGCGACGGCCAACGCCGCGCATCATTTTTACTTCACCGGTAGAAAACGGAGGGAAATTATAATGTAAAATAAATTTAGAATAGTTGCTGGTCGCAGCGCTTTCCACTAATAATTCATCAAGTGGAGTTCCTAAAGTTACGGTAGTTAAAGATTGGGTTTCGCCGCGGGTAAATAATGAAGAACCATGTGGTGCAGGTAAAATACTTACCTCCATGCTCAATGTTCTGATATCTTCAAGACCACGTCCATCCAATCTTTTACGATCGTTCAGGATCATATCCCGAACTACATGATATTGTAATTCACCAAAATAATATTTGATCAAACCTTTGTCTTCATCCGGCAGATCTTCACCAAGATGCCCAACTGTTTCTTCTAATAACTGATCAAAGGCTTCTTTTCTTTCATTTTTTGAAGTTCCCTTTGCAGAGATCTCATACATTTTATCTTTTGCAAAAGCAATGATCTTTTGATCGAGTTCAGGATTGCGATAAGGTTTGGTGTAGTCACGTTTTGGTTTTGCACCTGCTTTGTCTCTCAACTCCTGCTGTGCTTTTACCTGTACCCTGATCGCATTATGAGCTATTTCCAAAGCCTTTACCAAATCTTCTTCCTGGCATTCTTTGGCTTCGCCTTCTACCATCATAATATTTTTGTCGGTAGCAGCAATCAAAAATTCAAGATCTGCTATTTCTAACTGGCTCCTGGTTGGATTTACTACAAATTCACCGTCAATTTTTCCTACCCTTACTTCAGAAATAATTTCCTGGATTGGAATATCTGAAACGGCCAGAGCAGCAGAAGCAGCAAGACAAGCCAATGCATCAGGCATTACTTCAGGATCGCTGGAGATCAGGGAAACCAAAACCTGTACATCACAAAAATAATCGTCAGGAAATAATGGTCTTAAAGCACGATCAATCAATCTTGAAGTAAGAATTTCATAATCATTCAATCTTGCTTCTCTTTTAAAAAAAGAGCCGGGAATTCTTCCTGCAGATGCAAATTTTTCCTGGTAGTCTACGGTTAAGGGAAAGAAAGATTGTCCTTCTTTTGGTTCGTGAGTAGCCACGGCAGTTGCAAGAATAATGCAATTGCCTAAACGCACTGTGACTGCCCCATCAGCCTGGCGCGCAAGTTTACCGGTCTCTAAAGTAACCATCCGGCCATCGCCAATATCAAACGTTACATTTATCGGATTTGGAGTGTTCATTTTGTTGTTTAATTAGTTTATAAAAAAAGTATTCCCAACCGGTTATTCAGTTGGGAATGTCAAATATCATTTAAAAGAATAAAATTATTTACGGAGCCCTAACTTTTCAATCAATGAGCGATAACCGGTTAAGTTGTGTTTGCTTAAATAAGCCAACAAGCTTTTCCTTTTTCCTACCATTTGCATTAAACCACGTTGTGTGCTAAAATCCTTTTTATTGGTGCTTAAATGATTGGAAATGTGATTGATCTTTTCGGTTAAAATTGCAACCTGCGCTTCAATTGATCCGGTATTTTTTGCATTTCCACCAAATTCCGAAAAGTAATTTGCTTTGCTTTCTGAAGTTAAATAAGACATTTTTATTGAAATAATTTTAATAATGGCTGCAAATGTACTATTATATTTTGATTTATAAATAGTACACATTCCTATTTTTTGGAAATATTTTCAATTTTTTTTCTGATCCTAAAAATCTGGTCGGCCCGTTCGCAGGGATTTTAGATTCAAAGCATATAAAGCAATAAAAACCAATCCGAAAAAATTAGCAAATGATGTAGCGCCAACTGCTATCAGGTCATTTCCAAAAACATAAAAAGGAACGAGGATGCCAAATATGACTCCCAAAACATAAATGTAAAATCCGGTTCGCTTCAGTTTCCACATTAAAATCGCTCCTGTCAATGTAAGCAAAGCTGCTATAAATCCGCCAACAGACACTTTTCGAATATTTTCAACATCCAGTATCTTTGAAAAGGAAGCTTTGATTTTTCCTTCGAGTGGCGAATGGCGATGATGAAGAGATACCGTGTCTTTTTGCGAAATAGAATCTTTCTTCATATTTTCTGAAAAAACAAATTCAGTTTTAGGAGCGTAATAATAGGTCCAGATACAGCTAATCAGAGCCCAGCCGCTGCCTATAAAAGTAAGAATACATAACCAGGTAAGAAATGAAGGCCTTTGCTCAGGCTCTGTTTCAAATTCATACAATGTTTGTGGCATTCTTATTATTTTGGTTGCAATAATATGAAAATTAAAAAACAGTTTATTACAAAATTAAATCATCACTTTTCTTGCTTTCTTGTATTAATACCAGTACTTTTCCACATTGGCTGCTGGTTTCCAGCCATAGTCGGGTTCAAAATAATTCCATAATAATGATGAAACATTCCGGGCAAGTTGCCATGCTTCATTATCAGGTTTCCAACTTGTATCAGCATTATTTTTTGTAGCGATATAAAAAACATAATCACCATGCGGCGCATTTACCAAAACGACTTCAGAACGCGACGCATCCAGCATTCCTTGCTTGGACGCCGACTGAACATAAGGTGGAATTTGGGAAAGCGCATATTCATCCCAGAAAATATGAGTAAGGTCTCTGTACATTCTTTGGCTGGCCGCAGGACTTACTGATTTCCCTTCACGAATCATTACCAGAAGATTCGCCATTTCTCTTGGTGTTGTTTGTCCCCAGCCAAATTGTTTGGCATTCTCTTCGCGTCCCGGAGTTCGCGAATTTAATCTTGTCAATTGAAACCCTTTGGTGGCCAGCCATTTATTAATGGTAACTCCTCCTCCGGCTAATTTTTCACACCATCTTGCAGCAGTATTATCACTGTGAGAGATCATTAACGTGACCGCAACATTTAAAACTGTTTCCGAGCTGTCTTTAAAAAATTGCATCAGTCCTGAACCACCATGAGCCATACTATCGCGATACATTAAAGATTGGTGATAGGAAAGATCGCCGCTATCAATTTTATTAAAGATCCCGATGAGAATCGGAATTTTAATGATGCTGGCAGTAGGAAAGATCGTATCCGCATTGATGGCAACTTCTTTCCCGGTTTTCAAATTACGAACATATACTCCGGCAGTTCCATGAAAATGATCAAGCAGTTCTTTTAATTGTTTCTCCAATTTTTTATCTGTTTTGTATTGACAAAAAGCAGTTTGAGAAATAAAGGACATCAGTAAGAATAAAAAAAGGAAGTTTTTTTTCATGCGATTTTTTTCGAAAAGTACTTAATATCCTCGTTTTCTCTTCATTTTAAAAAATAAAATAGCCACCCGGTTGAGTGGCTATTAAAGAAATCGACTTCTGACTTTGTTATTTTGCTGAAACAGTAACCTCATTTTCTTTTGCAGCATAAAGATTTTTGTCAGCTAAGGCCGAAGTATTTTGTGCAATACTTTGAGCATTTTGCGGGTGAATTACAAAAGCGCTGGCTCTTGAACTATCACTCCTTGAAGTAGAATCTGTTCTGTGCATGGTATCAGTTCTTGTAGGCTGCGGAACTGTGTCATGTTGGTTTTGAGCAAATAAAGTGCAACTGAAAAAACATAATGCCATTGAAATTGCTGTTGTTCTTGTTTTCATAAAAATTCATTTTAGGGGTTAAGGAATTGATTGAACAATAAGTCATGCAATTTTGATGCCACTGGTTTTATTTATAAAGAAAATACTCTGTTGAAGTTTGAGATTCAATGAAAAAAAAGAAAGAAAGAAAAGAAAAACTACTCTTATAAAATTATCGTTAAAGAAAACCGTTGCCGGCAAAGAATCGCGAAAAATCAATCATTTTTGATTTTTCTATTTTTGTCTTACTTTACCATTCTTAATTTCTGATTATAATGCAACTTTTCCAGGTTAATGATACTGCTTCTTCACGAGAATTTTTAAAAGTTCCATTGATTATTTATAAAGAGGATCCCAACTTTATTCAACCTTTAGATAAAGATATCAATGATGTTTTTGATCCTGAAAAAAATAAAGCTTTCCGGTTTGGAGAATGTATCAGATGGATATTAAAAGACGAAGCGGGAAATCTTATTGGAAGAATTGCTGCTTTTGTTCATAAAAAATACAGGAATAAAGGCGATGAGCAAAAAACAGGTGGTATTGGTTTTTTTGAATGTATCAATAACCAGGAAGCGGCGGATATGTTGTTTGACGTGAGCAAACACTGGCTCATACAGCACGGTATGGAAGCAATGGACGGACCCATCAATTTTGGCGAACGCGATCGCTGGTGGGGGCTTGTTGTAGAAGGGTTTAAGCCTCCCATCTATTTAATGAATTACAACCTTCCTTATTATAAAGATCTGTTTGAAAATTATGGATTTAAAAATTTTTATAATCAGATTTGCTGGCACATGTTTGTGGATACGCAGTTGAATAAAAAGTTTATGGGCCAGGCTCAAAAATATAATGCGCTGCCTGAATACAAAGTCGTTCATATCCATAAAAAGAATTTGAAAAAATTTGCCGATGATTTTTGTGAAGTCTATAATAAAGCCTGGTCGGGCCATGAAGGCAATAAACAAATGAGCAAAGATGTGGCCTTCAAAATGTTTAAAAACATGAAGCCGGTGATCGATGAAAAGCTGATCTGGTTTGTGTATCACGATGAAAAACCGATCGCATTCTGGATCAATCTTCCCGAGCTGAACCAGATCTTTAAACACTTTCATGGAAGATTTGGAATAATAGAAAAACTGAGGTTATTATGGCTCAGGAAAAAAGGAATCAATAATAAATTTACAGGAATTGTTTTTGGAGTGATTCCTGAATATCATGGAATGGGAATTGATTATTACATGATCGTTGAAGGAGCCAAAGTGATTCAGAATAAAACAAAATATGAAGAATTGGAATTGCAATGGCAGGGTGATTTCAATCCTAAGATCTTAAATATCTCCAGGCATATTGGCGGAAAGCACAGCCGGATATTAACCACCTACCGCTACATTTTTGACCGTTCGAAAGAAGTAAAAAGACATCCTGTCCTGAATTAAAATTCTTTCTGACCGTAAAGCAGGTTTACTTCCTTTTTCTAATTTTCTTTTAGAGATCGTTTCTTAACTTGCAGCATTCTGAAAAAAAATAAAACACGTCATTTTTAAGAACCGGGGCTTATGGAAAAATTCATTGTATCAGCACGAAAATACAGGCCACAAATTTTTAGTACCGTAGTAGGTCAGTCTCATATTACGACCACATTAAAAAACGCCATTAAAAATAACCAGCTTGCACATGCTTTTCTTTTTTGCGGACCGCGTGGAGTTGGAAAAACAACCTGCGCAAGGATCCTGGCAAAAACAATTAACTGCGAAAACAGAACTGCTGAAGGCGAAGCCTGCAACCATTGTAATTCCTGTGTTTCTTTTGATAATGGAAGTTCGTTAAACATTCATGAACTGGATGCAGCCAGCAATAATTCGGTTGAAGATATCAGGACGCTGGTAGAACAGGTACGCTTTGCACCGCAGGCTGGAAAATACAAAGTGTACATCGTTGATGAAGTTCACATGCTTAGTTCTGCAGCTTTCAATGCTTTTTTAAAAACCCTGGAAGAGCCGCCGCCCTTTGCGATTTTTATTTTAGCAACAACAGAAAAACATAAAATTCTTCCCACTATTTTATCCCGTTGCCAGATATTTGATTTTAAAAGAATTACCAACAATGACACCGTTGAACACCTGCAGGAAATTTGCGAAAAAGAACACATCACAGCGGATAAAACCGCGCTTCATATCATCGCTCAAAAAAGTGAAGGTTGTTTAAGAGATTCCTTAAGTATTCTTGATAAAATTGTAAGTTTTACCAATGGTGCGCTCACCTATTCCAACACACTGGAACATCTGAATATTCTTGATGAAGATTATTATTTCCGGCTGATCGATGCAATGCAGCATCAAAATGCAGGTGATGCGATCTTATTGTTTGATGAGATCAACCGCAAAGGTTTTGAAGGCGATCTGGTATTGAATGGCTTTGCAGAATTTCTGAGAAACTTATTAGTGAGCAAAGATCCGAAAGTGGCTGTTTTGCTGGAAGTTTCGGAAGAATTTAAACAACGTTACCTGGAAGCAGCTTCCAAAATAAATGATGCATGGCTACTCAGTGCTTTGAATATTTTAAATGAATCTGAGATCAATTACCGTCTTGCAAAAAATAAACGCCTGCATGTTGAGCTTACTTTTATCAAACTCTCCTATCTCGGCCAGGCGCTGGACCTGGTGAATGACAACGGGCAGTTATCAAAAAAAAAACAGCTTGAAAGTGTAAAACCTGTTGCATTTAAAACCATCTCCCCTATTGCCGTTAATAAAACAAAACCAACCACTGTTGCTCCTGTTTCTTCAAAAATAAAAACTACTGAACCCATTTCTGATGAAAAAAATAATGGTGCCAGGCTGGTCATTGAAAAAGAAGAAATCAAAATTCCAAAAGCACCTGCTGATCATACTTTCGTAGCACAAAAAACTCCGGATATAAAAATTACGAAGATCCGTTCTTTGGAGAAGATCCGGCAAAAAGTGGCGGAGGAAAATAAAAACAGTAAGCCAGTTGAATTGAACGAAGAAGAGCTGTACATCGCATGGGGACTGTATATTGAGCAACTGATGAACACTAACAAAAAACCAATTGTTTCCAATTTTAAAACTGCAAAACTGAACATTGTGGATGATAACTGCATCGAGATCATTACGCAGAGTGTGTTGCAGCAAAAATTTATTGAAGCAGAAAGAGGAGAATTAAGTGCTCATCTTCAAAATCATTTTAATAACCGGTATCTCATTTATAAACTTACCGTTGTTGAAGATGAAAATGATAATGTGCCCAAAGAAGAAGTGCTTTCAACCAAACAACAATATTTAAGAATTATTGAAGAATATCCATTGGTGAAGCAATTGAAAGACCGGCTGGGATTGCAGTTGGATTATTGATGTTAGCAGTGATCAATAATCAATCAATAATCAATAATTAATAATTAATAATCAGTAATTAACATGTGGCAGCGGCTGGCAAAATTTGTTTTAAAAAAACGTTTAATCCTTTTAATATTATTGTTTGCCGTAACCGCTTTAATGGCTTTTTTTGCAGGAAAGATTCAACTGAGCTATGAATTTTCAAAAGCGATTCCAACAGATAATCCAAAATACCAGGATTATCTTTCTTTCAAAGAAAAGTTTGGCGACGACGGAAACGTACTGGTGATCGGTGTTCAGAGTGATCAGTTTTTTCAATTAAAAAATTTTGAGGCATTTAGTCAATTAAATAATGAGCTAAAAAAAGTTCCTTATGTTGAAGATGTTTTGAGCGTCGCCAATGCTGTTGATCTTTTAAAAGATACTGCTTCGCAAAAACTTGATGCGATACCCGTCTTTCCAAAAAATTTGCAAACGCAGCAACAGATCGACAGCAGCCTGAACGTCTTTTATTCTCTTCCTTTTTACAAATCGCTATTGTACAATCCTTCTGCTAATGCATACCTTATGGTGGTGAGGATCAATAAAGATGTATTGAATTCAAAAGGACGCACAAAAGTGATCAATGACATTATTGAGCGGACCAATGAATATACAGCAGCCACAAAAATCCCCACTCATATCAGCGGTTTGCCTTTGATACGAACACAGGTAGCAGACAGGATTTCCCGTGAAATGAAATGGTTTATCATTGGATCACTCGTACTTTCCGCATTGATCTTATTATTGATGTTCCGCTCTGTCAAAATCACTTTGTTATCATTGCTCGTTGTCATTTCCGGCGTGATATGGAGCATGGGGATCATGTATCTTTTTGGCTACAAGATCACTTTGTTAACTGCATTAATTCCGCCCCTGATCGTTGTGATCGGAATTCCAAATTGTATTTATTTTTTAAATAAATATCATTCCACTTATAAAAAAACAGGCAACAAAGAACATTCGCTGATCGATATGGTAAGCAGGATGGGTGTTGTTACACTTTTCTGCAATCTGACAGCTGCGATAGGTTTCGCGGTTTTTGCTTTAACCAGGAGCGCTATTTTAAAAGAGTTTGGAGAAGTGGCAGGGCTTAGTATCATGCTGATCTTCGTGATCTCATTTATCCTTCTTCCAGGTGCTTTAAGCTTTATGAAAACTCCTGAAAGCAGACAATTAAAATATCTTGATGTAAAAATATTTACCACTTTTTTATTGAAGGTTGAGCATTGGGTTTTCAATCATAAAAAAATCGTGTATACATGCACGTTAGTTCTTGTTGTTTTTTCTTTGATTGGCATTTTCAAATTAAAAACAGAAGGATTTATTGTTGATGATCTTCCCAAAACTGACAAGATCTATACAGATCTGAAATTCTTTGAAAATAATTTTAAGGGCGTGATGCCTCTGGAAATTGTGATCGACACAAGGAGAAGATACGGCCTTTCAGGTGTCCGTGTATTGCCCGTTTTGGTAAAAATGGATTCGCTTTCTTCTTATATCAAAAAGCAACCGGAGATGAGCCGGCCGCTTTCCATTTCTGAAGGAATTAAGTTTGTGAAGCAGGGGTTTTATGAAGGTGATTCCGCCAATTACGCTTTGCCCAATTCGTTTGACATCTCGTTTATCGGCGATTATCTCCGGCCTCAAAATGACAGCGGCCCAAAAAATAATCTTTCCAAATTGATGGAAAGTTTTATTGATACTGCAAGAGAAAGCACCAGGATGAGTATCAACATGGCTGATGTCGGAACAGAAAAGCTTCCGGTGATTTTAAATAATTTAAGAGGTGAAACTGATCATCTTTTTGATTCGTCAAAATATAAAATCACTTTCACCGGGTCGACCATTACGTTTTTGGAAGGCAGCACTTATATTATCAATGGTTTAAAAGAAAGCTTGCTTTGGGCATTTTTATTCATCGCACTTTGCATGTTGTATTTGTTCAAATCAGTTCGCATTTTGATTTGCTCTTTAATTCCAAATCTGATTCCATTAATTGTAACGGCAGGAATCATGGGCTGGGTTGGTGTGAGGCTAAAACCATCAACGGTATTGATCTTTAGCGTTGCACTGGGCATTGCCATTGATGTCACGATACGTTTTCTGGTAAATTACAAACAGGAATTACCTTCCAATGATTCTGACATCAGGAAAACTGTTTCTGAAACCATCAATCACACGGGATTGAGCATTCTTTATACCTCGCTGGTCCTGATAGCAGGATTTATTATTTTTTGTTTCAGCGGATTTGGAGGCACGCAATCTCTTGGCTGGCTTACGTCTGTCACTTTATTTACTGCAACTCTTACCAATTTGATTTTGCTGCCGGTTTTGTTGCTGGATACGTCGGGAAGAAGGTAGAAATAAAGGGAATTGGCAAGAAACGTTATTGGGATTAATGGAGCCTGGTTGAAAGTTAAATGGAAAAGCAAATTGATAAGATAAAAAAGAAACGCTGCTTTCAATGCCATTCTTTCTCCAAACACTAGAAGTGAAACAGAATTAATCATTGAACTACAACTTTAAAAAGCAAATGAACCATCGTTCTTTTATTCTTTGGAATCAATTTTTTGCAAAGCACAGGATAGTGTGTTTATTTAAGAAGCCTTAGAGGTTTTTGAGGAATCAGATATACTAAACTAAATAAGAATTGTAACTTTTAATGTTTATAACTGAAGAAAGTGAAGTGTTCCTTATTTAAAATAAATTTACGGCAATGAATAAACATTATCTCAAAGGCAGGATAAAATTAAAACTACTTCCTTTACCCGGCCCACTTGGGCCAGAGTTTTCCGTGATAAATAGATCAGGCCTACGGCTTGGTTCACAAATGGCTTAACATAAAATGCTGGCGCCACAGGATTCTTTACTTGTTGAGTTCTTTTTCCCTGATGTTGGCTTCCAGCTTTTCCTTTTTCATTCCCACCCTGATAAAGCCAAAAAGGCTCATATAAATATTGGCGATCCATACGAGTGAGAAGCCACCAATAAGGTAGCCACGCCAGTCACTGAAAAGTAAATGATAGTGCGTGATAAATAAAAAAAGGAGGGTAATATAATGACTGAAGCAATATTCGCATGTGAACAGGTAAAAGAATTTGCGTTCTAATAATCTTTTACATCCTTTGGATTTGCGGATGCAATATTCCCTTGGTTCTTTAAAAACTTCCTCATGGGTTATAGTCCATGAAATACTGGCTATAGCCAGGGGTATTAGAAAAAGGTCGCGAACCTGTGTCGATAAATCCATATTTGCAATATTTTAAACTATCTGTAATTTAAATCACGTTTTTATAATGAAAGTTGATCACAACAATTAATATATTCAACAACAGTGACACTGCATTTGCGAAAACAATTACCCAATCATTGATCCTGAAGCCGTACCATATCCATAATGCAAGCCCGGTAAATAAAGTAGCAAGCATCCACATTGAAATATCTGACGCTTTCTTTTCTTTTAAGAGTTTGATCAACTGTGGTAAAAGCGAAACACCTGTAAATAAACTTGCCACAATTCCTATCACAGTTGTGCTATTCAAAAGTTCCTGTTTTAAATTTTATGAATCAATAAAAAAATTTGCAAATACAATTCAATAAGTAAAATACATGCCAGTCTATGAAAGGTTTGAAAAACTTACAAAAGATAGAAGGGGCAAGAGTAACTTTTGGACGTGGTGTTTAGTTTTTATCACCCCGACGGTATCCTCCTCGCAATTTCGCTAAAAATTGTTTCAGGTACAACGGCCACGGCGTTGGAAACAACAGTAAATAACCGGTCTGTTTTTCTTCAAAACTGTATTCTCACTGTTGCTGAATCACCGCGCTTGCCAATCCAACGGGGGCCATTCTCTAATAACCTGATCGCTTCTTTTTCACAAGCTTCACAGGAGGATTCCAGTACGTTTATGTGTGAAGGCTTACCCTTTTTGTTTAGGGTAAATGAAAGTAAAATATTTGAAGTAATTCTTTCTCCTGTTGAGTCAAGAACCGGAACGGCATTGTCTTTAATGTATTGGTCAAAATTTTCTTTCCCTTCTTTCGGATAAGGTGCCGGTGTAGTTACATTAACCCCGTTTACTTTTCCTTCTAATTTGTCTGAAACGGCTCCGGTTATATTTTCTTTCCGGTGCGTCCCGTAACCGGTGACAACTACTTCATTTAGTGTCGCATTTTTTTTATTCATCGCAATTGCATGGTTGGAATCTCTATTATATTTAGCGGAAGAAGCAGCAACCAATGCAGTGGTATCTGATGAATGAAAAAATGATTTTTCTTCTGAATCTTTCGGTTTAATACCAGATGAAATGTCTTTGTCGCTGTTCATTGTAATGACAGTCTCTTTTTTTTCTAAAGGCTGCTCAAACTTTTTCCCCTTTTGGGTTCTTGTTTGTTCCGGTAATGTTTTTCTACGCCGTGATGCTTCTATCGCTTTTACATTCGACCGGGACAGTTTGATCGTACTGTTTTCATTTTTCTGTGATGGCGGTTTTACAAAAGCAATGTTATCTTCTGTTGCGCTGGTGTCGTCGTTTGCAGGAGAAATGGATGGTGGATTTTGTTTTTTAGGCTCATCAGTTTTAACTGCCAGTGAAGTTTCTTTTTTAGAATTAGTGGCATAAAAAAAATAACCTAAGCCTGCAAACAAAATAAAAATCGCGGCAATTTTCCACCAGGTACCTGCTGAAAGAGAGGAAATTGTAAAAAGCTTTTGTTGTTTTCTTTTTTCATCCAATTGCATTCTTAGTTCCGCTAATTCTTTTTCAGCATCTTTTGAAAACATATAACCATCTAATGCATCCGCAAGGAAAGGGTCTTCCAATGCGGCTCTCTCCAACGCCTGCATTTCGTCCGCAGGCATTTCCCCGGAATGGTATCGTGCAAAATCAATCCCGTTATATTTTTTATTATTTTCTTTCATTGGTCACGCTTTTTCCAAAGCCTGTTTTTCCATACATATTTTTAAATTCCTTCTTCCGTTTTGAATGAAGCTGCGAACTCTGTTAATATCTGTTTTTGTAATGTCCGCAATTTCTTTATAGCATTTTTCCTGGAGATAAAATAATTGAATGGCATGCTTCTGTTCCGCCGGAAGTTGTTCGATACAGTTTTCCATTCCATTTAATTGCTTTTCTTTTTCAGCTATATTATCAGGATGATTATTTTCAGCTAAATGCATAATGTTTATATCTGCCACTACCGGGTTCGATTTGCCGCTTCGTATTTTCATGAGGCAATGATTCTTGGTTAACTGATACAACCAGCTTTTAAAATTGCTGACCTCATATTTTTTGAGCTTTGTTACCAATTCTTCAAAAATATTTATCACCGCGTCTTTGGCTTCTTCCGGCTCTTTAAAATATTTGAGACAAACCCCATATACCAAATCCATGTAGCGGGTATATAATTCACCCAACACATTTATATCCCCTCCCGACTTGTATTGTTTTACAAGGTCTGTATCCGTGTCGGCTGATAATATTTTTTTAAAAAAAGCCAAGTGGTTTTAAAATAAATTAAAAATAAATTTTCCCTGATTTATGTAATCATAAAAAAAGATGCATCCTTCTTATAATTCACCATGCAGTCAGCGCTCTCCGTTAATGCTGATTGCAATAAAATAAAAAATCATGAAAAAAGTTGTTTTACTGCTGTTGCCTTTTTTAATAAGCTTTACAGCCTTTCATCCTGTCAAAGATATTACCATTACCGGAACCGTAACAGATACATCCGGAAACCCATTAAGTGCTACGATTCATGCAGGAAAAATATATGCAGTTACAGATGTTGCGGGCCGCTACCGGATATTTGTAAACGAAAATGAAAAGTATCTGCTCTTCTCTTCTGTCGGATATGTAGATCAGAAAATAAAGATAGGGGCGAAAAAAATCATTGATGTAAAACTGAAATTCTCTGCCGCAGCTTTGCAGGAGGTTGTGGTAACAGGTTATGCCACACATAGAAAATCAATGCTTACAGGACCGGTAGCCGGCATCATAGTTTCAGGTTCACCCCGTGGGAACAGTTTTTACCAGGGCAATTATAACACCGAAGACTATGATAACATAACTGAAAACGGATTTAAAAAAGTAGCAGATGATCCTCTTTCTACTTTTTCTATTGATGTGGATGCGGCATCGTACAGTAATGTGCGGCGTTTCTTAAATAATAACCAATTGCCGCCTGCCGGCGCTGTGCGTGCCGAAGAAATGATCAATTATTTCAAATATCAATATCCGCAGCCAACCGGAAATGATCCGTTTTCTATCAACACAGAATTGAGTGATTGTCCGTGGAACCCACAAAATAAATTATTGCTGATTGGTTTACAGGGAAGAAAAATTCCGGTAGATAAACTTCCTCCATCCAATCTTGTTTTCCTGATAGATGTTTCGGGATCTATGATGGATCAAAATAAATTACCACTGGTAAAAGCCTCAATGAAAATGCTTACGGACCAGCTTAGAGAGAACGATCGTATTTCCATCGTTGTGTACGCAGGAAGGGCCGGAGTGGCTTTGCAGGCTACGGACGGAAGTGACAAAATGAAGATCAAAACTGCTATTGATGCCTTGGAAGCAGGTGGCTCTACTGCTGGCGGTGAAGGCATACAAATGGCGTACAAAATTGCGCAGCAAAACTTTATGAAGCATGGGAATAATCGTATTATTCTTTGTACAGATGGCGATTTTAATGTCGGGGTGAGCAGCGATGATGGCCTGATCAGCTTGATAGAAGAGGAGAGGAATAAAGGGATTTATTTAACCGTACTGGGATACGGAATGGGAAATTATAAGGATAATAAAATGCAGCAGCTTGCAGATAAAGGGAACGGCAATCATGCCTATATTGATGGATTAAGCGAGGCTAAGAAAGTGTTGGTGAATGAATTTGGTGGAACGCTGTTTACCATTGCCAAAGATGTAAAATTGCAATTGGAATTCAATCCTGCAGTTGTGTCCGGTTACCGACTGATTGGCTATGAGAACAGGATGCTTAATAAAGAAGATTTCAACAATGATAAAAAAGACGCGAGTGAATTGGGCAGTGGCCATACCGTTACTGCGCTTTACGAAATTGTTCCTGCCGGCGTAAAATCTCCTTTTCTAAAAGATGTGGATCCTTTGAAATACCAACAAAATAAAAAGAAGAAAGGCTCTTCATTCGATCATGAAATTGTTACGATCAAATTTCGTTATAAAGCGCCGGATGGCAATGAAAGCAAATTGATGGTTCATCCTGTAAAAAATGAATCACTGCCTTTTGAAAATGTTTCTGACAATTTCAGGTTTGCCGCTTCTGTAGCTGGTTTTGCCATGCTGCTCCGCAATAGCGGGTACAAAGAAAATGCTGAATATAATATGGTATTAAAGATGGCCGGCGCATCTCTTGGAAAGGATGAGGAAGGTTATAGAAAGGAATTTATTAGTCTGGTGAAAAAAGCAGTTGAGTTGAAAAATAGTACAGTCAAATCTGATACTGATTAAGGGTATTGTTTGGCCATTTAAAATGGCATCAGAATTCCATTAATTTCTAAAAACAAATTCCATATATGTTTATTGGCTACAGGATCAGTTTGCAGCCCTGTGCCAAGGTCTAATATGCGTTTAATTATGTTCATGCACAAAATAGGAATGCGCTGTTCTTTAATAAAATTTGTGAAAAACGGTAATTGAAAAACGTAAAGCTAGTTCTTATTGGTTTATTGCAAGTATTGCAAGCTTCTATGTCATGGTTCCAGCACACGAAACATTTCTCTCATCTTCAAATATTTGGGAAGTTAATATTAATCCTGAATAATTATGCGCCTTAACTGGATCGACCAAAGCTGGCACCTTTGGCACCATTGATTCGCCCTCTTTGCTGCAAACTGAAATAAAAACTTGTGCATTTAGATTCTTATTCTTTTCGGCAAAAGATTTTTCAATTTCCAGAAATCTAAATAGCCAGGACTCTAAAGAAGAATGACGCATCATCCCAAACTTATCCGATCCAAAATATTACTTTGCAATTAACTCCAGGGGTTTCAGCTTTACGATCTCAAAAGGAATTCGCTGAATGCCCGATCTAACCGGGTTAATTTTTTAGATTTTAATGAGCAACTTTTATATAACCCCAACCGTCACGCTGTTTTGAAATAATTTCATAAATACCATCAGGTACCATTTGTACGCCTGGCAGCAACTGGCTCGCGTCTATTTTCTGTCTTTTCATTGCCAAAGCGCATACTTTGATGGATACGTCCTTCATTGATAATAATCTTTGAATTTCAGCAGATTGGGACGACACATCTTTAGTAATAAGCCCCAGGGCCTGCCCATAAATGACCGCCTCTATCTTTGCATCCGGATTGCCTTCTTTGATAAGACTCATCTCGCGAAGAAGGGATTGTTGATTTAAACTGTCTTTACTGGTCAGATCAAAAACTACTTTGTAATCTTTGTTTTGCGCAGGTGAGACATAGGTAAATGCTGTAAGCATGCTTACCATTAAAATTATTTTTTTCATGATGTTGTATTTTAAAAGAAACTTAATTGAAATTTTTTATGATCATCAGGAATGTGTTTTTTGATGTGATTGCTGAATCTGTGCAAAAGGTCCGTATTTATGCTGTCTGGATGAAAAGCTATCGGGGTATGGCCCGAAAGGATAATCAAATGGTTTTGTAGATATATCGGGCCAATCCATCGTTATATCTTTCGATGGTCTTGGTTGTGAATTTACGAATGCCGCTACATCCCATGCCTGCTCTACAGAGAGTTGCGGAATTGCAAAAGTGGTTCCTAATGGCATATTATCTTTTATGTAGCCGGCAAATTTTGAAAGTTGATAAATTCCGGCGCCAGTATTATAACTATTGGCGCCCCATAATGGCGGATACAGATATTCTTTCTTATTATCTGCTAATTTTCCTTCTCCGTTTTTCCCATGGCACCTTTGGCAATTGGTAACATAAACGATTTTCCCTTTGGTAGTATCTGCAGCCCTGTTTAAAAACGGCAGTTTTTCTATGCCTGATCCTTTTGTTTTCATTCCTTTGGCAACATCCTTACCCACCCATTTGATATAGGCGATCATTGCTTTCATCTCTTTTACCGAATCAGGAAGTTTCTTTCCATTCAGGCTTCTTTCAAAACAATCATTGATACGCATTTCCACGGTTTCAATTTTGCCGCTTCTGTTTCTGTAGATTGGATAAGTGGCAGCAACCATAGAAAAATTATTACCCCAAATTCTGGTACCTGCATCAATATGGCAATTCCCGCAGTTCATGCCATTTGAAATAGGAGCTATTGTGCCGTGGGGTCCGAAAAAATCTCCGGTGTGTAATATCAAATCTCTCCCATAACGAATCAAATCGTCTTGCCGGGTGTGACCAAGCTCGCTGGAATCCGGCGCCTTCCATTCTTTACTTAGCACGGTAGCTACGGGATCCGGATTGTTTTTATCGCTTTTTTTGACATGACAAAAATAATTTGTCACAACCAGGGGAACAACCAGGAAGAGCGCCGTTGCCAGAGTGCTGAAACTACTTTTACGCATCGTTCTGCGTTTATTTTTATCCTACAAAACAATAGGCACATCCGTGTTCCTGCGCACGGCCAACCGCCCAAACACCCGACGGAACCAGCTGGATGCCCGGTAATATACCGGAAACGAAATCTTTTTTAACGTCGCCGGCATCCATATTTAAATTTTGTGCAATTGCTGCACTGAAAACGGTTATCGCCATATTACATGCACAAAACATGGCGCCGCTTTCCTGCAATTCATTAATTCCTATCTGCACATTTCCAATTCCGGGAACTGAAAAATCACCGGGCTTTGGCTTCCAGAACATATTACGTACAGATGGTTCTTTAGTAGTGGGGTCTGTTATTTTAAACATTTCCCCCAGTTTGTATTTTGCCCATAAGCGGTCTTCCAGGGCATAAGGAATTGCTTCGTGCCGCAAAATGATCACTTCATTGCAATTTTTTTCCGGGGTGCCTGTCATTGCGTTGGTCATCATAAAAACCCGTGGCCATGCGAAGGGAAAAACATCATGTGGTTCGGTAACATCGAATACGATCCGGTGCTTTCCGGTTATTTTATTAAACCAGGCATCCGGGTTGTCATCCGATGGAAAAGAAAATGTCCTGGATTCGGCTGCCACGCTTAATGGCAGAGATAATGATGCGATACTGATTGCGCCGGCGCCTAAAGCTAATGTTTCTAAAAAGCCACGACGGCCTGTTGTTGGTTTGGAATTGTTTGATTGCATAAAATTAATTTTTAAATAAAAAGAATATAGATTCCCTGAATTTCGTGGCAAGCTGTTTATAAAAAACCAGGTGATTCCAAAGGAGATGGATTGCCCTTTTATTACCATAAAACATATTGTCTATTGGTATTCAGGCAGAGATCAGGAGAAGGATTTTCAATTCAGTGGAATAGTGGCAGCCGGAGAAAAATGTATCAAATGATACAGTTTAGATGGGGTACAATAAATCCGGTCTAAGAAGAAATAATGTGCGCAACAAAGGCAATTCAATTTTCTAAGTTGTTAACCTATAACAAATGTAGAAGAAATATTAAATATGCGAAAAAATATTTTTTTTAGGAAGGGGGCAATTGGCAACGCTTTTGTGGTGAAGCAATACACTTATGCTTGCTCGCAGTACCATATCCTGGGTTCGTTGTACACGAAACATTTATGCCACTGCGTTGTTCTTCTGTTATACATTTACTCTGAAAAAAAACAAAAACTATAAATTCAAAGATACGGATTTAGTAATGTTAGGTAGGTCTGAGGCCTGCGACTGAATGAAGATGAGAAGAATTTTGCTGCTGCCAAATGCGTGAATCGCGCTATGCTTTTAAAGTATCCCTGCTCACTTTATACCTTACCCTTACTTTATCTATACGTGTAAACAATATTTTTAGGCAATACCGTGCCCCTCTTATCTACGAATACTAAACGGTTTTCAGTTCACCCGCCGGTAGTAGTCATACCTTTCCTGCAGCTTTCCCTTATCTTTCCCATACTCTCCTCATACACTCTTCATACATAAATCATACACTCCTCATACCTGATTTAGACTTTAAAAAATTGTGATGTGCCATGAACCGCAGCAGGAGGAATATCGGCTAAGGACCCCGGCCTGAAAAAGAAGCTGTTGGAGGAGACGCCAACCGCACCAAAAGCGGAATTTCCTGCAGCGATTGAGAGTCGTCTGTTTGAAAATGACTTGCCAGGGCAAAACTTTTTAGGCATAAAGTGATAAGCACCTCAGAACATTTTACCCCCTTATTCTTTATTAATATTTACCCGCATTGTATTGAGCTCTTGTAACCTGTTTTGATTTTTTGTCAAATCTGCAGTAAGCTGGCTTACTTTTTTCGTTTGATCTTCAACATCATTGCCGGCACGCCTGGAATCTTTTGCATCCCTTACTGACCTTCTTGCTTCTTTCTTGGCACGCCTGGCATCTCTTACGTCTCCGTTGGTAGCATGTGAAGCTTTATCAGCCGTGGCCGAAGCAGTGCTCTGAGCATCCGATGTGGCTTTATCTGATTTCCTTGTATCTTTTGCCAGTTCATCCTGAGCTTTGTTGAGCGAAGCGGTAAGGCTTGCAATATTATTACTTACTCTCTCATACTCTTTATTAAGTGCAGTGGTATCAGCTGTTGTTTTATAGGTTTGGGAAACAGCGGGAGTGATTGCACCTAAAAGGAGCAGCACAGGTAGAAAAAAATTCTTTTTCATTTTATGTATTTATTAAGTTTTTTGCGGAAGCTTGTGTATTGGTTAGTTAGACGAGCTATATGAATATTATTGTTAGTATCAATTAACGAGCCGCGTATTGTTTGAACCTATAATAATTGTTAATTAAATTTTTTGACACCGGGTTTTTACACGCATTTCCCAAACTCCGGCCTGTTATACAAATGATCAGTGCGATGAGTATGGGGAAAAATAGGAAAATGCCTCCGTTTTCTGTATATTGTGCCAGCAGCAAGCCGAACAGACTAATATAAGTTGCTATCATAGGAATGAACAATAAAGACCAGCAGATAAAAGAGCTGACAAAGCAGAACGATGACCTGGAAAATTATTTTAGTAATACAATTATTCCCCAGTTATTTATTGATGCCAATTTAATACTGCGCAAGTTTACACCACCGGCAATGAAGCAGTTTAACCTAAGTACAGATGACGTGGGTAAATCCATTTATGATGTTGTAAATAATTTTCGTTTCCCTTCTATTATTGAAAATATTAGTCATGTAATTGAAACAAATGAAATTCTTGAAAAGGAAATCCAAACTACTGATTTGAGATGGTATCAAATGAATATTTTACCTTACGTAAAACAGGTGGATAACAAGATAAATGGAGTAATCATAACTTTTGTAGAAATTACATTGCGAATAAAAGATCTAAAAGAACAGGAAGCATTAATTGCTGATCATGAAACGTTATTGGATACGATTTCGCATGACATTAAGAATCCGCTGAGTGGCCTGCTGTTAACCATTGAGATGTTAAGTAACGGAATTGCTGAAAATCCAAAAGAATTTAAATCTCTTTTAAAGATTGCTAAAAATGCAGTAAAGAAAATACAAAGTGTTATTAGTGAATTGACTGATGCCAGGAAGCAGGAGCATAAATATAAAGCCGTTGATGAATTATTGAATTTTGAAAATATCCTGGAAGACGTGCGCCTTACGCTCCTCGATAATATTAAAGAATCGCATGCAATAATAAGAAGTGAATTGAACGTTTCAGAAATAACTTTTTCAAGAAGAAAATTAAGAAGTATCATTTATAACCTGTTAAACAATGCCATAAAATTTAAATCACCTGGCTGCAAACCAGAAATTTTTATCAGGACTTCAAGGGAGAACCATTTCATAATTCTTTCTGTAAAAGATAATGGTATTGGAATTGATGATACGAATCAGAAAGAAATATTTTCAAAATATTTCAGGATAGACAACAACATTGAAGGTTCAGGTATTGGCCTGCATTTGGTAAAAGAACTTGTAACTAATGCTGGCGGAAAGATTCTAATAAACAGCCAATTAAATAAGGGAACAGAATTTAAAATCTATTTAAAAGAAAAATAGCCAGCCTGTTTTGAGTTGTCCTCAACTGCCCCCTGGTTTTATTTCTTTTTGCACTTTAGTTTTTTATTCCACAAATTGGAGCAGATATGCAATGGTAAGTGGCGTTGCCGGATCTGTGCCTTTTCATTCCTCAATTTAAAACACCACTTTCGAGCACTGGTTTTCTGTTACCATCACCAGGTTGTTGGTTTGCTGCAGACCGGTAACAGGGTAGTTTGACAATAAGAGCAGTATCTGAAAAGCGGATATGCTCCGCCGGCATCTTAATCGTTCAAAAAAACAGGGATGGAATAAAGCTGATTCAAATTTCTTAAACAATTGTTGACTCTTGTATCAGAAAAGAGTAGCAGAAATGCAGCTCCTTTTTAAGCAGGTACAAAAGTTTCAGTGCAGAAGAAATAGTTTTGCAAACTATAACAGATGCAAATTTCAGAAGTTTTCAGATCGCTCAGGAGCCGCAATTTCGCTTTATTTTTTTCAGGCCAGCTTATTTCACGTATAGGCATGTGGATGCAGCGAACTGCCGTCATTTGGGTAGTTTATACCATCACAGACAGTGTGTTTATGATAGGTGTGGCCACCTTTGCCGAGCAGTTTCCTTCCTTTATATTTTCTGTCCGGGGTGGTATCATTGCCGATAAATACAACCGCTATAAAGTATTAATGCTGACACAAACACTTAGTGCCGTGCAGGCTGTATTGCTTACTGTTTTTACATTTTCAGGTAATTATAATATTCCCCTTATTCTTGGGCTGAGTGTTTTCCTCGGCATTGTAAATGCCTATGATGTTCCGGTGAGGCAATCTATGATCAATGAAATCGTTGAAAATAAAGATGACCTCGCCAATGCTATTGCTTTGAATTCTTCTTTAAATACTTTGGCAAGACTGATTGGTCCAGCCTTGTCCGGTTTTGTGCTGGCAAAATATGGTGCTGATTATTGCTTTCTTGCCAATGCAATCAGCTTTATTGCAGTAATAGCGGCAATTGCGGCAATGAGGTTTCCCGGGAATACATTTGTGGTCAGCAAAACAAAATCCAAAGGCCAGTTCAAAGAAGCAATCACTTATCTTAAAGAAAATAAACCAATTGCTACGGTAATCTGGATCGCTGCTCTCAGCAGCTTTTTTGTGATGTCTTATATCACCTTATTGCCTGTATATGCCAAAGATATTTTTAAGGGAAATGCTGTCACTTACGGCTGGTTGAATTCCGCCATTGGTGTAGGCGCCTTTGCCGGATCATTTTATCTGGCAGCTTTGAGCAACAAGGCAAACTTCAGAAAAGTTTTGCTGCTCAATACCTTTTTGCTGGGTGTCAGTTTATTACTTTTCGCTTATTCCGATAATTTATTGCTGTCACTTATTTTCTCTGTCATTGGCGGTTTTAGTTCTATTTGCCAGATGGCTGTTATCATCACCATCGTTCAAAGAGAAACTGATAAGGAGTTCCGTGGAAGGATCATCAGTTTTATAGCGATGGCCATGTTTGGAATGTTACCGCTCGGCAGTCTTTTGGTTGGATACCTGGCACCAATTGCCGGTGCACCGCTTACTTCATTCGTACAAGGCATTATTGAAGTCATTATTGGAATTATTTTTTATAAAAATCTAAACGGAACATTCAAATTAAAACAATCATACAATGAAAAGTAACACAACCGCATTACTGGTAATGGATAT
>DATNFV010000020.1:0-16894 GCA_035606215.1 Hanamia sp.
GTGTAAGTATCGACGCGCAAAATAATCGTGCGCTTCGCATGGCTTTGCAAACAAGGGAGCAACACATTCGCAGGGAAAAAGCTACTTCAAACATTTGTACGGCGCAGGCTTTGCTGGCAAATATGGCTGCGATGTATGCCGTGTATCACGGCGCTGAAGGGTTAAAAGAAATCGCGGAAAGAATTACTTTATTGACACAAACTCTTGCAGAACATTTGCAGGAAAGCGGATTTGAATTGGTGAATAAAAATTATTTTGATACCATCACTTTCAAAATAGATCATCGTCAAAAACTGGAAGAAATATCACAATCACATGAAATCAATTTTCATTTTTCTTCTGATGATTTGATTACGATTTCCCTGGATGAAACCACCACAAAAAATGATGTTCTCGATATTTTAAGTGTCTTTAATTCTGCAAAAGATATTGACACTTCTGCCATCACCTTTGATAATGAGGCCAGCCTGGAAAATATTCCTGAATCTTTACAAAGAACTTCTGAGTTTTTACAATACCCGGTTTTTAAAAAGTATCACAGCGAAACTGAAATGATGCGTTATTTAAAAGCTTTGGAGAATAAAGATCTTTCGCTTACGCAATCAATGATCGCTTTGGGATCTTGCACTATGAAGTTGAATGCCGCTACAGAACTGATTCCTGTGAGTTGGGCACATTTTAGCCGCATTCATCCGTTTGCTCCGTCTGCACAAACAGAAGGTTATGATTTTATTGTAAAAGATCTGGAAAATTTGCTTTGCAAGATCACCGGATTTGCTGCATGCAGTCTTCAGCCAAACAGCGGAGCGCAGGGAGAATTCGCGGGATTGATGGCAATAAGAAGGTATCATGAAAGTAAAAATGCTACTCATAGAAATGTAATTCTGATTCCTATTTCTGCGCATGGAACAAACCCTGCAAGCGCAGTAATGGCTGGCTTTAAAGTGGTGGTAACCAAATGTGATGAGCAGGGAAATATTGACATTGAAGATTTGAAATTGCAGGCCGAAAAAAATAAAGATTCCCTCGCGGGATTAATGGTAACATATCCGTCCACACACGGAGTTTTTGAAGAAGGCATCAAAGAGATTTGCGACATTGTTCATGCAAATGGCGGACTTGTTTATATGGACGGCGCAAACATGAATGCACAGGTTGGATTAACAGCACCGGGATTTATCGGCGCCGATGTTTGTCATTTGAATTTGCATAAAACATTTGCCATTCCTCATGGTGGCGGTGGCCCGGGTATGGGACCAATTTGTGTAAATGAAAAACTGGCTCCTTTCTTACCCGGAAAAAACAATGAAGGAACTGTTAGTGCTGCTCAATATGGTTCTGCAAGCATTTTACTCATCAGTTATGCTTACATAAAAATGCTTGGTGAAAGCGGAATGAAAAAAGCAACAGAATATGCAATTCTGAATGCGAATTATATGAAAGCCAGGTTAAAAAAATATTTCAAAATTTTGTTTACCGGAAAAGGCGGAACCTGCGCTCATGAATTTATTGTTGACTTGCGTCCGTTTAAAACAAGTGCCGGAATAGAAGCGGAAGATGTAGCTAAAAGATTGATGGATTACGGCTTTCATGCGCCAACACTCAGTTTCCCTGTTGCCGGAACGATTATGATAGAGCCGACAGAAAGTGAAAACAAACAGGAGCTGGATAAATTTTGTGACGCACTCATTTCCATTTACGAAGAAATAAAAAGTGTAGAAAATGAGGAAGCAGATAAAAAAGATAATGTCCTGAAAAATTCACCACATACCTTGGCTGTAATTACTGCAGACGAATGGAATCATTCTTATTCGCGAAGCAAAGCCGCATTTCCATTGGATTATTTAAAAGAAAATAAATTCTGGGCATCTGTGAGCAGGGTGAACAATACTTATGGTGATAGAAATTTGATTTGCACTTGTGAACCGGTGGAGAGTTATCTTGAGGTGGAAAGGTAAATCCATAAACTGATGAACTCATTTCTCTTCATAAACTTTAATTTTTTTCTTGAATTCTTGCTGAATATTTTGTTGTAGAGATTTTTTTAGTTCAGGATTTTGGAGAAAAAATTTTCAATTTAAAAACTATAATCTTTTATAGAAAATAACGATTCACGAAAAATACTCTTACCTCCGAATGACGGTGCCAAAATTAAAATCGCACTTATTTCTTTATTTACTGCAATCCTAAAAACTCTTATTCTCATTCTTCTGAAACTTAACTATTCTTTTCCTTATTTAACTTTGCGCCATTAAACTTAAATATGGTTTTTTATATTTAACTTTACTCTCTTAAACTTAAATAAGAGTTTTTAATATTTAACCATGGATATTAAAAATTTTAAATCGGGAACAGAAGTTAAACAACCAACAGGTTACAAAAGTTTTATTCCAAATGAAATAAATCATCCTTTTATTTGGACGGATGCAAGTATCAATATATTATTAGAAAAAGCAACTTTGCAGATAGGTTCTTTGAACAGTTACTCAAAATTTGTTCCTGATATTGATTTGTTTATCAAAATGTATGTGGTAAAAGAAGCAACAGTGAGCAGCAGAATAGAAGGTACGCAAACAAATATTGAAGAAGCATTGATAAATCAAACAGATATCAATCCGCAAAAGCGCGACGACTGGCAGGAAGTAAATAATTATATCCAGGCAATGAACTATGCCATATCAAGAATGGAAAATTTTCCTCTGTCATCCCGATTGTTGAAAGAGACGCATACGGTTTTATTAAATAATGTGAGAGGAAAACATAAACTTCCAGGGGAATTCCGGTCATCTCAAAATTGGATTGGTGGTGCATCGCTGTCGGATGCCATTTTTATTCCACCACCATTTCACGATTTGAACCGTTTGATGGGAGATTTTGAAAATTTTATTCATAATGAAGACATATCGGTACCTCATCTTATCAAAATCGCCATTGCGCATTATCAATTTGAAACAATTCACCCTTTCCTCGATGGAAATGGAAGAATTGGCAGATTATTAATCAGTTTGTACCTCATTGATAATAAGATTATTGAAAAGCCGGTCTTATATCTTTCTGATTTTTTTGAGAAAAATAAAGCGCTGTATTACGACAATTTAATGCAGGTAAGAAAAACCAACAATCTGACCCAGTGGATAAAATTTTTTCTTGAAGCTGTAAATCAGACAAGCAGGAAAGCATCAGAAAGCTTACAACAAATAATGCTGCTGAGGCATGATTGTGAAGGCAAGAGAATCATTTCACTTGGAAAGAAAATACCTAATGCAAAAAAACTGCTGGATTATTTATATACACAACCCATCGTAAACTCACAGCAGGTAGCCGATGCTGTGGCTGTTTCGAAGGTCTCTGCTTACAAATTAATGGGTGATTTTATTAAAATAGGAATTTTGAGTGAAACAACCGGATTTAAAAGGAATCGGTTTTTCATTTTTAAGGAATATCTTGACATATTTCATTAGCAGATTGCGATTCCTTATCTTTAAAAATCATCTAACGCTTCTTCAATGAGCAAATCAATCATCTATACTGTTGGTCATTCTAACCATCCCATTGACTTTTTCATGGATTTGCTCAATTCGTTTTCTATCAATTGTCTCATTGATGTGAGAAGTTTAGCCGCCAGTTCTTACAATCCCCAATATGTCCTCAAACAAGATTGATCTTTTCTCATCATGGAAATCAATATGATTTTCCGGTTACTGATCCTTCTTTTTTACATCGCTTCAAAGTGAAACCGAATCTCATCAAACACAAAAATGAAATTTATGTTGGCTCGTCTTTAGGAATCCTTTGGAAAAATTCTTTTTATAAATTGATTGCAGGAATTATTTATTAACAGCAGAAAAAAACGAGTTATTTCTTTATTTACTATCAGAAACGTGTGCAGTAGTATATTTCCTTTTTCTGAACCATTGATAGAACAATCCGAAAATCACGATAAGAAATACAGGCAATAAAAGATTGAGCATTTCCCAAAAAGATCTTTGCTCGCTCGTCTTCTTCGGATCCAGTAAACGAAGCTGAAAATCTTTTGATTTTGCTTCGCTAAGACCTGCATTATTAATTAGATAATCAAGGCAGTTTGTTACAAATTGCCTGTTGGCAAACTGGTATTCATATTGAGTTCCCACGGTATAAGAATTAACTCCCATTGGCAAAAGCTGTCCTTTGTAAGCGCCATTTAAAACAATATCCCCATCAGAAACGATAATCATTTTGTTATTTTCAATATTTTCAGACTGGAAAGGAGAACCATAAAAAGCAAGCGAATCCGTTTCAGAACGGCTCACACGATTTTTATATAATGAACTAAATTTCCCTTGCAGCAAAACACCTGCAATTAAATTGCTTTTGTTGAAAGCCGCGTCAACAGTGGCGTTCCGGTTCTCTGCACCACTGATGAGTGCAGGTGTTTCTATCGTTCTTGAATTGGAAGATGAACTTAATAAAATTGTTTTCTTTATTCCCGGAGCGCTAACGGTATCTATTGTATTTACAAATCGTCCGGCTACAAGACCGAGATTTTTATTGATGACAGAATTTTGTTTTGATTCAAATAATGGAAAATAATTCCAGTGCAAAAATTCAAACTGATCTTTTCCATTCACACTAAAAGGTAAAAAATCGCATTGCAAATCCATTAAAAGATCAGGATTGATACGAACTCCATATTTAAAAAATAAATCCTGCAAATTCAAATTTCTATCATAAGCAACTACTTCGTTTTTCATTTGCAGACTATCTACTTCCGCGTTTAGCCTGTCTATAAAACAAAGTAACTTTCCTCCATGCATCACATATTGGTCTATTTTTAATTTTTCAGCATCCGTAAATTCAAGAGTTGGTTTTACAATCATCAGCAATTTGAATGTATCTGGCACAATAGGTTCCTTCGTCAGATCCATCATAAAAAGATTGTAATTTTTTTTCAAAACATTTTCTACAAGATCATAAACGTTTGGCCCGATCGGTTCGCCATTTCCAACAGCATAAGCAACCATCGGTTTATTTGTTTCCGTGATTTTTTCAATGGCATCAGCGAATTTAAATTCAAGCAAAGCCTCGGCACTGTTGAGTTCTGGAGCAGTAATAAAAGTGCTGGAGCCTGAATATAAATTTACAGGTTGCATTTTATCATGATAATTTACAATAGCGGCTGGATAAATATATTGTGATTGTTCGCCCTCTTTCAACTGAACTTTCAAATTGATCGGAGTGATTCCTAAAGAAGAAAGCGTATCAGCATAGGTTTTATCCGAGCCTGGAATTTTTTCATCTGCAGACAGAATATTGTAATGAATATTTCCATGAGAATATTCCTGGAATTCCTGCAAAAGTTCTTGTGCAGAAACAGATAATTTTTTAAAACCAGCCGGCAAATCGCCTCTCAAAAAAATATTGATCTCCATTTTCTGATTAATATTTTTTAAAAGCCTTTTTACGGGTGTTGAGATGGTAAATCTTTTTTCATTGGTAAGATCTATTCGTTGATGAAAAATGGAAGCGAAGTAATTGACGAATACAATTGCAATAATCAAAATCAGCAACCACCATTTTTTTTGTAAAGAAGATTTCATGGATGGTTCTTATTTTTTGTTCAGATTTTTTTTGGTAGCAAAAAGAAAAAGAAAAATAATACTGAAGAAATAAATAATATCTCTCGTATCTACAACGCCTCGGCTGATACTTTGATAATGAAAATCAATTCCAAGCATTTCAATATAGTAATCTGCATTACCTGTAAACACAGGTAATTTGCTGATAGCGTTAAACCCAAAATACAATATAATACAGGCAAAGGCGCTTAACAAAAAAGTGATAACTGCATTGGAAGTAAGGCTTGAGCACCAGGTACTGATTGCTGCAAAAACAGATGCCAAAAGAAATAATCCAATATAAGAACCGGTAATCGCGCCACTATCAATTCCACCCGTTGACGATAACGAATGGATGGTAATTACATACAGGAACGTCGGAATAAGCGCAATAATTACAACCAAAATGATCGCTATATATTTGCCCAAAACGATCTGCCATTCAGTAACCGGACTGGTTTTCAAAATTTCAAAAGTCCCGGTTTTAAATTCATCAGAAAATGATCGCATCGACAATGCCGGAATTAAAAAAATAAAAACCCATGGAGCAAGGTCAAAAAACGAAGTAAGCGTAGCATATCCAAAATCAAAAATGTTACTGTCTTTTAAAATAAAAAGATACAGCCCGTTTACGATCAAAAATAAAATGATCGTGATATAACCACTAAGGCTGCTGAAAAACTGATGTAATTCTTTTTTGGTAATGGATATCATTAGTTATAAAAACTGCAATTTAAGTGAAGTAAGATTAAAAGTTCTCGTAAAAAATCAATTTGCAGTAAGACAGCTCCAAATATTTTAGAAAAAAAAATTTATTTTATTTATTAAAAATAAAAAACGAAAAGCAGCGTTTTTATTGTGATGTTTGTCTTTGAAATTGTAATCACTTTAAAAGTTTCGAAGCTAAATTCCACAATAAACTAGTTTACCAGAATTTTTTGAAAAGCAATCATTCTGATTCTATTTATTTCACAAAATTTACCGAAACGAACTGCAAAAAAATCCCCTGAAAAGGGGCTTTTTTTTATTCCTGATATTGGCAATGGAGAAATTTCTTCTACATTTTATCTGCAAGCCATAGTAAAAAAAATCAATTAGAGTTTATTCATTATTTGGCAGGATTTTTATGGAGAGTTTAACAAACTAAATCCCGCGAAAACCAATTATCTCAGAATTGTAAAAAGAAATTCTTTTTGCAGCACCAGACGTGAAATCTTTGCCCACAAACTGTTAACCTATTCCCAACCCTTTAAAATCAAAGCCATGAAAAAATTCTGGTTAATATTTTCAATGCTTTTGCTTTTTTCTGCTTTTGCTTTTGCACAAACGCATACAATTACCGGGACCGTAAAAGATAGTACAGGTGCACCGGTCCCTTACGCCACAGTTACTGAAAGCGGAACAACTAATGCAACTACTGCCAATGGAGAAGGTAATTTTACCTTAAATATGAGAGGAAACGGAACCGTAACGATTACCGCTACTGGTTATCAAAGCGCTGTTGTAACTCCTGTAAATGATGTTGTAAATGCTTCATTGAAAACCAATGCTAAAGAACTGGCAACAGTAACCATAACAACAGCTTTGGGAATTCAGCGTAACAAAAATACCCTGCCTTACGCTGCACAGCAGGTAAACAATACTGAAATCACCAAAACACGTACTGATAATTTTGCAAACGCTCTTTCAGGCAAAGTCGCAGGTTTGCAGATTAAGGAAAATAATATGATGGGAGGATCTACCAACATTATTCTTCGTGGATTTAAATCTATTACAGGTAATAACCAGGCATTAATCGTGGTTGATGGCGTACCTGTTAATAATAGTAATTTTAATACTTCCGATGTTGCCCAGGGATTTCGCGGATATGATTATGGAAATACCGGAGCAGATATAAACCCCGATGATATTCAATCCATTACAGTTTTAAAAGGAGCTGCTTCAACAGCTTTGTATGGAAGCAGGGCAGCAAATGGTGTAATATTAATTACAACTAAAAAAGGCAGAAAAGGTTTAGGTGTCACCTTCAACCTCGGTGGTTCAACCGGAAGAATGGATAAAAGCACCTGGATCAAATATCAGCATCAATATGGAGCCGGATACTTTGATCCCGATTATTATACCTATTCAGATTCACCTCCATCACCTGATCCTCATTTTTTATATTTTGACGTGAATGGTGATGGCGTAAATGATTTAGTGGTTCCAACTACGGAAGACGCCTCTTTTGGTGCTAAGTTCAATCCGAATTTATTGGTTTACCAATGGGAATCTTTTGATCCCTCATCTCCTAATTACGGTAAACCATTGCCATGGGTTGCTGCGAAAAACGATCCAACTACCTTCTTTGAAAATCCATGGTCTACCAGCGCAAGTGTGTTCGTTGAAGGTGGTGGTGATAGAGCCACTTTCAAGTTAGGCTATACACGAAATGATGACAAGGGCATTTTGCCCAACAGCAAGCTGACAAAGGATCTGGTCAATTTGGAAGCCAATTATAAAATAACAGATAAATTAACAGTATCAGGTTCCGTAAACTTTTCAAATGTAGCAGGTTTGGGAAGATATGGTGCAGGTTATGATGCCTTAAATCCGGCAGCCAACTTTAGGGAATGGTGGGAAATGAATGTAGATGTGCAGGACCAGAAAGCAGCGTACATGAGAACTAAGAAAAATATTACCTGGAATATGGCTGGTCCACCAGAAGATATTGGCCCGATCTATTGGGACAACCCGTATTATGTGAGGTATCAAAGCTATGAATCTGATTCAAGGTACCGGTTTATATCTTATGCTAATTTAAATTATGCGGTTAATAGCTGGCTCAATCTTTCCGGAAGAGTTTCATTGGATACTTATGATGGTTTGCAGGAAGAACGTACCGGAATTGAATCAATTGATATTGGCGGTTATACAAGAAATAATCAAAGTTATCACGAGTATAATTATGATTTTTTAGCGAATGTGAACAAGGATTTCTCGGATAACTTAAACTTCAAGGCACTGTTAGGCGCCAATCTTAGAAAGGACTACTTTAATTCTATATATGCCGCTACAAATGGAGGCTTGATCCTTCCGGGAATTTATTCACTCGCGAATTCTAAAAATCCAATTACAGCTCCTACCGAGCAACAACAGCTAACAGAAGTAGGAGGAGTTTTTGCAGGCTTAACTCTTACCTATAAACAAATGCTTATTTTAGATGCCACAGGAAGAAGAGATCAATCTTCAACTTTGCCCGCAAATAATAATTCTTATTTCTATCCATCAATTTCCGGTGGTTTTGTTTTTTCAAAATTGTTGCCTGATACCAGGTGGTTAAATTTTGGAAAATTAAGATTGAATTATGCAGAAGTAGGAAGCGATGCGCCGTTTGACTATATTGTAAATTCTTATACACAACCAACTCCTTTTAATGGAGTTCCACTGTTTAGCGTAAGCACCACTCAGAAAAACCCTGAATTAAAACCGGAAAGAACGAAAAGTTATGAAGCAGGAATAGAAACTTCTTTATTTAAAAACAGGGTTGGATTTGATGTAACTTATTTTAAAACAAATACAATTGATCAAATAATTCCTGTTACCATTTCTGCCGCAACAGGATTTACTACTCAGATAATCAATGCCGGAAATGTTCAAAACAAAGGATTCGAAGTGACAGTAAATCTGGTTCCGATTAAGACACAAAACTTTTCATGGCGAATGAATATTAACTGGACGAAGATTAATAATAAAGTCTTAAGCCTTGCTGGTGGCACTCAAAATCTTTTATTGGGTGTGTTCCAGGGTGGAGTTACATTAAATGCTGCTGTTGGACATCCTTATGGTGTGTTGGAAGGTAGCGACTTTATTTATGATTCTGTCAGCAAAAAAAGAGTGGTTGACGCCGATGGATACTACGAAAAAACAGCTTCAAATAATAACATTCTTGGCAATGTCAATCCGAATTGGCTCGGCGGTGTCAATAATATTCTTTCTTACAAAGATTTCTCTTTAAGTTTTCTTATTGATGTAAAAAATGGTGGCTCCCTGTTTTCAGTTGATCAGTGGTATGGCCAGGGTACCGGGCTGACCGCCGGAACCGCTGGTTTGAATGATTTGGGAAAACCGCTACGAAATTCAATAGCTGACGGTGGGGGTGTCATATTTCCGGGCGTTACGGAAGATGGAAAACCAAATACCAAACATGCTCTTATTACAGGTTTAAGGGGATTTGGATATAATAATTTTCCAAACGCAGGTTATATATATGATGCGGGTTACGTTAAATTGAGAGAAGTAAATATTTCCTATTCATTCCCCGAAAGACTTATTTCAAAATTAAATCCTGTAAAGGGAATTGATATTTCTTTATACGGCAGAAATCTTTGGATCATTCATAAAAATCTGCCTGATGCTGATCCGGAAGAAGGGCCAAGCTCCGGAAATATCCAGGGTGTACAGGTGGGAAGCTATCCAACCTACAGAACATTCGGAGTTAATTTAAATGTCAAATTTTAAATTTTAAAGCCATGAAACTTAATCTTGTTCGATATGTACAAATCAGCGTCGCTTTTTTAACGCTCTTTTCATGTACAAAAAACATGGAAAAATTAAATGTGAATCCAAAAGTGGCAACGACCGTTCAGGGAGAAATGTTGTTTTCAAATGCTGAAAAAGCTTTTGCAGATGTAATGACAACACCAAACGTAAATACAGGCATCTTCGAGTTGATTTCACAATATTGGGCTGAAACCACTTATCCGCAGGAAAGTCAATATCAACTTGGAGAAAGAAATATTCCCCTCAACTGGTGGAATGCAATCTATACCGGTGTCATTGAAAATCTGCAACAAAGTATCATTTTGATGAGACAGCAGCAAACTGATCCTACTTTGCTTCCCAGTGAAAAAACAGCTTATGTCAATAAAATAGCGATCGCTAAAGTAATGAGAGCTTACGCTTTTTCTGTATTGGTCAATACTTTTGGCGATATTCCTTATACTGAAGCCCTGCAGGGAAGAAAAAACACAACGCCTAAATACGATAATCAGAAGGATGTATATTATGCCGTACTTGATACAATCGACGCCTCTATAACCGAAATGGATCAAACAGGCGAAAGCTTTGGAAGTGCAGATTTGATTTACCAGGGAGATGTTACGGAATGGTATAAATTTTCCAATTCTCTTAAAATGAAATTAGCGATGAATCTGGCAGATGTTGATCCTGCAAAAGCTAAATCAGAAGTAGAAGCTGCAGCGCCAAATGTATTTACATCAAATGCAGATAATGCATTACTTCGCTACACAACAACTCCACCAAATGTAAATCCTATCTGGACAAACCTCGTTCAAAGTGGTCGTAATGATTTTGTGGCAACCAATACGCTCATTGATACTATGAATGCCCATCAGGATCCGCGAAGGCCATTTTATTTCAGTGATGTTAATGGTAATTATATCGGTGGAATTTATGGCAGTGGTAATACTTTCAGATTGTTTTCTCATCCATCAGATAAAGTGGAAGCGCCCGATTTTCCTGCTATTATTATGGATTATGCGGAAGTTGAATTTTTATTAGCAGAAGGAGCTTCACGAGGAATGAACGTGGGAGGTACTGCCGTAGAACATTATAACAATGCGGTTACAGCGTCTATCACAGAATGGGGTGGAACGGCAGCTCAGGCAGCTGCTTATTTAGCACTTCCAATTAATAGTTTTGACGCTGTCAACTGGAAAAAAAGTATTGGTGTGCAACAATGGATTGCTTTTTATACCCGCGGCTTTGATGCATGGACAGAATTCAGAAGATTAGATTATCCAAAGTTAGTAGCGCCACCATCAGCAGTATCAGCATTTCCTGTTCGCTTTACTTATCCGGCTACAGAAGTAAATTTAAATAAGGCAAATTATACCGCCGCTGCCGCATCTATTGGAGGAGACAAGGTAACTACTAAATTATTCTGGGATAAATTTTAAAAATACTTGATTGTGAGGAGAAAGAAAAAGAGGTTGATCTAAAAAATCAACCTCTTTCAAATTTATTCCAAACAAATTTTATACACTAAAGCTTTCACCACAGGCGCAACTGCGACTGGCGTTTGGATTATTAAAATAAAATCCTTTACCATTCAGTCCGTCGCTGAATTCAAGAGTTGTATTTACCAGGTACAAAAAGCTTTTAAGATCTGTAACTACCTTAATGCCTTTATCTTCAAATTCCTGATCCATTGGTTTCAGATCTTTATCAAAATCCATTTTATAGCTCAAACCCGAACAACCACCGCTTTCAACGCTTACACGCAAAAAATAATCTTCAGGAGAAAATTGTTTTTCTTCCATTAATTTAACTACTCTTTCTTTTGCTTTTTCGCTTATGTAAATCATAAATAATTTATATTATAATTTGAGAATTACAAAAATACACAAAGTTTAAGAGGTGAAAATGTGAAAAATCGGCAGTTTAACTGATTAGCAAATTCGTTAATTCTGCAATGGTAAAATCAATTTCCTCTTCTGTTGTAAATCTTCCAATGCCAAAACGTAAAGAAGAAAGCGCCATCTCATCACTTAATCCCATTGCTTTTAAAACAAACGAAGGACTTTGAGAAGCAGAAGTGCAGGCAGAACCTGAGCTTAAAGCTATTTTTTTGCTCAGTTTCGCCATTATCGAAGCACTGTTTTCATTTTTAAAACTCATGTTACTTACGTTCGGTAAACGATGCTCGGTATTGCCATTGATTGAAACATCTTTTATTTTTGCTAATTCTTTTTCCAACTTATTTCTAAATCGACGGGTTTTTTCTGCATCATTTTGCATCTGTAATCTGCATAGTTCACACGCTTTACCAAATCCAGCAATAGCCGGAACATTCAACGTTCCACTTCGGATGCCTCTTTCATGGCCTCCTCCATCAATTTGAGAAGAAAGTCGTACCCGCGGATTTTTTCTTCTTACATATAATGCCCCAATCCCTTTTGGACCATATATTTTATGTGCCGAAAATGACATCAGATCAATCCCATCTTCTATTACATCAACCGGAATTTTACCAACCGCCTGTGTAGCATCTGAAAAAAATAATATTCCATTTTTTTTTGCAATGCTGCTAATTTCTTTAATGGGCTGAATAACACCTGTTTCATTATTGGCGTACATTACAGCAATTAAAATCGTGTTTTTTTGAATTGCATTTTCGAAATCTTTCAGATCAATCAAACCATCTCTTTTTACATTCAGATAAGTTATTTCTGCTCCTTTTTTTTCAAGATGTTTACACGAATCCAATATTGCTTTATGCTCGGTTTTAACGGTAATAATGTGATTTCCTTTTGCTGAATATATTTCATAAACTCCTTTCAACGCAAGATTATCTGATTCAGTAGCGCCGGAAGTAAAAATAATCTCTTCCGGTTCAACATCGATCAACTCAGCAACTTGTTGCCTGGCATATTTTACCGCTTCTGCTGCTTCCCAGCCAAATACGTGACTATGACTTGCAGCATTTCCAAAATGCTTTGTAAAAAATGGCAACATCGTTTCCAACACACGCGAATCCATTGGAGTGGTGGCATTATTATCGAGATAAACTGGTAGCTGCATTTTCTTTAATTAAAACAAATTTACTTGAAATGCTATAGTTTTTAGATTAATCGTTTAACCGTTTAGATTAATTTTGTAAAAATCCTTTTATGAAAAAGATTGAACATATTGGAATTGCCGTAAAGAAATTATCCGTTTCGATTCCTCTTTTTGAAAAATTATTAAATACTCCATGTTACAAAACAGAAGTGCTGCCACTGGAGCAGGTAAATACTGCTTTTTTTGAAACAGGAAAAAATAAAATTGAGTTATTAGAGCCTTACAGCCCTGCCAGTGTGATCAATAAATTTATTGAAAAAAGAGGCGAAGGTTTACACCACATTGCTTTCCAGGTTGATGATTTGGAATCAGAAATGAAGCGTTTGCAAAATGAAGGATTTACTTTATTAAATGAAATGCCAAAAGAAGGTGCCGATAATAAACTCATCTGTTTTCTTCATCCAAAAGATACGAATGGAGTTTTGATTGAGTTGGTAATGGACAAACCAGCAGTTAAAATTTAAAATAGACTCCTGCTTTTACAAAAAAACTTGTTGATAATTTTTCCTTCTGCAGTATACCATTAATTGCATAAGTAGCTGGATTTAGAGGAACTGCAACAACCGGAGTTAAGAATACTCCCCATTTTTTTGCATCATAAGTCATTGGAATGGAAAACTCATAATCAAGAATTGAAAAATGGTTTTGCTCTGGAAAAGTAACTGTTTGAAAACTGGAAGTATCAGTGGTTGTCGTAGTTGTCGTTCCTGTCTTTTTATTATGTCCACGTCCTTGTCCGTTTGAGCCATGAGTAGTAAAAGCAAACTTTCTGTTTTCATAATACGCACGATAAAAAGATTGAGTTCCTGCATTAATTTCTGCAGTAGGAGAAAATGCCATATCTGCTTTTTTAACAGAAAAATTAAATGCATGTGCAATATTGCCATTAATATTCAAGTCATTATTTGTAGAAACCAGAAGATCTGCACCGCCGCCGATATTTACGACATTAGTATTGAAAGTAAAATAAGTGCCCAGATCAGCTTTAATATCGGAAGTAACTGCAAAGCTGCTATTGCTGTAGAAATATTTTCCGGCATAAAACCCGGCATCAAAAAGATCATTAATGCTAAAATCATATCCGGTCTCGATTACTATTTCGTCAATTCTTCCCGCATCAGTTGAATTGGAAAGAAAAGACATCTGGCCATCTACATAAAACCCTGATTTATGAAAATAACCAATTGAGGGTGTCAAATAAGAAACAGTTTCAGAATCTTTTCTTCCTGAATAAACTGAATTTGAAAGATAGGATGTCTGAACTTTAAAATAAGATTTTTTTGCCTGAGATGAATCCGCCTGGGCACTGGCAGAAAGCTGAAATAAGATGGAAACTGTTGTAAGCAGAATCACAAAAATATTTTGCGATTTCATAGTTGTAGGAATGTTTTTTATCGAACGAAAATAAACTGATTTTATTTTTAAAAGGAACTTATTTATTGCTTTACTATACTTTATAAATAAAAAATGGAAGAATTTTTGCATAAAGGACAATTGCTAATTCAGTTTATGACAAAAAAAAGCGCCGGATTATTATTGTATCATTTTAAAAATAATTTACCAGAAGTTTTGCTGGTACATCCTGGCGGTCCATTTTGGGCAAAGAAGGAAATCGCATCATGGTCCATTCCGAAAGGCGAAATTGAAGAGAATGAAGATCCTTTGAAGGCAGCTATCCGTGAAACAAAGGAAGAAACTGGAATTTCAATTGATCTGAAAGATCCGGTTCCTCTCAAACCTTTAAAACAAAAATCAGGAAAAATAATTTTTGCGTGGATGATGCCGGCAGAGATTGAATTAGGAGAAATAAAAAGCAACCTTTTTGAAATGGAATGGCCAAAAGGATCAGGAAAGACACAATCATTTGCAGAAGTAGATAAAGCTGCATGGTTTAATCTTCAGGAAGCCAGGAAAAGAATAGTTCAGGGTCAGGTTCCATTTATTGAAGAATTTGAGAATATTCTTAACGGCTAAATCACAACAAATATCATTTTTAGAAATTAATCTTTAAACAAGCTAATAAGAACCGCATAGAAAAAGCTGAGCTGAAATATTTTTCAGCCCAGCTTTTTTGAAAAAAAATCTTATCGGTTAAGTTTGGTTTGATATGCTTTTACAATGTTGTAAAAACTTAATGCTTCTGCGTCACTTAAGCCTTGCCCAATTGCGGCAAACCTGCATTCTTTTAATCCCATACCTGGATCATCTACAACTTTCCCAATCGTGATGTTCATATCAGTATGACCATTGGCAGGAGCGCCATAAGTTCTATTAACTGTACCGTTTACATATCGTACGACCTTTCCAGTGGAGGACGAATTGGTAAATAATCCAACGGTTGAAGAAGGTTGTGATGGAACTGAGTCATATGCATTAAACCAGGTATTTACAATATCCTTGGTAAAATCTTCATAAACAGCAATCATATTATAGGGCGAAACCTGGTTACTGCATCCCATATCATAACCAGCAGTTTGATTTTGCGTTCCGGAGTAAAAGGAAATTGAAGAGTTATCAAAAGCGAGAAGGCTGTCAGACAGGTGAGTATCTCCCCAATCTGTGGAATTCAAACAAGTTACCCCGGTTGCCTGAAACTGTGGAGTACCATTCCAGGTAATCCGGAAAGCCTGATCTAAATCCCTGGGATCTTTTAAATTCAATTTAGTAGTGGCAGTTGTTCCACCTACCATTGGGTATATTGCTAAAAACTTGTTCCATAAATTATTTTGCTTCAATTGAACTACTAAAGTATTAATAGCACTTTGCTGTGCTGTATCAGTGATGGCAGAACTGGTAATAAAAGATTGTGCGGCAGAATCTAATTTTACTGGAGTGGGAGTTGGAGCAGGTTTAGAATCTTTCTTACAGGAAGCGAATAATGAAATAGAACAAACCAAAATAAGACATTTAAGAACATTTTTCATGTTTTTTTAATTTTTAAGGTAAACAATTATGATTAGAGATTTAAATGAAACAAGTCAGATACAAATTCATAAGCATTTAAAGCAATTGAGTTTGCAAAAAAATTTAACTGCTTAAAAATATCAATCTTCATGCCATTATAATCCACTTAACTCCAGGGAATGTAAGGCTAAAACGTTAGCTTTCATTTATTATTTTACTGGATGGCAAGATAAACAAAACAAAACAAAAAACCATTACCCAGTAAATGGAATTGAACGGATAAAAACAAAAACTCCTGAAACTAAAGTAGTACCGGCTTCCCTTAAATTACTATAAAACAAAAAACCCTTTCAGAATTAACTGAAAGGGTTTTAATAAATATGGCAGCTACCTACTCTCCCACATTGTTGTGTAGTACCATCGGCCATGAGGGGCTTAACTTCTCTGTTCGGGATGGGAAGAGGTGAACACCCTCGGCAAAACCACCATAAAGAGGTCATGTTGAAGGTTGAAGGCTAAAAGTTGAAAGAAAAGTCAACTACCGGCTACCAGCAACAAATGATTTTGTTGAGTTTGATTAAAGAATAACTTCAATAATCAATAATAAATTAACATAAAGGGAAAGTTGCAATACCAATAAAAAAATAAAAAAGCTTACGGGCAATTAGTACTACTCGGCTTTGACATTACTGCCTTTATACCTGTAGCCTATCAACGTCATAGTCTTTGACGACCCTTAAAAGAAAACTCATCTTGTGGTTGGTTTCACG
>DATNFV010000021.1:0-2649 GCA_035606215.1 Hanamia sp.
ATTTCTTGTTTTTTGTTCCTGCCCGAATGATTCGTTCTGGCGGGCGTTTACTGCATAAAAAGCATTGTTGAAAAGATTCAAAAGCACCCTTCCAATATCCTGTGGGATCACATTTATTTTTCCAATTGTTCCATCAAAATCAGTTTTCATTTCGGCATTAAAAGTTTTGTCCTTTGCCCGAAGACCATGATAGGAGAGACGTAAATATTCATCGGCCAAAGCATTGATGTCTGTAGGTTCTTTTTTGCCTGATGATTGTCTTGAATGTTGCAACATTCCTTTTACGATTGCATCTGCCCGCTTGCCATGATGATTTATTTTTTCTGAATTTTCTATAACGTCATTGATTAGTTCATCCTGTAAAACATTATCTCTCTCTGCGTTTGGCTTTAAGCGTTCAGCCTTTAGCTCTTCCAGCATTTCTTTATTTACCTCAGAAAAATTATTTACAAAATTTAGAGGATTTTGTATTTCATGAGCAATACCTGCGGTTAGTTCTCCAAGGCTTGCCATTTTTTCTGATTGAATGAGTTGAGATTGTGTTTGTTTGAGTTGTTCGAGTGTATTTACAACTTCCGTATTTTTTGTAGTCAGGCGGGTATTTAATCTTTGCTTGTTCACAATGGCTATACCTAAAGTAATGGCAAACAGCCCCAGAAGGGCCAAAATACCATATAAGTAGTATTTTGTTTTTTTACCGGCTTCATCCTGCGCCTTCAGCAAGGCAATGTTATTTTCATTATCCTGCATTTTTTTTTCAATTGCGAAGTTTAATGATTTTGCTTCCTCGGCGTCACGGGCCAGTTTTTCTTTTATTCCCAATAGTTGCGTTTGCGCATCAAAGCCATCTTTATACATTCCTGCTGCAGTGTAGGCTTTCGCAAGTAATTGCAATTCATTGATAAGGGAAACATTTGCCGTAATGGCTTTCAGTTCCTGTATTTCGGGTTGTAGTAATTGAATAGCTTCTTGTGGTTTGTTTTGTTTAAGGGCTAAGGTGGCCGTATAATAATTGGGAATTAATTCGCCAAAAACACTGGTAATACCCAGATGTTGATATTCTTTCAAAAACTTAGCGTTGGAAAAATAATAGGCGGCTGAGTCATCTTCATTTTTACTTAAAAGGTCTTTGCCTTTTTCTATATAATACCATGCGTATTCAAGTGGTGTCCCTTTATATAAACTTAAGAGATCAAAAGCTTTGTCGTAATAATAGGTGCTGCTATCGCTTTTCAACTGGGTTTTTATACTTGCCAATTGCAAAAAGAGATAGGGTCCATCCAGGTATAGTAATGGCGATCGCAATTTATTGAATTCATTTATTGCAAGCCTTTGATATTTTTCAGCCGATTGAGGCTTGTTCTCATCTTCCATGACATTTGCTAAAATTAAATACCTGTTGGACTTTCCGGAAGTGCCCAGCAACTCATAAAGTGTATCATTTGCAGGGTTGTCATCCAAAAAACTAAGAGATTTTAGCAGGTAATATTCAGTTTTTGCAAACAGGCCAACGCGATAATAAAACGACGATAAAACACTATATGCGATAGTGGCGGCATCGCGGTCATTTCTTTCAACAAAATAGTTACAAAGATTGGTGTAATATTCTATTCCTTCATATATATGGCTGCTGTTGCGGTAGGGAACCCTTGTCTCCCTAAGTATTTCAAGAAATACCTTTTTGCACTCCGGTGAACAACCAGCTTTGTTTTTTTCAATAAAATCTCTCCCAAATTTTATCAACGCTTCATTTGGGATACTGTCTAATGAAAAGTGACTGTCATAAAATTCCCAAAAAAGGTTATAATATTTTTTTTCATCCAGTATAGTTTTTAGTTGATTCAGTTCCCCGATAATGGAACTGTTTTCGAGCAGTACTTCTTTTTTATTCCTATCAATCAGTTCTATAGCCTTCGAGTAATAAATACTGTCTTTACCATCTGTTGTTTTTATGAGCTTTAGCTCATTAAGTATAGAATCTGCGTAGCTGCCTTGCAGGGCAAATAATGCAGGCGGAATCATAAACAGGAAACCTACAACTGCTAACTTTTTTAAACTGCCCATTATTATTAATTTAATTTGTAATAATTTATAGAATACTTATAACGGTAATTGAATAATAAACTCACTTCCTTCACCTTCCTTACTTTCCACTTTTAAAGTCTCTCCATGCGCTTTGATAATAATCATAACTTTTCTGAATCACGGATTTAAATGGATTTTTGGATTTCACTGATTTCGACTTTTCAATTGTAATGACTTTTATCTGTGCCATCTTTTAATCCTTTTAATCCGTGATTCAGACAGGCAATTGAATTACAAACTCACTTCCTTCACCTTCCTTACTTTCCACTTTAAAAGTTCCTCCATGTGCTTTCACAATATCATACGCCAATGATAATCCTAATCCTGTTCCTTCTCCTGTTGGTTTTGTTGTAAAGAATGGCTGAAAGATCTTATCAACAATATTTTGAGGAATCCCGTTGCCATTGTCTCTTACAATGATTTGAACTTTATCATCACACTTCATTGTAGCGACAGAAACGGTTGGTTTATATAATTCAGGATTTCGTGTTTTTTGTTCCTGCCCGAATGATTCGTTCAGGCGGGCGTTTACTGCATAAAAAGCATTGTTGAAAAGATTGAGTA
>DATNFV010000022.1:0-29264 GCA_035606215.1 Hanamia sp.
CAGCCGTAGATATTCCATATATCCTTTGAACCTACTCCCTGGCAAAGCCCACTCAAAGCCCACTTAAAGCCCACTCAAAGCCCACTCAACTCCTCTATAAGCCCCGACTTACCCTGGACTTGGCCCGGATTTGCCTCCGACTTGCCACGTTGCACCCGTAGTAATGATATAAGAAGAATCCTGGTAATTACCTTCTTAATTTAACCTCCCCAATTCACAATTCGCATCCACCTCTCCCTCCAACACGGTACCCCGTATCTGATAATCTTGAGAAAAAATAGTAAGATTAGCTTTACAGCCAATATCAATTTTTCCACGGTCCGACAATTTCATCACCTGTGCCGGATAAGTAGAAGCCATTCTCAAAGCTTCACCCAGCGGTATTTCTGCTTGTTCCACACAATTTTGCACTGCTTTTAAAAGTGTCAGTTTAGAGCCGGATAATGTGCCGTCCGGCAACGTAAACCGGTCTTCCTTTTTTACATGAACATAAGCACCTTCTTTCACCTCTTCTACTGCGTCTGTGATGAGAAATAATCTTTCCTGCATGATTTTTTTACTGATTTTTAAAGCATTAAAATCCACATGAATTCCATCAGCGATAATGCTCGCATACACATTTTTAGAAAGATAAACAGCGCCTGGTAAACCGGTATCGCGGTGATGAATCGGCGACATTGCATTAAACAAATGGGTTGTTGTAGTAATACCGTTTTCATAACCTGCTACTGCTTCTGCAAAAGTTGCATTGCTGTGTCCCGCAGAAATTACTACGCCATTATCTTTTAATAAATGAATGATTTCCGGATCACACATTTCAGGAGCAAGCGTCATTATTTTCAAAACTCCATTCGCAGCTTTTAATAGCTCTTCTACTTCTTTTCTTTCAGGTCGTTTGATATATTCTTTAATGTGTGCCCCTCGTTTTACCGGATTCAAATATGGTCCTTCAAAGTGCAAACCCAACACAGCAGGATGAGGATTTTCTTTTACCACTTTTATCGCTTCATGAAAAATCTGCATCGAATTGGTCGCTAATGTAACATAAAACCCCGTGGTACCAACCGCTACAAGCGCTTCTGCCATTGCGTTTAATGCTTCTGCAGAAGGCGCATTTGAAAATAAAAATCCGCCGCCGCCATAAATCTGAAGATCAATTAGTCCGGGAGCGATCATACAATTTTTGCAATCAATTTTTTTAATATTTTCTGCAATCAATTCATTGTTCGTGATTTCTTTTATCTGATCATTTTCAATAATCAGCGCCTTTCCTGTAACTTTTTCTTTACCCGTAAAAATGGTTCCATTGACGAAGGCCGTTTGCATAATTTTAATTTGAGAGTTTGAAATTTTTGAGGATTCAAATTAGTGATAAAAAAAATAAGAGGAGAAATTTTTGCAGAGAAAAATTTATTTATAACAATGTTAATCCAAACACACACGGTTTTCTTTTAAATTATCTTTGTCATTCATTCCTGTTGAAAAACAGTAAATCAATTCTCATGAGTCAACAACCTTTCCAGAAATTTATTAACCCGAAAAACAACGCTGCTGTTAAAGAAAAATACAAGCAGGAGAAAAAAAAAGCCAAAAAAGAAAGAGCCATAGCCATTGAAAAGCATTTTGAAGAAAAGCGTGCATCACGAACCAGGGGGTTTGAAAATAAGCCGGAAAACACAACTAATAAGAGGCAAAAATATCCGCGAAGCAAAATAGAAAAGAGCGATAAAACTTCTTTTACAGCCACCGATGAAAAAAAGGATTCACTTGTTGGAGAAATGCCTTTGAATAAATTTATTGCACATTGTGGCATTACATCTCGGCGCGATGCAGTGGCTTTAATAACAGAAGGAAAAGTTTCTGTAAATAAAAAAGTAATCACAGAGCCTGGATTTAAAGTCAATGAAAAAGATGATGTCTTTTATAATGGCAAAAAAATATTCGTGACCAAAAACCTGGTTTATATTTTATTAAATAAACCCAAAGATTATATCACTACAACAGATGATCCGCAGAATAGAAAAACTGTTTTGCAACTCACAAAAAATGCTACCGATCAGCGAATTTATCCTGTCGGAAGACTGGATAGAAATACTTCCGGTGTGCTGCTGTTAACCAATGATGGTGCGCTTACCCAGGAATTAACGCATCCAAGTTTCAATGTAAAAAAAGTATACGAAGTAAAATTGGACAAGCCTTTGACAAAAGCCGATTTTGAGAAAATTTTAAGTGGAATTAAATTAGAAGACGGAGAAATTTTTGCAGATGCTTTAGCCTATGCAGATGCAAAAGACAAGTCAGTCATTGGAATAGAATTGCACAGCGGCAGAAACAGAATTGTTCGGCGAATATTTGAACATTTAGGTTATGATGTAAAAGGTTTGGATCGTGTAATGTATGCCAATCTTACCAAGAAGAACGTTGAACGGGGAAGATGGAGATATCTAAGTGAAAAAGAAATCCGCGCATTAAAATATATGAACAAAGGAAAAAATATCAGCGGTGCCGGAACTAATAAATCTAAAAAAGAAAATAATAAATAAAGATTGTGAAAGGATTTTCGATCATTTTTGAAAACGATGATTTTATTGCAATAAACAAAGAAGCCGGAATGCTTACCATTCCTGACAGGCATGATGAAACGCAATTATCATTGTACAAAATTTTAACTCAGAAGTACGGAAAAGTATTCATTGTTCATCGCCTCGATCGCGACACAAGCGGATTGATTCTTTTTGCAAGGAATGAAGTAACACACAAGTATCTTTCCCAATTGTTTGAACAAAGAAATATTCGGAAGAAATATATGGGAATTGTGCGTGGGAGTATGCCGGAAAAAAAAGGATCAATCAATGAACCGATTGCCGAACATCCGGTGAAAAAAGGAGTGATGACAATCAGCAAAAAAGGAAAACCTTCATTGACGAATTACGAAGTAATTGAAGATTATGGAATTTATTCTTTGGTTCAATTTGAAATTCAAAGTGGCAGAACACACCAGATAAGAGTGCATACAAAATCCGTAGGTCACCCGATTATTTGTGATGAAATTTATGGAGATGGGAAACCAATTTTACTTTCTTCATTCAAAAAAAAATACAAACTGAGTAATAATGAATTAGAAGAAAGACCACTGATAAGCAGGCTGGCATTGCATTCTGCAAGTTTAGGGTTCAAAGATAGACAACAGAAAGAATTTTTTATTGAAGCACCGTTGCCAAAAGATATGAAAGCGATTTTGCAACAATTGAGAAAAATCAGAAAATAAAAAAAGAGGACAATTCTGGTTAAAATAAAATCGTCCTCTTTTGTTTAAAATAAAAATTAAGACAAATCCGGCTGTGGAGTATAACGTAAATAAGGCTTTACCTCCCTTACTCCTTTTGGAAATTTTTTCTTTGCATCTTCTGTATTGATAGCCGGAGAAATAATTACATCTTCACCGCTTTTCCAATCTGCCGGAGTCGATACACTATGATTGGCAGTAAGTTGCAGTGAATCAATCACTCTCAAAACTTCATTAAAATTTCTTCCGGTTGATGCAGGATAAAGAATGATCAGTTTTATTTTTTTATCTGGACCGATAACAAATAAAGAACGAACAGTAGCAGTTGTTGATGCATTTGGGTGAATCATTCCATAAAGATTAGCCACCTTCTTATCTTCATCTGCGATAATCGGAAATTCAACATTGCAATTCTGTGTTTCGTTGATATCTTTTGTCCATCCATGATGCTTGTCCAATGGGTCAACACTTACGGCTATTACTTTTACACCACGTTTTTCAAATTCATTTTGTAATTGTGCTGTCCTTCCCAGTTCTGTTGTGCAAACGGGAGTATAATCTGCAGGATGTGAAAAAATTACACCCCAATGATCGCCAAGGAAATCGTAAAAATTAATTTTCCCCTGGGTGGTTTCCGCTGTAAAATCGGGAGCGGTGTCCCCTAATTGTAAACTCATATTTTTTTATTTTTTTGTAAAAGATTTTGCGAATATAGTAATAACCTATAAAATCAGTAGGGTTTTATTTTATAAATTTGCATTTTGTATTAATTTTTATCTGCCAAACAAAGTAATTGCCACTTGTATGCTTTCAAAAAAAACTCAATACGCTTTTCGCGCTCTTGCTCATCTTGCAGAAAATTATGGAAAAGAGCCGGTGAAAATTTCCAATATTTCTATTCAGCAAAAAATTCCTTTGAAATTTTTAGAACACATTCTCAATGATTTAAAAAAAGCCGATTTGCTCGAAAGTAAAAAAGGAAAGGGTGGGGGGTATGCTTTGAAAATTTCTCCATCAAAAATTAATCTTGCAACTGTTATTCGTGTTATTAATGGCCCAATCGCTTTGTTACCCTGCGTTAGCTTGAATTTTTATGAAAAATGCCGTGACTGTAATGAAGAAAGCTGTGGCATGCGAAAGATGATGTTAATAGCGAGAGACGCAACTTTAAAAGTTCTTGAAAAGAAAACGTTGACCGATATGATTCAGGAATAATGTGCCTGATACACTGTAAATAATTTGCTTTTCAAGTTCTATAGAGAAACGAATAAATACTGCTTTTTTGATTGTATAATTCATGATTTTCCTGAAGCTCTTACTACACTGCCTTTTCCAAACCTGTTTTTTACTTCATCTAAAGTCTTGTACAAAACATTTTTCTTTTCAGAATCATGAAACAAATTGGTTTGTAAGGCATTATTGTTGAAATCGCTGAGTTTAACGCCAAGCAGGCGAACCGGTTTTCCTTTTTTATATAATTTATGAAAAATAGTTTTAGCAACCGGGATAATTTCGTCATCGGCAGAAGTATATGGAATGCTTGTCTGGCGTGATGTTGTCTCAAAATTGGGATACCGCAATTTAATCGTTACGCATCCTGCAACCTTTTCCTCTTTTCTTAATTCAAAACAAATTTTTTCTGTCATACGAACAATTTCACTCATCAGAAAATCTATGTCTGAAATACTTTCCTCAAATGTATTTTCTTTAGAAATTGATTTTGGTTCATGATATTCTTTGATTGTTGATTCATACGTTCCCTGTGCTTTATACCATAATTCGTTTCCCCATTTCCCTAAAATTTTTTCAAGATTTTCAGCGGTTGTATTATGAATATCACGAATGAATTTTATTTGATGAAATTGAAGGATCTTATTGGTTTGTTCGCCAATGCCAGGAATTTTATTGACTTCAAGCGGCGCTAAAAATTCTTTTTCTTTTCCTAAGGGAACCTGTAAAAATCCATTTGGCTTGGCTTCATTTGTTGCCATTTTTGCCACCATTTTATTTTTTGCAATTCCAAAAGAAATTGGCAATCCTGTTTCGTTCATAATTAATTCGCGCAATTCAATTGTCCATTTTAATGGATGAAAAAACTTTTCCATTCCATGCAGATCAATATAAAACTCGTCAACAGAGGCTTTTTCAAAAAGCGGCGCTTTTGATGCAATGATATTCGTTACCCATTTTGAATACCTGGAATATTCTGAGTAATTTCCTGGTACAACGATTGCCTGCGGACATAGTCTCATCGCGGTTTTCATTGGCATTGCAGAATGTACTCCAAATTTTCTTGCCTCATAAGTACACGTTGTTACAATGCCTCTTTCATTGTGACCGCCAACAATTACCGGCTTGCCTTTTAAAGAAGGATCTTTTAAAATCTCAACAGAAACAAAAAATGAATCGAGATCGAAATGGGCAATTATATTTGATGGAACTGACATTGTGAAATGTAAATTTACCAATTCATTTCTTCACAGATCCTTATAAAGATCTAATAATCCATCAGGCAAATCAACATAAAGTTTTCGGCCTCTTTGATCCACTTTTTCCAGTGAATCTTCATGGATAGGAATCAGGGCTTCTTTGCCATTCATTAAAATAGTGCACAACAATTGATGCGGCTGTTCAATCACTTCAATAATTTCTCCCAAATCTTTTTTATTGCTAACAATGGTAAATCCAAGGAATGAAATAGGAGCCGTGTTTGCCGCAAATTTTTTAAAATCGTTTTCGCTCAGCCACACTTCTTTCTTCAATAAAAAACGGGCGGCTTCTTTTGAAGAAATTTCATCAAGTGAAATTAACATCTCCTGGTCGTTTTTTATTTTTGCAGAGGTAATAAAATAAGGAAGAAATGAATCTGTTTTTTCTTCAATAAAAATCGTTTCTAAATTTTTCAGCGAATTTTTTTTTCCCAGTCTATGCTGCAAAACCAATTGTCCATCCACACCAAAAGTTGCTGCCAGCTTTCCTATTTTGAAATATTGATTCATCCGGCAAAAATAGGAATTTGAATTGTTGTGAGTTTTTTCAAATCAAAATGAAATGTGGGTTCATTTTTCAAATTATGATTCTCTGAAAGACCATAAAAAACCACTAAAAGTGTAAAAAAAAAGTGAACATCCGAAAGATCAGACATTCACTTAGCTATGAAAAAAGGACCATTACTCTAAACTCCCATATAGTCGCGCAAGAGGTTACTTGCCGAAAATGTTTGTAATTTTTTTAATGCTTTATCTTTTATTTGACGAACCCTTTCTCTTGTAAGTCCGTATCTTAAACCTAGATCCTCAAGGCTCATCGGCTCATCGAGACCAATTCCATAGAAGAAACAAATCACTTCTTTTTGCCGCGGAGTTAATAAAGTTAATGAACGCTGGATCTCCTGGCGCAATGAGTCATTAAACATGATTTGTTTATCGGCGCTGTCTGCATTTCCATTGATAAGCACATCAATCAACGTACTTTCTTCTCCTTCGCCCAACGGTGAATCCATGCTTACATGACGTGCTGCAACGCTCATCGTTGCTGCTATTTCATCAATTTCAATTTCCAGAACATCTGCTAATTCTTCTGTGGTTGGAGTACGTTCAAATTGCTGTTCGAGTTGCGAATAAGCGCGACTGATTCTGCTTGTTAATCCGACTTTGTTGACTGGTAGTCTTACAATACGTGATTGTTCTGCTATAGCCTGCATAATGCTTTGGCGAATCCACCAGACCGCATAAGAAATAAATTTAAATCCTCGGGTTTCATCAAATTTATGGGCGGCTCTTATCAAACCAAGGTTTCCTTCGTTGATCAGATCTGGAAGAGTAAGTCCCTGGTTTTGGTATTGTTTGGCAACAGAAACGACGAAACGCAAATTAGCTTTGGTTAATTTGTCAAGAGCTTTTTGATCGCCATCTTTGATAAGCTTAGCAAGTTCTACTTCTTCTTCAGCAGTGATCATATCAACTCTTCCAATTTCCTGCAGATACTTTTCCAAACTCTCACTCTCACGATTAGTAATAGATTTTGAAATCTTTAAAGAACGCATACTCATAGAGGTAATTTTAAAAATTAAGAAGATGTTAGCCGGTCTTCAAAATGTTATTTTCATAACAAACGTAATTTAATACACTTTAAGTATGTTTTAAAAAAAATATTATTTGTTTTTCTCACCTGAAAATATTTTTTCAGTATAAAATAATTTTTTTTTCAGATAAATTACTAAAAAAAAAGATAAATTTTGTTGGTTAGTTAATTTATTTTCTATTATTGCAGATAATGTCTTTAAAAATCGCGATGAGTAAGAAAATAAAATATACTGTTGAATACCCTGTGAGATGTTCTCCGGCGATTCTGTATGAATTTCTTTCCACTTCTTCAGGTTTGCAGGAATGGTTTGCCGATAAAGTGGAAGATGAAAACGGATTATTTACGTTTTCATGGTCTGGCTCTGCCGAAGAAGCACAGGTATTAGAAATGGAGGAAAACAGGATGGTAAGATTTCATTGGGTTGATTCTCCAAAAGATGAATTTTTTGAATTCAGCATTGAAAGATCTGAGGTTACCAATCAAACTATTTTGGTGATTCATGATTTTGCTGAAAAGAAAGATATCAAAGACCAAAGCCAGCTTTGGGAAACACAGGTGAAAGAATTATTTCATCGCCTGGGAAGTTGATTTCTTTTTCCAATAAAATTTTGGCTTTTAACTATTAAGCATTTTATTTCTATAGATGCTTCTCTTTTTTATTTGAAAATCATTTTCTTTTACCTTATTTCAAAAACTGAAATTGCTATTGTTTTGCAAAATTCCTCTTCAGTTTTTAATAGTTCTGTTTCAAAATACGAAAGGTGTATTTTTGCCACAATGCTTTTTTCGAAGAGAAAAAGTGTAAACGCTCCATCATTTTTAGATGTTTAAAAAACTCGACAAACTTATACTTAAAGCTTTTGTAGGGCCTTTTGCCGCCACTTTTTTTATCACACTGTTTGTATTTATGATGCAGATATTGTGGAAATATATTGATGACCTGGTAGGAAAAGGTTTAGACCTGCTGACCTTGACAGAATTTTTAATTTATGCGAGTGCCACTTTGGTAACACTTGCTATGCCGATCGCTATTCTTCTTTCTTCCATCATGACCTTTGGAAAATTGGGTGAAAATTTTGAACTCGTAGCGATCAAATCTTCCGGCATTTCTTTGCTTCGTTTTATGAGGCCACTTCTTTTTGTAACGATTTTTCTTTCAGGAATTGCATTTTTATTTGCCAATTATATAGCTCCTGTTGCGAATTTAAAATTTGCTGTGATTTATCATGATATTTATGAAAAGAGCCCTGCATTTGATTTGAAAGACGGAGTTTTTTATAATGGTTTTCGCGGATTTTCAATTAAAGTAGATAAAAAGGATAATGACAGAAGCACGTTGCATCATGTGCTGATATATGAACAGTCAAACGGGGTTCAGGATAATACGATCATTTCCGAAAGCGGAATCATGTCCATGAGCAACGACAAAAAGTTTCTTCAATTCCGCCTGATGAACGGAAACCGGTATGAAGAAAACGGAACATTTAATTCTAAACAAAATGAATTTATTCAACTTGGTTTTAAAGAATACAACAAACTTTTTGATCTGAGCCAATTGAATCTGCAGAAAACATCGGATAGTCTTTTTATGAATAACATCCGGATGAAGACAATGCGCCAGTTGAATGTTGATCTTGATTCCTTAAAAAAAGTTCCTGATTCTCTTTATAAAAGAAATCAATCACTTCTTGCTTCTTATGTGAAGTATTCTAAATTTAAAGATAGTATTCCTGGAAAAAAAGAAGTTGCTGTTTTAAAGCAAACAGAAGTGATAAAAGAAAAAAAGCCTTCAAAAAAAATTACTTCATTTGATTCATTGATACCTGATAGTTTAAAAACTATTGTGTATGATCAAACGATAGCCGATGTAAGTAATGCCAGAAATGTGATACAAATGGCAAGTGTTGATTACAAAAGTCAGAATGATGATTTTACATCCCATGAAATTGAATGGCATAAAAAATTATCACTTTCCATTGCGTGTTTGGTCTTGTTTTTTATTGGTGCTCCGCTTGGTTCTATTATTCGAAAAGGTGGATTGGGCATGCCTTTGGTGATGGCTTTATTGTTCTTTATGATCTTTTATTTATTAAACATTTTCGGAGAAAAATTTACAAAAGATCATGTTCTTGTTCCGATAATCGGAATGTGGTTGCCGGTAATTGTTCTTACTCCTGTCGGATTTTTTCTTACTTATAAAGCGATGCACGATTCGCAATTATTCAATAAAGAATATTATTATCGTTTTTTCAAAAATATAAGAACAGCAATTCAAACACTTTTTGGTACTTTTAACCCAAACCAAAAAAGTTTGAATTAAAACTAATATTATGGAGAAATTTAAAAAAACAGATCGTCGTGATTTTATTAAAACAACTGTAAAAGGTGGTCTCATTGCTTCAGTTGGAATTTCATCTTTTGGCTCTATTTTGGAATCTTGCTCTTCGTCAAAAAATGTTTCAAAACATTTTGTAAAAACGGGTTTTGATCAGATTCCATTGCCTTATAATTATGATGCTTTGGAAAATGTTATTGATGCAAAAACGATGGAAATTCATTATACAAAGCATGCTGCCGGATATTCAAAAAATCTGAAAGAAGCCGCGCAGGCAGAAGGCGCAGAAGGAAAATCCGTTGAAGAAATTTTAGCACAACTTTCAAAATATTCTGTAAAGATGCGAAACAACGCCGGGGGGCATTATAATCATGAAATGTTTTGGCAATGTATGCGCAAACCCCAGGAAAATAATTTGCCAGAGAAAAAATTAAGTGAAGCGATCAACAGCCAGTTTGGTTCTTTCGATCATTTTAAAAACCTTTTTAACGAAGCTGCAAAAACCCGTTTTGGAAGTGGATGGGTCTGGCTTTACGCTGATAATAAAACTTTAAAAATTGGTTCTACTCCAAATCAGGATAATCCATTAATGAGTGTTAGTGATATTAAAGGATTTCCGCTTTTAGGTCTTGATGTCTGGGAACACGCTTATTATTTAAAATACCAAAATAAAAGAGCAGATTACGTTGACAACTGGTGGAAAGTGGTTAACTGGAAGTATGTTTCAGACAGATTTGAATCACTGGTTTAAAAACTTCTTTTCCTAAAATAGACTCAGCCTTTGCAGTAGAAGCACCCGATTTGATGCAACTAAAACAAAGGCTGATAAATTGAAAAGCAATCTGTTGCAAATGTAAAGAATCCGAACTCACAAAACCAAATATTTTATGAGGATTTTTTACGATTTCAGTTAAAATTTTTTGTTACACTTATCCCTCCAAAAAGATTTATATTCGCCCAATTTACTTTATAAAAAATTCAGATTTGATATGGAAGAATGGAAAGACTACCAGGGAAAAAATAAAGACAGATTTTTGAATGAGATGATGGAATTACTGAGAATTCCATCTGTTAGCGCAAAAAAAGAACATAGAGAAGATATGACAAAATGCGCAGAAGCTGTGAAGGCAGGTTTTCTTAATTCCGGAGCTGACAGAGCTGAGGTGATGCAAACTGAAGGATTTCCTGTTGTATTTGCAGAAAAGATCATTGATAAAAATAAACCGACTGTTCTTGTGTATGGGCATTACGATGTTCAGCCGGCAGAGCCACTGGAACTCTGGCACAGCAATCCTTTTGAACCGGTTATAAAAGATGGAAAAGTTTTTGCGCGTGGATCTGCGGATGATAAGGGACAGTTTTTTATGCATGTAAAAGCATTGGAAATGATGGTAAAAACAAATACCATGTTTACCAATATCAAATTTTTAATAGAAGGAGAAGAAGAAGTTGGGTCGCCAAATCTTGGAAAATTTGTTGAACAAAATAAAGAACTCCTAAAAGCGGATGTAATATTAATCAGCGATAGTTCTATGATCAGTTTGGAAACCCCTTCACTTGATATTGGCGTTCGGGGTTTATCATATATTGAAGTGGAGGTTACCGGTCCTGAAAGAGATTTGCATAGCGGAACTTATGGCGGTTCTGTGGCCAATCCGATTACAGTTTTAGCAAAAATGATTGCAAGTTGTCATGATGAAAATAATCATATTACCATTCCTGGTTTTTATGATGATGTTTTGCAAGTCTCGGATAAAGAAAGAGCCTTGCTGAATGAAGCACCTTTTGATGAAAATGCTTTTAAAAATGAGACGGGCGCAAAAGAATTGGTTGGCGAAAAAGGGTATACAACAAATGAGAGGACTGGCATCAGGCCTACATTAGAAGTGAATGGCATCTGGGGCGGATATATGGGCGAAGGAGCGAAAACAGTTTTGCCATCCAAAGCAACGGCAAAGATTTCTGCAAGATTAGTTCCTGATCAAAGCTCCGATAAAATGACCCAAAAATTAATCGATTATTTCACCTCCATTGCTCCATCTTCAGTTACTGTAAAAGCGTTTGAACATCATGGCGGTGAGCCTTATCTTACACCAATTGACAGCAAAGGATATAAAGCGGCAACAAGAGCTATAGAAACAACTTTTGGAAAAACGCCTGTTCCGTTGCGGGGTGGTGGAAGCATTCCTATCTGTAGCATTTTGGAAAAAGAATTAGGTATAAAAATCATTTTTATGGGCTTCGGATTGGACAGTGATAATCTCCATTCTCCAAATGAAAAATATGGAATTGTGAATTTTAATAAAGGAATTGAAACGATTCCTTATTTCCATAAATATTTTGCTGAGCTATCAGAAAATGAATGATTTTTTGCGAAGCCTTGAAATTCTTTTATTCCTTTAAAAATGGATTGTCTTTTATTTCAGCCCCAATAGTGGTAGGAGAACCATGTCCGGGATAAACTTTTGTATCGGTAGGAAGCAGGAAAAGCTTTTCCTTAATATTCTTAATGAGATCCTCATGATTTCCAAATGGCAAATCAGTTCGGCCAATGCTATTTTGAAATAATACATCGCCTCCAATAATAAAATGTTGTTTTTTGCAATAAAAACAAATGCTTCCAGGTGAATGACCCGGTGCATGTATCACCTGCAATTGATCTTCTCTCAAATCGACAATATCTCCTTCTTTTAAATAGATCAATTCTCCCCGGTAATTTTCAAACGGAAGGTTGAACATCAATCCGGAGGCAGGCGCCATGTCAAGAATTTGTTTTTCCAGTAAATGAGCATTTAACGTTAATTTATATTCTTCTGCAATAAATTTATTGCCAAATACATGATCGAGGTGGCAATGAGTATTTAATAAGATTTTGGGCTTTAATTTGTGAAGTGTTATAAAAGATTTTAGCTCTTCCTTTTCGGCGTCAAAATAACATCCCGGATCAATGATGATACATTCATTTTGTTCATTAAAAAGAACATATGTATTTTCCTGAACCGGATTGAATGTAAAAGTTTTAATTTGAAACATAATGCAATATGGGTTCTATAAATTCATTTTCCTGATAACTACGAAACGTTTAATTTTAGGGCGACTATAATGTAAAGCACATGCAAGATCAGAAGAAACCAAAGTTCAAAAAAATATTTCTCTTTTTTCTTTTTCTAACAACAGTGGGTTTGGTAAATGCACAAGTGAGCACTGTGCAATTTGGTAAAAACCGTGTTCAGTATAAGAAATTTAAATGGAAATATTACCAGACACAAAATTTCAACTCTTATTTTAACCAGGACGGGCAGGATCTTGCAAAATATGTGGCGCAGGTAGCAGAACAAGAACTTCCGGGCATTGAGAAATTTGTTGAATTTAGTTTGCAACGCCGGGCGAATATTGTCATTTACAATACATTTAATGATATGAAGCAAAGCAACATCGGCCTTGGGCAGGATTGGCAAAATGCAGGCGGTGTTACAAAACTCGTGAACAATAAAATGATTGTTTATTTCAATGGAAATCATGCTGATCTCAGAAGACAAATCCGTGAAGGCATTGCAGGAATTTTAGTTCAGAACATTTTATTTGGCGAAGATCTTGGAGAAGTAGCGGGCAATGCTGCTTTGCTTGATCTTCCACAATGGCTCATTGATGGTTATGTTGCTTATGTCGGCCAAAACTGGAGCACACAACTGGACGATGATCTGAAAAACGCAATGCTCAGTGGAAATTATACCAACTTTTATCAACTTGCTTTTGATAAACCTTTGCTGGCCGGACATGCTTTCTGGTATTATATTGAAGAAAAATATAAAAAAGAAAATACGTCCTATTTATTTTACCTCGCAAGAGTTTATAAAAGTTTGAAACGCGCTACACAGGAAGTTACCAAGAAAAGAAAATTCAAAGATGTACTTTCAGATTTTATGCAGTATGAGGAAGAAAAATATGAAAATGATATTTCGCGCAGAAAAAATTATCCAAAAGGAAGCGAGATCACAGAATATACTGTTGGAAAAAGAGTAAATTATTTTCATTTTAATGTAAATCCAAATAAGCGAAATGGCGATTTTGCAGTAGTTCAGTATAAAAAAGGGCAATATAAATTGATTTTGAATGAAGATGGGGAAGACAAGGTTTTATTAAAATTTGGAGTGAAAACAAAACAGGATGAAGTAAATCCAAATTATCCAATGATGGCCTGGGATCCGAAAGGAACAAGGCTCTCAGTGCTTTATGAAGAAGAAGGAAGGATTAAGCTTTTTGTGTATGATGTTATTACAAAGGTAAAACCTTACAAAAGAGATCTGACCAATCTTTTCGATCAGGTTCAGGATATGAAATATATGAGTACCAGTCAAACGTTGCTTTTCAGCGCGGTAAAAAATGGCCATTCAGATATTTACACTTATGATATTGAAAATGAAAAATTGAAGCAGGTTACAGATGATGTTTATGATGACCTGGATCCTTCTTATGTTGCTTTTCCGAATAAACAAGGAATTATTTTTTCAAGTGATCGTCCGTCTGCTGGGGCAAAAGGCTCAGACACTTCTTTGCTGAATAACCGTTATAATATCTTTCTCGTTACTGATTTCAACACGAATAAAGCCGGGCTTAATCAAATCACACAGCTTACTAATTTGAAATTTGGCGAAGCTCGTTATCCGACTCAATACAGCAACACTACATTCACTTTTATTTCTGATCTTAATGGAATTGGAAACAGGTATGCCGGGTATTTTACAAGTACCAAAGCGGGTTTGGATACATTAGTCATCATCAGCGATGAGATTATGCGTAATCCTACGTTACACGAGATTGATTCAACTTTAAAGGTTTACAAGAAACAAGATGTTGATTCTATCGCGGTAGTCTCTATTACAAACGATTCTGCTTATATATTCCCATTAACCAACTATGCAAGCAGCATTTTGGAAACAAGAGAAGCCGGTGAAAACCACCAGGTTAGTGAGGTGACTCAACAAAGCGATGATAAAATTCTTTATAAATTAAAGATTGATGAAAATGCATTAACAAGAAGAAATGTTTCTGCCAGGTCTACCGCTTACATGAAAAGTCTGATGGAAAAAAGCAGGATATCCGGAGGAGAGGAAATTCAGGCACCGCCACAGGTTTCTCAACAGGAAGATATTTTTCAGCATGAATTTAAAGTTGAAAAGAAGGATAGTGCGCAGATGGCAGAGCTAAATAATGCAACGCCCGTCGACGAATCGACTGTATTGTCAACGGCTAGATTATATCCATACAAGCCGAAAAAGTTTGCAGCGGATTATGTAATTGCAGGCTTTAATAATAATGTTTTGGGAACGAGGTATCAGATTTACCAGGGTGGTGCAGGTCCTGTCACTCTATCATCCAATAATGGATTAAATGGAATTATCAATCTTGGAACTGCCGACATTATGGAAGATATTAAAGTTTCAGGCGGTTTCAGGCTTTCTACGAATTTGAAAGACAACGACTGGTTGTTTCAGTTTTCTAACCTGACAAGAAGAGTAGATTGGGGATTGATGTATTATCGCAACGTGCAGCAGGTTGGTTTTACAAGCGGTACCAGTGTTTATCCCGGAAAGATTTATTCAAATCTTTACCAGGGAAGCATTTCCTATCCTTTCGATGAAGTAAGAAGTGTTCGACTGAATGCAGGAGTAAGAAGAGATAATGTTGTCATCAGCGGCATAGATCAGCTTTCTCTTTCTGCTACCGCGCCATCTACAACTTATGGCTTAATGCATTTGGAATATGTTTATGATAATACATTAAACCCGGTTCAGAATATTTGGGATGGTATCAGGTATAAAGCTTACATCGATTTTAATACACAGCTCAACAATAAAACCACAGAAGCGAAAAATACTTTCAATTTTGGTTTTGATGCAAGAGCTTATTATCCGATTTACCGCAACTTTATATGGGCAGGAAGGGTAGCGGGCGATTTTAGCTGGGGAACTCAAAAAATGATTTATTACCTAGGTGGAATCGACAACTGGTTTATGTTTGGCAACAATGAAAAAATCAAAAATGGTCAAACTACTTATCGTTATTTCAACCCTGCCAATCATCCTGCACCTGACCAGGATTATGCTTTTCAATCTCTGGCAGTGAATTTACGTGGGTTTATTCAAAATGCGGCAAATGGAAATAATTCAACAGTCATCAACAGTGAATTCAGGTTACCAGTATTTACTACTTTTTTCAGTAAACCGATCAATAATGCCTTTGTAAGAAACTTCCAATTGATACAATTCATCGATCTTGGAAGTGCATGGAATGGGGCTTATGATAAGATCGGAAGACCGTTTATCACTTACCAGGACCCTCAATCGGTTGTTACAGTTAAAATACAAGCTCCCGGTATAGGGCCGTTTTTAGGTGGCTATGGCTTTGGGGCAAGAAGTACATTGCTTGGTTATTTTTTAAAGTTTGATGCAGGCTGGCCAATGAATGGATTCTTCCGTGGCAAACCAATTTTATATTTTAGCATGGGAGTGGATTTTTAAAAATGGTATTAAAAAATAAAATACAAATTGTAAATATTGCTTTGTTCACCGGATATTGCGCAAATGACTCTATGTAAATCTTAATTGATGTTTTCTAAATTTTTCAAAAACATTCTTTTCATTGCTATTGTGTTTTCCGGCTGTTCACAACCAAAAAAATATAGCAAGCCCACAATTGATATTAAAACTTATTTTGGAGATATCATTGTTGAATTATATCCTGAAAAAGCACCAAAAACTGTTGCTGCATTTCTTTCTTATGTGGATTCCGGTTACTATAAAAATACTTCTTTTTACCGGGTTTTAAAAAAAGAAGACCAGTCGATGAATATTGCCAAAACACAATTGATACAAGGCGGACTTTGGCAAACAAATTTTAAAAAACAACAAAAAATTCCGGGAATTCCATTGGAAACTACTCAGCAAACAGGCATTCTTCACCAGGAAGGAGTGATTTCTTTAGCAAGAAATGAAGATCCCAACAGTGGAAATACAGAATTTTTTATTTGTATGGATAATGAACCTGATTATGATTATGGCGGCGAGGCAAGCCCTGATAAAAAAGGATATGTAACTTTCGGAAGAGTGATCGATGGAATGAAGTATGTAAAACAAATTCACGAACAACCTGATTATGAAACGAATTTCAAACCGCCCATTAAAATCATCGATATTATCAGGTTGAATTAAATACCTTAGTTCCAGAAACTCTTCAAACGCTCCAAAATATTTAATGCCTGATAAATTCTTTCATTCTACATTTGCAGTTATTTTTATAGTAGCAATGCCAAAACCAATTGTATTGTAATAACAATAAAGTAAAAGCGTGAAGAAAAATTTTAATAAGGCTACACCGGTTGGTTTGATTATTGCGTTAGGAATCGTTTACGGAGATATCGGTACTTCGCCGCTTTATGTAATCAATGCCATTATCAGGGATAAAGTAATAACGCCGGACCTGATTCTTGGAGGGCTTTCCTGCATCATCTGGACACTTACTTTACAGACAACCATAAAATATATTACCCTTACTCTACAAGCAGATAACAATGGTGAAGGCGGCATATTCTCTTTGTATGCTTTAATTCGCCGGCAAAAAAAATGGCTGGTTTTTCCCGCAATGATAGGGGGAGCTTCTATCCTGGCCGATGGAATGATTACGCCACCAATTACCGTTACATCTGCTGTTGAGGGTTTGAAGCAAATACCTTTTTTTAGCAATATCAGCGGAACAGCAATAATATATATTGTAATTGTAATTTTAATAGCACTGTTCTTTTCGCAGCAATTTGGAACGGCGAAAATCGGTAAACTTTTCGGCCCAATTATGTTTTTTTGGTTCATGATGCTGATGGTTTTAGGCGCTATGCATCTTTTTGATAATCTTAATATTTTCAAAGCACTCAACCCGTATTATGCAATAAAATTATTAGCGATTTATCCAAATGGATTTTTTATTCTCGGTGCAGTTTTTCTCTGCACTACAGGAGCCGAGGCCCTTTACAGCGATCTTGGTCATTGCGGAAGAGGAAATATCCGTGTTTCATGGATCTATGTAAAAATCGCTTTGATCATCAATTATCTCGGACAAGGCGCTTGGATACTGGCGAATTTTAAAGGACAAACTTTTACTACCGCGATGATTGATAATGGATTCAATCCCTTTTACGGAATTATGCCGGATAGTTTTAAGATCATTGGTTTGGCTATCGCTACTATTGCGGCTATCATTGCAAGCCAGGCGCTTATCAGCGGTTCTTTTACATTGATCAGCGAAAGTATCCGGTTGAATTTATGGCCAAAAATGAAAATAAATTACCCAACAGAAGAGCGCGGGCAATTATATATTCCGGGAATTAATACCCTCTTGCTCGTTGGCTGTCTTGGTATCGTCATTTATTTTCAAACATCTTCCAACATGGAAGGCGCTTATGGACTTGCCATTACTTTATGTATGTTGGCCACTTCTATTTTATTTGCCAATTTTTTAATTTCGAGGCGTACCCCCCGGATTTTAGTCTACCTCTACCTTGCTGTATATCTTACTATTGAACTGAGCTTTTTAATCGCCAATCTTGTCGACAAATTCCCGCATGGAGGCTTTGTAACTCTTATTATTGGCGGCTGTTTATTCACAGTAATGTATGTATGGTTCAGAGCACGAAAAATTAAAAACCGCTATGTAGAGTTTGTGCGACTCGACCAATATTTGCCAACCATCCAGGAGCTTAGTAATGATTTGAGTATTCCTAAATATGCAACCCACCTGGTTTACCTCACGAGCGCTAATAACCCTAAAGAAATTGAACATAAGATCGTTTATTCTATCTTAAACCGAAAACCAAAGCGCGCAGATATTTATTGGTTTGTTCATGTGGATACACAGGATGATCCTTATATTGCTGATTATACAGTCGATACGATTGTGCCGAATGAAGTGATAAGAATTGAATTGAGATTGGGTTTCCGCATGGAACCGCGCATCAATCTGATGTTTAGAAAAGTAGTTCAGGATATGGTAGCCGACAAAGAAGTAAACATTACCAGCCGTTATGAAAGCCTTCAGAAAAATAATGTCGTTGGCGATTTTCAATTTATTGTACTGGAAAAATTCTTATCACAGGACAATGAATTACCGTTTTTTGAAAAACTTGTAATGAAACTATATTTCTGGATCAAAAAAATAAGCTTAAGTGAAGAAAGAGGTTTTGGACTTGAACAAAGCAATGTTACTGTTGAAAAATTCCCACTGATCGTAGCTCCCGTTCGGAAGTTAAAATTAAAACGTGTTTTTTTAGATGAGGAAGGAGAGATTTAGAAGTAACAAGTGTTAGCGGAATTGGAATTGACAACTAAAAACTATGAAAGAACCAGGAAATAAAGTTTCAACCGCGAGAAAAATTTATAGAATTACCATTGTTGGTACATTAATTTATTGCGGAATTGGAATTGCTCTTTATCATTTGCAGGAAAAGTTTTTATTTCACACCGCACCATTGCCTCCTGATTTTCAATTCAAATTTTCCATCCCATTCAAAGAAGTAAATATTCCTATGAATAAGACGGATACTTTGAATTTGATTCAGTTTTTTCCTTCAGACTCAGTTCCAAAGGGCGTTGTGCTTTATTTTCATGGAAACGGTGGAAATGTAATAAGATATGAAAGAGTCGTAAATAATTTTACAAAACAAGGTTATGAAATATGGATTCCTGATTATCCAGGTTATGGAAAAACAACAGGAAAACTCACCGAAGAAAATTTGTATGCCCAGGCAAAAGAAGTTTATAAACTTGCTCATTCCAGGTTTTCTGCAGATAGTATCATTCTTTATGGAAGATCGTTAGGTTCTGGTTTGGCTTCTTATGTCGCGGCAAAAGAAGATTGTAAAAGATTGATTTTAGAAACACCTTTTTATAGTATTCCCAATTTATTCAGCCATTACGCACCCATTTATCCAACAAGCAGAATGTCTCATTTTAAATTTCCTGTTGGCGAATATTTGAAAGACGTAAAAGAGCCGGTTACTATTTTTCATGGCACTTCTGATAATATTATTCCTTATCGTTTGGCAGAAAAACTGAAGAAAGTTTTAAAACCCGGGGACGAATTTATTACTATTAAAAATGGGGGACATAATAACCTGAATGATTTTCCTCTTTATCATTCAAAACTTGATTCTATTTTAGAAAAATGAAATTAGGAATCAGGTTATTTGTTGGCATTTCTGCCCACAAAAATGATTTGTTCTTCTTTCAGCAACGGCAATCCTTTAAATCGCAAGATAACATTGGCAACAGTTGCAACATCTTTTTCACAATAAATTGAAATTCGATCCAGGTTTTTTTCTTTCCAGTAAACCTCACCAACATGGCTTCCGTCAATATCGTCTTTTGGCGATGGAACTCCTAAAACAGCTGCCAGCAATTTTAAAGAAGTATAATGTTTATAATCCCCAAAACGCCATAAATGCAGTGTGTCCAGGACAGGAGTATCCCATGGTTTCATGTTTTGAAAATCAATGAAAGAAGGAATTGGAATCTCATTAATCAACATTCTTCTGCATAAAAAAGGAATGTCAAATTCCTTGATATTGTGGCCGGTAAAAACCCAGTTATGATTGATATGCAATTGTTTCAGTGTAGCGGCAAATTCATTTAAAAGCTCTTTTTCATTTTCAGAACACAAAGATTTTATTCTGAATTGCAATGAATCAGGATGATTATTTTCTTTTTTAAAATAGCCGAAGCTAATGCAGGCAATTTTTGCGAACTCAGCCAGGATAGCAGCTCTCATTGGATAAAAATCTTCAGCAGTAGTTTCCGGCGGAAGATGCCTGCTGATTTTTTCTGTCCATAATTCTTTCCATTCATCATTCAATAATTGAAAGTGTTCTTTTTCTGAAACAGTTTCAATATCTATCACAAATAAATTCTCAAGAGCTATTTGGTTCATCAAATTTTCTGTTTGTTAGGTTTAAATTTATATCGAAAACAATTATTGAGCAATTCAACGTTTGGCAGCATATTCATCTTCTGTCATAAAACATTTTGTTGCAGAAGGAAGAAATTTTCCAAATAAATCCATGAACCCTTTTTTTCTGAAACAATTCCAAACTTATTCCTTTTAGCAACATATCAGAAACCTAAAAACATATCTTTTATCCACCGGAAGCCACTAAATTATTTCAATCATAATGAAATAATTTAATAATTTGAAAGCTGTGATGTAAAGTTAAAAAGATCAGTGCTAAATATTCAATAATAATGTTCGCTCAATCTTTGCAATCGTATAAAGTAAAAACTTCCGCTGGACTAGTGCGGAAGTTTTTAATTATTTAATCCTGTTGGTTTTGGATTTCTCTTCAGGGTTAAACTTTTAAAGCCGTTTAAATGGCTTGGTTTTTCATTAGGATCTATATTTTTCAAAAATATTGAATTCAAAAAAAAGAAGTTGATTGATATCGGACTCTTTGGTTTTTCCTGGATTGGGAACGATTTTCAAGGGATTTGGATTGGCGATTAATGTTTATAAACACCAATCAACTTCTGAGACAAAGATAGATAGCTGAGTTGCGGTGTACAATAGCGTTACTGCTATTTTTTTCAATTATTGAATTTACTATTGCGATAGTAAATTAACGAAAAGTATAATTCGTATAATTACTCTTTTAATTATATCGTCAGTTGAACGGGACGAGTTAACTTTACATCAAATATGCTCAAATTCATTTACTACTTATTTTTTATTGCCGTTATGTCTCAATCAGAAGCTCAATCACATAAAAGTCCTGTTATTGCAGATGGCGCAAAATTGCACCTGGTTTCTGACAAGTTTAGTTTTACAGAAGGCCCCGCTACGGATAAAGATGGCAATGTTTTTTTTACTGATCAGCCCAATAATAAGATATGGAAATATTCTACTGATGGAAAACTTTCCCTGTTTATGTCAGATGCAGGCCGCTCTAACGGAATGTATTTTGACAATAATGGAAACCTGATCAGTTGCGCTGATGAACACGATCAATTGTGGTCCATAAGGGCTGATAAGAAAGTTACTGTTTTAGTGAAAGATTTTCATGGGCATCTTTTGAATGGCCCAAATGATGTTTTTGTTACTCCTGCTGGTTTTATTTACTTCACAGATCCATATTATCAACGTACCTACTGGAAAAGAAAATCTCCGGATATTGAAGGGCAGAAAGTGTATTTTTTAAAGAAGATAAATGATCCGGTTGTTGTAATCGATGATCTTCAAAAACCAAATGGAATCATTGGTACACCGGATGGAAAATACTTATACGTAGCCGATATCGAAGGAAATAAAACTTTTAAATACACGATTGAAAAGGACGGAAATTTGAAAGATAAAACTTTGTTTACTGCGCAAGGTTCTGATGGAATGACAATTGATCATCAGGGAAATATTTATCTGACAGGAAATGGCGTGACCGTTTATAATTCTGAAGGAAAACAAATTGAACATATTGACATTCCCGCAGATTGGACGGGCAATATCACCTTTGGCGGGAAAGACAGGAATGTTTTATTCATCACTGCTTCACAAAAAGTATATACTTTACAAATGAAAGTGAGGGGAGTGAGATAGATTCGTTAATTCGTTTATTTACTTTAAAAAAATCAGTACTTCCTTTTCGTTCCAAATTTTTTCGCAATCATAAAGCTTACATTTCCTGTAGGTAAAAAATATTCTTTATGAGAAATTGCACTTCCAGCATATAAAGCGTTTCCCATCAGAGAAGCTGAAATGCACCAGGATTCACAATTGTAGCCAATTGCAGCTTTATAATCACCGGCAGGCAAAATTTTTGTAACTGTATTTTTAATAATTCCGGTTGACTCTGCAGAAATATTTACATTCAAACTTGCAATGGCTGATCCAGTAATAAAAAAATGTTTTCCCATTACAAATGTATACGCATATCCAATTCCGGGTCCGATGCCAAAAAACTGGATTTTGTCAATTCCTGCCTGAATATAATCAGGGCTGGCACCTGACGGAACTAGCGTGCTGTCGCCTCTTACCACCCCATAATGGATTTCGGCGCCATATAAAAATGATCCTGCTGATTTTATTTGCCAGTCTCTTTGTGAAAAAGCGGCTTTGTAAGAAAACCTATCCGAATTGGTTAAATGATAAGCAGAAACACCAAGCACATTTCTTTGAAGATCAGGACGCAAATAGTAATCAGTAAGAGTAAGGCCATTAAAATCTTCTGGATCAAGATAATATCCATTCAGAAAAGCACCGGTCGCATCAATCGCCCATTTTTTAGGGTAAATATGCAATTGCAGATCAATACCTTTTGTTTTTCCTTTTCCATTTTCAGGATTTAAGAAATTGAATCCATAAGCAAGATTTAACGTAACTGCTTTATAAGTAAAACCAAGTCCCAATCCGAGTTTCAAATTGGTTCTATAATTCAGATCTTCTTTTCCGTTGGATGAAATAGTAAAAGGAGCGAATTTGCTTCTTAAATAAATTCTCAAAATAAATTGCTGTGGATATTGAATGTAATAACCATTGCTGATCGTAAAGGAATTTTTTAATGAATCAGAGAATCTGGTACTATACAAATCAGAACTGTCTGCAACATATTGAGGCTTTTTGATTGAAACAGGATTATGTACGGTATCATTGATTGAAATTGGTTGTTGTACAGTATCGGTTATTGTTGTATCCCCATTTTGATTGGAAGTTGAATAACCAGGTACTGAATCTTTTTTAATAAAAGAGGTGTCTTGCGAATTGGCTTTTGAAATTATCCCGAAAAGAAAAACCAGGATAAATAAAAAAGCCTTGTGGTTGTTCTTCATTGTAAAACGATTAGAATTATAATCATTTACTCAAACATTATACCCTTTTATTATTTCTCATATAATGATCTGTGTTTTAAGTGGTTATACTTATTTTCATTTCTTTTCTTTATGTTTTAAAGTAAGGGCAGCAAAAAAGTTGATTTTTATTTTCTATTTCTAATGATCTGCTTAAAATTTTTCAAAAAAATCTTTTATATCATACAGTTTTCCCTGGTAATTTCCATTTCGGTTCGTATGGATTTTATCTCCGGAAAAGGATAGTTTTAGCCAATTAAATTTTCCCTTTTCAAAATCAAAGTTGAAACTATTGTCTTCAAATAATTCAATTGGATCAACAGGGTTTCCATATACTCTGCAAGTAATTTCGAAAACAGTAGAAGGTGTTACAAAGTTTACAGGACGTGCCAAAGGCAGAATAGAGTTAGCTTTTATGAACATCGGAATTTCACTCAGTGACATATTGATGAGATATGTTTTCCCTCCTTCATATTTTTTATTATTATTAAAATCATACCAGGTTCCTTCCGGTAAATAAACCTGGCGCGACACTGCGCTGTCAATAAATGGCGCGCATAAAATACTTTCACCCATCATATATTCATTGTCAATTCTCCAAACGTTTTTATCGTCAGGATAATCAAGAACCAATGCGCGAAACGGTGGTGTTCCATCAAAATGATATTTTGCAAATGCAGAATATAAATAAGGCAGAAGGCTCATGCGCAAATCAATTAATTTTTTTGCAGAAGCTTCCAGTTCTTGTGCATTAGGCAACATTTCGTGGTTTACGTTTTTTTCAGTATTGTATTGCAACCATGGGGGAAGATCTAAATACCAGCAATTGGCAACCATGTGCGACGACATCAAAGTGGTTTGCATTCTGCGGATCAATTCAGAATCAGAAGAAGTTTCTCTCAATTCAGGCGACCAGTTTACCCCGGCAAAACCGGAATTGCAAATCATGCGCACATAATCATGAAGATCATACATATCAGAATAAAGCACACTTGTAAAAGGAGAAGCGAAAAGATAAGACGCACGAACATCAAACATCGTGCGTCGATTATTTTTTTTGTAAAGATCCAACATCGTTTCCTGGTACAGGAATCCAAAGATCTGGCGCATTTGTATTCCATCAATCCCTGATGGAAATTTTGCAATATCCGGAAAGCTCCATTCACGGTCTGCCTTGGAGAAATCAGCCGCGTCACACTCATCAAGTTTGAAAGCTGCAATTCCTTTTTTTACAAAATTATCTTCATGATATCCTCCAAAAATCTTTCTTGCCTGCGGCAAGATAAAGTCCGGAACAGCACCAGACCAAACAGTATAGTTTCCTGAGTACGGGGCGATTTTATAAAATATCGGCGAGGTTGGATTGGTGTATGCATGTTCCCATAAATTCATTTTGAAACCCTGGGAATTCATTTTATTCAAAAAAGAATCAGGATGAGGAAAATTATTCAAATTCCATTTGAACGAACAGGAATAAGAAGCAGTTTGCCAGCCGGGTTCCAATCCAAACATGTCGCACGGAATATTTTTTTGCCGAAAATATTTTGCTGTTTGCAAAACCTGCTGATCGCTGAAAGTGGCTTTGGCCCTGTATTCAAAGGCAAGTCCCCACAACGGAGGCAAAGCTCCTCCACCTGAAAAAAGATTGTAACGTTGCATCACTTTTTTCATTGAAGGGCCTTCAAAAATATAAATCTCAACTCCTTTCGTTCCTTCGGTAAGAATGCTTACTTCATCAGAGCGCGTATATTTTTTCCCATATAATTCAACTGTCTTTAGCGCGATATTTTTATTGGAATCCGTTTCAGATTTTTGTAAAAGACTTTGCAGCTTTCCTTTCGAAGCCATATAAAAAATGGTATAGCGTGAAGAATTGATTAATATGCCATAACCTTTTGAAGAAATATAAAAAGGCATCGGTGCATGACTAAAACCAACATTGCCGACTGGCCAGCTGTTTGTCCGGATCTCTCTTCTCATTCCTCTTTGTTCAAATGAATTGATCTGAAGTCCAAATCCATAAAAACGTTCTGTTGAATCCACTTCCATTTCCGTAAGAACTCCTGAAGGCATTTCAGAAAACCGCATTTCTTTTAAATTAAACGGAGGGATATTATCAGCCGGTAATTTTTGTAAGCCTTGCAATAGAGGCTTTTCTTTAAACTCTGTGGGGAGATGTTTTTCTGGTGTACCATATGTTACTTTCCATATTCCGGGCGCAACTTTTTCAATTGTTTGAGAAGATACAATTTGAAAAAACAGGATGAAGGAAAAAAAGAGGAACCATCTTTTCATGGGTAAATTATTTATTGTTTAATGCTATATAAATTCCATAAAAGTTTCATCAATACAGTTTGATGATATTTCTACAAACTTTTATATCCATTTCACGAAAAAATTCAGAAGAAACCGAGTAACATTTATTAACCAATTTCCAAACCAAAATAGTAAAACAGGCAAATAAGAATTGCTCTTATTAATGAAGACCATATTTCGTGGAAAAAAAGAGTTATATTTTTATTGAAAATGTTACTCCTCCTAATTGTCGTTCGCCTAAATGAATTCCTCCAAAATCATAAGCGTAAAGAATGTATTTCTTATCGCTTAAATTTCTTCCCCAAACCGATAATGACCAGTTTTTGCAATTGATTCCAACGCTGCTGTTAAAAAGGCTGTAAGACTTTTGTTCAATAGTATTGGCAAGATCAAAATATTCTTTACCCAGGGATTTCCATTCGCCACGAATAAAAAGAGAAGTATTCTTTTTAGTACTGAGAGAAATATTATATTGAAGTGCAAGCATGGAGGTTACATCCGGAGTAAATATTTGTCTTTTTCCCTTTAAGTTTTCTGAAGTATTATTTTGAGAAAGGTTCAGGGAATTATAAACAGCGTCGGTATAACCAAAGTTATAACTGATCTGAAAACCATTAAATGGTAATGCGTTTATTTCCATTTCCGCTCCTTTGCTTGTTAGCTTTCCTGTATTTTTTGTGATGGTAACAGCATCCGGCAAAATAAGCGTCGGCACCTGAACATCAGAAACGATCGTATAAAATAGCGATACATTCAGCATCAGTTTTTGATCAAAGAGAAAGTTTTTTGAACCTGCTTCAAGGTTGTTGCTGATCTCTGGTTTAAATCTAAAGAGGGCAGGCTGTGACGGATCGGATGAAAGTGGCGTCAGACCGCCCGTTCTGAAGCCTTTGCTGTAAGTAAGGTAAAGACTATTGGAAGAAGTGTAATGAAAATCAAAACTGATCTTTGGAGAAACGGCGTGAAAATTTGCAGACGCAGAAGTGTCAGGCTGAAAATCAAAAGCCGGAGTAGCATCAGAATCTTTCTGGTATTCGCCCAAAATATTTTGATGCTGATGTTCATAATCATAGCGTAAGCCGGCAGTGATGGCAACTTTTTTTGTAATGTCATAAGTAGCCTGGCCAAAAAAAGCAATGCCTGCGTTTTTTGAACGGGTTGTGTTGATCAAAGAATAATTGATGTCCGGACTTCCGAGCATTTGCGCATCTTTCCCAAAATGAGTTGCTTGTTTTACCGGGCTGTTCTGATTAAAAAAATAAGTTCCTGCTGTCCATTTAAACGCATTGTTAGTAATTGCCGGGGACGAAAACTTTAATTCTTCTGTGAAAACATTTACATGGTTCCAATCTTTTCCGTAGTTGTTGATAATGGTGATCCCGTCGAGCTGTGAAAAGTCGGCATCGATTGGTTTATCGTAATACCTGTAATTAGATTGATAAGAAGCTTGAGAATTAAAATTGAAATTACTGCCGGAATGGTTGATAGAGAGTGATCCGTTCAAAGTATTATCAAACATTTCCGTTTTTGCATTCTGCGTTAATTTATAAGGCTTTTTTAAAGCATCAGCACCGACTACCAAAGGGAAGGGACCATCGTTTCTGTTACTGATATTTTTAAAGTTCAGGTTTGCATCCCATTTTGAATTGATAAAATATTTGAGGTAATAATTTCCTGAAGTACTGTGTTGCTTATCGTAATGACTGTTGTCGAATTCATTGGTATAAAATCCATTCGTCTTTTCAAAAAGTCCTGCTGCACCAAAAAATAATTTATCTTTTATTAAAGCTGTTCTGATCCCTGCAGTGATGCGAAGCTTTCCATAATTTGCCACACTTGTTTCAGCAAAGGCGGATGTTTTATTTTCAGGTTTTTTTGTAATGATATTAATAACTCCACCCATTGCATTTCTCCCGTAAAGCGTTCCCTGCGGGCCTCTTAAGATCTCTATTCTCTCAATATCGTATAATTGGGAAATGTAAGTGTCTAATCCAAACTGGTTCACCCCATCAATGTAAGTGCCGACAGCAGGATCGTAAGAAGTAGTGACAATGCCCCTGAGGGAAGTGACGTTTCTTTTATCTCCCGGATCGCCTGTATATAAATTCGGTGATAATGCAGTAAGATCATTTACGTTCCAGATATGAAAATCCTTCACTGCTTTTGCCGAAAGAGAAGTGATACTTAAAGGAAGCTGCTGAACAATTTCTTCTCTTTTTTGGGCTGTAACAGTGAGTTCACTTAGTTGCTTGTATTCGGGATGTAAAACAATTTGTTCTGTTTCTTGCTGGTTGCCGATAATGATTTTTTGGTTTTCTTCTGCAAAACCTGTGCTGCTGATATTTAAAATATACTGCCCCCGGGGAAGACCTTTCAACACAAAAAATCCTGCTGAATTACTAACAGTTGAATATTCGCTGTTGAGAACATGTACTGACGCGCCTCCAACCGGATTGGCTCGTTCGTCAATAATTTTTCCTTTAAAAATATTTTGAGATTGCGCAGAAGTGAAAAGGAACAAGGTTGCGATAAACCCTAAAAATGATATTGCATTCTTTCTTAAAAAGAATATTTTATCTGAAATCATTTTTCAAAAATAAGAGAAAATAATTCCGGTTTATGATTTTGACTATAATTTACTCCTCTGCCATCCGCAGAACGAAGATCAAAATCACAAATGACCGAAATTATTTTACTTAAAGGATGAAACTTTAAAATGGTAAATCATCTGCTGACTCTTCAACTTGTGATGCTACCTGCTGATTTACATTTGATGAAGAACTTTGTGATTGATAAGAAGAGTTGGGTTGTGAAGCTGCTCCGGGGTTTTCATTCTTGCTGCCTAACAATTGAATTCTGAAAACATTCATTTTTAAAGTAGCGGCAGCCTGATTTTCTTTATTCATATATGCTTCTGCTTCCGGAGTGCCTTCAGCATAAACCAACTGACCTTTTTTTAAATATTGTGCTATTGAATTCCTATCTGTCCAGTAAGCACATCTTACCCAGGTAGTTTTATCTACCATATTTCCTTGTGCATCTTTATATTTTTCAGAATGCGCTACATTAAAATTGATTACGGTTCTTCCGCTAACTTCATTGGTTGTACAATCTCCGCCGAGATGTCCGATAATTTGTAATTTGATCATGATTGTTATTTTTAATTGTGAAAGATGAGATTTAGAAATAGGTTTTAAGCTTTTTCAAAGGTGTACGAAACTTACAAACTTAAAGTATTCTAATTCATTTTCTTCTTCAGGCTGCTGACCTGGTCCTGCAAATTACTTACAAGGTTTACCAAAGAATCCACATCCCATCTTTGATGTTGTGTTACTTTATTAATTACAGCCTGCGCCTGCCACATTTC
>DATNFV010000023.1:0-14820 GCA_035606215.1 Hanamia sp.
AATCCTCCCCACTTCGTTTTAGGAAATAAAAACTTGCCGTTTGCATTCAGATTGGCTCTGGAAGCTTCATAATTATAAGGGCCGCGGTCTTTGGGATAATAGGAAAGATCAAAAGTAATAAGCTGGTTTTGCCCAAAGTCAAGTGTTTTCTCAGGAAAGATTTCTTTTTGAGAAACGGCACGTGTTCTTGGATCAGAAAGAAATGCTTTGTTATCACGAAGCGGATTATTGATATTTCTTGGATCCTGTAAAGTCGGCTCTATCTGGTACCACGCAATCTGCGCCCTGTTTTTTCCATAAGCCAGACTATTGCTTGAATCGGCTTCAGGAAAAAGTATTCTGCCTGTCTTATCAGTCGCTCCGTGGGGCGTGGAAGCCAGAGCCCAGCTAATTGGCGGGAAACGAAGATCAATGTCACTTTTACTTCCCTCAAAATTGTCGATATAAACAACACCATTATTTCCTTTTCCAATCTGTGGTGCATGACCGGGCTTCAAAAAAGCTGCTTCTGCATAGGCGCTGACAGAAGAAGGAGCAGTAGAATTATAAAAAGGTAATTTGTTCAAAATTTTGGTTAAACGGGGCATATCTCTTCTGTAACTTCCATCCAATCCATACATCGTATTGCGGATCGGATCTTCACCGTAATCCACTTTTGTAAAGAATGGTCTTTCGCTTAACCGAACCATTGTTGCTCCTAAAGCAAATTGTTCCTTAGCGGTATTTTTTAACATATAATCCAGCCGCAATCCCATATAGCTTTTTTGCTGCAATCCGAAATTGGCATTGTTTTCATAGTTCACCTGAACAGGAATTCCGGAATTAATGATCGCCTGGTTGATCACTTTAATAGTTCCCAAATCATAATTGATCGTGTAGTCAATATTTTCAATTAACTGCCGTCCTCCGGCAGTTACCGTTACAGAGCCTGGAGGAATATTGTAACCAATACTAATGTCTGCTGAAGAAGAAGTTTTTGCCGTTCCCTGCAATACAAAACGGTCAAGGTTGGGAAATTGCTGCTGCGCTATTGCTTTAATAGAATCATACAAAGGATAATATAAACTGTCTGCCGCAGTTGCCGCATTACTAAAAACTTTTGAAGCAATATCACGCCCGAAAGGCTGCAAAACAGGAAAAATAATTCTGCTGTATTGCGACAAAACGGTATATCCTTCAATATAATCAAAAACACCGTCGGGCTGAGGATCCAGTTGAGAATTGAGCCTGTCAAGATTATCGAGTGTTAAAATCGGTGTTCCCTGGTTCAGGTCGCCAAAAGGAAGATATCTTTTTGCCCCAAACCCCGGTTGCTGGTACAATACATTAAGGTCAAAATCCTGCCTGTCCAGCATTCCGTAGCCAACACTATAAACGTTTTTCATCATTAATTGCCAGATAGGCAAATCCGGCCTTTGTGATGTTGCCTTCAATAATTTTAAAAACAAAACTTTCTGGTTGCTGGAAGATGAATCTGGCGGCACATCCTGTGAAAACTCTCCGACCTGGTAAATTTTCCCATTGTAAGAATATTGAAAAGCAACCGCCAAAACTTCATCAGCCTGTAAAGGCTGGCTCAAAGAAATAAAGCCGGCTCTTTTATTATAAATATATTGGCTTGAATCAAGTTTGCGTGCAAATGTTTTCTCAAAATCCTGAACAGGATTTAATCCCATTCCTATCAATTGCGTATTGATCAAGGTAGAATTTCTGCTGTTTGGATTACTGATGATCGTAGCATATTCGCTGTTGGTATTATTAGCCGGAAGATTTCCGGTAACGGTAAAAGGATGAAAAGGATTTTTTTCGCCAAGATCCATTAAACCAACAATTTCGCGGGCATCGGTAGTAGAACCGTTTTTGTTCGTTACCCAAACTTCAAGTCTTAAAATCTGGACAGGAGTAATTACTGCCGGAGCATTGCTCATTACTTTATTGTAATTATCCTTAAAATATTGTGCGAGCAAAAAGTGACGGTTTTCCTCATAATCATCACCTTTGACTACAAAATGAGTGGCTGCATTTCCACCCTGCAAATTCATTGATTGTCTTTGTGATTTTTGACTGGCTAAAATTCCGGTAACAAATAATTTTCCAAACTGCAATTGTGTTTTGATACCAAAAAGAGATTGTGCGCCGGGAATTAAAGAACCCCGCAATGGGAAAGAAACATTTCCTGCTTCAAAGCGTTTTAAAATCTCATCGTCATTACCGGTATAATCCAACTTTAATTGATTGGTAAAATCAAAATTGGCAACAGTGTTATAGCTGATCGGGAATTTCAGTTTATTTCCAATACTGGCATTTACATTCAGCTGAGCCGCCATATTAAAATCAAATCCTCCATTCCTCCTGGCTCTTTCGGGAAGGGTTGGATTTTTTACATTTTGTCCCTGGTAGCCCGCCGTTACAGATACATTTCCCTGAGGCTGAATATCAATTTTCCCATTTCCAAAAAGCCGGTTGAATAAATTATCAAAAACGGTAAGCTTGGGTTTTACTGAACCCCGGTTCAAAAAACTAAGAGTGTTGGCTCTTTTCTTAAAATAATTCACTTCGGCTTTTTTTGCTTCCAGCGCCCTGAATTCTTCTGCTGTATAAGTTGTAGGTGTTCTGTAGTAATGATCCCCGACTTTTTCAAAAACCGTATAAGTTCTCGTAACCGGATCGTATGCAATTGAATCGGTGATATTGGGGGGAGTTTGGAAATCGTAAGTAGCAGGATTGGAAGAAATAAAATCGCCTCTTGTATCGCGGATCGGGAAAGGAAGACTGTCGTTATTTTTTGGGGAAGAGGAATCCTGTGCAGACACAAATGCGGGCATTCCAATAGAAAAAACTATTGAAAAGATCCAACATATTATCAACCCCATATAATTTGGCGTTAATCTCCTTTTACACATCCGCAAAATTATTTAAGGTAGATTTCTATCAAATGGCTTTTAATGCTTTTTTTATTAATATTTCCAGGTTATTTATTGACGCGTCAGAAAGCAGTATCTTTTTGATCGCCTGTTCTGCCACCGGTCTCGCAATTCCCAAAGCAACTAATGCATTTAACGCATCCTGGTCGAAAGTATTGCCAAAAGAAAAATTTCCTTCTTCCAAAGCTGAAACTTTTGAAACTTTATCTTTCAATTCCAGCACCAGTCTTTCAGCAGTTTTACGCCCGATTCCTTTTACACTTTCCAATACAGATGTTTGTTTCATCTGTATGGCCTTGCTGATCTCTTCCGGTTTCATCGCAGACAACATCATTCTCGCAGTGGCTGCCCCAACTCCTGAAACACTGATCAGCAAAACAAACATATCTTTTTCTACCGTATCATAAAAGCCATATAATGTATGTGCATCTTCCTTAATCTGGAGATAAGTGTATAATTTTCCGGCATCCAATTGCTGAATATAAGCATACGTGTTCAAACTAATATTCACTTCATATCCGACGCCCTGCACTTCCACATATACCACAGCCGGGTTTTTATAAGAAAACTTTCCTGATAAGTACGCAATCATAAATCTTTGAAAAGAAATTCAAAAATAAGTAATTCGGCTTAATGGGCAGGAGTTTTGTTGGGAAAATTATGAAGAATGACAAAAAACAAAAACACTTTTATTTATGGGATGGCTATCAAAAGAAAAAAATAATTCTCTCTCTATTAAAGACAAATGATGTTTTGGGAATATTATTAAAAGGTTAAAAAAGTTAAAAAGAGGTGCTTGCCATCCTTTTCGCACAATTGTTGCTGACGAATGAAAAAAATCTTTAAAATCAATACAAAAAATACAAACATGACTAAAAATGTTACTTTTTCGCTACCTGCAGAAGCTTTACAAGGCGCTACCGAAGCTTTTTTACTCGGTGATTTTAATAATTGGAATCCCGAAAATGCTCCTAAATTAGAAAAACAACCCGATGGGTCTTACAAAACTGCCGCTCAACTTGAAGAAGGAAAAACTTATCAATACCGGTTTTTATTGAATGATGGGCGTTGGGTAAATGATTATCATGCACAGAAGTATGTGCCAGTTGCAGGGCTTTATGTCGATAATTGTGTAATTACCGTCCCGGAATCTAATCCTGAAGAGAATAAAGAAGCGATGGTAAAAAAAGCCGCTCCAGGCAAAACGAATGTGGTTAAGCTTGATACTGCCGAAGAAAAACCTTCAAAAACGAGCAAAAAAACAAGTGCTGCAAAATCTCCTAAAAAGACTACTGCTAAAACTAAAGAAGAAAAGGCAGCTCCAAAAACCAGGAAAGCCAAATCTGCTTCTGACGCTGATATTAATCAAAAAGTAGTTCGCGGCAAGAAAAGTTCGGAAGAAAAAAAGAATGAGAAGGAATAATCTTATAGAACCGCTTGCAATACATTTCTAATAATTCGTTCCATTCCTGAAATTCATATGCCTCTTAAAATTTTGTTTTATTAACGCTCCTTCTGTTGTTACCTTTATCGCGTCTAAATAATGTTTATGATAAAAGTTGGAGTTTTTGGTGTTGGGCACTTGGGAAAGTTTCACCTGAATAACTGGAAGGAAATTGAAGGAATCAAATTAGTGGGTTTTTATGATCCGTCCGATCTTACTGCCAATGAAATAAAGAAAGAATATGGCTTAAAGAGATTTAAAAATCCTGACGACCTTATTGATGCAAGCGATGCTGTTGATATTGTGGCTCCCACAACCGCTCATTTTGAATTGATTAAAAAAGCTATTCTAAAAAGCAAACATGTCTTTGTGGAAAAGCCATTGACCAACACAATGGATGAAGCAAAAGAAATTGTAAAGCTGGCCAAAGAAGCAAATATTAAATTCCAGGTAGGGCATGTGGAGCGCTTCAATCCTGCTTTACTGGCGGCAAGAGAACATGAACTCAATCCAATGTTTATTGAAGTGCATCGCCTTTCACAATTCAATCCAAGAGGTACGGATGTGAGTGTTATTCTCGATTTGATGATCCATGATATAGATATTATTCTTTCGCTGGTAAAAAGCAACGTCAAAAATGTTTTTGCCAACGGCGTGAATGTGTTGAGTGATACGCCTGATATTGCCAACGTCCGCATCGAATTCGACAATGGATGTGTCGCCAATCTTACTTCGTCGCGTATCAGCATGAAAAAGATGAGGAAAATGCGCTTGTTTCAAAAAGATGCTTATGTTGGAATTGATTTTCTTGATAAAAAAATAGAGATCATCAAATATAAATCTCCCGGAGATAAAGATGTTTTTACCTTCGATATTGATACAGGTCATGGTAAAAAAACCATCGCTATTGCTGCCCCTGTGATCAAAGAAAACAATGCGATCAAAACAGAATTGCAAAGCTTCACAGATGCGATCATAAATAATAAAACTACTGCTGTTACTGAAATTGATGGTTATCGCGCCATGGAAGTAGCACATATGATTCTTGAAAGGATCAGCCGAAACCAGCTTAAATAATTCAAACTGCTTCACTTGCAAAAGCGCTTACACATTGGCTTTTATGCTTTAGGCGACATTGTTGCTTCCATTGTTGCATGGTTCATTTTCTTTTGGATCCACAAGAATCTTGATGGAGAAAGTTTTGAAGTCAATAATAAATTTCTGATCGGACTCATCCTTTATCCTCCCGGTTATTTTATTTTATATCATCTTTTCGGAAACTATAAAGGGATTTATTACAAATCAAGATTGCTGGAATTATTGTCAACTTTTTTGAGCACTTTTTTAGGAAGCATTATCCTGTTTTTTATTTTCCTCTTGTATAAAAGATATCAGAATCTTTCTTCGTTTTATACCCAGTTTTTTATCCTGTTCGGGCTTCAGTTTTTTATTACTTATTTTATCCGCTATTTATTATTAACGAAGGTTCACAAACAGCTTCAGCGGGAAGAAGTCTGGTTCAACACGTTAATTATAGGCAACAAAGAAAAAGCAAAAGAATTATTTGATTCGATCAGCAGCAATCATGAAAAAACCGGTTATCGGGTTCGTGGTTTTATTTCTTCACAAACAAATAAAAACAATGAAGCGAATGGAGAAATGCCTTTTCTTGGCGACTTATATTCTACGAAAAAAGTAATCGATGAACACCAGATCAGCGAAGTAATTATTGCTTTGCAAAATGATGAAAGAAGTGGCCTGGAAAAGATTTTACAAACATTGGCTGAAAAAGAAGTGAACGTAAAAATGATGCCGGATCAGGTAGATATTTTAAGTGGAAATGTGCGCACAACCAATATTATGGGAACACCGTTGATTGAAATCCATACCGGGTTAATGAATGCATGGCAGCAAAATGTAAAACAGCTGGTTGATATTTTATTATCGGTTTCAGGACTCATCATTCTTTCTCCTTTATTAATATATACTGCTGTTCGGACAAAACTTTCTTCAAAAGGAAGTATCTTTTATTCGCAGGAAAGAGTTGGCTACAAGGGCAAGCCGTTTTTTATTCATAAGTTTCGTTCCATGATAATGAATGCCGAAAAAAACGGCCCGATGCTCAGTAGTGATCATGATGAAAGAATCACCAAATGGGGGAAAATAATGCGGCGCTGGCGGCTGGATGAATTGCCTCAGTTGTGGAATGTCCTTAAAGGAGAAATGAGTCTTGTAGGTCCGCGCCCGGAAAGAAGATTTTATATCGATCTGATCACAAAAGATCATCCTGAATATAAAATTCTTTTAAAAGTAAAACCAGGAATTACCAGCTGGGGAATGGTAAAATTTGGCTATGCCGAAAATGTCAGGGAAATGATCGAACGCATGAAATATGATATCATCTATATCGAGAACATTTCTCTTGCACTTGATTTTAAGATCATGATCCACACGATCAGAATTATTTTACTGGGAAAAGGAAAGTAAATTATTGCATTATTAAATTATTCGGCTCTTCATTGCAGATATGTCTCTTGAAATTTGGAATATAAAAAAAGACTGATTTAAAAGTTTATTTACTGCTTTTATTGGCACATTAGCATATCAGCACATTAATCATTCACATCATTGTTATTATTGCTATTATTTTTTTTGAACAGGGAAAAATCATTATTTCCAAATTTATAACTGAAAGTTAATCTGAAACTTCTCGGACTGCGTCTGCTGTACGTTTCCTGGTAGAAATTCTCAGTATCATATATTACACCATATCTTTCGGAATTGAAAATATCATTTACGCTAAAAGTAATAGCACCGCGATCATTCTTGAACAAGTCTTTCCGCATAGCAAAATCTGCGGAAAAACGCTCGAGTCTTTTTCCCTGGGGGATCACACGTGGAGAGTGATAATCAGCAGTTAGCTGAAAAACCAGTTTATCAAAAACGGATGATTCATTCTTTGTGTTGATCTTATAATTGGCCGTAAGTTTGGAACTCCACTGAAATCCTTCATTGCTCAGGTTCAATGCATCCTGGTGGGCATTCACTTTCTGATAACCCAGATTTACAGATGGAGTCACATCAAAATTCTTTCCCAGTTTTTGTTGTAAAGTCAGCTCCACCCCCAGCCTGTTCTGGCTTTTTGAATTGATAAATGTATTCAGTATCGCATTGGGATCAACTGCAGCATTTTGCAATTGCTGAAACTGTTCTTTACTGATTGTATCACTGTAGCGCGTAATGTCTCCAACGGTATTTCTGTAATAAATCACTCCAAGGAAATTGCTGTTGTTCTTAAAGTTTTTGCTGTAATTGAATTCCAGTGAATTGGTAAATTCAGGTTGCAAATGAGGATTTCCCTGCTGAATATTCTGAGGATCATTAATATCAATAAAAGGATTTAGTTGCCAGAAATCAGGTCTGCCCACTCTCCTGGAATAATTCAACTGTATCTCTTCACTTTCATTTAATTTTTTAGAAAGATAAAGGCTCGGGAACAACGAATTCCATATATTTTTTAGCGAACCCGGATATTCATATCCAAATTGTTTCGCACTGTCAATCAATGTTCCCGTGAATTTGGAATATTCTCCTCGAAGCCCCGCCTGGAAACCAATGCTTTTTAATTTTCCCGTGTAGGTAATGTAAGCCGCCTGAACGTTTTCCAGGTATTTGTAATTATTGCTTAATGGTAACTTCGTTTCAAAATTTCCGTTTACTGAAAAAGAATTGAACGTGCTCCGGTAATTATTGAAATAGCTGCGCACACCTGCTTCCAGTTTTTTATCTTCTCCCAAAGGATTTACAAAATCAATCTTTGAAGTAACCTGGTTATTGTTATTATACCCATCGTTTCTTACTCGGTTGACATCACCGTCCATGCTGCCGTCGGCATTGTAAAAAGTATTTAGAATGGTTGAATAATCGGTTACATTTCCATAATTCACATTTACGCTTGCATCAAGTTGTTCTCCGTCTTTTGGAAATTTATGGGTGTAAAGCAGCTGGCTGTTTTTTCTGTTGAAATCAAATCCTCCATCGGAAGTTCTGGCACCATAACGTTCAAGCGTTTGATTCAAGTCGAGATACTGCTGGTCCTGGTTTTCATTGTTAATGAAATGACCATCCACAAATCCCTGGGATAAAGTGATGGTATTGCGGTTGTCTAAAAAATAATCAGCGCCAAAACGTACGGAAGTAAACCTTCGTGTGCGGGTATTGAGAGAATGCTGGTTGAAATAATCTTCCACACTACCGTTGGTTTTATTTTCCCTGAAACTTTTTCCTTTGGAATCATTATCAGAATAACTGTAATTGCCGCTGACAAAGAAATTAAACTTACCTTGTCGCAGGTTCAGGTTCGCATTTCCTGAAAATCTTTCAGGAGTTCCTGCGCTTGCTGAAACAACGCCATTCAATCCATGTCTTTTATTCTTTTTCAGAATAATATTGATGATTCCCCCGGTACTGGATGCATCATATTTTGCAGAAGGATTGGTAATTATTTCTATCCTTTCAATATCGTCTGAGGCAATCTGATCCAGAGTCAGAATTGTTGGCCGCCCATCAATAAAAATGGTTGGGGTTGAATTTCTAAGCTCAATATTTCCATCTACATCTACAGAAACAGAGGGAATATTTTTCATCACATCCACCGCAGTCCCACCCTTCGACGTAATACTTTTATCTACATCAAATATTTTTTTATCTATTCCCATTTTTAACGCAGGCCTTTCTGCCATGATGGTGATATTTTGCAATTTTTCATGTTCACGCGACATGATGATATTTCCCAAATCTTTTTGTTCTGACTCAGTCGAATCGTTTGCAAAAGGGAAAATATGATTGTACAGAGTGTATCCAACGGCAGATATCTGGAGTTTTAAATTTGGAAAAGAAGGAATTTTCGAAAAACGAAAATCACCATTAGGCTTGCTGAGCATCGCCCCAATCAATGAATCTTTTGTCTGATGGAAAATTGTATCGGTTATTGGCACAAAAAGCTGAACTGACGCTGCTTCAATTCCTTTATTATTTTGTATATCCACAATCTTTCCAAACACACTATTAGAGGTTTTTAACTGGATTACATCTGCATCAGGAGTTGGAATAGGTTCTTTATCAATTTGTGGGAAGGCGTTTGCGGCCAATAAAGTAAAAGCAAAAAAAATAATAATTGTTCTCATCAAAATTTGAAAAATACATCTATGCAAAAGCATCAATGGGTTGATAAAAAAGGAGTTCTTTGAATGATTTATGAAAAACTATTCAGAACGAATCGGGTAAAACTACAAAATCCAGCCACGGAAATTATACCGCTTATACATTTGGGGATGATGAAGTCTCAAAATTTTAACATTTAAAGGATATTGATTTTTCTTTACAAAATATTCCACGCATAAAAAAACCGGCCACAAGCCGGTTTCAATTTTATCATTGAAGAATTTTATTTACCTACCACCTTATATTCAACTGCTCCGTTATTGTCTTCCTGTTGAAGATAAACATCATCGGGTGTTTGATAAAGCTGTTGCCCGTTCACCGTCACAACTTTAGAATTCTCGGGAAGTTGGGAAATTATATCGCCAATTTGTAAAGAAGAAGGAGTGTTATTGATATCCGAGTGTGGCTCCTGATCGTTGCTGATCGTATCTGATGTGTTGTTGATCACACCATTTTTGCCAACAACAATAAACACATCATTTCCATTGGAATCCCTGTCTGCTTTGTAGTAAGTTCCATTCAGTTCATATAATTTTTCGCCATTGATAATCACAGACCTTGCGCCTTGTGGCAAAGCAGAAACGGTAGCTCCCATTGGCGCATCAACCACTTCATAGTAATTATTGTATTGACGATAGTAAATTCCATTGTAATAATAGAAAGGAATTCCTCCTATAAAAATGCGGGAATAACCAAATGGCAGAATACTGATTTGGAGCCCAAAGGGCGGAAAAATAGGCATATAATAACCGTCGTAAAAACCATAGTAACAACCTGAATGGTAATAATATGGATGTCCGCCAAAATGAATGGAAATAAAACTACGTGGAAGTACGGTATAACGGGGGCCATACATAAAAACAGTTCTGCGCCCGTAAACATTGCCATAGTAAGGCCTTGAATAAGGATGATAACTATAATTAGTTCTGTAATTATTTCTTACAATTTCGGTTTGACGATAACGGTTATAATCGTTCCGGGCTACCATACGATCTCCGGAATTATATACCCTTGTGTTGGTACGCTGCATTTCGCGTGGTGCCTGGTAATTCCGATCAGGTGTCCTGGTGCTGAAAGTTCTTACCGGAGCTGATCTTGTGGTTTGCCTTGAATTATTATTGCCGCCGTTCCTGCCGGAAAATTCCCTGGTTCTTTGTGCATCTGCACTGATGAAGATTCCGGTGGTAAGTACGGAAAATAAAAGTATTTTTAAAAAAGTTTTCATATAGATTCTTTTAGTTTTTTGGAACTTTTACCAAATTTAAATGATTTATACTCAGTTCTTTTGTTAAATAGTTCAATTTATTTTTTTACAATTTACAGATGTCTTTTTTCTTAAAAAGTTTAATTGAAAGTTGAATTTCTTTAAAAGAATTAACAAATTTTCGGGCAGATTTTTTTCACCTCACAACTTATTACACCTTACCTGGTTTTCCGATAGATGCCGCGGCATATTTCTTGTGGATTTTTCCCTTATTCATCATTAAATATTTTTGCTATGCCAGATAACAATCAAACAGAGAATCAAAAAAGAGTTGCCATTATAACTGAAAATGGTTTTGAAGAAGTTGAATTGACCAGTCCGAAAAAAGCGATGGAAAATGCGGGAATCCAGGTTGATATTCTTTCTACAGAAACAGGGAAAGTAAAAGCATGGGATCATGATCATTGGTCAATAGAATTGCCCGTAGATAAAAATCTAACCGATGCGAATCCTTTCGATTATGACGCTCTGATGATCCCAGGTGGCGTCATTAATCCGGATAAAATGCGGATCAACAAAAACTATATCAATTTTGCCAAAGATTTTTTGGAATCAGGAAAACCAGTCGCTGCCATTTGCCACGGACCACAATTATTGATCGAAACCGCATTATTGAATGGCAAAAAAATGACTTCTTATCCTTCAATACGCACCGATCTTGAAAATGCGGGAGCAACATGGTTTAATAAAGAAGTAGTTGTAGATGGGAATTTGATTACCAGCCGTAGTCCAAAAGACCTGGATGCGTTCAATGAAAAATTATTAGAAGCAATCAGGGAAGGGGTTCATGCCGAAGTATAACCGGCATTTTGGAAATAAAAAATATCCTTCTGTTTGTTGGAAATGGAAGGATATTTTTTATAAGAAGAAATAACTGATTTCTTCATTTACTAATATCGGGTAACCAAAACCAGACCACTGTATTCATCCAATTCATCCCCGGAAATAAAAACAGTTTCTCCGTCAAATTCCCTGTTTTTTTCAATCATCAGCCCTATTATATCCTGCACATTTGCTTCATCCGCATTTTCCTTGGAAACTAATTGTACTACATTATTATTCAGATTTGCCGGTTGAAAATATCCCTTCTTTACAAATAAAATCCGCCCCCTTCCCTCACCAATTGCTTTCCAGATCTGGGTAAAATCAGTTAAAAAAAGTTGCGCGCCTACAGCTGTGGATAGCTCTGTGAGCTTTTGTTTATTTTTTTCTTCATTCCATTTTTCCACTGTTGGCCAAACATCATCAATAATATCGCGGGCATTTTCAGAATCCTTGTTTCCCGGAATAAATCCTGCAACAGTCTCTTTTCTCCTTGCAACCTTCATGTATTCTGCATAGTTGGGTTCGTCCGTACAAATAAAAACAGGAAGATCTTCATCTTTCTGCAACTGGTTCAATTCTTCATCAACGTGGGTAAAAAAATCAAGAACAAGACTTGTCTCATTATTCATTAAATCTCCTTCGTCAGGAACAGTGTAGGAGTTTTCTTTTGGAAACCCATCTTTTACTTCACGAACTTCACGATCTGCCCAGGCCTGAATCAAACGCGCCTTTTCCTGGCTTAGTACTAAAATAAAATAATTGGGATCTTCATTCAACGCTCTTACCAAATCCCGTGTTGCGAAATTTTTAGCAATAATCACCTGGTTATTAATATTAACAGGAAGACGTATATACTGAGCAGTTTCAGCACTTACGAAAATGGCCAGACCTTCCAGGTTGTAACGGTAATCAATCTCAGCAACCAACTGATTGATTTTCTCAGTGATTATTTTTGCATTCTCTCTTTCACATTCTGTTTTTAATCTTGTTTCAGCTTCCCTGACAAGATTTTTTAAAACAATATCATCTTTTTCATTACCGGGAGGCGTACGATGGGTAGTTAAGAGAATAGAAACACAACAATCAGAAGTAATATTCTTTAATTGATTCAGGCTCTCATTCATAAGTCATCTTTTTACTTTAAAATAAAAAGAGCCGCAAAACTGGTTCCAACTCTTAACTTATGAAGAAAGTTTTGGCTTTGCTGATCCTGAACTAAACATTAAATCTGAAGTGCATTACATCTCCATCCTGCACAATATATTCCTTTCCTTCTATCCGCAGTTTGCCATTTTCCCTGCATGCAGCTTCTGATTTATAATGAACAAAATCGTGGTAGGAAATTACTTCTGCCTTGATAAAACCTTTCTCAAAATCTGTATGAATCACACTCGCGGCCTGGGGAGCTTTCCATCCCTTATGAATGGTCCAGGCTCTTACTTCCTGCACTCCGGCTGTAAAATAAGTGGAAAGATTTAACAGCGTATAAGTAGAGTGAATAAGACGATCCAGTGCGGGTTCTTCCATTTTATATTCTTCCATGAACATTTGTTTGTCTTCCGGATTTTCAAATTCAGCGATCTGGGCTTCAATGGCGTTGGTCATTATAATTACCTGAGCCCCTTCTTCTTTAGCCGCGGCCACTAATTGCTCAGAATACCGGTTTCCGGAATGCATGGATGCTTCATCCACATTGGCAACATATAAAACAGGTTTATTCGTAAGAAAAAAATTGTCCGCAACAGCTTCTTTTTCTTCTTTGGAAAATTCAAGTGAACGAATATTTTTTCCCTGTTCCAGGTGAGCTTTGGCACGTTTTAGCACTTCAAATTCTACCTTGCTTTTTGCATCTCCGCTTTTGGCCATTTTTTCTACTTTGGCCAATTTTTTCTCAACCCCTTCCAGGTCTTTTAACTGCAACTCTGTTTCGATAATTTCTTTATCAAGTATCGGATTGATCGGTCCCTCTTCCCTCAACACATTTTCATCTTCAAAGCAACGCACTACATGAATAATCGCATCTACTTCCCTGATATTCGCCAAAAATTTATTTCCCAAACCTTCGCCCTTACTGGCCCCTTTTACCAAACCCGCAATATCTACAATTTCGATTTGTGTTGGAACAATTCTATCAGGTTTTACTAGCCCGGCGAGCACATCCAATCTTTTATCCGGAACGTTTACCAGCCCTACATTTGGTTCTATCGTACAAAACCTGTAATTGCTTGCCTGTGCTTTGGCGCTGTTGCTCACTGCATTAAATAAAGTTGATTTGCCCACATTCGGTAATCCTACAATTCCTGCGCGTAATGCCATTATTTATTATTTTTTGCTGCAATAAATGCAGTATTTAAGAATTTTCCCTTAAAACGGATTTTTAAAGGCGCGCAAAGATAGCATCAAAGAGGCTAAAAATGAAGTGGTAGGTGCATCTTTCACAACATTATAAAAAAATGACCAGCAAAAAAGCCGGTCATTCTTTTAAAAAATAAAAACACAAGTTGAAGTTGCTTTTTCGGATCAGACAACTTCCTTTTCTTTAGTTACCACTACACTATCTCTCGATCCGCCACGCGCCAGAGCGATTATAATAATTAAAACGATAATGGCACCAACTACCCACATCCATGGTTGAATGGTGGCAGAAGAAGTAGTAGTGGTGGTTGTAGTACTGGATGAACTGGAACCAGAACCTGATCCCCCGGAACCGGTCGCATCCTGCGCGAATACGATTGCCTGTGTCAATAATAAAACTACAGTGGCAATAAATGTACTGATCCAATTTTTAATCTTTTCCATGTCATTGTTTTTTAGATACAAAAAACAAATAATCAATTAACATGCCATTAAGAATTTAAATAGGCAACCGGCTAATCAGATTATTCAATAATTCCGGAATAAAAAAGAGGCTGTCTCAAAATAAAAACTGAGACGGCTTTTTTAATTTTACTAATCCTTTAGAAAGTTAGTTTTTTAAAAAATTAGATTTTAACTGCTCAGCATTTTTTCTGGAATCAAAGAAAATGTTTAATTAAAGTAGAAAAAATGCCCTTTTCCGGCCGTTTTCTTTCTAAGATTGTGAGCCAGAGCAAGTAATCCTGCCTCTATTTCCACTTTTGATTTGCCCCGAAGCAGGAAGC
>DATNFV010000024.1:0-142413 GCA_035606215.1 Hanamia sp.
AGGGCATTTTTTCTACTTTAATTAAACATTTTCTTTGATTCCAGAAAAAATGCGGAGCAGTTAAAATCTAATTTTTTAAAAAACTAACTTTCTAAAGGATTAGTAAAATTAAAAAAGCCGTCTCAGTTTTTATTTTGAGACGGCCTCTTCTTTTTGAGTTAATTCTTACTAAATCACGAATAAAAAATTCCATACTTATCTTTACAAAATGCATAGTAAACTATCTGGTTGGGATGATACCATTGCTGCAATTGCAACTCCGCCAGGAATTGGTGCCATTGGGGTTCTGCGCTTAAGCGGTGATCAATCGTATGATATTGTTCAAAAGCTTTTTTCCTCAAAAAACCTCAAAGAACAGCCGGCAAATACGCTGCATGTTGGCTATTTAAAAGAAGGAAAAAATATTTTGGATGAAGTGGTAATAAGTTTATTTAAAAAACCGGCTTCCTATACCGGCGAAGATGTAATTGAAATTAGCTGTCATGGTTCGCCATTTGTTCAGCAACAGGTTTTGGATGCCTTGATCCGGAATGGAGCCAGGATGGCAAAACCCGGCGAATTTACCCAAAGAGCTTTTCTGAATAAAAAATTAGATCTGACACAAGCGGAAGCAGTAGGTGATTTAATAGTGAGCAACACAAAAGCTTCTCAGAATGCTGCTTTGAAAAATATGCGCGGTGGTTTTTCAACTATTTTGATACAATTGCGTGAAGAACTGATCAAATTTTCTGCATTAATCGAACTTGAATTGGATTTTAGTGAAGAAGATGTAGAATTTGCCGACCGGCATCAATTTTCTTTGTTGATACAAAATATTGAATCGACAGTTAATCAATTGCTCGAATCTTTCAGGTTGGGTAATGTGATCAAAAATGGAGTAAGCGTAGCAATTGTTGGAAAACCAAACGCAGGCAAATCAACGTTGCTCAATACTTTGCTCAATGAAAATCGTGCCATCGTCAGTGATATTGCAGGAACAACGCGGGATACGATCGAGGAAACGATCAATATTAATGGAATAATTTTCAGGTTGATAGATACAGCCGGCATTCGGGAACATTCTCAGGATATCATCGAAAATATGGGCGTCGTAAAAAGTAAAGAAAAAATTAAGCAGGCCGATATTGTCTTGTATCTGTATGATCCGAATGAATTAAAACAGGAAGAACTTATAAAAATTACAGAAGAAATAAATGAGCAAAATCCAAACGTGATTTGTGTGGCTAACAAAGCAGATGTTTATAGCAAAGAAACTTTTTTGAAGAATAATATTGTAATTTCTGCAAGAGAAAATATTGGAATTGATCAATTGAAAGAAGCATTGTTTACGATCGCTACCGGCTCAGGTTTGAATACAGAAAATGTGATCATAACCAACGCAAGGCATTATGCTGCTCTTACAGAAGTTAACAAAAGCTTGCAGGAAATCAAAACCGGTTTAGAAAATCACATCTCCGGCGATTTGCTTGCACCTGATATCAGAAGATGCCTTTATTACCTGGGTGAAATTACCGGTGAAGTTACGAATGAAGACCGGCTTGATTATATTTTTAGTAAGTTTTGCATTGGCAAATAAATGAGATAAAAAACCATCACAAATCACTAAAACAAGCTAAAACCCGTCATAATAGATCGCTTTTTGCCCAGTTCTCTTAAATAATCTAAAGTTCCTCCAGTATTATCATCAAAGCTATAAGCCTGGTATAAGACACGTGTACCATTAAGACAATTCCTTCGATACATCTTCGATATACCTTCGATACATCTTCGATCCTGGCATCGAAGATGAAATGTAATTTATTCGAAGAAAAATCTTAGAAAAATATAATTTGACAACGAGATTATCGTGTAAACATCCGAGAAGTTTACCAGATCTACTTTAAAAAAAATACAAGAAGTATATAGAGAGTGCATGAGTGGCCTTCTGTATTGATAGTGTAAACACGTGTATTGCTGTTTTATACTAACCGGCATAACGTTTCAAATGTTTTTGAAAGCACTATAAAATGGAAATTCCATTAATCAATGAAATAAAGTATCGTAATACGTTTCGGTAAAAGTCTAAATTCATCTATGGCTTCAAAAGACCAGAGGCCTCCGCTGCACCTTAAGTGTTGGCGAAGAGTGATCTTCAAAAAAAAGAAAATAATGATGTAAAAGCACTAATTCTCAACAGGCTATGGATTTATAAACTGAAGTTATTAAAACGATTAAAAGAGTATTTTAAGTAATCAATATTGCATGAATATTCATTAGGTTGATGAAGAATAAGAGTCTGCTTTTTCTTTAAGTTTGCACAATTATTGTCATATGTCTTTAATTTATTGCTTATTATTTGTACTCATTCAGTAGAAATGCCGATAAATACTAGATAATACTTTTTGAATTAAAAAAAAATTAGGATTAAGTAAACGGGATAAAAAGCGGTATTTAAGTTTATAATTTTTATGTCTTCGCTTAATAGGAATAAAAGTTTATTATGAAAAATGCAACAACGGTTTTTCGCATTCTGCTCGGATTTATTTACCTGGTTTTTGGACTGGATTACTTTCTGCATTTTATTCCTTATCAACCACATCATACCGGAAATGCTGCTGCTTTTAAAGCAGGCCTTAAAGCTGCAGGATACTTTTATCCCATGCAAAAAGTTATACAAATAGCAGGTGGAATATCTCTCTTAATTAATCGCTATGCTCCGTTTTCTGCAGTTGTACTTTTTCCGATCAGTTTGAATGTATTGCTTTTTCATACTATTTTAGTTCCATCAGGCTGGCTGATGGGTGTTTTTTTAGTTGTGCCAAATCTATTTTTGGGCTTTGCTTATTGGAAATATTATAAAAGCATGTTTATTAAAAAACCGGTTTTTAATAAATCCAATGGATATTTTTTGTAATTTTTAAATCCCGACAAGAACATTTGCAATGGATTTGCAGCTAGCAGCAGCGATTCCGCTGACAAAAACAATCTCTTCATGAAGAAATTGTTGATCACATAATTAGAGAGCCTTGTGGAAATAATTTTTATTTTATCACCACTTCCTTGATCACTTTTTCACCAAGCGCTTCATTTACTCTTTCGATAATTTTTGCTTTCTGGTAAATCAGTTCATTTTTTAGTGGAGCAACATTAGTAGAAATAAATAAAGTGGAATTAATGATCTCAATTTTATCAGTATAGTTGGCGATCGTTTTTCCCATAATGTTTGCCCATGCTTCCTGCACCTGCATTGCCTGAACACCACTTTTCAGTTTGCTTTTTTTCAGGAAATCTTTTAATGCATCGCCGATAGATAATTCTGCCATAAAGCGAAGGTAAAATTTTAAAATCCAATTATTTTAATTCAATTATCTGGACTGTGTTACCAAATTGAGACAAAGAATTTTCCAGGCGATCTGCGTGAGTGTCGGTTATAAAAACCTGTCCATTATTTTCGTGGCAAACATATTTTAATAAATTTTTTATCCGGCTTTCGTCTAATTTTTCAAACACATCATCGAGCAATAATACCGGAGCAGAACCTTTTACTTTTTTCAAGATGTCAAATTCAGCCAGTTTGCATGCAAACAGTAAACTTTTTCTTTGCCCTTGTGAAGCGATGTTTTTAAAAATATTTTCATACAACAAAAAAATCAAATCGTCTTTATGAATCCCAGCATTCGTACGTTGTGTAACACGGTCTTTTTGCCTTGAAGCAATTAATAATTCTGAGAAATTGTTTTCATTCAAGAGGCTGTTATATTCTGGTGAAACAACTTCATTATTTCCCGAAATACTTATATAAAATTCCTGCACCAATGGAAATAATTTTTCAGAAAATTCTTTTCTTGTTTTATGAATATAATTGCCAGGTGTAATTAATTGTTCATCCAACGTTTCTAGCAAAGCAAAATCAAATCTTGCTCTCAATGCTTCATTTTTTAAAAAGCTATTTCTTTGCGCAAGTACTTTATTGTAAATAATGAGTTGCTGCAAATATTCAGGATCAATCTGGCTGATCAATGTGTCAATAAATTTTCTTCTTTCTTCACTTCCGCCCGTGATCATTTCAATATCATCAGGAGCAATTATTACGCAGGGAAATTTACCAATATGATGAGAAAATTTTTCGTAAGCGACATCATCCAAATAAAATTCTTTCTTTTGCGAAGCGCGGTAAATACAAATTATTTTTTGTGATTTATTTTCATCGTTTTCATTTTGCAAATCACCTTCCAGCCGAAACCCTTCTTCACCAAAATGAATATTTAAAATATCTGATTTTGAAAAGTAACTTTTGGTAAAACACAAGTAATTGATGGCATCTAAAAGATTCGTTTTCCCTTTTCCATTTAGTCCGCAAATGCCAATGATCCGGTCATTAAAATAAAAAGTTTTTGCCTGATAATTTTTATATCCTGTTAATGAGATTTTTTTGAAAAGCATGAAGGGGTTTTTGCCACGAATAACACGAATTTATACGAATCAGAATCTTTTCATTATAACAACCTTCTGAGATAATTAATTTGTCCCAAATGATAATTCAAATGAGCCAGTAAAAAAATGAGCATATTTCCCGTGGTGAAAGTTTGCTCCTGGATTTTTAAGGGAAAAGCTTTTTCCAAATCTTCAGGCGATAATTCAGATAATGCTTTTCTGACTATTTCTTTCAGGTCATTGATGTCAGAAATTAATTTTTCACGAGGAATATTTTTTATTGAAAATTCTTCATCACGTTTTCTTACATAAGCTGTGTTGCCTAAAGTTTTTCCAATAAAATGATTCAGGTTTCCTAAAAGATGCATTGTTAAATTTCCTGCTGAATTTTTAATTCCATCTTTTATTTGCCAAATGTCATTTTCATTTTTGAATAGATTAATTTCTTCTTTTAATTTATCCAGATCTCTTTCAAAGAAAACAGTAATGCTCATTTTGTTATTTTTTTAGGAGTAATATTTTTGCAGTAAAAGAACTTTTACTGTTAATTTTTCATTTTGAATTCGACAAATTCTTTTACTTTTTTTGTACAAAAAAAATTTCATGTAAAAGTACGGCAATCATCGTTATTTAAATCTTGTTAAGATATTTCATCATTACTTTATCATTATTATATTTGCTGCTATGACTATAGAATTATTAAAAGATTTGAGAGACCGTTTGGTGGTCTTGAGGAGGTTTCTTTGACGTTGAGAATCGCGAACAAAAAGTAAATAATGACAAGCAGCTTTCGCTTTCACCTGGCTTTTGGGATGATAGCAAACGGGCTACATCCATCTTAAAATCAATCAAGCTGGATGAATATTGGCTGAACTTGTATAATGATGTAAAAACAAAAGTGGAAGATTTCGCTGTGCTTTTTGATTTTTGGAAAGAAGGAGAAGCTACTGAAGAAGAAGTGAAAGAAGCTTATGATGCCGCGGTGAAAGCTACCGAAGAAGCGGAGTTTAAAAGCACGTTGAATAAGCCGGAAGATGAAATGACGGCAATCCTTCAAATCAACAGTGGTGCCGGAGGAACAGAAAGCCAGGACTGGGCTGAAATGCTTTTGCGCATGTACAGAATGTATGGTGAAAAGCAAGGCTGGAGCGTAACAGAGCTGGATTTTCAGGAAGGAGACGGAGCAGGGATCAAGAGCGCAACTTTGCAGTTTGATGGTCCTTTTGCTTATGGATTTTTGAAAGCTGAAAGTGGCGTTCATCGCCTCGTTCGTATTTCTCCATTTGATAGCAATGCTCGCCGACATACAAGTTTTGCAAGTGTTTATGTTTATCCTTTAATTGATGATACGGTTGAAATAAAAATAAGTCCCGCAGATGTTGAATGGGCTTTTTTCAGAAGTGGTGGTGCCGGAGGACAAAATGTAAACAAGGTAGAAACAGCAGTGAGACTTACTCACAAGCCTTCCGGAATTATTGTTGAATGTCAGCAGGCAAGAACGCAGGGTGAAAACCGGGAGAAAGCAATGGCAATGCTGAAGAGCTGTTTGTATGAAGAAGAAATGCGCAAGCGTCAGGAACAGCTTGACATTAATAATTCATCAAAGAAAAAAATAGAGTGGGGGAGCCAGATTCGCAGCTATGTTTTTCATCCTTATAAAATGATCAAAGATCATCGAACTGATTATGAAGTAGGAAATGTTGGCCCGGTGATGGACGGAGAATTAGATGGATTTATAAAAGCTTATTTGATGATGGAATAATTTTTTAATGTGCTAATTAGCTAATATGCTGATGTGCTAATGTGAAAATGCAGAAAGCAGAATGCTGAATGATCAAACTTAATGCTTAAAGTACAAAACTGATAACTGGCAATAATAAAATAATTAAATACTAAAATAATTAAAACATGCCTTCTATACTTATCATTGATGATGAAAAAGCAATCAGAAAAACCCTGACGGAAATTTTAGGTTTTGAAGGATATAAAATTGATGAAGCCGCTGACGGGGAAGAAGGATTGAGTAAATTCAGAACAAAAAATTATGATCTTGTTCTTTGCGATATTAAGATGCCAAAATTGGATGGCATAGAATTTTTAGAAAAAGCAAAAGAAATTAATCCTGAAGTTCCTATCATAATTATCAGTGGACATGGAAATATTGAAACTGCGGTAGAAGCTGTAAAGAAAGGCGCTTACGATTACATTTCAAAACCACCGGATCTGAACCGCATGCTGATTACGCTTCGCAACGCAATGGATAAAACTACTTTAGTTGCAGAAGCGAAAGTTCTGAAACGCAAGGTGGCAAAGGTTCAGGAAATTGTCGGAGAATCTTCGCCGATACGAAAAATCAAAGATACGATTGAGAAAATTGCTCCTACCGAAGCCCGCGTTTTAATAACAGGCGAAAATGGCGCAGGAAAAGAATTAGTTGCAAGATGGATTCATCAAAAAAGCGCCCGTTGTAACGGAGCAATGGTAGAAGTAAATTGCGCAGCAATTCCTGGTGAATTAATTGAAAGCGAATTATTCGGTCATGAAAAAGGAAGTTTTACTTCAGCAGTCAAACAAAGAATCGGAAAATTTGAACAGGCGAGTGGTGGTACTTTATTTCTTGATGAAATCGGTGATATGAGTTTGAATGCACAGGCGAAAGTGTTGCGGGCTTTGCAGGAAGGAAAGATCACAAGAGTGGGTGCTGATAAAGATATTAATGTTGATGTAAGAGTGATTGCTGCTACCAACAAAGACCTTTTAAAAGAAGTCGAAAATAAAAATTTCCGTCTCGATTTATATCATCGTCTTGGTGTAATCATTTTGCACGTTCCTACTTTGAATGAACGTGCATCTGACATCCCTTTACTGATTGATCGTTTTCTTGGTGATATTGCCGCAGAATATGGACAGCCAAAAAAGTCTATTGATAAAAAAGCTGTCGACCTGTTGCAAAAATATAAATGGACAGGTAATGTTCGCGAGTTGAGAAATGTGGTTGAAAGATTGATCATTCTTTCAGGTAAAACAATTTCTGCCGAAGATGTAGAAAATTATGTTTTGCCGAAGAAAGAAAAATGATGTATCATTTTTATTAACCGGAATCAATTTTTTTTATGAAACACATTTATTGCATCAGTGGTTTTGGTGCGGATGAAAGGGTTTTTTCAAAACTTGATTTTGGTGATAATGATGTTCATTTTCTTCAATGGAAAATTCCTGAAAAAAATGAAACGATTGCATCTTATGCTAAAAGAATGCAGCAGGAAATTCAGTATGAAAACCCAATTTTAATTGGATTGTCTTTTGGCGGAATGATGGCGATTGAAATTGCCAAATTAATTCCTGTCGAAAAGATAATTTTAATTTCCAGTATCCGTGACCGTTATGAACTTCCTTTTTTTATGAGACTAACGGCCGCTCTACGTTTAAATAAATTAATTCCTTTAAAGCCCTATAGAATTCTTGAACCGATAGAAAACTATGATCTTGGTGTTGAAACAGAAGAAGAGAAACAATTATTAAGAGAATACAGAAAAAACATTAACCAGGACTATACCGATTTTGCCATTAATGAAATTGTCAACTGGAAGAATGAATGGAGCCCGAAAAATGTGATTCATATTCACGGAGATAATGACCATATTTTTCCAATAAAATACATTAAGAATCCTCAGTACATTATTCACGGTGGTGGCCATTTATTGTTAATGAACAATGCTGACGAAGTAAATGAGATTTTGAAAAATGAATTGTCCGAACAATAAAAGAAGAAATAATTATTGATTCTTATTTTCGAAAAATTCAAAGAGGAGAAATTGAAGGTGTTAAACTAATGATAACTATTTTCTTTTACTTTTTTAATAAGAAATTTTATATGCTACTTTTGTTTCCTTTATAAAAAACCCGCCCATGAGTATAGGTTTACTTCTGTTTATTATTGCATCGATTGCAGTTCTTATTGGTTTGTATGGAATGTTTAAAAAAGCGGGCATCGCTCCGTGGAAAGGCTTGATTCCTTTGTATAACACATGGTGCATGATTGAAAAAATGGGATTAAAAAAAATCTGGTTTTTTCTTCAACTCATTCCAATTGCAGGACAATTTATTACCATCTGGATCAATATCAAATTTGTTGAACACTTCGGCCGCTTTGGGCTTTTTCATCATTTCCTTACAGTTTTTGTTCCTTTTATTTATTTCCCTTATTTAGGATTTTCTGACCAGGAAAGATATGCCGGAACTGCAGTTGTAAAGAATTACAAAAAAGGGGTTATCCGGGAATGGGTCGATGCAGCTGTTTTTGCGATCGTAGCTGCAACCCTGATCCGCACTTTTGTTTTTGAAGCTTACACGATTCCAACTCCATCAATGGAGAAAACTTTGCTGGTGAATGATTTTCTTTTTGTAAGTAAGTTCGCTTATGGGCCCCGGCTTCCAAACACGCCACTGGCACTGCCTTTTATGCACCATACTATTATCGGAACGAATACAAAATCTTATGTTGAATGGATTCATATTCCTTATACAAGATGGTTTCCTCATCCGGTAAAAAGAGAAGATGTTGTAGTATTTAATTTTCCTGTAAATGATACTTTGATCAATGATTATCAACATGGATCGGAAATCACATATTACCAGGAAATTCAGGCGCGGATGATTGCTGATCATATTTCTGAACAAGAGGCAAGGCAAAGAGTTTTGGATCAATATGGCGATCTGATCATTACAAGACCTGTTGATAAAAGAGAAAACTTCATTAAAAGATGTGTAGGCATTTCTGGCGATACTCTTCAAATAAAAAACCGAGTTATTTATATAGATGGTGTTGCTCAAAAATTACCCGAGTATCATGAATTTAATTATTTAGTGACAACTTCAGGGCCTCTTAATCCTGATCAGTTGAACAGTGTTGGCATTCAGGATAATGACGATCCGAACAAAAACCAGGTAAAAATGCTTGGTACCAATTCCTATGAAATAGGTTTAAGCGATGCAGAAAAATTGCAACTGAAAATGTTTCCGGCAGTAAAAAACATTGAGCCTGAACCATTGGCTGATTATGATAAAAGCCCATTTTTATTTCCTTATGAAGCCGGAAATGGCTGGACTGTTGATGATTATGGTCCGATATGGATCCCTAAAAAAGGAGCTTCCATTTCATTAAATCCTGAAAATATTAAAAGATACAGACGTTGTATCGAAACATATGAAGCTAATAAATTCGAAGAAAAAAATGGCCAGTATTTTATTAATGGAAAGCCTGCAACAACTTATACTTTTAAAATGAATTATTACTGGATGATGGGAGATAACCGCCATAATTCTCTTGACAGCCGCTACTGGGGCTTTGTTCCGGAAGATCACATTGTCGGAAAAGCTTCGCTGATCTGGTTTAGCTATGGAAATAACGGCATCAGATGGAACAGGATTTTTCAGAAAATTAAATAGTTTTAATTCCAACTAATTTTTTTATGACTGCAAGGGAACTTATTCTCAAACTACAGCAATTGGATCCGGAAGCAAGAGTGGTTGTGAGGGGGTATGAAGATGGCTATAATGATATTGAAACTTTAAAACCGGTAAAAATTAAGGTAAACAAAAATGGCGCATGGTATTATGGCGAATTTGAAGAGTCAAATGATACTGATGCGATTGATGCCATTGATATTTATGGTGAAAATAAAAAATATCTCCGGGAAGATTTTTAATAATTCTTCTTCGAATGTTTGTTGTAAGGGAACAAATGTTGATAAATTTATTACGTTGCTTTTCCTAAATCAAAGTTATAGTAAACAATAAAAAACTTCGTTTTATCTTTTTGAAAAAATGATATTTGTTTAGGCATTCATCAATTCTTTATTGTATTTATTTCGGTAATCAATAGGAGACAGGCCGGTGATTTTTTTGAATACCTGCCGAAAAGATTTACTATCCGAATATCCTGCATCATACATTACTTCATTTATATTTTTTTTGTTGATCTCCAGATTTTTCTTCGCTGCTTCAATTTTTACCCTTTGAATATATTCGACCACTGTATTTGACGTAGCCTTCTTGAACCTGCGCTCCAGATTTCTTCTGCTAAGTGAAATAATTGCAGCCAGCTGATCCACTGCAATCTTTTCCTGAACGTTTTTTTCAATATATTCCTGTGCTTTTTTTATTGGCTCATCTTCATGATCTTTTTGAGCATTAAAAATCATGAATGCCGACTGACTGTTTCTGTCAATTTCAATTTGAAAAATTTTGGAACAATAAATTGCTGCTTCTCTTCCTGCAAATTTTTCAATAAGATATAAAATAAGATTCAGGGAAGAATATGCACCGCCACTGGAATAAATGCCTTGTTCATCAGTTATGATTTTATCTGTAACAACATTTACGTCAGGAAACATATTTTTAAAGCCCTCCGCAGCAACCCAATGAGTTGCACAATTTCTTCCTTTTAATAAACCTGTTGATGCAAGCAAGAAAGATCCGATGCACAAGCTTGCAATTTGCGCCCCTTTTTTATGTTGTTTTATCAGCCAGGGAATAAAATCTTTATTCAATTCCAATTGCTTTTTTATTTCTCCCTGCAATGCGGGGATGATAATAAGGTCAGAATATTTTACCTCGCTGATTAGCACTTCAGGATGAATGCTGAACAAGCCTTTTTTTATACGGCTTTGTTTGTTCAAACCCACCAGTTGGATTTTAAATAAGGGAGGCTTTCCTGTCCGTTTCAAAAAAGTATTTACTTCTGTAAAAATCTGGTGTGTGCCCTCAATATTTGTTACGCTGCAATCGCCTTCCGGAACCAGTATTGATAAGTGTTTCATTGAGATAAAGTGTTAAGAATGAATAAAAAAGGATACATTTTGTATAACAAATGTAAAAATATTTTTGTCGGAATCAACCCTTTAAAATGCCGTATTTACACCCTTTATATTTTCTAAAATCGATTTAGGTTTGCACTGTCAATGTAAATGTAAATTGGAATGAAATTCAAATCAATAAAATTAAATTTATGAGAAATGAAATTTTTAATGAATTAAAAGAAACTTTCGATGAACTAATTCAAATAGTTTCATGTGTTAGTGAAAAAGAATTGAATAAAGTTCCTTTTGAAGAAAGTTGGACAGCAGCCCAGGTTGCGGAGCATTTACTAAAATCTTATGGAATTGTTGAATTGTTAAATACTCCTCAATTCAGGACTGAAAGACCTGCTGATGAAAAAAAAGGACAACTGAAAGACTTTTTTTTAAATTTTAGTTTGAAAGCAAAAGCAGCGCCGGCGATCCTTCCATCAGAAAACCTGATTGATAAAGAGAAATTATTAAACTCATTAAAAAAAAGAATTGCAGAAATAAAAGAAGTTGCTCAAACAAAAGATCTGACTGAAGTCTGTGAAAGCATTGTACTTCCGGTATTTGGCGCCTTAACAAAATTAGAATGGCTTTATTTGGTTCTTTATCATACACGAAGACACATTCATCAAATCAAAATTATTTTTCAAACTTTAAAAACAAATAAAAATGAAAGCAGTAAATCCCTATCTGAATTTTAATGGCAATTCAGAAGAAGCATTTAATTTTTACAAATCAGTTTTTGGTGGAGAATTTATTACGATAATGCGGTTTAAAGATACTACGGAGGGAACAAAATTATCTCCGGAAGAGGCAGAAAAAATTATGCATATCGCTTTGCCTCTTGGAAAAAATAATGTGTTGATGGCAACGGATGTTCTTGGTTCCTTAGGACAAAAATTGATAATGGGAAACAATTTTTACATTTCACTTGAAGCAGAAAGTGAAGAAGAAGGCAGGCAACTTTTTGAAAAATTGTCTGAAAATGGAAAAGCACATCATCCTTTTGAAAAGCAATTCTGGGGCGCATGGCATGGTAATTTATCCGATAAGTTTGGTGTAAAATGGATGGTAAATTATAATCCTCAACAACCTTAAATTTAAAACTATGAAAGCAACAAACATCAAAAGAGATAAGATTATTTTTTGGATACCAACTGCCCTGTTGGCTCTGTTTGAGCTTTCAGGCGCATTTTTTATGAACAGCCAGATGGCTGCTGAAGGAATGCATCATTTAGGTTTACCAAACTGGTTTAGATGGGAAGTAAGTATTGGTCATTTAATCGGTGGCATTTTATTGATCGTTCCAGTTAATAAACGGATCAAAGAATGGATGTATGTTGCATTTGGTATTGATTTTATTTCAGCATTTATTGCATATGCAACGATCGATGGATTTGTGTTCAATACTTTTTCTCCTTTAATTACTTTGGCTTTGCTGGTAGTTTCTTATGTGTATTATCACAAACTGCAAAATGCAGAAACTGAATATTACAATTTAAAACTGTCCACTGTTTGAGAAGAAATGCTGAGTTAAAAAAAATAAAACAAAAATTTTATAAAAAAGAATTATGACTACAGAAACTGTTTCTCAAAAAATCGTTCCTTTTCTTTGGTTTGCCAACGAAGCCGAAGAAGCTGTCAACTTTTATATCTCTTGTTTTAAAAATTCTAAAATGGGAAGTGTGAGTCGCTATGATGAAGCATCAGCAAAGGCTTCAGGGCAACCAAAAGATTCCATTCTCACCGCTTCATTTCAATTAAATGGCCAGGAATTTATTGCACTAAATGGTGGTCCGGTTTTCAAATTCACTCCGGCAATTTCTTTTTTTGTGAATTGTGAAACAGAAAATGAAACGAACGAATTGTGGCGAAAACTTTCTGAAAATGGCAAAGTGATGATGGAACTATCAGAATATCCTTTTAGTAAAAGATTTGGATGGATACAGGATAAATACGGGCTTTCTTGGCAATTGAATTTTACAGGTTTACCACAAAAAATAATTCCTTCTCTTATGTTTACAGGCGAGCTTAGCGGAAAAGCTGAAGAGGCTATGAATTATTATATTTCATTGTTCAAAAATTCTGAAATAAAAACTTTATCACTTTATCCGCCGGGAGGGCAGGGCAAAGAGGGAACAGTCCAATTTGCATTATTTTCTTTGGACAATGAAGATTTTATTGCTATGGACAGTGGCGCTGATCATGGGTTTTCATTTACGCCTGCTGTATCATTTTTTGTTTATTGTGAAACCCAAAAGGAAATTGATTTTTTTTGGGATCATCTTACTCAGGGAGGAAAAGAAGTTGAATGTGGTTGGCTGGAAGATAAGTATGGAGTGTCGTGGCAAATCGTTCCAACAGTTTTATTTGGATTATTAAATAATCCTGACCCTCAAAAAGCAAAGAGGTCAATGCAAGCGATGTTAAAAATGAAGAAGCTTGATATTAAAACTTTGGAAGAAGCCTAAAAGCAATTATAAAAATCAAAAGCTAAAAAATGGAATCAACAAATAAATCGATTACAGTTTCAACAATTGTAAAAACGTCGATAGAAAAAGTTTGGAAATATTGGACAACTCCTGAAGATATTATGCAATGGAACAGCGCTTCTGAAGACTGGCATACGCCACGTTGTGAAAATGATTTGCGTGTTGGCGGGAAATTTTTTTCCAGGATGGAAGCAAAAGATGGAAGTTTCGGATTTGATTTTGGAGGGGTTTATCATGATGTTATTGAACACAAACTGATCTCTTACACAATGGGTGACGGAAGAAAAGTTGAAATAAATTTTTGGGATGAAGGAGATGCTACAAAGATCATTGAAACGTTTGAAGCTGAATCTACAAATTCTTTTGAACAGCAAAAGGCTGGTTGGCAGTCCATCCTGGACAATTTTAAAAAATATGCCGAATCACGTTAATGGAAAATTGCTCTGATTTTTATAAAAAACTTTTTTAAAAAATTTTTATGAGAAGCGAAAAAGTAAAACCCAAAAATGTTGATGAATATATTTCCTGCTTTCCGAGTGAGATTCAAAAAAAGTTGCAAGAATTACGTTCAACTATAAAACACTCGGCGCCCAATGCTACTGAAATTATCAGCTATCAAATGCCTGCATATTCATTCAATGGCATTCTCGTTTATTTTGCGGCCTTTAAAAATCATATTGGATTTTATCCGACCGCTTCAGGAATTGAAAATTTTAAAAATCAATTGTTGAAATATGAAAGTTCGAAAGGCGCAGTAAAATTTTCTGTTGATCTGCCTCTGCCTCTGAATTTAATAAGCAAAATCGTAAAGTTCAGAGTGAAAGAAAACCTGGAAAAACAAAAGGCTGCGAAACTAAAAACTAAAAAAGCTTAAAAAGTCAGAACATAAAAAATAGTTTTAAATCAATAATACAGGTTTTATTCTTCCCTTATAAGAAAGATCGCTCTAAAATCAAAAAATAAAAATCTTTAAAAAAAATATTCACAAAGGCAATTTATTTAAAATTCTGTCGTTGATAACAGGCTAACCTTTTCCTCAATTTAACGTTAGATCATTTGAATTATTAATGCCAATAAATGAAGCGGAAAAAAGAGAAAACCACTATCCTGTTTGTAAACAAAAATTCGCAGACATTAAAACCAATACAGGTAACCACTCGTGTAATTCTTCATTGGAAAAAATTTGTTGGACTTTTTGTGATCATTTTTCTTTCTCTACTGGCTGCAGTTGCTTACCTCATCTTTGCAAATGCTGAGCAAAAACTAATGTCAGCGGCCCTTTTACAAAAAATACATTCAATTCATTATTCGGTTGCTTCACAAAATGACACATCTGCTCTTCGTGAAAAATTCACTAAAATCGATACAGAATTATCTGCTATAAACGGATATTTAAAAGCAAGAGGAATTCGTACAAATATTCCGCAGGCAGAAGGCGGCGAAGCTGATCATGATATTGTATCTGCGGATGAGATCAGTGATTTTTACATCAAGTATTTAGACAGAATAAGTTATAATATTTCTTACACTCCACTCGGATTGCCTTATGCCGGGAAAATCACTTCCACCTTTGGTCATCGTGAAAATCCTTTTGATGGAAACGGTATTGAAACCCACAAAGGGCTTGATATTAGTGGACCTGTCGGATCTCCGGTAAAAGCAATGGCAAAAGGAGAAGTAGAATTTGCGGGTGAAAAAGGCGGCTTTGGCAATTGTATTATTTTAAAACATGGCAATGGATTTGAAACACTTTATGGCCATTTGTCCAAAATATTGGTGAAGCCTGGACAAAAAATTAACATCGGGGAGGAAATAGGGAGAATTGGTTCTACCGGCAGATCTACCGGTCCTCATCTGCATTATGAAGTACACAAAAATGGAAAAAAAATAAATCCACAATCATTTCTAACACTGAAATAATATGTTTAAAAAAAATAAAGATCAGCAGCCATTAGAAATTAATCCGCAGGAAATTTCTACCATTATTGGTGACGGATATACATTTACCGGTGAAATTCGTGGCACTTCTGTGATAAGAATTGAAGGAAAAGTAATTGGAAATATTAATGTAGAAGGTGGAGTAGTTCTGGGAGAAAATGGAAATATTGAAGGAGATATTTTTACAAAATCTGCAATTATTCATGGAACACTAAATGGAAATATAAAGGCAGTTCAACTGGAAATAAAAAAAACAGGTTGCATCAACGGAGACATAACTACTGATACACTGGAAATAGAATTAGGCGCAGAATACAACGGAAAGTTAAACATGAAAAGACAAGAAAAGATTGAAGTAGATCTATCAAAGAAAGCTTCATAAGAATATGATATTTTATAATAGATTAAAATAATTTGTCTTTGAATTTCTTTGGCACAAATATTTATTGAAGGATTTGAAATATTAGGCCATGGATCCTCAAACCAATAAATTAAAAGTATCAAGTCCTGCATTTCAAAACGAAGGAGAAATTCCTTCAAAATATACCTGTGATGGTGAAGGCATTAATCCGCCTCTTCGTATTGAAAATATTCCGGAAGACACGAAAACTTTAGCATTGATTGTAGAAGATCCAGATGCTCCAAACGGAGTCTTTGATCATTGGCTTGTTTGGAATATTAATCCGGTTTCAATAATAAATGAAAAAAGTCTTCCAGGCACAAGTGGGGATAATAGTGCAGGAAAATCAGGGTATCATCCACCTTGTCCGCCAAATGGTTCACATAGATATTATTTTTATGTTTTTGCCTTAGACAAAGCTTTAGACATTCTTGCCGGTGCGAACAAACAACTTTTATTGGAAGCAATGGATGGCCATGTGATTGCAAAAGGAAGTTTAATGGGCCGATATGAAAGAAAGAAATGAGCTTAATTCACCTGCTTTATTTTATACGCCAAGTTTATCGCACAACTTTTTAAAATTGTCTTTTATTTCTGGCAATGTTGGCAATCCTAAGTGTTTAATTGTTTTATCAAGCTTATGAGCAGGCTCTGAATTTACATCCTGGTTAAAATTTTCTTTTACATCTTTGGCGGTTTTATAATCATCGTGAAATTTCTTCTTTTCATTTTTAGTTTTTTTTAAAACATCTTCAAAATCATCACGATCTTTTCCTTTGTATTTATCTGGTGAAGTATTGATGATAACATCAAATGCGTTTTTATCAATAAAATCAAGTAATTTTTTTCGCGCATCTTTTTCAGCTGACATATAATCTTTTTCTAAAAAAAAGCACAAAAATTTTGCCTGTTTTATTTGAAGAATTTGCTAATCCATAAGATTTCTTTACAGTTAATTGTTCTTGTATTTTAGCATTATAATACTATTTTCTGAGGTATTTCCAATTTCGTATTTTACCTTCTGACATCCATTCAATTGCAGTTGAAATTCTTTTATTTTTTGTCTCTTCTGTCTTTGCATCGCTGATCCAATCAGTATATTCTCTTTTTTGTGAAGGGCTGAAATTATTAAAAGTAAGTGCTGCTTTTTTATTTTTTACTAATTCCTTTTGAAGCGAATCAGGTACCACAACTTCTTTTTTTTCTGGTTTATTTCTTTCAGGTACTTTGATTCCTTCATCATTTAATTTCATCGCTTCTTTAATTCTTGAAATAATTATTTTATCAGAAGGAAGATCTTCAAGGCTTGCTATTTTGCCATAATGCCCCATTGAATTTTTATTATTTTCCTCAAATGAATCAGCGTCTTTCATTAATGCAGCTTTCCAAAAATTAAAAGCACAATGATGTTTAAATGCAGCCATACTGCACATCATTCCTTTATAATCAAAATGTGGAAAGCCCCATTTTATCGTTTCTTCAACGTGGGGACAAGCAGTATGAATTAATTTTCTTAAATGATTTAAAATGGGTTTTGCAAAATCTGCAGATTTTGTAATGTAATTGTCAATTCTTTTATCCATAATTTAATGTGATAATTTGCTGATTAGCTGATGTGCTAATTAGCAAAATATTTCTCTAAATTATGAATAAAATCTTTTTTTGAAAATCATTTAATTAGCAAATTAGCTAATTAGCCAATTAACGTTGGCTCCAGCTTCTTGATCTTCTGAAACCACTATGCGAAGCGGGTTTTCGGTTCATCAGATTATTTGTTGTAACAGGAGTTTGAATAAATTTCATTGTGCTTGCATACGGATGATCTTCTACAACAGGAATTGTTTTGTCAATGAGTTTGTGAATATCGCGGAGATAAGCACGCTCTTCCATATCACAAAAGGAAAGTGCAGAACCATAATTTCCAGCCCGTCCTGTCCTACCAATTCTATGAACGTAGGTTTCAGGAATATTTGGCAATTCGAAATTGATTACATGACTTAATTCATCCACATCAATTCCACGGGCAGCAATATCAGTTGCTACCAATACACGAATTTTACCTTCTTTAAAATTGTTCAAAGCCTTTTGCCGTGCGGCTTGCGTCTTATTGCCATGAATTGCGTCAGATTTAATATTTGCACGATGAAGTTCTTTTGCAATTTTATCAGCCCCATATTTTGTTCTTGTAAAAACCAATGCATTTTGAATCTTTTCATTTTTCAAAAGATGGATCAGTAATTGGCGTTTATCATTTTTTTCAACCAGATAAATATGCTGATCAACATTTTCAGCAGTAGATGAAACTGCTGCAACTTCAACTCTTACCGGATTTGACAGGATTGAAGCAGAAAGTCTTGTTATTTCAGGAGGCATTGTTGCAGAAAAAAATAAGGTTTGTCTTTTTTCAGGAAGTAAGGCGATTATCTTTCTGACATCATGAATGAAACCCATATCGAGCATCCGATCCGCCTCATCAAGTACAAACATCTTTATGCTTTTCAGGCTGATTAATTTTTGTGCGATCAGATCCAATAATCTTCCTGGAGTTGCAATTAATATATCAACACCAGCCCGTAATTCATTTGTTTGATGATATTGTGAAACACCTCCAAAAATCACAGCATGCTTTAATCCTGTATGCTTTCCGTAAGCGCCAAAACTTTCATCAATCTGAATAGCAAGCTCACGCGTGGGTGTTAATATCAAAGCTTTTATACCATAATTATGAGTATCTTCTTTTTGTTGCAGCATCAGATTCTGAAGAATCGGAATGGCAAATGCCGCGGTTTTTCCGGTTCCGGTTTGAGCGCATCCCAAAAGATCTTTGCCTCTGAGAATGTGAGGAATAGATTGTTCCTGGATGGGTGTTGGTTCTGTATAACCTTCTGTTTCGAGCGCCTTCAAAATCGGCGCTATTAAATGTAATTCTTTAAATAACAATTTTATTGTTTTAATGTAAATGATAACTTTTCTGGAAAAATGGATTTCTGAAAGTTGATTTATTTTGTATGCTCAACGACCTATGACTTGATGAGCTTTGCTAAGAGGATCCAGTCTGCTAAGTAGGAGAATATTTTTGCAAATATATTATTTTTAATTGGTTAATTGATATAACGCCAAATTGTTGTTTTAATTTTAACCATAATGAGAAATTATTTGAGAGAAGTAGTAAAGCAATAAATTAATTAATTCTTTTAATAACGAATATGAAAAGAAGTAAGTCAACAAAAAAAATAATTATTGATGTAAGAAGGCCTGATGAATTTGAAAATGGCCATGCAAAAGAAAGTATCAATATTCCTTTGAATGAAATTCCGGAAAGACTTTCTGAGATTAAAAAAATAAAAGCTCCATTGGTCATGGTTTGTGGAGGTGGAAGCCGCCATGTGAAAGCATTTGAGCTTTTGAGAGAAAACGGTATCAAAAGCGAAAAAGGTGGCAGTTGGAAAGATGTGGATTGATCTAAAATAATTTTAAAACCGAGTATCTTTTGATAACATCGGAACTTTTTCAAAAACAAGGTATCCCCACGACGGTAAAAAAACATTTTTTACTAAATCAAAATTTACATCTTCACCACCAAAGACATTTCTGAAAACTCCGCAAACATTCTTTACTTCAAAATTGTCATTATCGTCTGAGCAATTTAAAATAACGAATACTTGTGAAGACTTGTATTCGCGTAAATAAGCAAAAATGCGGGGGTCATCCGGATGAGAAATAATTTTTGTGAGTACATCAGGATCACCGGCTCTTAAAGATTTATTATTGGATTTGAGTGTTAGCAGTGTTTTATAAAAAACGTGTAATTCCACATTTGCTGCCCATTCAATCTGATCTTTTTCAAAAAATCTAAGCCGTTTAAAATTAGGTAATTCTTCACCGGAATAAATTAAAGGAATTCCATTCCACGTACAAGAAAAGACTGCAAATAATTTCATGGCTTTACCATATTTCTCTGCACTGGTTCCATTCCAGCTATTTTCATCATGATTTGATGTAAAGTAAACTCTTTGCGCATCGCAAGGAAATTCAATATTGCTTCTATATAGGATGGTCAGCATGGATTGAAGATTCATTCTTTTATGATAAAATTCTTCAGACGCATGCATCCATTTCCATGTATATGTTGCATCAAAAACTTTGTGATATTCTGGAACCTGGCATTCGCCTAACCAAAAAAGATCTTCTTTCAATTTTGAAGTCTTCTTTTTTGCATGAAGCCAAAAATCCAGAGGAACCAAATGGGCCATATCACAACGAAAGCCATCTACATCATATTCTTTGATCCAATATTTTAAAACATCCGTCATCTCTTTCCACACTTTTGGTTCATCATAATTTAATTGTGAAACATCGGACCATCCATGAGGATGAATGATTTCATTATTTTCATTATGAACAAAATATTCCGGATGTTCAGTGATCCATGGATGATTATTTCCGGTATGATCTGCTACAAAATCGAGAATGATTTTGAAACCCATTTCATGTGCTTCATTTATCAAAGATTTAAAATCATCTACTGTTCCAAATTCAGGATTAACTTTCTCATAATCTTTGGCCGCGTAATAACTTCCGAGAGAACCGAGCCGGTCTTTCTCACTGATCGGTGTAACAGGCATGAACCATAAAACCTGCACCCCCATATCTTTTAATCTCGGAAGATGTTTTGCAAAAGCCTTAAAAGTACCTTCAGGTGTGTATTGACGGACATTTACTTCATAAATATTGGTAGAATAACTCCACTTTGGATGTTGATGATTGATCTTTTTTCCAGGCATAATTTCCATTTGATAAAAAAATAAAAGTAATCATAATTCTTTTTACGGCTTATTTGCTTGAAATGTACTTTGTAACTTTGACACTGAAATGAGCCGAATATGAAAAAATTTAATGTCCCTGTAATTTACCGAAGTTCATTGATCACTTCGATAAAAAACAGGCGAAGATCTGATGATAAATTAAAGAAAGATTTTAGTCCCAGCGTACTGGATTTTGGTGAAGTACAGATATTTCTTGCAAGACATTTTGGGTTTTGTTATGGGGTTGAAAATGCGATAGAAATTTCTTTTAAAACAGTTGAGGAAAATCCCGGTAAAAAAATTTATTTACTTAGTGAAATGATCCACAATCCTCACGTAAATGATGATTTGAAAAGCCGCGGCGTTCAATTTTTGATGGATACAAAAGGCAATACTTTAATTCCTTTTGACAAACTTTCTCCCGGTGACATTGTTGTTGTTCCGGCATTTGGTACCACTTTACAAATTGAACAAAAACTCCTTGAGGCGGGTGTTGAAATCGAACAATATAATACCACTTGCCCATTCGTAGAAAAAGTTTGGAACCGTGCACAAGCGATTGCAAAAAATAATTATACAGTTGTGGTACATGGAAAACCACAGCATGAAGAAACACGTGCAACCTTTAGTCACAGCGCAGTTCATTCGCCAACAGTTGTTGTAAAAGATATGAAGGAAGCAATAGAATTATCTTCTTATATTCTTGGGACAACTGACCCGGAAAAATTCTATAATCAATTTGCAGGACAATATTCTGAAGGTTTTAAAGTGGAAACGGATCTGCAACGAATTGGTGTTGTGAATCAAACAACAATGCTTGCAAGTGATACGCAACAAATTGCAGAATTTTTGAAACAAACTGTGATGAAGAAATTTGACTTAAATGAATCAAATGTTTTTGAAAGGTTTGCCGATACAAGGGATACACTTTGCTATGCAACAAATGACAACCAGGGAGCAGTATATGCTTTGCTTGATGCCCCTGCTGATCTTGCAATTGTTTTAGGAGGGTATAACAGTTCCAATACTTCTCATCTGGTAGAATTATGTGAAGTAAAATTGCCAACTTATTTTATTCGTTCTGAAGATGAAATCATTTCTTCGAAGGAAATAAGGCATTATAAAATGCATCGGAAAGAAGAAGTGACAACACTATCCTATTTGCCCGATAAAAAACCTGTAAAAATTTTAATCACCAGTGGCGCAAGCTGCCCTGATGCATTGGTAGAAGGTGTTATCAGAAAAATTACCAGTTTTTTTAATTGCAGTAAAACGATTGAAGATATGATTACAGAGTTTAGTGATATTAAAAAAAGTGAAGGGGTTTTACAGAATTAAGAGAATCAAAAGTAAAAGAACAAATAGCCCAATTTTTATTTGGCCTCACATTACTATCCATAGTTAAAAGATTATTACATACTACGGTTGCGGAAATTCCAATTCCATCTTCAGTTTTTCCTTCTATAAAAACCGTTTTTGTTCCATTGGATTCGGTGAGTGTCGCTTTCCCACTGCCAGATTTTTTTGAGGAAATCGATGTAGAGCCACTGTCAATTACATAAGATTTTCCCTGTAAAAGTTTTCCAAAAGTGACAGTCAGAAAAAAGTTTTTAGTTCCGTTTTTTGCAGAATCTTTATCATTAATGATCAATTGAAGACTGGACAATTGGTTGTCTGCTTTTCCATTTTCAGAATATTGATTTCCAAAAGAATTTTTGCCGGTAAGTCCTTCACTGCATGTTGGATCTTTTGTGTTTACATGATATGTTCCTGCATTTGGGCAACCCGTTAATGTGACCGAAATGTCTGAAGCAAATTGATTGGTTGTGTTTGAATTTTCTGTTGAAACAGGAGCAATGTTTTTCTTATTAGATGAATTATTACAGGCAATTAAGATTAGTGTTGTTGCAAAAAATATAACTGCTCTCATAATTTTTTATTTTATTATTTCTTCAATAAATATTCTTTTAATTCATTAAAATTGGCATTCATCCTCATGCTTAATTTTTCTTTTTTCAAAATTGATTTTACATTTTCAGGAATCTCGATTTCTTTTTTAATAACAGGCTCAACCACATCGAAGAACTTTACGGGATGAGCAGTTTCCAAAAAATATCCTTGTTGAGTTGGATAGTTTCTCAAATAATTGTCCAAAGCAAAATAAGCAACAGCCCCATGTGGATCTAATAAATAATTTTCTTTCTGATAAATCTCTTTTATCGTGTTTCTTGTTTCATCATCTGAAATGCTAAAGCCGCTTAAAGTCTTTTTTAAATCCAAAAATTGATGATTGAATAATTCAAGGATTCTTACAAAATTGCTTGGATTGCCAACGTCCATTGCATTTGAGATAGTTGCTATTGCTTTTTGTGGAACATATTTCTCAGTCTTTAAAAATTCAGGAATCACTTTATTTGCATTGCAAGCGGCTATAAAATGTACGACGGGCAAACCTGAAATATGTGCCAGAAGTCCCGCACAGATATTTCCAAAATTTCCGCTGGGAACAGAAATTACAGGAGGATTTTTTTTATCTCTCCATTGTTTCCAGGCAAACAAATAATAAAATTGCTGGGGCAACCATCTTGCTACATTAATAGAATTGGCAGAAGTGAGAAACAATTTTTCATTCAGATCAGAATCAGAGAAAGCGCTTTTCACCATTTGCTGACAATCATCGAAAGTTCCATTTATCTCAAGAGCATGAATATTTTTTCCTAAAGTTACCAGTTGTTTTTCCTGCACACTGCTGACTTTTCCCGAAGGATATAAAATCACAACATCTACGCCATCAACGTTAAAAAAGCCATTTGCAACTGCACCACCAGTATCACCCGATGTTGCTACCAAAACTGTAACTTTTTTATCATTATTTTTTACAAAATATGCAAGACAACGACTCATGAATCTTGCTCCTATATCTTTAAAAGCAAGAGTAGGACCATGGAATAATTCTAATGAAGATATTTTTTCGCTTACTGGTTTTAAAGGAATTGGAAAGTTTATAGTTTCTGCGACAATCTTTCTTAATTCTTCCTCAGGAATTTCATCATCAATAAATGGTTGTATGAATTTAAATGCAATTTCTTCATCAGTATAATCATCGATTTTTTTAAAGAAATCCTCGCCATGTTTGGGAATGCGCCCCGGAAAATACAATCCTTTGTCTGGCGCTAAACCACGAATGGTGGCTTCTTTAAAGTTAACAACAGGAGAAGTTTTATTTAAACTATAGTAATTCATTTAATATTTTTTTGTTTTAAATGCTTAATAGCATTTACAGATTTGATTCTATTATTTTTACTCCATGAGGATTAATTTGTGTGACGTAGGTTTTATAATCAACACCTATTTTTTGATAAATTTCTTTCATGATCTCTTCAACTTTTATTGCTGTTGATTCTTCTTTACTTATCATAAAAACAGATGGCCCTGATCCTGAAATTCCTCCACCTAATGCACCAGCTTCCTTACAATTTTTTTTCACTTCATCAAATCCTGGAATCAAAATACTTCTTACAGGTTCGATAATAACATCTTCCATGGAACGACCAATTAGTTCGGGATCCTTTTTCATAAAGCCAACAATTAAACCTCCTATATTTCCCCACTGTTTTATCGCATCTTTTAGTAAAACTTCTTTTCTTAAAATCTGGCGGGAGTCAGAAGTTCTTACTTCTATTTGCGGATGAACAATTGTGATAAATAAATCAGGAGAATTTAAAGGAACAATATCTAAAGGGAATATAGAACGTATGAGTGTAACACCTCCATAAATACATGGAGAAACATTATCAGCATGTTTCACTCCTCCTGCAATTTTTTCACCATTCATAGCGAATCTTACCAGATCTTCTTTTGAAAAAATATTTCCCAATAAATGGTTCGCGGCAACAACTGCTCCTGCAGAGCTTGCTGCGCTTGAGCCCAGGCCACTACCTGGTTTTATATTTTTATGAATGATTAAATTAAATCCAATTGGTTTCTGATACTCCTCTATCAAAGCCTGTAATGCAGCGCCGGAAACGTTTTTATCAGCAGCCTCAGGCAAATTATACTCATCTGTATGTTGAATAGTGATTCCCGGGGTTTCTGATAATGATAAAGTCATTTCATCGAAAGGAGCTTTTAAGGCCATTCCCAGAATATCGAAACCACAAACCAGATTTGCAATTGTTGCGGGAGCAATAATTTTTATTTCTTTCATGCTAATTCTTTTAAATTCTTACTGCTCTTATTATATCTGCGAAAACACCTGAAGCAGTTACTTCAGCGCCGGCCCCGGCCCCTTTTACAACCAATGGCTGTCCAATGTAGCGATTAGTATAAAACAATACCACGTTGTCTTTACCATAAAGATGATAAAAATCATGACTGGAATCTATCTGTTGCAAACCTACCTTCGCTTTTCCGCTTTCATACGATGCTACAAATTTTAATTTTTTTCCTGCACTGTTCGCTTCATCATAAAGCTTTCTAAAATGCACTTCATGTTTTTTCATGCAATTATAAAAATCATCAACAGAACCTTTCATACATTCTGGTGGCATGAAAGCATTATTTTCTATGTCTTCCATTTCGATCTTTTCGCCTGACTCCCTCGCCAGGATCATTATTTTTCTTACGACATCTACACCGCCCAAATCCAATCTTGGATCTGGTTCTGTATAACCTTCGTCCTGTGCTTGTTTTACCACTTCTGCAAAACTTTTTGTTCCATTGTAATGATTAAAAACAAAGTTTAGAGTGCCGCTTAATACTGCTTCTATTTTATTTATTTTGTCACCACTTAATAAGAGATCATTCAATGTGCCAATAACAGGTAAACCTGCGCCAACATTCGTTTCAAAGAGAAAATGAACGTTGAATTCACGTGCAAGATTTTTTAATTTTTCATATCGGCTCAATGTAGAAGAGGCAGCAATTTTATTACAGGCAACAACAGAAACACTTCTTTGTAAAATATCTTCATATTGATTAGCAACATTTTCATTTGCTGTTACATCAACAAAAACAGAATTACGCAAGTTTTTTGTTTGGATTGTTTTCACAAATTCTAACAGATTCATCTCCTCGCTGTTTTGCAAAAGTTCTTTCCAATTTTTTAAATCGATTCCTTTTTCATCGAACAGCATTTTTTTACTGTTGACTATTCCTACTACTCTTATTAATAAACGTAGGTTTTTCTGAAGATAATTTTGTTGTTGCAGCAATTGTGAAAGCAGCCGTGATCCCACATTTCCTGTACCTGCAATAAATAGATTCACTTGTTTATAACTGGTTTCAAAAAATTCTTCATGCAAAACATTCACTGCTTTTTTTACATCTTTTGTAGCTATGACCGCAGAAATATTTCTTTCAGATGAGCCTTGCGAAATAGCTCTGACATTCACACCGTTTTTCCCTAAAGAGCTGAACATTTTTCCACTAATTCCAGGATGGCTTTTCATTTTATCACCAACTAATGCAATAATCGCCAGATCTTTTTCTACGATTAAAGGTTCCACTTTCATCCGTTCGATCTCAATAGCAAAAGCCTCGTCAACTGCTCTTTTTGCTGCTTCCGCTGCTGTTTCTTCGATGCCAACACAGATGGAATGTTCTGAGGAACTTTGTGTAATTAAAATCACGTTTATTTGTTCGTTTGCCAATGTTTCAAATAATCTTTTTGAAAAGCCGGGAATTCCGGCCATGCCGCTTCCCTCAAGGCTTAACAATGCAATTTTATTGATACTTGATATTCCACGAACGCTGCTATCGTTTTTAATAGATGAATTTTCAATTAAGGTCCCATTATCCAGTGGAGAAAATGTGCTTTTCACCCAAACCGGAATATTTTTTCTCATGACCGGCTGAATGGTTGGAGGATAAATAACTTTAGCACCAAAATGAGAAAGCTCCATTGCTTCGCGATAAAGAACATGAGGAATTATTTTCGCATTAGAAACAATGCGTGGATCAGCAGTCATCATTCCACTTACATCTGTCCAGATTTCCAATGCACTCGCCTCCAATGCAGCTGCAATAATAGCTGCGGTGTAATCAGAACCACCTCTTCCTAATGTAGTGGTAATGCCATTTTTATCTGAAGCAATAAATCCGGGAACGATATAAAAAGATTCATCTGATGAAGAAAAATACTCCAGAACTTTTTTATTCGTTTCTTCAAAATCTACTACTGCATTTTCATAATTGGAATTTGTTGTGATTATTTTTCTCGCATCAACCCATTTGTTTTCAAATCCTGCTGATTGCAATTTTGCAGAAATAATTTGTGACGATAATAATTCTCCAAAGCTCATTACCCTGTCTTTTGTTCTCGGTGTCAATTCCTGCAATAAGAACACTCCGTTGCAAATATCTTCAATTTGATTACAAAGTTGTTTAACCAAACTTAAAACACGACTTTGCTGCGGCACAGGCAGCAATTTTTTTACGGTTTCCAAATGCCGGTTTTCAATTTTTTGTAATTCCTCTTTGTATAAATCGTTTCCTTTAGAAGCCAACACAATACTAGTTATTAAAGCATCTGTTGTACCTCCCAAAGCAGAAACAACGACTACTAATTTTTCTTGTTGTAACCGATCGTTGAGGATTGAAATAATTTTTTCTATATTTTCAGCATTGGCTACAGAAGAACCACCAAATTTTAATACACGCATATTTTTTGAATTGTAAATTGAATTTATTTTACCCGAAGGTCGGAGAAGCTAAATGCCCATTGATTAATATGAAAATGTACAACCCTTAACGGGTTGTAATAATAGAAATAATGGAAATTGCAGAGATAGAAGTCAGTGCAAGAGGAAAGAAAAAATTAGAAATAAAAGAGTGTTTCATTTTATAAATAGAGAATAAAGGTATATAAAAATAAAAAAGGAAAAAATAAATTTTTTTGGCAAAAGATTTTGATCATTAACCTGGCTTCACTTCCCGGAGATTGGAAAGATATTCCTGCTTCTTCTACAAAAGATTTTGGGACTCATTTATTAAAGACTGCTAAAAAAGCAGTTTTTAAAATTCCTTCTTGTGTGATAGGATGAATATAATTACATTATCAATCCAATTCATCAAAATGCAAAGATTAAAATTGTTACAATCAAAGATTTGATTTATGATATAAGAACTAAATTACTTTGAAAAGTTCATCTTAAAAATTAGCACCAGGTTGCTCTGTCCTTGAATCAAAAGTTGCCACACCAATTAATTCGTCTGCCCTTCCAATGAATGGTTTGTAATAAACTAAAACTGTATAAAGGTTTTCAGTTTCATAATAATTCCCATCTAATTCAGAATGTATCAAGGGATTATTTTTATCAACTGAAATATAGGTATAGTCATAATATCCCTGTTTCAAAAAAAGATGCGTTTCATATTTTCCTTTTTCCGCATTAAAAGTCATTTTAAGACTATCGGTAAAATCATAATCCGTTAATTGACCAAAAAGATAGATATCATTTTTCGTGTATTGCTGACCGCCAGGTGGAATAAATGAAAAATAAACGGTAGCATAATCTCCTTCATAAAATGGATTGATCCCCCGGATAGCTTCTATGGAAGACATGCCATTTAAATCTCTGTAATACACATATTTTTGAGAAGCGAGAGGTATGTCAGGGCGTAAAAAAATATCTGTAGAATTGTTTTTATAATTGGCAGTTAATACACGGTCACTTTGTAAATGAAAGTCTCTGAGATCCAGCCAGCGCCATTCTTTGCCGGCAGGAAAAATAGCAGTATTGTCAGAATTATATTCCAGTGTTGTGCCACGAATAATAGTAGGTTTCACATCCATCAAAGCATTATCCCATCTGTAATTTTGTAGTACTACCACTTTTATTTGTTGTCCTGCATTGAAAGATTGCAAAGCTTTTACATTAACGGTGAATTGAAGTTTCTGATATGTTTGAAAATATTGCGGAGCAAATGGTTGAGTAACTCTTGCCACGATTGCTGCTTTATTATCAACTACCATAAATCTTTTTGTAAAAACCATCTGGGAAGTGTCGCCATTCAAAAAAATCTTTAAAATATAATTCCCTGATCGTGTCGGATACATGCTTCTGTCTGGCAACAGAGCCTGATAGTGGGTATATCTCTGGTGAGCAATGGAGGAAAAACGATAATTGGTGATTCTGTTTTGCGTAAAACCTTTTAGATAATCAAACTGGCCAAGATTGGCAGGAATCCAGTCACTATTACAAAGCTCAAAAGTGTAGTAGTAATATTTTACATCTGCATCAAGATCGTCGAAATCCAGTTCCAGCAAATCGTTGCTGTTAAGAGTAACAACCGGTATTGTCAATTGATTTCCTGCAACAAAAAGCCTGACTGTTTTAATATTTTTTGCATAAATGCTATCAGTAACCTGTGCCGATATATTTTTAGATGCAAAAAAAATCAGGAAAATAAAAACAACTTTTAGTGATTTCATTTTAGTGTTTTAAAAAAAATTAGTTTTACAAAAATCAAAATTAGGCCTTTTGAATGTTTCATCGTTTATAGCCGGGCGAATCGCATTTAATAAACAAAAAACTTTTTCGCGTTTCATTATCGGGCTTGCCATAACAGCCACTACGATAAGCGTTGCTGTGATGATCGTTGCTTTAAGTTTTGTAAATGGATTTCAAAATGTGATCAGTAATAAAGTATTCAGTTTTTGGGGGCATATTCGCGTTCAGCAAAATGTAATTCCACAGGCAAATATTGCTGAAGAATCCCCAATAGAAAGAAATGATTCCCTTGAACTTTTTTTAAAACAAATGCCACAAATAAAAAACGTGGCGCGCTATGCGACGAAATCAGCCATAATTCGCTTCAAAGATGATATTGAAAGTGTTTTGATGAAAGGCGTTGACAGCAGTTTTGATTTTCAGCGTCTCAATTCATTTTTGCAAAAAGGAAAATGGATTTCATTTTCCGACAGTGGCTATAGTAAAGACATTGATATTTCAGCATACACTGCCAATCAATTGGAGGCAAATGTAAATGACAGCGTCATCATTTTATTTATTCAGCCGGATGGTACTCAGCGTGCAAGAAAATTAAAAATTGCCGGAATCTTTAAAACTGGAATTGATGAATATGATCATAATTTTTGTATCGGTGATATTAAATTAATACAAAGACTGAATGACTGGAAACCCAATGAGATCGGTGGGTACGAGATCTTTTTGAAAGATTACAGGTTAACAGATTCGGTCAATAATTATTTATACAATTCAGAAATATTACCGGGAAGATGGTTTAGTAAAACGATACAAGAAATTTATCCTAACATTTTTGATTGGCTTAATTTGCAAGGAAGAATTAAAAGCATTTTATTGGTTATAATGATGGTAGTTGCTGTTGTAAATCTTATTACCTGTCTCATCATTCTAGTTTTGGAAAGAACAACGATGATTGGAATTTTAAAAGCGATCGGAGCAAAAAATTTTACTATTCAAAAGATATTTCTTTATAACACAACGATCATCGCATTTACAGGTGTTATTCTTGGGACTTTATTTGGTCTGGGTATCTGTTATTTGCAGGAAATGACAGGATTTATTAAACTGGATGAAGAAGCTTATTTTATGAAAGTTGCACATGCGGACGTGATCTGGTGGCAGGTTTTGGCAATAGATATTTCCACATTAATCGTTTGTTTTTTGATGCTGATTATTCCTTCTCTACTTGTAAAAAGAATCCAACCAGTGAAGGCAATTGAGTTCAGGTAATTTCACGAGCTCTTATTTAAAATTTCGCATTATTTATTCGCCCACTTTCAACTAATATTTTTTATTTCTTTGGCAGGATTTATGCATTATCAGAAAAAAAAGTTGCATGAATTCAAAAACAAAGATTTTATTTTTTCTATTTTGCATTTTCTTTTTCATCAGTTGTACTTCTTCAAAAAATGCAACTAATTTAAAACCAACTGCTGCAAATCTTTCCGGCAACTGGACAATTACCAATATAGCTGTAGATGTGCCTGCAGGTTTTCAGATCAGCAATGTTTTTGATGAAGCGCTGTACTCAGACTTCCAGGGAAGTAAATGGAATCTCATCAGAAATGGGAATGGTTCTTTTACACTTACAAACGGAACGAAAGAGGATATTTACTGGAGTATTTATGGTAAAGGAAATGATGCACAATTTCAATTTAAAAAACTAAACGGGATGAAAGCAAAAAAAGTTGAAAATGGATACAGGCTTCAATTAGGTACAATAAGTAGTAATAGTTTTACAGCCAAAACAATTGTAGATATTGGGAATGGGAAAACCGGTTCTATCACTTACACTTTTAATAAAAATTCCAAATAAATTAGCTTCTGACTTTCGCGCTCAATAAAATATTTTTAAAATTCGGCTTTAAAGAAATCAAACATTTTTTATTTTGATTTCTTTAAAGATTTAATAAAAATTATAGCTTCTTTTCAATCTTTCCATTTTTCATTTAAACATTTCAACCTTATATTTGCGCCCCGGCAAGTCTTATACGGCCAGCTCCTGCAGAACTCCCCCAGGATCGGAAGATAGCAAGGGTAAGTGGTTGAGCGGTGCGATATAAGCAACTTGCCGGTTTTTTACCTTTTTTTCTAACTGGTTTCCTGCAATACTAACTTCTATTTCTTCCTTTAGATTTTGTTTTTGGCTCATCCAAAATTTCATCGAGTGTTTTTAGTTTTTCAGGATTCGGAATCTTCTTTATGTAAACATCAAACTGTTTATACATAGAAGGATTAGAGCGTAACACCGCTTTTATCGTTACTTTTTCTTTTGAAAATTTTGGATCAAGATATAACGAGTTTCCATAAAATTTTCCATCGCTGGAAGTGAAAATTATATCTGTTGAATCTAATGGAAGATAGCTGCCATCAGAGAGCTTGCCGTCAATATTAATATAATTATAGGTTCCTTTTTTCAAACTATCTGTATAAAGATGCACATAAATGCTGTCAATTTTTTGTGCATTTGCAATTCCGGAAAATGCGACAAAGAATAAGATGAAAAATTGTTTCAATGGAATGATTTTCTGTGAAGATTGAAAATAATATGCCATAGTTGCATTATAAAGTTTTTTAGGAAAATATTTTAAAACTTTAAAAAAAATTTGCTGATTAAAATATTTCATTTCATCTTTGCGTACACAAATGAAAATAAAAAACACATACAATAGCTGGTGGCACACGATCTGATGATTGTGCCTTGCTATTATTTGTGTATTAAAATAAATATTACGCCCCGGCACTAAAGCCGGGGTTTTTTTATGTTATGAAAAAGATAGAGTTATTAACTACTTCAAAAAAATTGCTTGCAGATGTGTATACGCCGGTCGGGATTTATCTGCGTCTTCGTGACCGTTTTCGGGATACTATTCTTTTGGAAAGCGCCGATTTTCATGCAGGTGAAAACAGTTTTTCCTTCATTGGAATCAATGCAATCGGTGGAATTGAAATAAGAAATTTGAATGAGATCGAATATAAATTTCCATTGCATGAAGCTAAAAAAATGTCCATTATTTCATCTGTAAAAGTGACTGAAGAAATTTGGAATTTTATGCAACACTTTCATATTGCAGAGCCAGCAGAAATGCCTGTAAGCATGGCGCAGGGCTTATTTGGGTACACAACGTTTGATGCGGTTCAATTTTTTGAAGATATCAAATTTCATACTTCAACTGAAATTCCTCTTGTTCGATATCGCTTGTATCAATATGTAATTGCAATCAATCATTTTAGAAATGAATTATTCATTTGTGAGAATCATATTAATGGAATTGAAAGTGAAATTGGCTTGATTGAAAGTATTATTAAAAGCAAAGATGTACCTGCATTTCCGTTTGCTGCAATAAAAAATGAAACATCTGCATTAACTGACGATGAATATGTAAGCATGGTAAAAAAAGGAATTGCAAGTTGTGAACGTGGGGATGTTTTCCAGGTGGTTTTGAGCAGGAAATTTCAGCAACAATTTTCCGGCGATGAATTCAATGTATATCGCTCTTTAAGAAATATTAATCCAAGTCCATATCTTTTTTATTTTGATTACGGAGAATATCGTTTGTTTGGCAGCAGTCCGGAAGCACAATTAAAGGTGAAAAGTAATGTTGCTGTTGTGCATCCGATTGCAGGCACATTCAGGAGAACAGGCAATGATACAAAGGATGAAGAACTTGCTGAAAAATTATTGAAAGACAAAAAGGAAAATGCTGAACATGTGATGCTTGTTGATCTTGCGAGAAATGACCTCAGCCGTTTATGCAATAATGTGAAGGTGAATCGCTTTTGTGAAGTACAATATTTCTCTCATGTCATACATTTAGTGAGCGAGGTAAAAGGGGAAGTTGAAAAAAATACTAACCCTTTTGATTTGCTTGCAACTACTTTTCCTGCCGGAACTTTAAGCGGAGCCCCAAAATATAAGGCGATGCAATTGATCAATGAATTTGAAAAAACAGCCCGCGGATATTATGGTGGTTGCATTGGTTTTGTTGGTTTTAACGGAAATATCAATCATGCAATTATGATCCGCACTTTTTTAAGTAAAGACAATCATTTGACTTACCAGGCTGGTGCCGGAATTGTTGCAGCCTCAGATCCTCAAAGTGAGTTGCAGGAAGTAAATAATAAATTAAATGCTTTAACGGCAGCAATAAAATCTGCAGAAAAAATATAGAAATGAGCAGAACATGATGGCCGCGATGACACAGGTAATGAAAAAATTAGTCTGCCATCATGGAGCTCCATTTCTCCACTAAAAAACAATAAAAAATTCCCAGATGAAAATTTTGATTTTTGATAATTACGATTCTTTTACTTACAACCTTGTACATGTTGTCGAAAAAATTATTCATGCAAAAGTTGATGTCTTTCGCAATGATAAAGTTCCTCTTGAAAAAATTAACGAGTATGACAAAATTATTTTATCACCCGGACCAGGTCTTCCTTCAGAATCCGGATTGTTATTATCTCTGATAAAAGAATTTGCTTCTTCAAAATCTATATTGGGAGTGTGTTTAGGCCAACAAGCGATTGGTGAAGTGTTTGGAGGAAAACTGATCAACTTAAAGGAGGTATATCATGGAGTAGCAACAAAAATTAAAGTGAATGAGAAGAGAACCATTTTTGAAAATGATATTTTTAAATCATTACCGGATGAGTTGGAAGTTGGAAGATATCATTCATGGATTGTTGACAAAAATAATTTTCCTCAGGAACTTGAAGTTACTTCCACCGATGAAAATGGATACGTTATGAGTTTGCGACATAAAAAGTTTGATGTTCAGGGAGTGCAATTTCACCCCGAAAGTGTGTTGACTCCTGATGGAGAAAGGATAATGAGAAATTGGTTGAATTTGTAAAAGTTAATAAACAATACAATCGATATCAGTAAATGAAGTTTTAATAATGATTTTTATTTATGAAAAAGATCTTACAATATTTATTCGAACATAAGACCCTGACAAGGGAGTCTGCAAAAGAAACTTTGGTAAATATTTCAAAAGGAATGTATTCTGATGCTGAAATTGCCTCTTTTACTACAGTCTTTTTAATGCGAAGTATTACGATTCCTGAGTTACTTGGATTCAGAGATGCCTTGATGGAATTATGTGTTCCTGTTTCTTTAAATGAACAAAATGTAATTGACATTGTTGGAACCGGCGGCGATGGAAAAAACACTTTTAATATTTCTACTTTAAGTTGTTTTATTGTTGCAGGAGCAGGTCAGAAAGTGGCTAAACACGGGAATTATGGTGCAACTTCCATAAGTGGGTCCAGCAACGTAATGGAAAGTTTGGGATATCATTTTTCAAATGAAAATAGAAAATTAGTTAATGAAATTGAACAAACAAATATTTGTTTCATGCATGCGCCTTTGTTTCATCCGGCCTTAAAAGTAGTTGCTCCGATCAGGAAAAATTTAGGAGTTCGAACATTCTTCAATATGCTGGGACCAATGGTAAATCCTGCTTCGCCAAACGTTCAAATGATTGGTGTATATAATTTAGAAATGGCAAGAATTTATTCTTATTTATTGCAACAGTCTGGTGCAAGATTTATGATCATTCACAGCCTTGAAGGCTATGATGAAATTTCTTTAACCGGCGATACAAAAGTGATTACTAATGAAGGAGAAAAAATTTTAACCGCGGAATATTTAGGAAAAAGAACAGTTCTGCCCCAGGATATTTACGGAGGAAATTCAACAGATGAAGCAGCAAAAATATTTTTGAAGATTATTAAAGGAGAAGGAAGCTGGGCACAAAATGCGGTAGTTATGGCGAATGCAGCGATGGCGCTCTTTGCTACAGGAAAATTTAATTCTTATGATGAATGCTATGCAATGAGCGTGGAAAGTCTTGAAAGCGGAAAAGCATATCAAAATTTTAAAAAACTTATCAATCTGCAATCATGAATATCCTTGAAAAAATCATTGCAAGAAAGAAGATCGAAGTTGAAGAAAGAAAGGCAAAAAAAACTATTACAGAACTGGAAAGAATGCCTTTTTTTAAAAACAAAACATATTCGTTCATAGATTTTTTATTGCGAAAAGATAAGACAGGAATTATTGCGGAATTTAAAAGAAGATCACCCTCAAAAGGAATCATTAATAATTCTTCGTTTGCTGCTGATGTAACAAAATCTTACGTAAAATATGGCGCCAGCGCCGTTTCTGTTCTTACAGATGAAGAATTTTTTGGTGGCTCTTTAAAAGACTTGATAGATGCAAGAATTAACCAGGTTCCATTACTGCGAAAAGATTTTATTATTGATAAATACCAGTTGATCGAATCGAAGGCTTATGGCGCAGATATTATTTTATTGATTGCCGCATGTCTTGGCAAGGAAGAAGTAAAAACTTTGTCGAACTTTGCAAAAGGAATTGGATTAAATGTTTTACTGGAAATTCATAATAAAGAAGAGTTGGATCATATCTGTGATGAGGTTGATGTAGTTGGAATAAATAATCGCGATTTGAAAAGTTTTAAAGTTGATATCAATCATTCAATTGAATTATGCAAAAAGATTCCTTCTCAAAAAAATAAAATTTCTGAAAGCGGTATTGATGATGTAAAAACGATTCAATATTTACAACAAAACGGTTTCAGCGGATTTTTGATGGGTGAAAAATTTATGAAAGAAAAAGATCCTGGAAAAGCATTTGAGAATTTTGTAAAAGAATTGAAAGAAATTTAGGATGAATTGAATATTCAGCTAATTGGATGGATTGAAAAACAATTTTCTGAGTGGTACAAAATAAGAACTCATTGAAATGAAAATAAAAGTTTGTGGCAATAGGGATTTGATTCAATTAAAAGAATTGGACGATTTACAAATCGATTATGCTGGAATGATTTTTTATCCACAGTCACCGCGTTATGTTTTGAAAAAATTAACCGGGAAGGATGTAAAAGGTTTGCAATTATCATTGAACAAAGTCGGCGTTTTTGTGAATGCTTCTGAAGATGAAATCATGAGGCAAATAGAAGATTTCGATTTAGACCTGGTGCAGCTTCATGGCGATGAAACTGCTTCATTTTGCAACCGTATCAGCGATCATATAAAGGTTATCAAAGCCTTTCGTATCAAGGATTTCGAGACAAGTATTGATTGGCTGATAAATGAATATGATGAAGTTTGTGACTACTACTTGTTTGACAAAGCTTCGGCTGGTTTATATGGAGGTACCGGTCAAAAATTTAACTGGAATCTTCTTGAAAAATCGGCTATTGGCAAACCATTTTTTTTAAGTGGCGGAATTGGAATTGAAGATGCAGCAGCATTGAAAAATTTTCATCATCCTTTTTTTTACGCAGTTGATGTGAACAGCGGGTTTGAAACAAAACCAGGAATTAAGGATATAAAATTGGTGGAAGAATTTGTTAGTGTGTTGGAAAAATAAAAGTACCATTATCAAGAATTGTTAAAAAAATAGAAGGGAATGTTTATTAGCAATCCATAATTATAAATAGTTTCAATTAAAATGTTTTTACAAAATATATTTGATCAACCCGATGAAAATGGCTTCTATGGCAACTTTGGCGGGGCATACATCCCTGAAATGCTTTACCGGAATGTTCAAAATTTGCAGAAGAATTATTTGACAATAATTTATGAAGAAAATTTTCAGAATGAATTTAATTCTCTTTTAAAAGATTATGTTGGCAGGCCAACACCATTATATCCTGCTGAAAGGCTGAGCGAAAAATACAAGACGAAAATATTTTTGAAGCGGGAAGATCTTTGTCACACTGGTGCCCACAAAGTGAATAATACCGTAGGGCAAATTCTATTAGCTGAAAGATTGGGAAAGAAGAGAATTATTGCAGAAACCGGCGCTGGCCAGCATGGAGTTGCAACAGCTACAGTTTGTGCTTTAAAAGGATTGGAATGTATCGTTTATATGGGTGAAAAAGATATTGAAAGGCAGGCGCCAAATGTTGCAAGAATGAAAATGCTTGGAGCTAAAGTGGTGCCTGCGATAAGTGGAAGTAAAACGTTGAAAGACGCTACCAACGAAGCTATCAGGGATTGGATCAATAACCCAAATGATACTTATTATTTGATTGGGAGTGTTGTCGGACCACATCCTTACCCGGATATTGTCGCTCGTTTTCAAAGTGTGATCAGCAAAGAAATTAAGATTCAGCTGAAAGAAAAAACAGGAAGTGAATCGCCGGATTATGTAATTGCATGTGTAGGAGGAGGTAGTAATGCAGCAGGTGCATTTTATCATTTTTTAAATGATGATTCAGTAAAATTAATTGCGGTGGAAGCAGCAGGATTAGGGATTGATACTGGTATGAGCGCTGCCACAACTCAATTAGGAACAGTTGGTGTATTGCATGGCAGCAAAAGTTTTGTAATGCAAACAACAGATGGACAGGTAATAGAACCACATAGCATTTCAGCAGGCCTTGATTATCCGGGAATCGGACCTTTACATGCAAATTTGTTTCAACATCAAAGAGCTAAGTTTATGAATGCAACAGACGATGAAGCGCTAAAGGCAGCTTTTGAATTGGCAAAACTGGAAGGAATAATTCCTGCTCTTGAATCCGCTCATGCTCTTGCTGCATTAAATAAGATTCAATTTGAAAGGGAAGAAATTGTTGTTGTGAATTTAAGTGGGAGAGGAGATAAGGATATGGATGCTTATATGAAGTATATGAATGGTTATTTGGTTTACTAGTTAATTGGTTTATTAAGTTTATCAGGTAAATGTGTTCAAAAAGCTTCAGACCATCAAATACGATTCATTATTATTTGGTTGTTTACTATAAATGTTTTTGGTTATTCGATTAATAGTTAGTTCATGAATTCAATACAAAAATTATTCTCACAAAAAGAAAAAGAGATTCTTAGTATTTATTTTACAGCGGGGTTCCCAAAATTAAATGATACTGGAAAAATTTTAGACTCACTGAAAAAAAATGGTGCTGATATGATCGAAATTGGAATGCCTTACAGCGATCCATTAGCTGATGGGCCCGTGATTCAGAATAGCAGCATGAAAGCTTTACAAAATGGAATGACGATAAAAGTTTTATTCGAGCAATTAAGTTGTTTACAGAAAAATATTTCATCTGATGCTTCTGCTCCTTTAATTTTAATGGGGTATCTAAATCCGGTGTTACAATATGGATTTGCAAAGTTTTGTATTGAAGCCAGGAATTGTGGAATCAGTGGAATCATCCTGCCTGATCTTCCCATTAATGAATTTGAGAGGGAATATAAAATGTTCCTTGAAGAAAATAACCTGAGTTTTATTTTCCTTATTACTCCTGAAACTTCCGAGGAAAGGATTCGTAAAATCGATTCTATCAGTAATGGTTTTATTTATGCAGTTTCGTCTTCTTCTATCACTGGAAAAGATACTAATATCAACGCACAGAAAAATTATTTTGAAAGAATAAAAAACATGAACTTAAAAAATAAAGTGTTAATCGGTTTTGGGATCAGAAATCACCAAAACTTTACAGAAGCGTGTGAATATGCTGCCGGAGCGATTATTGGAACCGCATATATAAACGCAATTACTGAAGCAGAGGATATAGATTTAGCAACTCAAAAATTTCTTAACTCAATTTTACATTGTTGACGAAATTCTGACAGTTTCTTTTTATTTTTAAAAAATTAAATTTGCTAATAATATCGACAATATGAAAAAACTATTCTTTCTAATTATACTGGTTCCATTTTTCGGATTTTCTCAATCAGCAGAAAAAACTATTTCTTCGGCAAAGGATTTTGAGATCACAGGAATTGTTACAGGTTATGAAAATGGAACAGCTGTTTCTTTTTTGAACCAACAAACACAGGTCCCGGAAAAACAGGCAAGCATTGAAAACGGAAAATTCACTATCAAAGGGCACCTTTCTGAGCCATCATTTATTGTTTTGGTTTTTGGAGATCAACCGCCGGCCATTCCTTTGTTTATTGATAATAGCAATATTAAAATAACAGGTGATAAAAATAATTTAGACAATCTTTCAATTACAGGATCAAAATCCCAGAATGAATTTGAAGAGTATTCAAAAGAAATGAAACCTTATGAGAATTTGTTTACTCCTGATGCAAAAAAAGATGCTGAATCAGTAGCTGCAGTTGAAAAGATCAGTGAAAGTTTTGTAAGAAAACATCCTTCATCCTTTGTAGCTCCAATTGCAATTATCAGGATTATGCAGTCTTCGGAAAATGAAGCACTCGCTGAAAAATTATTTCAATTATTGTCTAAAGATGTCAAATCTTCGCAGCTATCTCAATATTTAAATCAACAGCTGGCAATTGCAAAAATAAATCCTATTGGCTCTCAAATCACGGACTTTTCTCAAACTGATACTTCTGGTCATCCTGTAAAAATTTCTTCTTTCAAAGGAAAATATGTGCTAATTGATTTTTGGGCAAGTTGGTGCCGTCCATGTCGTGCTGAAAATCCAAATGTAGTTGCTGCATTTAATAAATACCATGATAAAAATTTTACAGTTTTAGGAGTGTCCCTTGATCAGGCAAAACCTGCATGGCTTAACGCAATTCATATGGACGGACTTACATGGACTCATGTCAGTGATTTAAAAGGCTGGGGAAATGAAGTGGCTTCACTTTTTCATGTGGTAAGTATTCCGCAAAATCTGTTGATTGACCCTAAAGGAAAGATCATTGCAAAAAATCTTCGTGGGGAGGCTTTGGATAATAAATTGGAAGAAATATTGAAGTAATTAATTGAGTTAATGTGCTGATGTGCAATGTGTTGATGTGCTAATTCATTTGAAAATCAGGAACGAATTTTAGAATTTTCACATTTTCAAATTAACCCAATTGCCTTTTATATAGCTGAACTGTATTTTCCAGGCCGAAATATAATGCGTCGCTGATCAATGCATGACCAATCGAAACTTCTGAAAGTCCTGGAATATTCTGAGAAAAATATTTTAGATTTTGCAGATCAAGATCGTGTCCTGCATTAATTCCCAATCCAATTTCTACTGCTTTTTTTGCTGCTACAACGTAAGGAGCAATTGCTTTTTCATGATTTCCTTTTTGATATTCTTTAGCATAGTTCTCAGTGTATAGTTCAACCCTGTCTGTTCCTGTTTCTTTTGCAGCAATAACCATTTCCTCGATCGAATCTACAAAAAGAGAAACCCGAATTCCTTCTTTTTGAAAAACATTTACCATTTCAATTAAATATTCTTTGAATTTCACTGTGTTCCATCCATGATCAGATGTTAGTTGCCCCAAAGCATCGGGAACTAAAGTAACCTGGTCTGGTTTTGTGGCAAGAACAAGATCTACAAATTTTTGCTCGTTGCAATTACCTTCTATGTTGAATTCTGTTGTGATTATTTTTTTCAATTCGTATACATCTGCATAACGAATATGTCTTTCATCAGGGCGGGGATGAACAGTTATTCCATCAGCGCCAAAAGTCTGAATATCTTTTGCAGCCTTAATAACATCAGGGTTATTACCACCTCGTGAATTGCGCAAAGTGGCTATTTTATTAATATTTACCGAAAGTTTAGTCATAATAATTGGCAAGTTACATTATTGAGTTTTTTCACGAAAAAAAATCATAATATAAAAATTTATATTAATTTTATAAGACTGCTGATCTGGAGAAATATCCATTAAAACCTTTTCAATTAACTAAACAAAAACAAAATGAAAAAGATTATTTTTCTTTTGGCAGTTTTTGCCATTTTTTTTTCATGCAATGAAAAAAGAATCAAGTTCCGAAAAACGCTGATGTTCTGGCCGATAATCTAAATGGAGACGTTCAGCAAGTAATTTCGACTGATTATAAAGTTGACAGCAGCGGAAAAACAGGCGAACAGGATTCTTGTTGTATTGTAATTAGTAAGTACGATGAGAAAGGGTACATTACTGAATATAACAACAATGAGAAAGCAACACCGAATAAAAGATCCGAAAGATTTACTCATGATGATAACGGATTAATGACAGAACTTAGAAATACGAATGACGGCAATTTAAGTTCAACTATTTCAGTGAAATCAGATAATGGGAAATATATTTCTGCCCAGGAGTTTGACTCCTCCAATAAATTAAAAAATTACTATACTGATATTTCTCAAAATGAATCCGGACAATTGACTGGTATGAAAAAATTCAATCCGGACAGTACTTTGAGCTCAACAATGAAGAGTAGTTTTCATGAACAAATATTTACGGGTAACGAAATGAAAGATAGTCTCGGTAAGGTAACTTACGCCTCTCTTGTGAAGCTGGATGATAAAAATAATCCAATAGAAGTTACAGAAAAAAATGTTGTAAAAGATTCAACAACAAACACCGTGACGAAATATAAATATGACAGTTTTGATGATAATGGCAACTGGACTCAAAGAACTGAGCTGGATCAAAATGGCAAACCGAAAAAAATTACAAAAAGAGAAATAACATATTATAAAGACTAACTTTTTGCCATCAAATTCTCAAACGATCAATCATGAATATGGTTGATCGTTTTTTTTTAATACAAATTCGATTTATTGTTTATTGAAAAATTAAATTTTGAAAACAATGTTATTCGTTTTTTCTTATTATAAATTTCATTTTTGATAATCCGTTTATCCATCACCTTAATTTAATTTCGCAATTGATTTTGTACATTGCGTATGCGGCATAAAAATGCTTTTGAAAATGAGTAAAAAAACAGGAAAGAAAAAACCGGTGCCCCTGGTGAAAGGAAAATTGGAAATTACACGCTCCGGAATCGGGTATGTTATTGTGGAGGGAAGGGAAAAGGATTTGCTCGTCAGGCCACAGGATTTCAATAAAGCGATGGATGGAGATATTGTTCGCGTAAAAATAAAAGACACACATGGAAAACGCGTGGAGGGTATCATAGAAGAAGTACTGGAAAGAAAACAAACAGAATTTATCGGCAATATCCAGGTGAGTGAAAATTTTGCATTTTTTACTCCGGATAGTCAAAAACCTTTGCCTGATTTTTATATCAGCATTAAAAACCTGAATGGTGCTAAAGATAAAGATAGAGTAGTTGTAAGGTTTTTGAACTGGGAAAGTGGCGCAAAAAAACCTGAAGGAGAGGTGGTATCTGTGTTGCAGGCGAAAAATCTCAGCGACCTGGCGATGAAAGAAATTATTATTCAAAATGGCTTCTCTTTACAATTTCCGAAGGAGGTTTTGGATGAAGCAAATAGTTTGAATGAAGCAATTGATCCGAGAGAACTGCAGGAAAGAAAAGATTATCGGGATGTTCTTACTTTCACAATTGATCCGGCAGATGCAAAAGATTTTGATGATGCCCTTTCTATAAAAAAACTAAATGAAAATGAATATGAAATTGGCGTTCATATCGCTGATGTAAGTCATTTCGTAACGCCTGGGACAGCGATGGATGCTGAAGGATATGCAAGAGCTACCAGTGTTTATCTTCCGGATCGGGTGAATCCAATGTTGCCAGAAAAAATTTCAAATGAACTTTGTTCGCTTCGTGCCAATGAAGATAAGTATACATTCTCTGTGATCTTTAAAATAAATAATAAAGGGAAAGTAAAAGATTATTGGCTCGGTAAAACTTTTATTCACAGTAATCACCGTTTTAATTATGACGAAGTTCAGCAGATCATTGAGTCAGGAATTGGAAAATACAGCGAAGAAATAAATTTGCTAAACTCACTTGCAAAAATTTTTCGAAAAGAAAGATTTAAAAACGGTGCTATTAATTTTTCATCGACAGAAGTAAAATTTAAGTTGGATGAAAATGGAAAGCCTGTTGGAATAATTGTAAAAGAAACTAAAGAATCACATCAGCTGATTGAAGAGTTTATGTTACTTGCAAATCGGACTGTTGCCACTCATGTTTCAAAAATTAAAGTAAATAAAAAGCTGATTCCTTTTCCTTACCGTGTGCATGATACTCCGGATGAAGAAAAGCTAAAACCATTTGTTGCATTTGCAAAAAAGTTTGGCTATAAATTCGATATGAAAGATGAAAAAGAGACTGCCAAATCTTTTAATCAATTGTTGGTTGACGTACATGGAAAGCCTGAACAGCATGTGCTTGAGCAATTAGGCATCCGAACAATGGCGAAAGCAATTTATTCAACAGAAAATATTGGTCACTACGGTTTGGGCTTTGAAAATTATTGCCATTTTACTTCCCCAATTCGCCGGTATCCGGATATTATGGTGCATAGAATTTTGCAGGAAATTTTAAAACATGATATTGAACCTGACAAAAAAATGGAACAGAAATGTGTGCATTGCAGCGAAAGGGAAAGAGCGGCAATGGAAGCAGAACGTGCAGGAAATAAATACAAACAGGTTGAGTTTATGATGGATAAACTGGGAGAAGAAATGGAAGGCGTGATCAGTGGTGTCTCTTCATTTGGTTTCTGGGTAGAAACGATAAATGAAAAATGCGAAGGTCTTGTTTCAATAAAAGATCTTTCTGATTATGATGATTTTCGTCACGACGACACTGAATATGCCTTGGTTGGAATTCGCACGGGGAAAAAATTTCGCATGGGAGATAAAGTAGAAGTAAAATTAGTGGCAGCGAATTTGGAAAAACGTCAACTCGATTTTGAATGGATTCCGGGATTGCAGAGTTTAAAACAAAAAGCAGTAAAATCGAAGAAAAAGAAAAAAAATTATTAGAAAATAAAATTTTAAAAGTTTCTCTTCTATAAAAAATAAAATGGAAAAAGTAAACGGCCTTCATTCGTTTAAAGAATTATCGGTGCTTTTTGATGAAAGATTTAATCGCCGTCATTTTCCTGAAGAGCCTGGAAAACTTTATGAGGCTTCGCAATATTTACTAACGGTGAAGGGCAAACGAATTCGCCCTGTAATGTGCCTGATGGGAAATGAATTGTTTGAGGAAATAAAAGAAGATGCATATCATGTTGCCACTTCAATTGAGTTATTTCACAATTTCACATTAGTTCATGATGATATAATGGACAGAGCTCCGTTGCGTCGCGGAATTGAAACTGTTCATAAAAAATTTGGTGAATCTACTGCTCTTCTTGCCGGAGATGTAATGCTCGTGGCTGCTTATGAAAGTTTAAATAAGATCAGCAAGGAATATCTTCATCGTGTTTTGAACTTGTTTAGCATCACGGCAAAACAAGTTTGTGAAGGACAGCAAATGGACATGGATTTTGAAAAATTACCTGATGTAAATTTTGAGGATTATGTAAAAATGATTGGATTAAAAACGTCGGTTTTGCTTGCAGGAAGTTTGCAGTTAGGCGGAGTACTTGGTGGTGCGGGCTTAGGAAATCAGCAACATTTATATGAGTTTGGAAAAAATCTTGGGATTGCTTTCCAAATTCAGGATGATTATCTGGATGCGTTTGGTGATCCCGAAAAATTTGGGAAAAAACCAGGCGGTGATATTATGGCCAATAAGAAAACATTTTTATTATTGCAAGCGCTGAAAGTGGCACCGCCACAACAACAGCAAGAGTTGAAACAATTGTTATTGCAGGAAGATGAAGGAAAAATTGAAGATGTTTTGAGTATTTACAAATCATGCAATATTGACGAATGGGCAAAAGAATTGAAACAAAAATATTTTTCAATTGCTATGGATCACCTTGATGAAATTGCTGTTCGTTCTGTAAGAAAAAAACCATTGGAAGAACTTGCCAATTATCTAATGGAAAGAGATGTGTAAGCTCTTTTATAAAAAGCCAAAAGAAAATTACATTTATTCATTTACGTAATTCCCTAAACAATCTTGCGCATTTCGTAATCTTTATTGGTTAATAGAAGTAATTGTAGACTTTTTAGAAATTTTGCAAGATCAGCTTTATAAAAAAGAATCAGTTCCATTTTGATGAACATTTATTAAAAGCTTTACGAGATTTATTCCCTGATCTTTTTATTGGCACATAATTTAGAGTAAATCTTTATCTCTTTCATTCAAATAAAGTAGTGATGGCTAAAGGCGTTATTCAGAAGTTATTGCTGAAGCAAAAAAAATCAAAATTTCCCCAGAAACTTTCTCCTATGTTGGCCACTTTGGTTGATGAACCTTTTGATAAACCTGGCTGGATATATGAAGTGAAATGGGATGGCTATCGCGCTATCGCATTTGTAAAAAATGGTGAAGTAGAATTAGCTTCAAGAAATTCAAAATCTTTCAACGATAAATTTTATCCCATCTACCAGGAATTGAAAACATGGAAAATGAATGTGATTGTGGATGGTGAAATTGTGAGTTTAAATGAAAAGGGAATTGCTGATTTTAGCAGTTTGCAGGGCTGGCGCAGCGAAGCAGATGGGCAATTGCTTTATTATGTTTTTGATATTTTATGGTATGAAGGAAGCGACCTGATGCAATTGCCCTTACAGGAAAGAAGAGAAATTTTACAAAGTATTTTCCCAACTTCTGATAATATAAAAATCAGCGAAAACTTTGATACAAACGGAATTGAGTTTTTTAAACTTGCGCAGGAGATGTCGCTCGAGGGAATCATGGCGAAACGAAATGACAGCTTGTATTTCCCGGGAATAAGATCAAAAGATTGGCTGAAAATAAAAACTGAAGAAAGGCAGGAAGTTGTTATTGGCGGATTTACAAAAAATGAAAATTCATCCAAATTGTTCAGTTCATTATTAGTCGGAGTTTTTAAAGATAAAAAATTTCATTTCACAGGAAAAATAGGAACAGGTTTTACAGTAAAACTTCAGAAAGAATTGATGAAGAAGTTTGAACCACTCATCATTCCTGGTTGTCCTTTTGTAAATGAACCTGATGTAAATCAACCTTCACGGTTTCGTCCTAACCCCCCAAAAGCAGTGGCAGTTTGGCTGAAGCCTGAATTGATTTGCGAGGTAAGTTATAGAGAGATGACCAGAGACGGGGTAATGCGTCATCCCTCTTTTGAAGGTCTGCGTGAAGATAAGAAACCGCAAGAGGTTGTTTTGGAAAAAGAAACGGATACAAAAAAAATTGTTGAAGGAAAGTCGAATCTTAAAAATGAAAAAATAATTAAAGCTGCACCAAAATCTTCCCGTAAAACTTTATTAAATCCAAAAGAGGAAACCCAGGTTAGAAACATCAATGGGAATGATATTAAATTTACGAACCTGAGCAAAATTTTCTGGTCAAAAGAAAAGATCACAAAAAGAGATTTGATCAATTATTATTATCAGGCAGCGCCATTTATTTTACCTTATTTAAAAAACCGTCCTCAATCATTGAATCGCTTTCCAAATGGGATCAATGGTAAAAGTTTTTATCAAAAAAATGTTACCGGCAAAGTTCCTTCATGGATAGAAACATTTCCTTATCATAGCAGTGTTGATGGCGATAAAAATTTTTTAGTGATCACGAATGAAGCAAGCTTACTTTATGTCGTTTCGCTCGGTTGTATTGAGATTAATCCGTGGAGCAGCACAGAATCGAAACCCGATAATCCTGATTGGTGCATCATTGATTTAGATCCTGATCAAAATACTTTTGAGCAGGTGATTGTGACTGCGCAGATTACGAAAACAATTTTAGATTCTATAGGAGTAAACAGTTATTGCAAAACTTCCGGCTCTACAGGTCTGCATATTTATTTTCCGTTAGGAGCAAAATATACTTATGAAGAATCAAAAGAGTTTGCAAGAAAAATTGCCGCCCTGGTTCATACACAATTGCCAGAGTTTACCAGTATTGAAAGAATTGTGAGCAATCGTAGCGGAAAAATGTATGTTGATTTTTTGCAAAATCGTCCACAAGCAACTTTAGCTGCGCCATATTCTGTAAGGCCAAAACCCGGCGCTACAGTTTCAATGCCTTTGCATTGGGAAGAAGTAAAAAAAGGTTTGAAAATGACTGATTTTACATTAAAAAACGCCGTTGAACGAATGCGTGCTGAAGGAGATATTTTTAAACCGGTTTTAGGAAAAGGAATTAATATGGAAGAGTGTTTAAAAAAATTAGGCAATTTGTACAGTTAACATTCATGTACAAACGTTTTTCTATAAAAAAAGAAAAATCAGTTATTGATTGGTTTACGGCAAAAAAGATTTTTCTATAACCTCTGTAAGTTCTTCCGTTTTTTGAGTACCAATAAGTAATTTCTTTCCATTTGTAAATTCAAGTTGTAAGCCTTTATTGCCGGAAATATTATATGCTGTTCCTTTTCCAAAAAGGCCAAGTCGCAAACCCCAGCCTCCAAATTCTGCAATAGCATTATATTTTCTTACATAACATTTTAATAAACTGTTCCAGGGAAAAAATTTGTAAGAGAATTGTAACGGGAAAAGTCTTACATAAATTCCATCAGATTTTATTTGTGTTCCAAGACGAAAACTGAGGATAAAAAAAGTAACTGATAAACTAATTCCGGTTCCGATTAAAATTTGGGAATTATTCATTGGCTTATCACCAAATTGATGACCTTCGATTACTTGTGAATAAACACCATAAAACATCAATACATTGACTCCGATCAAAATAATCCAAAGCCACCATTGTTTAAATCTTTGTGTTTCCGAAAATAAAATTTCTTTATTCATAGCGACAATTTTCTCTTTTGAAATTAAAAAAAATCCCGTTGTTGTTTACAACGGGATTTGCAATAATAAAATAAAAAACTAATTAAGCGTTTTCAGTATTTTCTTCGTCCTGTTCTTTTTTAGCTTCAGCTTCAATGTGCTTTGGCTCATTTGCAGGAGGAGGAGGTGTTTGAGCTAAAGTATCTTCAGCTTTTTCTTCAGCTTTTGGAGTTTCCTTCTTCTTTTTCGCAGGAGCCTTTTTTGCAGTTGATTCACCCTCTTCAGGTGTTTCAGTTTTTGCTTTTACCGGAGTTTCCTGTTTTGTTTCATTGTCCATTTTCTTCTTCAAATCTGCTAAAACTCCCAGATCTCCTAAAGTTGTTTTTTCAACTTTGCTCTGAATATTCTTCACTGCTTTTTTAGTAGTTTCTGCTTCAGCTCTTTTTTCATTCAGCTGAGCACTTTTTTCTTCAGCTCTTTCTTTTTCCCAAATCCTGCTATGGCTTAGAATGATCTTTTTGTCATTACGATCAAATTCAATCACCATAAAAGGAGCAATTTCATCCAATCCAATGAGTTTATCATCTTCACGGCGTAAATGGCGGGCAGGAGCAAACCCTTCTAGTCCATATGGAAGCTGAACAGTAGCCCCTTTGTCATCGCGGCGGGTAACGGTTCCCTCGTGAATACTTCCTACTGGGAAAGTTTCTTCAAGAGAGTTCCATGGATCTTCTTCAATTTGTTTGTGCCCCAACTGAAGTTTGCGGTTTTCTTTATCAATGCTCATAATGATTACATCAATAGTTTCGCCCACTTTTGTATATTCATTTGGATTGTTGAAACGTTTCAACCAGCTTAAGTCGCTGATATGAATCATTCCACCAATTCCTGGAGAAAGCTCTACAAACACACCATAAGGAGTAATATTTTTCACCAAACCTTTGTGCTTGCTTCCTTCAGGATATTGAGTTTCGATCGTGTTCCATGGATCTTCTGTCATTTGTTTGATAGAAAGACTCATCTTGCGATCTTCTTTGCTCAATGTCACAATCTTAGCTTCATATTCATCGCCTAGTTTGAAGAATTCTTTTGCATTAATTGGAGTATTTGCCCATGTAATTTCACTTACGTGAACCAAACCTTCAACGCCCGGATAAATTTCAAGGAATGCACCGTAATCTTCAATATTTACCACTTTTCCTTTTACAATTTCGCCTTCTTTAATATTTTCAGGCAATGTATCCCAAGGATGCGGAGTTAATTGTTTTAAACCAAGGCTGATACGTTTTTTATCGTCGTCAAAATCAAGAACTACCACATTCAGTTTTTGGTCAAGTTTCAATACTTCGCTTGGATGGTTGATACGTCCCCAGCTGATGTCTGTAATATAAAGTAAACCATCTAAGCCGCCAAGGTCGAGAAATGCGCCGAAATCGGTGATATTCTTGATGGTTCCTTCCAATACCTGTCCTTTTTCCAGTTTGCCGATAATTTCAGCACGCTGTTGTTCAATATCACTTTCAATAAGAGCTTTATGAGAAACAACGGCATTTTTAATGGCTTCATTGATTTTAACCACTTTAAATTCCATTGTTTTTCCAACAAACTGATCGTAATCTGTAACGGGTTTAACGTCGATTTGCGAACCTGGAAGGAATGTTTCCATTCCAAATACGTCCACGATAAGTCCGCCTTTGGTTTTGCTGGTAACCAGACCAGTAACGATTTCGCCGGTTTTGTGCATGTCCACAATTCTTTCCCATGCACGGGTTGTGCGTGCTTGTTTGCGGCTCAGATGCAGATTGCCATCTTTGTCTTCTTTTTCTGCTACCATCACTTCCACTTCATCACCTACTTTCAGGTTTGGTATATCGCGGAATTCATTCAATCCAACCAATCCATCACTTTTAAAACCAATATTGATCACAACATCTGTTTTGGTCATCGCCACTACAGTGCCAATCACCATTTCATTGTCGTTAATCTGCTTAAAAGTTTTGTCGTAAACTTCATCATACTTTTCTCTTTCTGACTTATTGTAACTGGTCACATTTCTTTTGTCAACGCTCCAGTCAAAATCATCATGAGGAGTAGAAAGTGCTTCTTCGTGAGCCTGCTCAACTGTCGGCTGAGGTTCAGTTGCAGCTACTGTTGATTCTGTTTCAGGAAAATCAGGAAAAGGAACTCCTTCAATTCCACCTTGGGGTTTTGGATCGGCTAAAATTTGTTCAGTTTCTGATTTTGTCTCTTTGTTTTCTGTATCCATTATCTTTTAGCAGGTAAATTTGTTGTTGCTGTATTCGCCGCTGCGAATCCTGCTTATCAGCATTTTAGTTTAAAAAATATTTATCCCAAAGTTTTTTGGGAGTGCAAAGGTAAGTAATTACAGCTAAAATTCAGGCACTAATTGCTCTTATCACAAAAATTAAAAGGGATATTTTTAGACAATGAAAAAAAGAAAAAACTATAGAATTGACTCTACACTTTTCATATAAGGGCTTAAGGTAACGCTGGTAACTTTTTGTGGATATTATTAATGATTTATGGAATATTATTAATGATCTCTTTGGTTCTTCTGTTAGAAAGATAGATCTGAAAACCGATTCCCAGATTCAACCTGCTGGTATATGCCTGGCTTCCGAAACCAACGATACCATTATATTTCAATAAAGTTTCCAAACCAATATTTGGTGTGATAAAATAAGCATATCCCGGGCCGATACCAATTCCTAATCCTGTTGTATTGGATCCATTCGAAATGCTGATTCCCTGTATTCCTACATTTCCTTCAAAAAATAGCCGTCCATGTTTGATAATATTGGTTGTGGAGTCATTGACATAATATCTTCCCAAAGCGCCAACACCATAATTGGTTGTTGTTCCCGAGCCTTTTGCAGTGGATAAACCAAAATCAATATAAGCACCCAGAGCAACATTATCTTTTAGAAAAAAAGCAACTTTTGGATCTACAGTTGCCTGGAAAGCACCACCGCCACCAAGATCAAAATTGAAATTGGCGATATCGCCGCCGACCAAAAGGTTTCCTCTTTGTATCTGCGCATTTGTTTTGTTTGAATAAAAAAACAAACCAAGTATCATTATTCCAATAAACTTTTTCATAATAATAATTTTAGATTTTGCCGGAAATTCCATGCCAATAAATTGCCGATAATTTTAACGGCTTATTATTAAATTGCAAGCGATTGCATCTTTAAATCAATGGGAATGAAGAAATGGATTAAAAGTTTACAGCAAACGCGCCTGATGAAATCTCTGGTTTATTTTGTCATTGGTGTAGTAACTTATCCGGGGCTTGTTTTTATAAATAAACTAAAGATCAGCGGCACAGAAAACATCAAAAATCTTCCTAAGAAAAATGTATTGTTTGTAAGCAATCATCAAACTTATTTTGCAGATGTAATTACCTTTCTACATATTTTTTGCGCTGTAAAATGGCGAAAAGAAAACAAACTGGGAGCTCCATTTTATTTATTAAATCCCTTCACAAGAGTTTATTTTGTAGCTGCCGCTGAAACAATGAAGAAAAGTTTTCTGAGCCGCTTTTTTAAATGGGGCGGCGCCATTACTGTAAAAAGAACCTGGCGTGCAGAAGGAAAAGAAGTGCAAAGAGGTCTTAATCCCGGCGATACAAGAAATATTTCCAAAGCTTTAAAAGACAATTGGGTGATCACATTTCCACAAGGAACTACCAAACCATTTGCGCCGGGAAGAAAAGGAACTGCATATATTATTAAACACGACAAGCCAATTGTAGTACCTGTTGTTATCAACGGTTTTTGGCGAGCTTTCAATAAGAAAGGATTGAAATTTAAAAAGAAAGGCTCCTTACTTTCTGTTCATTTTAAAGAACCACTCCAATTTACTTATGAAGAAACCATTGATGAAATTTTAGAAAGGGTAATGGATGCTATTGAACAAAGCAAAAAATTTATGCTGAAAGGAAAACATCATATTATTAGTTAGTAGTTTCATCTTTTGTAGTGAACGAAGAAATAACTGAATTTTCTATTCACTTAGTTTCTTCTTGTCACTCCATTCAAACCAATTTTCCATTTTTTTTATTAATTCTGTTATTTGACTTTGCATTTTCGATTTATCAAAATCTTCGTCATAGTATATTGAACTGGTTGCATCTTTTGTTGAAATGTCTTTTATGTTTATATTAAAAGGACCAGCGGCGCCAAGTGAATACGTGGTATCTTCCCCATCTCCAAATGCTACTTTATAAAAATAAAAACGCGATTTTCTTCCTTTAAATTTCATTACTTTTTGTGACAAATAAGTTATCCCCAAAGGACCATCATCTTCAGTAGCACCATAAACAAGACTTTCACCAAAATATTTTTGATTAAGAAAAAGAGCAGGGAAAAGATTGGCCTTATGATACGCGTTTAAACTATCATATAATTCTATGCGTGTGTATTTATCATTTGCCAATTTCTGAACGGCAATCGGGTTAATTTTCTGACCATTTTGGAGCAGTGAATTTAAAGCAGTGAAAGCAAGATAGGAGTTGTGGAGAAGGCTCCATTTTTCAAGTTCAGAATTGGATTGTGGCGAATTCAATTTGCCTATTAAATCTACCAACTGATAATCAAAGTCTTTAACATTGTCAGTATCTGCTTTGAGTATAGCAAATTCTTTCTCTGATAATTTTAAAATATTCGATTGATAAGGTTGCAAAATAGTTTTATGAATAAGCGAACTATCTAATAGTTTACTTGATAGATTAATAATTAAAGGAGCCATTACGGTATCTTTTAACAAGGGCAGAAGATCAGGCAAAATTTCAGCGGTCAGTTTTAGAGAATCACTTAATGAATTACTAAGCACATAACCGGATTCAATTCTGAGAGGCTGTTTCAATAACAGAGTTTTAATATCATTATAATTTTCCTTTGTTGGAAAAGATGCCATAATAGAAATCAAAATATTCCTTGTCGAATCGTCTGCAGTAGAATAATTATTTTTAGCAAAGTTGAAAGAAGAAGAGTCTTTTAAATCAATGATAATCTTCCTGATATTATTTTTTGTTTCATCATAATAATCATCCTGATCACGAGGATAATTTTTCAAAAATGCCTGGTGCAGCAAAGGCAAATCTTTTTTTGTAAAAGGGCAAACAATTAAATATTTTAAAGCACTGCTCCTGGTGTTAGAATCTTTTGAAGCAATATCTGTCAATAGAAGTGCGGCTTTTGAAACAAATAAATTTGAATTAGGTTGGATAGAGTTAAAACGAAATGAATCAAAAAATTTATTATTGTTTTCATTATTAATTTCAGCGGCCGATTGTGTTGTTAAGAGAGTGAATAATTTATTTCCATTCAAAAACATTCTTACCCGTTTTCTGTTTGACGAACCATTTCTTTTCAGCAGTATTTCATAACCTTTTAACCCGTTATTGCTGATTGGTTTCTTACTCAATAAACTATCTGTATTATAATTTTTGATTAATGTGCTCCATAAAGCAGAATCGCTGTTTTGCCAATAATATTTACTGAAGTTTTGCGACACAACAGAGTAATTGTCTCCACGTGAAGAATCATAAGAATCATATTTAATCATTGGTTCACTGGTGGTTTCCGGCAGATCTGATTTTACCCGGAATTTTTCAGGTGCCCATGTTGAAAAAATATTATCATTCGAAGTAAAATTATTCCACGTTACATCTGTATAATCAAGCGTAGTAAAGGAATTAAAAAATCTCTCTACGGAAGTCTTATCCTTTGCGGTATCGTAGATTGCAACCAAACAATACCAACGATTTCCTCTGAATTGATAGTGTGCTTTCATCATAAGTGGAGCCTGGGCCATCATTCCACCAATATCAAGTATTCTAAAACCATTTTTTAATTGCATGGTATCAATACTCATCTTTTTAAACTTTGATTTTTGCGATTCACTAATTGCAGCCAATGTCACGCTATCATTTTCTACCGCATAACTCTCGGCTGCTTCGTTAGCACCAAAGAAAAAATAAGCACCGGTTATTGGATCACTGCAAATGTTTAATTCATTTCGAATGCTACTGTCTTTTGAAGTGGCAGCTAAATAATCAGCTGCTGATTTTGGCGGTGCGGGAACTTCTATGCTAAAGGCTTTTGTTTTATTGGTGTAGGTAATAATCTTGTTTTCATGTGAGCTATTTTCAGGAATAGAAAAAGAGTGCAAAAATTGGTTAATAACAGGCATAGCAGAATTATCATTTTTCATACAAATCGCAACAGCTATATACATTTTCCCATTTTTAAATAACAGGTAACCATGACTGTAATTCTCTTTTTTTGAGATGAATTCCCTTCCCGGAACATTATTGATGGTAATTGGTTTACCTTTTGAATAATCAGATGTTCCAAAATAATAAGATGCCATTACGCCTAAAACGCTATCAGCCATTGCCTGTGAGTAGGGCGTTTTTAAAGCTGTTGTCATATATATAGTACTGGAAAAAATATCGAAATACATTTTCATGTTCATAAAGCCATACAGCGTTACATTGCCAGCTTTGCCTGGCATGGATGCATTATATAAACCTTCCTCGTCTTTGATGTCATACCACTTTAATGGCACCTCAGCAACTTTATAATCAGATGGTCTTATTTTTTTTGAAGAAAAAACGGGTGTAACAGTAAATCCTTTTTCTTTTAAAAGCGCAATCAATCCTTTATCTCCGGGCAAATGTGCGGCGCCAACTGCGAAAACCATGCTCCTTAGCCTGGCGAGACTATCCATGCGCATAGCCATTTTTTTATTACGCTTAAAAAGAAGCGCGTCTTCATATACACTATCTTCTAAATTAGAAAGACTGTCAATCCAGTTGAGATCATTTTTGATGTATGCATTTATAAAATATTGTAAACTCTCATTATTAGCCTTTTTCAGATTTTCATCCATTGCAATTTGTTCAATATCTGATTCATCAATCACATCATTAAGTCCTTCCTGATCTTTAAGATCTTCAACACCACCTGTCCATTTACCTTGTCTTCTTGCTATATCAAAAAGATAAGTATCAAGGAATGTTTCCATTTTTCCTGTCCTGAGGCTTTCCTGTATCCATTTATTTTTTTCACGTAATACATCAGCTGTTGTAATTTGATCAGCGTTTTTATTTAATTTTTTAGCCAGCATTTTTCCATATTTCTCAAACTGGCTGTGACTCATTATATCTTTTAATGGTCGGGAATTTTCATAAACATTTTTTTTTGTTTCGTCGATAATGAGAGTTGTGAATTCCTCAGGATCAATCTCCATTGCAAAACCATCGCTATGTTCAATTGCTTTATAAAGTGAATCTCCGAGATTAAAAATTCTTTCATCAGTTAAATGCATTGTTCCATAGAGATAGGATGAATTTTGCAATCCATTTCCACTGATTTTCCATAAAAGTGTTGAAGGTAATTTTTGAGAAAATGATAATTGGATGCTTGTTACCAGCATCAAAAGCAGTAAAGTGTTTTTCTTTTTCATAAGCAATTTTAGAGAACTTATTAAAGTTCTGGCAATAAAAATAAATAGAACAGCTTAAATATCGAAGAAAAATGTTTGACATACCGAACAATAATTATTGACAATTAAAAAACGTCCTGACTTAATTTCCTTTGATATTTGAATTGCAGTGAATCAACGAATAACTGCATTTTCTTTTTTACTTTTTTAAAAACCTGATTGAGGAATTCTATTTATTCTTCTTTCTCCGGTATTTTTTGCATAAAATTTTTTATCTTCCAAAATTCTCAAATTCTTGAAATATGAAATGGATGTTGTTATTGTCAGGAGTGATTTTTTTTAGCAGTTGTGGTCTTCGGCAGCGCGAAATGGAGTTAGATAAAAAAATGAATGAACTCAATCAGCGCGAACAGGAACTTACATTGAAAGAACAATCACTTTCAGCGAAAGAAATACAATTGAATGAAAGGGAAAAGCGAATCGATAGTTCAAAGAGAATAGTAAATGATACCTTATTTCTGGAGCATAAAATTATCCCGGGAATATGGATGGTAGAAATGCAATGCACGGAAACAACATGTTCAGGTTCTGCTGTAGGAGATATAAAAAATGAACAATGGGATTTTAAATTTCAGGACAACGTTGTAATTGCAAGTGCGATGAGCAACAATCAATTGGTAAGGGTTTATACCGGCGCTTATTTCGGCAATCTTCTTAAACTCTCTGTGCAACAGGATTCTACAGAAACATCGGCCAGAATAAATATTCGTTTAACACAGACAAAAGAAAAAGAAATGGAAGGCGAACGTGAAATAATACAGGCGAACGGATGCCATATTTTATATTCACTCCGATTGAAGAAACAGTAGTGCAACTTTATTTATAATCACTTAATTGAGTGTATGATCTTATTAACCGATTTGGATTTCTCGTTGCCACTAAAAAACCCGGTGATCATTTTTTCATTGGTATTATTCATCATTTTATTTGCACCGATCTTATTAAAGAAAATAAAAGTTCCTCATATTATCGGGCTTATTCTTGCTGGTGTTATTGTTGGACCTTATGCATTAAATTTGTTGCGAAGAGACAGCAGCATTGTGCTTTTTGGTACAGTTGGCTTGCTTTACATCATGTTTCTTGCAGGTCTTGAAATTGATATTTCCGAATTTAAAAAGAACCGGAAAAAAATTATTTTTTTTGGTTTGATCACGTTTATGTTGCCACTTATATGTGGCACTTTCGCAAGCTATTATATTTTAGGGTATGGATGGCTCTCTTCCATTTTATTAGCAAGTATGTTTTCAACGCATACGCTTGTTTCTTATCCAATAGCCAGTAAATATGGCGTTTCAAGAAACAGGGCAGTCGCTCTTACTATTGGAGGAACAATGATCACAGATATTCTTGCGTTATTGATTCTGGCAATTATTGCAGGAATGACCAAAGGTGAAGTAAATTCTGCTTTCTGGGTAACACTGGGAGTTTCTACGGTCATTTTTGTAGGAGTTGTTTTCTTTATTTTTCCCATTATTATCCGTTGGTTTTTTAAGCATTATGAAGACAGTGTGTCACAATATATTTTTGTTTTAGCGATTGTCTTTCTTGCTTCATTTTTAGCGGAAGCAGCAGGAATTGAAGCGATCATCGGTGCATTTTTTGCCGGTCTGGTGCTTAATAATTTTATTCCTCATTCTTCTCCTTTAATGAACAGGATCAGTTTTGTCGGAAATGCATTATTCATTCCTTTCTTTTTAATTGGGGTGGGGATGCTTGTGAATTTTAATGTTCTCTTTAATGGATGGGGTGCAATACGTGTAGCTGGTGTTATAGTAGCAGTGGCCATTTCAACGAAGTTTGTTGCTGCATGGATCACACAGAAATCTTTCCGATTATTTCCTGAAGAGGGTAAAATGATTTTTGGATTAAGTACTTCGCATGCAGCTGCTACCCTTGCAATTATTTTAGTTGGCTATAACATTATCATTGGTGAAACTCCTGAAGGAGATCCAATACGTTTGCTTGATGAAGATATTTTAAATGGAACGATTTTATTAATTCTTATCAGTTGTGCTATCAGTTCGTTTGTGGTAGAAAAAGCATCTCATAATCTTGCCTTAAAAGAAGCAGAAGAAGCTAGCGAAAATGAAGACAACAGTGAAAAAATATTGATATCACTTGCTTATCCTGATACTGTTTCTGAATTGATTGATTTTGGTTTAATGTTGAAGCCTAAAAAAAGCAATATTCCTGTTTATGTTCTAAATATTATCAGTGATGAAACGAATAATGAAACCGGTCATTTTACGGGAAAAAAAATGATGGACAATGCCGTTAAACAGGCGGCCGCAACAGAAGATAAAATAATTCCACTAACAAGATACGATGTGAACATTAGCAACGGAATTATTTATACCATCAAAGAACAAAACATTACAGACGTACTGATTGGGTTGCATAAAGACGGAGATCAAAATAATTTTTTAGGACCTGTTACAGAAAATATTTTATCAAAATCATGGGAAACTATTTTTATTTATAAGCCGGTTCAGCCGTTCAATACTCTGAAAAGAATGGTCGTAATTATTACCCCAAATGCAGAATTGGAACCCGGATTTAATCATTGGTTCACCAGGATTTCAACGATCGCAAAAGCAGGTGGATTGCCGCTTCATTTTTTTGCAAATGATTTAACCATAGAGGAATTGAAAAAGTTCAACAGTCAATCTGCAAGCCCTGTAGTTGCGGCGTACACTACATTTGCTCATTGGGAAGATTTTTTAATCATGAGTCGTGAGTTAAAACAAAATGATTTTTTTGTAATTGTTTCTTCACGGAAAGGGCATATTTCCTACAATGAAAATCTGGAAAAGCTTCCTTACTATCTGGCCAAATATTTTACAAGCAACAGCTTCATTATTATTTATCCAAAACAATTTGAAAGCGACCAAACATTAAATGAAAAAGAACATTCTGATAATTTTATTTTAGAAGCTATTGCAGACAAAGTTCAGGTGGTCAATAAAGCCGGAAGCTATATTTCCCGTATGTTTAAAAAGAAAAAATAATTGCTTTAAACCTACATTTTATTTTAATGCAGAGTGAGGTAATATAAAAATGTAAAACGCTTACTTTTGACTTTTTGAAAAAATAGTTTAAAAAAATTGTTGTTTCGATTTCTAATTCGCATGAAACAGTAAACAATCTTTTAATAGAACTTTTTATTTTCATTGAATTTATTTTTCATAAAAAGATCTGATATTATATAACTCTAAAAAATGAGCATGAACAAAATTGCATCCGGCGTATTTCTGATTTTTATTTACTTATTTATTTCCTCCTGCGCTCATCAGCAAAAAATTGATGCATATCAGTTTAATACAATTAAAAATATGGAAGTCAAAAGAGGGGCAGTTGTTTCTGCCAGTCCGTTGGCGAGCGAAGTGGGAGTGATGATTTTGAAAGAAGGAGGAAATGCTGTTGATGCGGCAATTGCAACACAACTGGCATTGGCGGTCGTTCATCCCAGCGCAGGGAATATTGGTGGTGGAGGCTTTACCATAATTCATTTAAAAGACGGGCAAAATATTTCAATCGACTATCGGGAGACAGCTCCTGGCAAAGCTTTCAGAGATATGTATTTAGATTCTAACGGAAATCCTCAAATGAATTTATCACAGGAGAGCCCGCTTGCCAGTGGAGTCCCTGGTTCTGTTGCCGGAATTTTTGAATGTATGAAATATGCAAAGCTTCCTTTTAAAAAATTGATTCAGCCTGCAATTGATTTAGCTGAAAAAGGATTTGTGCTTGCACCGGGAGAAGCTTCCAGTCTTAATTACAGCAAAAATTATTTTTTAAAAATGAACAAAGTTGCTCCTGTGTTTGTAAAAGACACTCTATGGAAAACAGGTGATACGTTGATTCAAAAAGATCTCGCCAATACTTTAAAACGAATAAGAGACAATGGAGCAAAAGGATTTTATGAAGGTGAAACTGCAAAGTTGATTGCAGAGCAAATGAAGAAAGATCATGGAATCATCACAGAAGAAGATTTAAAGAACTATAAAGCTAAAAACCGCGAACCGATTGTTTTTGATTACAAAGGAAATACTATTGTTACAATGCCTTTGCCCAGTAGCGGCGGAATTATTCTTGAGCAAATGTTGAAGATGAGTGGAATGGAGAATATCGGCGACATGAAGTATGGAACCTTACAATCAGTGCAATTAATGACAGAAGTGGAAAGACGTGCCTTTGCAGACAGGGCAAAGTATTTAGGTGATCCGGATTTTGTAAAAGTGCCGGTAAAAACTTTGGTAAGCGATGACTATTTGAAAAAAAGAATGAGCGATTATGATCCTTCAAAAGCCGGAAACAGCAAGGATATTAAAGAAGGATACATTGTTGAAGGGGAAGAAACGACTCACTTTGATGTCCTGGATAAAGATGGAAATGCAGTATCAGTTACCACAACTTTAAACGGTGGTTTTGGATGCGGAATCGTTGTCACAGGCGCAGGGTTTTTATTGAATAATGAGATGGACGATTTCAGTGTGAAACCCGGCGTTCCCAATATGTTCGGCGCTGTTGGTCAGGAAGCCAATGCCATTGCACCCGGAAAAAGAATGTTGAGCAGCATGACACCTACCATTGTTTTGAAAAATAATCAGCCATGGATTGTTGTTGGAACTCCCGGTGGCACCACGATTCCAACCAGCGTCTATCAAACAATTGTTGATATCATTGATTTTAAAATGACACCTGCTGAAGCAGTTAATTTTCCAAAATTTCACCATCAATGGTTGCCGGACGAAATTTTTGTTGAAAAGGATTTTGATAAAAATGTAGTGGAACAATTAAAAGCGATGGGATATAAAGTTTCTGTAAGAGGCTCAATCGGCAGAACTGAGGTAATCCTGGCTGATGGGAAAAAAATTACCGCCGTTGCAGATGGAAGAGGCGATGATGGAGCTGCAGGATATTAATGTACTGATGTCTTAGTAAAGAAGATTGGGTAAATTTCTGATGCTAAGAGCGAGTGAATAGAAGAACTATCGTATCCATTCTTCCTGCTTCATTAAATTTATCAAATTCGTATCATTAGCCGATAATGGCGGAAGCCACAGAGAAACTTTTTCTCGCTTCCACCAAAGCCGCTGAGGGTTTCCTGGTTTTGCGAAACTATAATGGTAAAGCACTGCCCGAATATATCGGGGTGGCTTGTTGGGAAAAGGATTTTCAGCGAAAAGACTGGTTGCATTTTTATCGTTATGAAGCAATTTCCAAACAAGATTTAATGTCCATGGATACTCATCAGGCGTCGCCATAGAAGCAAACCACATTTGCCAATCGAGATGAAGCTGATAAGGAGCAATTTGTGGAGGCATTTTGTCTAATTTTACAGGCAGCCCCCGATAAATATAAGGTTTCCAATCAGCACTATCACCGGGATTTTCATCCATTGTTCCTTCAAAAATTACGTTCAATCTTTCTTTTCCAACTGTTCCAAATGCTCCATAAGTATTTACAAGATCAAGTGGATCATAAGATGTATTCATCACCTGCCCGGGCGAAAGCAGGTTGAACGCGGGTTGGATACTAAGAAGGCCAAGGATGACCGTAACAACCCAGGCTGTCGTCATCATTGGGCGTGAAGGTGTGGCTTGAAGCGCTGCTTTTTTTGCTTTATTCACTATTGCATTTGGAAGAAGATACGACCAGAATCCATCATCCATGCATGCCAGAGCCGGAACAATAGTAAGCCAGTTTAAAAAAGACAAATTGCCGCTTAGGATGATCGTCAACTGAAGCAAAATCATAATAACGCCTGAGATATGCCTGGCGAGGCGAGGCCCAAAAGCAAAAAGCGGTGCAACAAGTTCTGCCAAAAAATTAAACCAAACTCCGGCTTTTAAGATCCCGCGAGGAAGAAAATGAAACCATCGGCTCAAAGGACCTGGTATTGGCTGTGTTTCAAAATGATAATAAAGCGCTGTTCCATTACGCCATATTTCATCACCCCGGATTTTTATCAACCCCGAGCCTAACATAATTCTGAAAATGAGCCATCGGAACAATATAATAATTGGCAATGGCGGCGGATGTTTTGGAAAAGGCCGCATGTCTGACAGCGGACAAAGAAATATTGCCAAAAAACCTGTTTCAGTAAGTTGAATTTCCCAGCCATATCCGTACCATTCCTGCCCGACATGTACAAAAGACATGTATAGAAACCATAGAACAGCCATCAAGGGAACATTGGCATATCCCGCAACAACCACCAGCGAAAGTACAAACCCGATCCATGCGAAAACAAGAAGCGACTGGTCGGAATGGAACCACCAAAAGATGGATGGCAATCTTACAAAACCTGCAGAGAATGAGCCAAGACCCTTACTTACCTGTTTTAAAAAAATATCAACAGGAGTAAGTCCGTCAGAACCAATCAATGGAATTATTTCATTAATAGCGACAAGGAAAGCGACGGCATAAATGATTCCCAGAAGGCGCAAGATCATGAAGCGCGTAAGCCAGTAAGTTGGCTTATCGGCAGTTTCTAAAGAAATTTGCTGCGATTGATTATCGGAAATATTTTCCATTTTTCTTTTTTGGAAATGATACACCTTCATCAGGCGCTTCAAATTTTACACAAGAAAGTTGCCAAAGAGAAAAATTATTTATAAAAAATAATTTGCATTAAAATCAGTTTACTTCGAATTGGAAAAAAATAAGATAGAATTTTGTAACATTACAAAACTTTCATTTTGAAAACAAAGTACGATGCTGTTGTTGTTGGTTCAGGGCCCAATGGGTTTGCTGCCGCTATTACCATGCAACGTCGTGGACTTTCTGTTTTGCTTATAGAAGCAAAAGAAACTTTAGGAGGAGGTGTTCGTTCCGCTCCATTAACACAACCTGGTTTTATACATGATGTCTGTGCTTCTGTATTCGCACTGGCGGAAGATTCACCGGTTTTAAAACCTTTAAATCTTCAACATTTCGGACTGGAATATCTTACTCCCGAATATGCTATTGCGCATCCATTTGATGATGGGAGTGCGATAGCTGTAGGAACTTCAATTGAAAATGCTGCAATGCAATTAGGCAAAGATGCGGGCAATTACCAAAGAGTTTTTTCTCCATTATTAAAAAATTGGCCATCTATCCGTTCCGCTTTTGTTGCGCCGCTTCATTGGAGTCATTTGACAAAAGAAAAACTGCAATTTGCCTGGGAGGCGCTTAGTTCAGGAATTCATTTTGCAAAAAATAATTTTCAAACAGAAGCAGCTCAATCACTTTTTGCAGGAATGGCGGCGCATTCAATGCTTCCGTTGCATAAAGTGACCACTTCTTCCATTGGACTTGTTCTCAACACGTTGGCTCATGTAAATGGCTGGCCATTGGTAAAAGGCGGAGCCCAGCAGCTTACGAATGCCCTGGCGGCTTGTTTTCAATCTTTTGGGGGCGAAATTCAAACCGGAAATAAGATCACTTCTTTGATACAATTACCGGCGAAGAAAATAATATTGCTGGATGTAACGCCGGCTCAATTGCTTTTGATCGGTAAGGAACACTTTTCAGAATTATACAAATGGCAGTTGAGACAATATCAATATGGTGAAGGAATTTTTAAAGTAGATTGGGCATTGTCTCAGCCCACTCCTTTTTTGAATGAAAAATGCAGGAGAGCCGGAACGGTTCACATTGGCGGAAGCATTGATGAAATCAGCATGAGCGAAGCGATGATTGGGAAAGGAATGTACCCGGAAAAGCCTTTTGTTTTATTTGTACAGCCGGGAGTTGCAGATCCTTTAAGGGCTCCGGAAGGAAAACAAACTGCATGGGCTTATTGCCATGTTCCTAACGGATCTGTCAAAAATATGACAGATGCAATCGAACAACAAATAGAAAGATTTGCACCTGGTTTTAGCGATTGCATTCTCGAGCGTCACATCATGAACACGTACGACATGGAAGAATATAATTCGAATTATGTCGGCGGAGATATTAACGGCGGCGCAGCCATTGCAACGCAGATTTTTACCCGGCCGGTTTTAAGACTTTCACCTTACCGCACTTCTGCAAAAGGAGTTTATATATGTTCTTCATCTACTCCTCCGGGTGGCGGTGTTCACGGACTTTGCGGATATTATGCAGCAAGACGGGCGGTGAAAGATGTGTATGGTATGGATTTGGGCTGGTTGTAAAATAAATTTAAGCACCGACAAAAATGATCAGTTGTAGCTAATCATTTTTCTGAAACCCACTCCTTTGCCTGGGCCAGTTCATCCATCATAAAACCCTTTGTTTGCCCCGGAATTAATTTACCGAAAATGTTGGTAAAAGTTTTTATTCCATCAATTTTAGAAACAATGGCAATCTTCCTCCACTCAGTAAAATAAACAAAACCAAGTAGCGCATCTTTGATCCATGCCTGGCCGGTGTAGTTACCAAGTGATGTATTGATAACAAGGAGATAATTTATTTTTCCAAATTCTTTGTAAATTTTTTCAACTGGCGGATTAATGATTTCATCATAATCCTGTCCGGTAATTATATCATTTGCCTGGAATGCAGCAACATAAGGGGGCAGGCCTTTTATAACTTCAATCATAAAAAAGAATTTAAAAATTGAATGGAGGCTTTTGACTGATTAAAATTAAATAAAAAAATTACGCCCTTAAAAAATAATTTACTACTGGTACCCATTTTTAATTTTTATAGATTAGCAGAATGAATAAGTTTAAAGCTAAAATTGAAATTATTGGCATTAATCCGTTCGTTTTTTTGCCGGAAAAAGTGTTGCAAAATATTTTTAAACAAGCAGGAAAAGACAAAGGAAAAATTCCGGTGAAAATAAAAATTGAAGGCCATGAATTTATTCAAACACTGATTAAATACAGCGGTCACTGGAGGCTTTACTTAAACACTCCGATGCGAAAAATGGCCAAAAAGGAAGTGGGCGATTTTGCAAAATTTGAAATTGCTTTTGATAAAGAAGAACGAAAGATCGCGATGCATCCAAAGTTTCAAACTGCATTGAATGATCATCCTGAAGCAAAAGAAGTATTTGAAAACCTGCGTCCATCGCTTCAACTGGAAATTGTGAGATATCTTTCTTTTCTAAAACAGGAAGAAACGATTGAAAAAAATGTATCAAAAGCTATCAATTTTTTACTGGGAAAAGGAAAATTTGTAGGAAGAGAAAACCCGTAACTATTTTATCTGAGCACAAATAAAATGAAAGAATACAATTCTGCTTTACCATTCATAAATATTTGTTTTAAAATACATTTTTTAAATCATTAATTTTAATATCTCAAATTTTATTTCAAACCTTTAAATTTTCTATCATGAAAAAGATTCTTTGCAAAGGCCTTTTCTTAACCATGCTTGGATTGATGATGAGCACTCTCATCTTTGCGCAGGCTGATAAAACTAAAAGAGCCAGTCCGCCGGAAACCGCTACAGGTACTATTAACAGCTCACATATCACTATCAATTATAGCAGCCCTGCTGTAAAAGGAAGAAAGATATGGGGCGGCCTGGTTCCCTATGATAAAGTGTGGAGATTGGGCGCCAATGAAGCCACTACTTTTGAAACAAGTAAGGACATTACCGTGGAAGGAAAAAAACTGCCAGCAGGAAAATATACCCTCTATGCAACTCCCGGTGAAAAAGAATGGACATTTATTTTCAATTCAAAAACGGTTGATAATGGAAAGCCGGTTTGGGGAATTAAAGATGAGAAAGGGACTACTACAGAAGATCCTGCCAATGACGTGTTGCGCGTGATGGCAAAACCTGAAAAATCATCTACATTCAATGAAAGAATGAAGATAAATGTAACTAAAAGTGGTTTTGTAGTTGAATGGGAAAATCTGAAAGTTCCTGTTTCAATCAAATAAAAAATCGTCTCCTTTTCAGAAAACCTGCAAGGTTTTTAAAATTTTAAAATACTTGCAGGTTTTTTTATGTTGTCAAAATGAACTTTCGTGTATGCATGATTGTTGTACAGAAAAAGAAATGAAATTATTTCTTCATTTACTGGAAAGCTGTATTTACAAATTTCACTTCTTTACTTTTCTTTGTTTTTTTTGATTCGTAAAAAATTCTGCAAACGTGTCAAAATCTTTACGGTAAGAAAGCTGAACTCCGGTTCTGTTTCTCCTTGTAACTCCGGCAATATCTCCAAGATCGGGATCGCTTCTGTTGAAGCCTATAACCCGCAAATGTCCATCAGGACTTATTAAATATTCAAAGGAAACGTCGGGCGTAAATAAGAAGCTGGAGTTGGAAGTAGTAACTGCCTGGCCAAGCCTGTAGTCTACGTTTCCTGCTACTGTCAGCAATAATTTATTGTTTAAAAAAGCTGTCTTCACGCCAAAGTTGCCAACGTTCTGAAGTTCTTTTTGTGTGGCGCCTTTTTGAAAATTAAAATCGGCTGTGTTGATATTTGTGATGAGATTTATTGAATTTGTTTTCAAAGCTTTTTGCAACCACGAATTCAATGAAGTTGATAAAGTAGATGACAGCAATTGGCCTACACTTCTTGTTACAAAATTTCCGGTATTATTTCCGGTAAGCAACGGCTGATCAGTGTTCATAAATTGATTGAACAATAATAGCGAAGCCACCTGGTTCATCAGCGCTGTTTTGTCTTCCTGGAATCTTGTCTTCAAAAACTCTGTTGCAATCGGATCAGATTTTAAAGGATTGTCAAAAGGAAATTGAAATTCAAATTCCGGCTCCGGATTTTTTAAGGTTCCTCTTAATTTAAAAATAATATCTACATCACCATTGATATTGCGATATCCGGTGCTTGTTGGAATATTATTGAGATTCACATTTTGTGCCCTGTAAACTGCATCAATATTCATGTTGGCAAGATAAGGGTCGCCCTGCCATTCGATATAACCTTGTTGTAATGTAAAAGGTGTTTTTAAAAATGTTTGAAAATTAAAAGTATATTGTCCTTGTTCAACATCATATCTTCCTCTGATCGTTAATGGATCTCTTGTGCCGGCGGTAATATTTAATTTTCCGCTGCCCTGCGCTTTGATCACATCACCGGTTGTCTCGTCTAAGATCACATCAATTTTTACCAACGGATTTGCGGTCAATTCCATGTTCACTTTTATATTCGTGTTTTCGCGTGCATGCAGATCTGCAGTCATTTCCCGGCCAAATTTTATAAAATCAATGTAATCCATCGAACTACTTTCGGCTGTTTCACCTGTTGGCAAATAAATATGACTGCTGTCTGTCGGTTCGCCGGAAATATTCATTTGCATATCGTTAATAAAACCGTTGAGAGATAGTTCTGCCTCTCCGATTACATTGCCGTAAAATTCATTATTGTCGCGGGCTGTAGTGTTTAATAATGTAAATTTTGCCGGTCTGTTTCCAATCGGATCAGTTTTAAGATGAAGCTCGTTGAAGAAAAAATTATCAAAAAAAGTATGATAAATTTTCCCCGAGAGCGTGGCAGTATGTTTAAGAGTGTCGATCAGCTTTATATTTCCAAAATCAATTTCATCAGGATTAAAAGTGATGATAGAACTATCTTTTAAAGCATAACGGCATTGTGTGTAATCCACTGTCAACGCGGTTTTATCTAACCGGAGGCTCCCCGTTAATTTTGGTGCTGATGCTTTTCCGGAGATGGTTAATTTGCCGGTTGCTTTTCCATAAATGTTGGTAAAAATATTCCCGATATAATTTTCAAGAAGATGAATTTCTGAATTATTAAAAACAACCGAGCCGCTCAATTGATTGATGCTCGAATCTTTAAAACGATAACCAAAATTTCCTGAAAAATTATAGAGATTATTATTCGAGATAACATTCACATTCAAATCGCCGGGAGCAGAAAGATATTCTCCATTGGCGATGATCACGCCAACAGAATCATCATCAAATTTGAACTGATCCAATTTTGTATCAAACTCCACAGACATTTTTCCAAAAGGATCATTGACACGAATATTGCCATTGAACAAGCCGGCAAGCTTTGGACTTTTTAAAAATAAAGGAGTGATATCTTCAACGACCAGGTTTTGAACAGCGATCAAAATGTCATTGCTGTTTCCGATGGACGAGGGTTGTGTGGAAAGATAAATTTCCTGGCCATTTTGCGACAGCTTCAGATTATTGGCCATCAGCATATTATCATCCAGTTCGAGAACACCATCTTTTGCAATCTGCCATTGTTTTTTATTGATGATAAAAGTCGATGGATTGAAGGTTAATTTAAAACCATTTTTTTTCGTTTCGAGACTTGCAGAAAGATCAGCGTCACTCACCGTTCCATTTCCGGTTGCATGAATCATAATGTCTGAAATATTATTGGCAGCAACAATACTCAATTTGGTATCAGGCGAATGAAGACTGTCATTGATCACTACATCATCAATGTCGCCTTGCAGCACAAGCGTATCTTTTGTTCCCGTTCCGGTAAAATCGGTTTCATTAAAACTAATATTGCTGTAATTGAATTTTGGAACATGTGCCTGCACATTCAAAGTGTTTGTCGCAATATTGATATTTCCCTGTATGACAGAATTATCAAAACCTGTAATTTTTGTATTGAATAAATTAATGTAGTCGCTGACATTTTTTGTATTAATAACAAAATTAAAATTCTGATTGGCAATGCTTTTTTTCGGTTTATTAATATAGGCAGGATAATATTTATTCAAAAATAATTGAAAGGCATCCGGAAGTTCAAGTATATTGAAAGTGCCGTTGATACTGGCATACAGCTCATTTGTTGCTACTGTTAATAATTTCTTTCCATCAATAAATGTAGAGCTGACCTTCAAAGAATCAAAAGATAGAACTTTGCCTTCATCAGATAAAACTGCATTGTAAAGTTTTGCAGATCCTAAAAAATTATCAATATTATTTCCTGTAAAATTCAATTTGAATTTTCCGGTAAGAGAAATACTATCATTGGTAAAACCTAAGTTTTTAAGATGAAGTTTAGTAACATTAGCTTCAAGATCAAACTCAGGATTTGTTTTGCTGAAGTTTATTGAACCAACCAAAGTGTCAATAATAATATGCGGATCATTGATGCTTGCACGGCCGGTAAAAAGTCTGTTTTTAAAATCTCCATGAGCAATGATATTCGTATAGGGATAGCCGTTAAATTCAACTTTGCTGATGTTTCCATCAACACCGATATCAATATCATTGGCGTTAAAACCTTTACCATTTATTTTTCCATCGAAAACAATATTTCCGATTGCGCTGTTATTTATAAATTTTCCTAACTGAAAATTAGTTGTTGAAACTTTCCCTACATACACAGGTTTTCCAGTCTGAGGAATTTGCAAATGAAGATCTGTCTGAAGTGTTCCAATATCTGTCTTCAATGTTCCAAATGTTACAAAATCGCGGATATAGCCTGTGTAACTTCCTGTGAACCGAATATTTCCAAAAGCGCTCAAATTAGGATTTGTAATGTCTTTTAAAGAAGGGATCAAGCGGGAAAGTTCATTGAAATTCGTTCTTAATTCATTAGATCTGAAATCAATAAATGTTTGGTCAATATCGGGCAAGCCTCTGAGACTGATATCTCCATCAAGAAAATTATCAGGCCCTGAGCTGATAATCATTTTTTGGCCCGTGATGTTATCAATTTTTCCATGTGCAATGCCGCTCACCGAAAAAACTTTATTCCATGATCTTGTTTCAGGAGCAAAATAGGCGAGATCTTCACTGCTCACTTCGCTGTTTTTAAAATGTCCGTCAAGAGTTACTGAATGGATAAAGTCCTGCATGTCATCATTAAAATGATTATAGTGCATCGCATAATAATCTGTCAGGTGACTGTTTTTAGTAACAATATCAAGATTTTTAAACTCCATTATTTTTGGAGTGAATCTGAAATCAGCATTCAGTTTTTTGATCAAAAAGCCGCCGCGGTCTTTGGCAGAAATGGAGACAGCAGATTTTAAAGTATCACCAACTAAAGTAAAATTTTTAAAGGTTCCTTTTATGGAAGAAATTACAATGTGGGCTTCATCAAATTCATTCATTAATGGGGGAGAATAACCTTCTCTTTCCACTGCAACCAGTCCGTCCGTCATCGAAAGATTATTTACTGAAAGCCGCCAGTCATCCGTGTTCCATTGTAATCCTTTTTCCGGGATTTGTTCATCTGGTGTCGAAGTAGTGTCAACCGGACGATTGCCGGTATAATCATACAATGAAAAAGATGGATGATTCAAAACAATATCACTGATCCTTATGATCTTGTTTTTCGTGTCAAATTCGTCTGCATGAATATTTAACTTGGTTACAGATGCAAGCATATTTTCTCCACGCCATTCGTCTCTTTGCCAAACTTTAATATTTTTTAAATTGACGACTTTCAGATCAAGGTCAATCGCATTGGAAGAAGTATCTACCTTCTTCTTTCCGGGGCTTGAAAAATAATCGATTAAAAACTGGTAATTCCAGACAGAATCAGTCCGGTGAAGATTGACAAATGCATCTTCAAGCCCAATGTATTTTAGTGTAATCTTATCTTTAAAAAAGAACCAATCGGTCAGGCTTACTTTTGCCGTTCCGGCATAAAGCAAAGTGTCTTTTTTCCTGTCTAAAACCAGCAAATCCGTCATCGTCATTTTATCAAAAAGCTCGAGATCAATTTTTTTGATGGAAACAGTTGTATTAAGATTTTTCGAAAGCCGGTTGGCTACTCTGTGAATGATAAAAGTTTGGAAAAAAGAGGTCTGCACTAAAATCCATAAAACAATGATCAGAACAAGAATGCCCAGCAGTACTTTCAGAAATATTTTAGAAACTTTTTTCAGGGGAAAAATGATTATGCTTAAGAGCAAAAATAAAGAAAGCACATGGTAAGGCAAATTTCATCATATGTGAATCCGTTGATGAATTGTTAATCTGTAAACCTCCCGGCCAACAAATGAACGATTTGCATGAAAAATTTTTAAGTAAGTGGATAAATAAAGAGAAATTATCTGTTTTTTTCTTTACTCAATCAGATTCGATTTATGCTTTCTCCTTTTATAGCAGAGAAGAAAGATAAATTTCTTTTTGAATGTTGGCTTATTTTCAATTGCCCTCAGAAATGCAAGTCTTATTTCTTTTTTACTGCTTTTTTTCTGCGGTTTTTTTTGCGGCTTCTTTCTTTGGTGCCGCTTTTTTCTTTCCTGTAGTTTTTTTATCAAAGGCTTTTGGATCCTGTTGTAAAATAATTTTCTTTACATCATCCAGTTGCAATTGTTCTAACTCTTCAGGGGTTCGTTTTCCGAGTTTGAACATGTTTTTCCCAAAACGAATAAATGGGCCCCAGCGGCCATTTTCAATTGCTATCTTTTCTTCAGGCCATTGTTTGATAAAGCGGTTCGCTTCTTTTGCAATCTTTTTTTCGATCAGCTCATTGCAATCTTTTTGAGTAAGATAGTCAAAATTATAAGCTCTTGGAACATTGATAAAAAGATCATTCCATTTAATGAACGGGCCAAAACGTCCTTTACCTTTTGTGATCGGCTTTCCTTCGTAATAGCCTATTGGCGCATCTTCTACCTGTTTTGCCTTAATGATTTCTATCGCTCTGTTCAGATCCACTTCTGTTGGTTCTTCTCCTCGCGGAATGGAAATAAATTGTTCGCCCCATTTTATATAAGGGCCAAATCTTCCCACATTTACCGAAACATCTTTTCCCTCGTATTCTCCTAAATTTAAAGGAAGTTTGAAAAGATCCAGCGCTTCTTCAAGTGTGATGGTTTCAATACTTTGTGTTGCTTTTAATCTTGCAAACCGAGGTTTTTCTTCGTCCACTGCATTTCCAATTTGCACCATCGGGCCGTAGCGTCCCATTCGGGCGAAAACCGGCTTTCCACTTTCAGGATCGGTTCCTAATTCACGTTCGCCTTTTGCGCGTTCTGCATTTTCAAGAGTATGTTCAACAGAATAATGGAAAGGCTTATAAAATTCACCTACCATACTATTCCATTGCAATTTTCCTTCGGCAATCTTATCAAACTCTTCTTCTATGTTGGCAGTGAAAGAATAATCCATCACTTTATCAAAATGCTGATTCAAAAAGTCTGTGACCACAAGGCCAAGATCTGTTGGAAAAAGTTTTCCTTTTTCAGCGCCGGTATTTTCTGAAATTTTTAATTTGCTGATCGTATTTTCTTTAGAAAGGTTTACGATCCTGATATCGCGCTTGATTCCTTCTTTATCTCTTTTCTCAACATAATTTCTTTTGATAATAGTGCTGATAGTAGGAGCGTAGGTACTTGGCCTTCCGATTCCCAATTCTTCTAATTTTTTTACCAGAGAAGCTTCAGTATATCTAGGAGCGTGACGTGTAAATTTTTCGGTTGCATTCATTTCCTCAAAATCCAAATTCTGATTTACAGTCAGGGCCGGAAGTCTGCTTTCGCCAAAACCGTTATTCTCATCATCATCATCATTTCCTTCGTTGTAAATCTTTAAAAATCCATCAAATTTCAAAACTTCGCCGGTAGCAGTTAATTCTTCTTCAACTGTACTGATCTTTATTTTTGCAGTCGTTTTTTCAAGAATCGCATCGCTCATCTGGCTTGCAATTGTTCGCTTCCATATCAGTTCATAAAGACGTGCGGTTTCCGGATCATGAATCCTGCTTTCGCTCATATCTGTGGGGCGAATAGCTTCATGGGCTTCCTGCGCGCTTTCATTTTTATTTTTATAATTACGGAGCTGTAAATAATTTTCACCATAGTTTTTCAGAATCTCATTTTTGATCTGATCTTTTGCGGTAGCAGACAGATTTACACTATCGGTACGCATATAGGTGATCTTTCCGCTTTCATATAATTTTTGGGCGAGAAGCATTGTTTTGCTTACGCCATATCCCAGTTTTCTGCTCGCTTCCTGCTGAAGCGTAGAAGTGGTAAAAGGTGCGGCTGACGTACGTTTTGCAGGCTTTATGATAATATCTTTTACAGAGTAAGTGGCATTTTTACACCTGCTCAAAAAATCTTCTGCTGCTTCAATAGTTCGTGTTCCACCATCTTCAGCTTTAAAAGAAATCCGTTTTCCGGAAGGATCAGTTGCAGCCAGAGTTGCTTCAATTTTAAAACTGCTGGTTGCCACAAACGCATTAATTTCCCTTTCTCTTTCTGCAATTAATTTTACCGCTACACTTTGAACTCTTCCTGCACTCAGACCACCTTTCATCCCGATTTTTCTCCACAAAACGGGCGAAAGCTCAAAGCCAACAAGACGATCCAAAACTCTTCTTGCCTGTTGAGAATTCACCAGGTTCATGTCTATCAATCGCGGGTTTTGTACTGCCGCATTGATGGCAGGCTTTGTGATCTCATGAAATACGATCCGCTTCGTTGTTTTTACATCAAGACCTAATACTTCAGCCAAATGCCAGCTGATACTTTCACCTTCGCGGTCCTCATCCGATGCCAGCCAAACTGTGTCAGATTTTCTTGCAATTTGTTTTAAATCCTTCACCACTTTTGCTTTTTCTTCAGGAACCCGATAGCGGGGTTGAAAATTATTGTTTACATCAATACCCATGTCGTCTTTTTCAAGGTCGCGGATATGGCCATAACAACTCTTCACTTCGAAATCGCTGCCAAGTATTTTTTCTATAGTTTTCGCTTTCGCAGGGGACTCAACTATCAATAAATTTTTTGCCATAATAACTTAGTTTTTGCCAATTCTTACGTGTTCTTATTCCTGACAAGTTCCTGATATCGGAATTTTTTCACCGCTGCAATATTAGCTTAAAAATTAAAAATGAAATTTTTTATGGAAAATTTGTTTTATAAAATCCGTTTTCTATCTTCGTAATCCCCACTGAGAAACATTTCTAGCCTTTTGATCTATTTTGAAAGAACGAAAAGGATAGTTAAAAATTTTAATAATTTAACCTGTGCTAACATATTTTTTATCAAACAAAAGCGTTATACCATATTAATAACCAATTGAAAAAAATACTTAGACTAAAACTGTTTGAATGAAGGTTGTAATGCTTGGGTCGGGGAACACCGCAACTATTTTATGTGAATTGATCGCCAAAGCTGGTCATGATATTGTACAAATTGCCAGCAGAAATGAAGAAAATGCCAAAACTCTTGCTTCATCTTACCTGGCAACTGCTGCATCATTAAAATCTCCTCAATTTGCTGACGCTGATATTTATATTGTCGCTTTACATGATGCTGCGCTCGATCATTTTGATATGTCCGGTTTAAAAAACAAATTGGTTGTTCATACCGCCGGCGCAGTTTCTATCAATGCTTTAAAAGATACTTCTTCTACTTATGGCGTTTTATATCCCTTGCAAACGCTCTCAAAATACAGTGATCATATTCCCGAAATTCCTTTTTTAATTGACGGAAATAACCAGGAAACGTTGCACCGCATTTTGGGATTTGCAAAAACCCTTTCAGTGAACGTAAGTGAAGCAAATGACACAGAAAGATTGAATTATCATGTAGCGGCGGTTTTCGTGAGTAATTTTACCAATCATATGTATGCACTGGCAGAAATTTATTGCGGAAAAGAAAGGCTTGATTTTAAGAACCTGTTTCCATTAATAGACGAAACTACTTTAAGGGCAAAACAGATTTCTCCGTTTCTCAGCCAAACCGGTCCCGCAATAAGAAATGATATTTATACGCTTAATCGCCATCTGCAGGCGCTTTCATCAAATCCCGACCTGAAATATATTTATCTGAAAATGACAGAAAGTATTATTAAATCGCATGGAAGCAGGTAATAAAATTATTCTTTCCAGTTCAATTCAACCTTTTTGCCTGTAGCGGCAGCCTGGTAAACTGCTTCAATAATTTTCAAATCTTTAAGTGCCTCTTCGCCGTCTACAGCAACAATTGGTGTTTTTCCTCGCAAAATAATATCTGCCATCTCATCCATTTGTAATGTTTGCTGTGTCACATCCGGCTGAGTTATTTCTCCTTTATTTGTTTTTCCACGAATAGGACCATATCCGGTTGCAGGATATAATTCCGCAAAACCATTCGTGCCGTTGAGGAAGAAACGATCGAGATCATTCATACTGTAGGTGGAAAGGCATGAAGCTACAGCGCCGCCGGGAAAGCCCAATTGAAATTGCATTGTTTCGTCAATCCCTTCTTTAAATTTTCCGGGATCATTTTTTGTTTCTTCTGCTGTAACCCAAACCGGATCTTCACCAACCATATATCTCGATCCGTTTACAGAATAAATTCCGATGTCCATCATCGATCCTCCACCGGAAAGATTTTTATTCAGCCGCCATTGATTAGGATCTCCAATAGCAAACCCACTTAATCCCTGGAAAAAAGTTATTTTGCCAAATTCTCCTGTAGAACGTTGACGAATCACTTCTAAAGTATGTGGCTCAAAATGCAGCCGATAGCCAACCAATAATTTCACATTTGCTTTTTCACATGCATCAATCATTTCTCTCGCTTCTGTTACATTGATTGCCATTGGTTTTTCGCAAATCACATGTTTTCCGGCTTTTGCAACCCGGATCACTTCATCATGATGCAGTGCGTTTGGAGTGATTACATAAACTGCATCAATTTCGGAATTAGTTTTTATGTTATCAAAATTGTCATAGTTATAGCAGTTTTCCGGGGAAATCTGATACTTATTTTGCCATGACAATAATTTTGAAGGTGTGCCGCTGATCAAGCCGGTTAATTTTGCCTTTTTACATTGTTGCATCGCGTCAGCAACACGCGTTCCATAGCTTCCAAGTCCCATAATAGCAACTTTTAACATCTGATTTTCATTATTTTCTTTCATAGCTACATTTACTTTTTTTAAAAAAGGAATTGCGATAGCAGCCGCGGTAATTTTCCCCAAAAAATCACGTCGTGAATCCATAATGATTTTGTTTTAAAAACAATAAGTTAACCTAAATATATAAATTAATATTTTGTTTTTTCCGGTAATGGATTTTTTATTTTTAAATCTATTAGTCAAATAAAATAAATTGATTTTCTTTTTATCAATCTGAAAATGGTAAGAGTTTTTAGTAACAAAAAAATGAAAATTCTATGACCAAAATTGAAGATTCAATTCTACACTACAACCTCCATTATAACAACATGGAATATTTTTTCCTCAAATAAATAAAACTTTAATTCAAAAGTGATTTGGCATATATTTTACCGTTCATTTTTGCTTTAAAACTTATTTAAAACCTTAAAAAAAATCATTTATGAAAACAGTTATCTTATTGCTTTTTGCAGTATTCTTCTCAGTAGCAGGAATGAGCCAAAGTACCAGTGGAAGTAGTTCAAGCAACAATCAAAGTTCTATGAGCCAGGATACCACTACTCCAAGACATCACACAAAAAATCATGTCACAAAAACACATCACCACAATTACAGCAATTCAACCAGTCATCGCAACAGCAAAAGCGGTACTAGTGGAATGAATTCTGAAAACAGCAGCAGTACAAACGGAACAATGTCTAACTCTTCCACTAATAAAACAAGGAGCACAAGACATCATACAACTCATAAGGGAACCAGCAGTAGCAGCACAGATTCAACACGATAGTAGTTTTATTTGTTTAAATTTGAATGAAAGGCTGGCGAAAACCAGTCTTTCCTGTTTAGCAGGATATCCAAACAAAGAAAATCATCATTCCCTTTTTGCGGTAATTTTTAGCTATATTATTTTAAGGAAATTACCTTTTGCGCAAACGCTTATAAACTTTAATTGCTAAAAATAAAACTGCAACAAACAAAATGAGAATGGCAATTCCCCATGCGGCACTTAATAATTGTTTCACAACGGCAAGCATTACGATGGCCACTAAAAAAATGGTAGCCACTTCATTCCACATTCTTAATTGTTGAGAACTCCAGCGAAAATTTTCTTTTTGCTGCTGACGAAAGATGGAATGTAAAAAAACATGGTATGCAAATAATCCTGCTACGAAACAAAGTTTCGTCAAAAGCCACGCCGGTAAACTTCCATATAATATTCCGATCCATGTTCCAAAAACTAAAGTCAGAATTGCTGAAGGCCACGTAATTCCATACCAGAGCCGCTTTTGCATAATTCCAAATTGCCTGAGGAGAATGGATCTTTCCGGTTCATTTTTTTCATTCGCTTCAGCACTGTAAACAAAAAGCCTTACGATATAAAAGAGCCCGCTAAACCAGGTTACAACAAAAATAATGTGAAGCGCTTTTATGTAGAAGTACATGGTGAATGTGGATTTGAATCGTTTATTTTGCAGTGGTTGGTGTGATTTCGGGAAGTCTTTCTGAAGCTTTTTTTATCATTCCTTCAATTGTCTCAACCCAAAGTGGATTTGTATTTAAACAAGGAATCATGGTAAAGGATTCTCCACCTGCTTCCAGAAAAGTTTCTTTTCCACGAATGGCAATTTCTTCTAAGGTTTCAAGACAATCACTTACAAAAGCAGGGCAAGCAACCAGCAGATTTTTAATTCCTTCTTTTGGCATTTCCTGGAATCTGAAATCAGTGAAGGGAGTTAGCCAACCTTTTCCTAGTCTTGACTGAAAAGAAATACTGTATTTATCAGCAGGGATTTGTAAAGTTTCAGCAACTAATTTGGTAGTCGTTCTGATTTGATGCCTATAACAAAAATCATGTGCAGGAGAATATGTTTCGCAACAATTTTCTGTTTGCAAACAATGGCATCCGGTGATATCACTTTTTCGGATATGCCTTTCCGGAATTCCATGATAGCTGAATAAAAGATGATCATAATTTTGCTGGAGATATGGTCGGATATTTTCAGAAAGCGCAGTGATATAATCCTTGTCGTTATAAAAAGGTGGAATAAAAGATAATTTAAAAGGATATTTTTTTCTCTTATAAAAATCCTTCATGTATTCTACCGCAGTTTCATAGCTCGACATTGCATAATGCGGATAAAGTGGCAAAACAATCACTTCTTCAATTTTCGGATCTCTGTTTAAGAGCGCTTTATAAGCATCTTCCGGTGTAGGATTTCCATAGCGCATTGCAATTTCAACCGGCTCTGAAACCAGCTCCTGCAAAGCATCACGCAATTGTTCCGTATAAACAATTAATGGTGAACCTTCTTTAATCCAAATGGTTTTATATGCTTCTGCTGATTTTGGTGCACGAAACGGAACGATAATTCCTTTTACCAATAAAGCGCGTAATAACCACGGCTTATCAATCACTCTTTCGTCCATCAAAAACTGGTCTAAATATTTTCTGACATCGGGAACTTTTGTAGAATCCGGAGAACCAAGGTTTATTAATACAATTCCTTTTCTTAATTTCGTCGCCATAATGTAAATATCTGCAAATGTAAGCGCTGAAAAATAAATGAGTACTGATTTAGATTACTGTTTTTGGTAATTAAGAACATACTTTGTTAAGAAAACAGAAGTTATTTTTGCATCGGTTTATAAGATATTGGATTATAAGAGAATAGTTAAGATAAAAATTTAAGTAAATCATAAAAGAGCGCTTCTAATGACTTACCAGTGACTTTCGAATATGTTTTTAAAAATAATTTTGCAGACTGAGAATGGATATATTAAATACTTCATATAACAACTCTTTAAATAGCTTCTGTATTGTTGGGATCAATTATCGTAAAAGCGATATGAGCATCCGCGGAAAATTTTCTCTTTCATCAGCTCAGATTGTTGAATTACTCGAGGAATCATTGGCCAAAAAAATAACAGGATGTCTTGCTTTGTCCACTTGCAACAGAACTGAAGTTTATGGCATTTGCAACGATCCTAAAGTTTTTGCGGAAATGCTTAGTCACCATGCTAATAGCAGCACTGAAGAATTTTTAGAACACGGATATATTCATCATGGAATTCATGCGATAGAGCATTTGTTCAAAGTGGCGTCAGGACTGGATTCACAAATTATCGGTGATTATGAGATATTATCGCAGTTGAAACAATCAGCCAAAGTTGCTAAAGAAATTGGTTGTATTAATAATTTTATGGAGCGTGCAATTAATTATGCTTTACAGGTTTCCAAAGAAATTAAAACAAAAACTAAATTAAGTTCCGGAACTGTTTCTGTTTCCTATGCAGCGATTGAATTGATAAAAGAAAAAATTGCTGATCTTTCTGATAAAAAGATTCTGTTGATTGGAACAGGAAAATTTGGAAATCATATTGCAAAAAATATGAAGGATTATCTGCCGGTTTCGAATACTTTTTTCACCAACAGAACAGATGAAAAAGCGATTGAATTAGCAGAATTATTTAATGGAAAATTTATTCCTTATTCCAGGCTTGCATCTTCCTGCGATGATGCTGATATTATTCTGGTAAGTTCCGCTTCTTCATCTTATTCAGTTCTTACGGAATTTTTTACAACAAATAAATCCCGGCTGATCCTCGATCTTTCAGTCCCTCAAAATGTTCATCCTGATGTAAAAAATGTAGCAGGAACAACGGTTTTGAACGTTGATGAAGTTTCGATGATTCTCAATAAAACTATTTCTCTTCGACAGGCAGAGATCCCAAAAGCTTTGAAAATAATTGATGAAACACTTAGCAGTCTTGAAGAGTGGCATCGTCAGCAGTTTAACAATCCATTGCTTCGGATGGTAAAATCTCAACTTTTTGAGCTTAGTAAAGTTTATCACAAAGACGAAGATGATGATGAAAAAATTCATAAAACTGTCTCGTCTCTCGCTCTGAAATTAAAAGAAAAAGATAACCGGGGTTGTCTTTGTTTAAATGCTCTAAGCAATTATCTTCAATGAAAAAATTGTACAAGATAGGGACCCGCGAAAGCGAGTTGGCTTTGTGGCAGGCTACACTTGTCAAAAATCAATTACAGGAAAAAGGGATTGACTCGGAATTAATTTTCATTAAAAGCGAAGGTGATAAAGATACGATCACTCCACTTTATGAATTAGGCGTACAAGGAATTTTTACCAAAACACTTGACACCGCTTTGTTGAATAATCGTATAGATATGGCTGTTCATTCTATGAAAGATGTTCCAACTCAATTGGCGGCAGGAATCAGTCAGGCAGCGGTTTTGAAACGTGCTTCCTATAAAGATATTTTGGTTTTCAAAGGCGAAGAAGTGAAGAGTGAATTATCAATTGTGAATAATCAGTCCAATTCACCATTCACCACTCACCATTCACCACTCACTATTGCCACCAGCAGCATTCGCCGCAAAGCACAGTGGCTGAACCGTTATCCTGATGATACAATTGTAAACCTGAGAGGAAATGTAAATACACGTTTGAGAAAATTAGAAGAGAACGATTGGAACGGGGCGATTTTTGCTGCCGCAGGCCTGGAAAGAATTCATCTTCGTCCTGAAAATTCAATTGATCTGGATTGGATGCTCCCGGCTCCGGCACAAGGCGCCATTACTGTTTCATGTCGCGAAGATGATGTAGAAGCTTTTGAAGCTGTCAATTCATTAAGTGATGAAGCAACACAAAAATGTACGAAAATCGAGCGGGATTTTTTAAGAACTTTATTAGGTGGATGTTCAACGCCCATCAGCGCTTTAGCTGTTTTGGAGAATGATAAAATTGTTTTCAGGGGAAATGTTTGCAGTGTTGATGGAAAAGAAAAATTTGATATAAGAAAAGAAGTTGCAATAGAAAATTACATGAATTTGGGAATTATTGCGGCTGAAGAATTATTGCAGAATGATGCAGCAAAAAAAATAATTTACTCGATTAGAAATGCAAAATAAAGTTCAGATATTAAGTACAAAAAAGATCGGCAGTTCTTTCATTAAGGAAGCTGTTGAAAAAAATATTTGTATTGATGAAATGAACTTCATTGACACGAAAGAAAATATTTCGGCAGAAATCAGAGAGCGTATTACAGATCTTTCTAAAAAGAATATTACAGCAATTTTTACCAGTTCAAATGCAGTGAATGCTGTTGAAAAAATTGTTTCGAAACAAACCAACTGGAAAATATTTTGCATTGAGCCGGCTACAAAAAAAGTGGTAGAACAACTTTTTCCTGATTCTTCAATTGTAGCATCAGCAAAGGATGCAGCAGAACTTGCAGAAAAAATAACCAACGATAATTCGATAAAAGAAGTTGTTTTCTTTTGCGGAAATCAACGAAGAAATTTATTGCCGGCCGAATTAGCAAAGCATAAAATCAATGTGGAAGAATTGGTCGTTTATCAAACAATTGAAACTCCGCAAATTGTCTCAAAAAAATATGATGGAATATTATTCTTCAGCCCAAGCGCGGTAAGAAGTTTTTTCACAAAAAATAAATTGGAAGCAATGACCCAAATTTTTGCGATTGGAAAAACAACTGCTGATGAAGTAAAAAGTTTTTCAAATAATTCAATAGTAATTTCAGAAATTCCAGGCATTGAAAATTTAATCGCTGAAGTAATAAAATATTTCAGCCCAATAAAAACTGTTTAAATGAGTGAATTAAAAAATGATCTTTTATTAAGAGCGTTGAAAGGCGAAAACGTAGAACGGCCACCAGTTTGGATGATGCGCCAGGCGGGAAGATATTTGCCTGAATATATAAAGTTGCGTGAGAAATATGATTTTTTTACGCGTGTTCAGACGCCTGAACTTGCTGCTGAAATTACTTTGCAGCCAATCAGAAGATTAGGCGTAGATGCAGCAATTATTTTTTCCGATATTTTAGTAATTCCACAGGCAATGGGAGTAGAAGTGTTGATGGAAGAAGGGAAAGGTCCGCTGTTACCGAAAGTGATCAAAACACAAAATGACATTAATTCTTTGTTTACTGATAAAGTGGAAGAAAAATTGAATTATGTCATGAAAGCATTGTCATTAACAAAACAGGAATTGAATGGAGAAGTTCCTTTGATTGGTTTTGCAGGAGCGCCTTGGACGATTTTGTGTTACATGGTGGAAGGAAAAGGAAGTAAAACGTGGGAAAAAGCAAAAGAATTTTGTTTTGGACAACCTGAATTGGCAAATCAATTACTGCAAAAAATTACTGATACAACAATTCATTATTTAAAAGCTCAAACTAAGGCTGGTGCTGATGTTTTGCAAGTGTTCGATAGCTGGAGCGGTTGTTTAAGTCCCGAAGATTTTAAAAGATTTGCACAACCTTATTTAATTCAAATTGCCGATGCATTAAAAGACGATGCACCGGTAATTTTATTTCCAAAAGGAAGCTGGTATGCCTTGAAAGATTTAAGTGAAAGCAGTGCTTCCGGTTTAGGAATTGATTGGTGTATTTCTCCCAAAACAGCAAGAGAAATGACGGGAAATAAAATCGCATTGCAAGGGAATTTTGATCCTGCAAAATTGTTGTTGCCTGTTTCGGAAATTAAAAAGGAGGTAAAAAAAATGATCAGCGAGTTTGGTGTTCAAAAATATATCGCAAATCTTGGTCATGGAATTACTCCAAATATTCCTGTTGACCATGCACAGGCTTTTGTAGATGCGGTCAAAGAGTGGTAAGAGGTGAATTGACAAAACTTTTTTTATAATGAATATTAAAGAAGATTGGATAAAGTATATTGAAGGGCTTCAAAACCTTATCTATGCTGCATTAGAAGACACAGATGGCAAAGCAAAGTTTGTGGAAGATGAGTGGAAAAGGAGTGAAGGCGGTGGCGGAAAAACAAGAGTAATTTCAAATGGGAATGTTTTTGAAAAAGGCGGAGTAAATACTTCAGTTGTTTTTGGCGATGTTTCTGAAGCGATGAAAACGCAATTGAAAATAGATGGAGCAAAATGGTTTGCGTGCGGATTAAGTTTGGTGTTGCATCCTGTAAATCCTTTCGTGCCAACTGTTCATTGCAATTACAGAATGTTTGAACTATATAATGAAAATGATGATGTGATTGACCGATGGTTTGGCGGTGGCACGGATCTTACTCCTTATTATTTATTTGAAGAAGACGCAAAGCATTTTCATCAGACATACAAAAATGTGTGTGATGAATTTGATCTTTCGTTTTATCCAACCTTCAAAAAAAATTGTGATGATTATTTTGTAAACACACACAGAAATAATGAGCGCAGAGGTATTGGAGGGATTTTTTACGATTATCTAAAACCTGATGAAAAACATGATGCAGAATTTTTAATGAATTTCAGCAAAACTTGTGGTGACGCGTTTCTTTCAGCTTATCTTCCAATTGTGGAGAGGCATAAAAATTCACCATTCACCATTCACCAAAAGCACTGGCAGGAGATAAGAAGAGGCCGTTATGTTGAATTTAATCTGATTCATGACCGGGGAACTTTATTTGGATTAAAAACAAATGGAAGAACAGAAAGTATTTTGATGAGTCTGCCACCAACAGTTCGTTTTGAATACAATTATCAGCCCAAACCCAATAGTGCAGAAGACAAATTATTACAAGTTTGCTTGAATCCTGTTGACTGGATTTAATTGAAATAAAAAGGATATTATTAGACTAAATTTACTAAAATCATAAAAAAATGTATTTGCAGAACCGACCTAGAGTTTTAAGAAATAATCCTGCAATCAGAAGCATGGTTGCGGAAACAACGCTTACTCCCAGCGATTTTATTTTGCCATTATTTATCGATGAAGGTGAAAATGTAGAATTTGAAATTCCATCTATGCCCGGATATTTCAGACGCTCATTGGATGGAACTATAAAAGAAGTGAAAGAATTATGGAACATGGGAATTAAGAGCGTTTTATTATTTATAAAAGCGCCTGATGAGTTGAAAGACAATACAGGAAAAGAATCATGGAATCCGGATGGATTAATGCAAAGAAGTATCAAAGCAATTAAAGATGCAGTTCCTGAAATGGTTGTCATGACTGATGTTGCGCTGGATCCATATTCTTCTTACGGTCACGATGGCATCGTAGAAAATGGAGAAATTGTAAATGATCCAACGGTGGAAGTATTGGTAAAAATGAGCCTGAGTCATGCAAAAGCAGGCGCTGATTTTGTGGCTCCAAGCGATATGATGGATGGAAGAATTTATGCGATCCGAAAAGCATTGGAGGAAAATAATTTTACAAAAACAGGTATTATGGCTTACAGCGCAAAATATGCTTCGTGTTTTTATGGCCCTTTCAGAGACGCTCTTGATTCTGCTCCCGGCTTTGGTGATAAAAAAACTTACCAGATGGATTATGCAAATCGCATTGAAGCAGTGAAAGAAGCGTTGACCGATGAAGAAGAAGGCGCAGATGTTGTGATGGTAAAACCTGCAATGGCTTACCTGGATATTATCAGGGAAGTGAAAAACAGTGTGCACATCCCCGTTAGTGCTTACCATGTCAGCGGAGAATATGCGATGATAAAAGCGGCAGCAAAAATGGGCTGGATCAATGAAGATAAAGCGATTCTTGAAAGCCTTACTTCGATCAAAAGAGCCGGTGCAGATTTGATCGCGACTTATTTTGCAAAAGATGCAGTGAAATTGTTGGGGTGAAAGATCAGCGTTGCACTTGATTATTAATTATTGATTATTGAAAATTATGAATGTTTCGAAAAGTATCGAATTATTTTCCCGCGCCCAACAATCAATTCCCGGAGGCGTGAATTCTCCGGTACGGGCTTTTAGAAGTGTGGGCGGTACCCCTGTTTTTATCAAGTCTGCAAAAGGCGCTTATCTTTTTGATGAAGATGGGAATCAATTTATTGATTATATTAATTCGTGGGGGCCGATGATTCTTGGTCATGCTTACGAGCCGGTTGTAAAGGCTATACAGGAAAAAGCGTCAGGCTCAACTTCTTTCGGTGCACCGACAGAGTTGGAAATTGAAATGGCGGAGCTAATAAAAAACATGGCGCCAAATGTTGATTTGATCAGAATGGTTAGCAGCGGAACAGAAGCATGTATGAGCGCTATCCGTTTGGCAAGAGGCTATACGGGCAAAAATAAATTTATCAAGTTTGAAGGTTGTTATCATGGGCATGCAGATTGTTTTTTGGTGAAAGCCGGAAGCGGGGTAGCCACATTAAATATTCAAACAGTTCCGGGTGTTACAGCAGGAGTTGCAAAAGATACCTTGACTGCTCCCTATAGTAATCTAGCGGCGGTTGAAAAATTAGTTGAAGAAAACAAAGGAGAAATTGCGGCCATCATCATTGAACCCGTAGTTGGAAATATGGGCTGTGTTCCGCCGCAGCAAGGGTTTTTAGAAGGCCTGAGAAAATTATGTGATAAAGAAAACATTGTTTTTATTTTTGATGAAGTAATGACAGGTTTTCGTTTGGCGGCAGGAGGGGCGCAGGAAAAATTAAACATCAATGCAGATTTGATTACTTATGGAAAAGTGATCGGCGGAGGTTTACCTGTTGGAGCTTTTGGCGGAAAAAAGGAAATTATGGAACACATTGCGCCTCTTGGGAACGTTTATCAGGCAGGCACTTTGAGTGGTAATCCAATTGCGATGATCGCAGGATATACAATGCTGAATCAATTAAAAAATAATCCGTCAATTTATACGGAATTAGATGAAAAAGGTGCTCGCCTGGAAAAAACTTTAAACGATATTTTAGCCGCTAAGAATATTCCTCATAACATCAATCGCGTTGGAAGTATGATCAGTATTTTCTTTACAAATAAAGAAGTAATTGATTTTGAAACTGCTTCCACAACTGATATAAACATCTTCAATAAATTTTTCCATCACATGCTCGGTAACGGAATTTACTTGCCACCATCAGCATATGAAAGCTGGTTCTTTAGCCAGGCTTTATCAGATGAAGATTTAGAGAAAACTTTTGAAGCAGTGAAGAGTTTTAATGTTTAAAGATTGTTTTCTATATTGTTGCAAAAATCTCAACATTATGAAAAAAATTTTCCTCTTCATTTTTATTTGCCAATCCGCTTTTGCATTTTCTCAAACCAATAATTCTCTGGCAGTTATCTCGCCTAAAACTTATGGCTATATCCAGGGAATAAGGTTAGACAGCCTTGATGCAGAATATGGACAGCTTCGTATTTTGGGCGAATCATTTACTTTTGATATTGGTGAATTCGGTACAAGAAAAACGCGGACAGTTACTGATAAAAATGGATTAGCATTAGTTTTCCCTAATAATAATTTCATGTTTGCTCTCAACTTTTTTTACTTCAATGGTTGGGAATTAGTACCATCTCAGTTAAATGATATTATTATTTTGAAAAGGAGATTATAAACTGATTTTTTTTATTTAGTAAACAAAGAAATAATTAAGTTTTATTTTCTTTGCCATTGAGAGAGTTTAGCATTGAATTTGCATTTATAAAATGAAACCACATTTTTTTAAAACAAATTTCATCAATGAAAACGCTTCTTCTTTGCATACCTGCATTGCTGTTATCTTTTATTGTAACAGCCCAACTAAAAACAACCATTAAATGTCCTCAATTTGAAGTGAATATTCTTAAAGGATATGTCAATGATCAGATACTTCCAACTTCCACGAATGGAGAAATCACAAGAATCTTTCCTTGTGCTACACAGGTGGAAGAAGCAGGAACCACCTCCAAATGCGGTGCTGCTGTCTATTACAAAGACAAGGATATTTCTTTTTATACTGATCGCGATTATATTGAGATTGGACCAAACTTCAAAGGAAAATTAAGCCTTCCTTTGATGAAAGCGCCCCGGAATGGCTTGTTTAAATGGCTTGGTTCGCCACAGGTTAAAGAAGCAACATGGGATGCTTTTCAAACTCAATATGGCTTGCTGATCCTCTACTATAACAAAGCCAATCGTGTTGATAAAATTCAATTCAGTACGCAAAATGCAGGAAACATCAGGCTTTGTCAATAAATATTTATCACAACAAAAACGAATTGTAACTATTTGCTTAACTGTTGCTTTAGCAGCATTGGCTTTGATACATAATTTATTATTCGGATGCCTGTAAGTATATTTGAAAATTATTTTTCGAAACGAAATAATGCTTATAATTTTCCGCAAATAAATTGTTTGTCTTCATGCAAATTCTTTCACGTTTTCGTCAGATCAAAACTTTTGTATTTGACATGGATGGAGTTCTTACTGATGGAAATATTATTGTTGATGAAAAAAATAACTGGCTTCGCAAAATGAATATTCGTGATGGTTATGCGCTTCAACTGGCAGCCAGGAGCGATTTTCAGATCGTTGTGATTTCGGGCAGCCATTCTACGTTTGTTCATGATCGATTGAATCGTCTGGGAGTAAAGGAAGTTTTTATGGATATCAAAAACAAAGAAGATTTTTTAAAAGATTATGTAAGAGCTAAAAACATATTCCTGAATGAATTGCTTTTTATGGGCGATGATATCCCTGATTATTTTTGTATGAAAATGGCCGGAATTGCTGCCTGTCCCGCAGATGCAGCTTTTGAGATCAAAGAAATTGCTTCTTATATTTCTCCTTTTACAGGAGGATGCGGCTGCGTAAGAGATGTGATAGAAAAAGTTTTGAAACTGAATCACAAATGGACCTTGGATAATCATATTCCTTCAACCTGAACTATTTTTTATGAAGGAAATTACAGCTTTTTTTAAATTGATCAGGTGGCCCAACCTTCTTTTTATTGTGCTGACGCAAATGCTTTTCAGATATTTTATTTTGCCCTTTGTTTACAGTCAGCCAAATGTGGCCCATGAAAGTATCAGGCTTTCTGAGAACTTATTTTATTTGCTGGTAATCGCTTCTGTTTGCATCGCTGCTGCCGGTTATATTATCAACGACTATTTTGATGTAAATATCGACCAGGTAAATAAATCTTCTAAGGTGATTATAGGAAAATTTATCAACAGGCGTGCTGCCATTTTATTGCATGCATTTCTTTCTTTCATAGGGCTCGTAATCAGCGCTTATATTGGCTATAAGCTTTACAATATTTTTATTCCTGTTTTCAATTTTATTGCCATCAACATTTTGTGGTTTTACTCAAGCACTTTTAAAAAGAAAATTCTTATTGGTAACGTTTTAATTTCTTTATTAACAGCATGGGTAATTTTAGTTCTCACACTTGCTGAATATCGTTTTAGAATTTCCCCGCATGATGTGATATGGCAGCGATTGTTGAAAATGTCTTTTATTTATGCAGGTTTTGCATTCATTATTTCTTTGATTCGTGAAGTGATCAAAGACATGGAAGATGTTGAAGGTGATCTGAAATACGATTGCAAAACAATGCCGATCGTTTGGGGAATACCGGTCGCAAAAGTTTTTACAGCAGTGTGGATTGTAGTGTTGATAGGCATTTTAGCAGGAATACAAATTTATGTGATACAATTTGGATGGTGGTTTTCAGCATTATATTCTTTCATTGCAATCATCATTCCTTTGATCTGGGTATTGAAGAAATTATATCAGGCAAATACATCTGATGATTTTCATGAACTAAGTTCAGCGGTAAAATTCATCATGCTTGCCGGAATTATTTCTATGATTTTCTTTTAAAAACTCTTTCAAAAAATGGATAAAATTATTTTAGCTTCCGGTTCTCCACGCAGAAAACAATTACTTGAGCTGGCTGAAATTCGATTTGAAGTAATGGTTTCCGAAACTGATGAGACATATCCTGAAGATTTATCTTCTTCTGAAATAGCTATTCATATTGCCGAAAATAAAGCGTTTGGGGTTCAATTTAATTTAGATCATCAAGATAACAATTATGCACAAACGATTATCGCTGCTGATACGATTGTAGTTTTGAAGAATAGAATTATTGGCAAACCGAAGGATCGTGGAGATGCAATTCAAATTCTTTCGAATCTTTCGGGCAAAAAGCACAAAGTTATCACCGGAGTATGTATTCTATCAGGAGACAAAAAAATTTGTTTTGCTGAAGAAACGGAAGTTGAATTTCATTCGCTTTCTCTCTCCCAAATTGAATATTATATTGATCATTATAAACCCTACGACAAAGCCGGCGCTTATGCTATACAGGAATGGATTGGTGCGATAGGAATCAAATCAATTGAAGGCGATTTTTACAATGTAATGGGATTACCTGTGAGCAGGGTAGTAAAAGAATTAGAAAAAGTTTGCGCGAAAAATGATTTGTAATCAATTATTCTGCGAACAAGAAATAATGGCTATTTTTTTTATAATTTTATTGGATTATTGAAAAAATACACGCATGAATATCCCTGAAAATTATCAAACCGTAATGCCATATCTGATTCTTCCAAATGCCGCCAGATTCATTTCCTTTACTGAAAAAGTTTTCGGTGCAAAAGAAAAATTAAAATACATGCGTGATGTAGCGACAATCATGCACGCGGAAATAATGATTGAAGGCAGTACGATCATGCTTGCTGATGCCACTGAAGAGTTTAAAACTTCTACAGCCGGTTTATTTATTTATGTCGAAAACGCTGATGAAACTTTTGCAAAAGCGATGAATGAGGGAGCGACTGTTGTAAGAGAAATTGCGGATCAGGATTATGGCCGAAGTGGCGGAATAAAAGATCCTTTTGGAAATGTTTGGTGGATCACTACGCCAAAATAATTTGCTGGAAATTTTATTCTCCCCATGCAGTAACAATCACATCTCTTGCTCTCCCACGATTACGATGTTCGCATAAATAAATTCCCTGCCATGTTCCAAGTGCTAATCGTCCATTTTGAATTGGAATAGTAACAGAACTGCCGAGGATAGCGGCTTTCAGATGAGCTGGCATGTCATCATCGCCCTCATAATTGTGAATATAATGCGAATCATCTTCAGGCACAATTTTATTGAAAAAATATTCAAAATCCTTTCTTACAGTAGGATCAGCATTTTCATTAAGTACAAGAGAAGCAGACGTATGTTGAATAAAAACCAGACAAACTCCTTTTGTGAATTCTCTGATTTGTGGAAAGGATTGCTCAATTTCAGAAGTGATCAAATGAAAACCTCTTTTTCTTTCTTTAAGCCGGATTTGTTGCTGGTGAATTTTCATAACTTTTAATATCGCTGTTTCAAAGTTAGAGATTTTCTGTTTTAGGAAATTTGAAGAGTAGTTGAAATCTCGGTAGCTGAAGAAGTAACGAAAATTTGTCTTAGAAGAGAAGTATTTAAAAAACTTTATAAGTTTATCCACTTATAAAAATAACCTTTTTCGACAGGTAAATTAGTTTCATAAGACGGATTAAAAATTCCAAATACCGTACTTCCTGTTCCTGTCATTGATGCATAGATTGCATTATGATCGTATAGTTTTTTTTTGATTTTTTTGATTTGAGAATGTTGTAAAAAAACTATTTCTTCAAAATCATTCACTAATTCATTTTTCCAGGTTTCAATTGGTTGCGAAATAATTTCATTGATACTTTTTTTGGCAGCAACCGGAGAAACTTTCTGAAACATTTCTTTTGTATTGATGTGAATTCCTGGATTGATTATTAAAATTTTATAATCTGAAAGTGAAATATCAAGTTCTTTCATTTTTTCTCCGCGGCCAGTTGCGAAAACTGGTTTGTTGATAATAAAAAAAGGACAATCACTTCCTAGTTTCAATGCATATTCGAAAATTCTTTGCTGAGAAATCTTAAGATCATATTTTTTATTCAACAGTAATAAAGTAAACGCTGCATCAGCAGAACCTCCGCCCAGTCCAGCTCCAATTGGAATTGTTTTATGAAGATGCATTTGAATTTGCGGCAGTTCGGGAAAATCTTTTTTAAGTAAATAATATGCTTTAAGGCATAAGTTATCTTCAGTTTTTCCTGCTGAAATTCCAGTATTTTTTAAATCAGTTTTATCGGAAGAGATAACTTCTAAAATATCAAAAAAGGGCAGCGGGAAAAATACAGTTTCAATATTGTGATAACCATCTTCACGTTTTTGAAGAATACGAAGTCCAAGATTAATTTTACAATTGGGAAATGTTACCATTGGAATTTCAAGGTTGAAAGTTCAAGGTTTAAGATTGAAGATTCAACTACTAACTAACTTCCTTTTCTTCTGTTGATTTCGTCTCTGATAGATGCAGCTTTTATATAATCTTCATGAACAAGAACTTCATTCAGCAGCGCCTCCAGTTCTAATAAAGACATTTTCTTAAGATCTTCAGTTCCTTCATCATTATGAGAAACTACAACTTTTTTCTTTTTGTCATCTTCTTCCATTAAAATTCCTGCGCTTTCTAAAATATTATCATATGTATAAATCGGGCAGCCAAATCTTACTGCCAATGCAACGGCATCAGATGTGCGTGAATCAATTTCAACAGTGTCTTTATCAGAAGAGCAAATTAATTTGGAATAAAAAATTCCCTCCTGTAAATCATTAATAATTATTTCATGAAGCTCAATATTGAAAGCCATCATGAAATTTTTCATAAGATCATGTGTAAGTGGACGACTTGGCTGCATTCTTTCCAGAGCGACTGCAATTGCCTGGGCTTCAAAGCCTCCAATTACAATTGGGAGCCTGCGTAATCCATTTACTTCACCCAAAACAACCGCATAAGAATGGGTTTGAGTAATACTATGAGACAGCGCAACAATTTCCAATTCTATTTTCTTCATATCAACTCAATCCGCTTAAGCGGAAGCATTTTTTGTGAACAACAAATATAAAAATAAATGCCTTTTTCTGAAACTTTCATTGTCAAAACAAGCAAAACTCTAGCTGATTCCTTTCAATTTTTTAACAGCTTCGGTGATTTTTGGAACTACTTCAAATGCGTCACCAACAATTCCATAATCAGCCGCTTTGAAAAATGGTGCTTCAGGATCTTTATTAATTACAACAATTGTTTTACTCCTGTTTACACCGGCAAGATGCTGAATAGCGCCGGAAATTCCGATTGCAAAATATAAATTCGGGGCAATCGTTAAACCGGTTTGACCAACATGCTCATGATGTGGCCTCCAATCGCTATCGCTTACAGGACGACTGCATGAGGTAGCTGCTCCAAGTGCTTTTGCAAGATCCGTAACGATATTCCAGTTTTCCGGTCCTTTTAATCCACGTCCGCCACTAACTACCAGTTCCGCTTCAGCTAAAGGAATTTCTCCCACCACTTTATTAACTTCTTTAATTTTCACTTTTGATTGCGGAATTTCAACATTTAATTCTGCAACTTCTGCCGTCCCTTCGCCTTCAGTTGTTTTATATGCATTGGCGTTTAAAGAAATAATTTTGATATCAGTTTTGATGGAAACATTTGCAAATGCTTTTCCACTGAAAACATTTTTCTTAACTACAAAACCATTAGTAGTTTCTGGCAAAGCAACCGCACCTGTTACCAATCCTGCTTTTAATCTTACCGACAAACGCGGAGCAACAGCTTTCCCGTTAAAATTGTTGGAAAAGATGATAACTTTTGAATCTGCTTTTTTAACTGCTTCAGCAATTACCTGTGTAAAAACTTCATCATCAAAATCATTCAGTGACTCATTTTTTACTGAGTAAATTTTTTTTAAACCATATTTTCCTAATGCGGCAAGATCATCAGTAATCGTTCCTAAAACAATTCCTTCTGCAGAAGTATTTAGATTTTCTGCAAGCTTTACCCCATATGACGCTGCTTCAAAAGAACTCTTTTTTATATGCCCTTCAGATTGATCTAAAAAAATTAAAACACTCATCTTAAAAATTAAAAGTTATAAAAAAAATTAAAAATTTCTGATAGTAAACAAGGAAATAATCATCATTTTATTTTCTGATCTTCAGTTACTAAATTACTTTCGCTTCTTCATGAAGCAATCGTACCAATTCTTCCGGCTGATCTGCAGGAATTAATTTTACGCCGGCTTTAGCAGGCGGTAATTCAAAAGAAGAAATTTCTGTGAAAGCGTCAGCCTGAACAGGTTCCAGCACTTTTAGAGGTTTTGTTCTGGCTCCCATAATTCCTCTCATATTAGGAATACGTTGTTCAGCAACTCCTTTCTGGCAGCTAATTACTGCAGGAAGATTAACAATATCTACCTCTTCGCCACCTTCAATTTCGCGATCAACTGTCGCAATATTTCCTTCCAAAGAAAATTTAGTAGCTAAAGAAATAAAAGGAAGATGTAACAATTCCGCGATCATTCCACCGATGGAAGAGCCATTATAATCAATTGTTTCTTTTCCTGTGAAAATCAGATCATAATTATTTTGTTGAGCGACTTCTGCAATTTGAGAAGCAATGTAAAAATCATCATGACTGTTGCTATTAACGCGAATCGCTTCATCACCTCCGAGTGCCAGTGCTTTACGAATAATTGGATCATTTTCCGGACCACCAATATTGATCAAATGCAATACTGTAGAAGGATCTGCTTCTTTTAATTCGATCGCTCTTACCAGCGCGTACCATTCATCATAAGGATTTAAAATAAACTGAACACCTGCTTCTGCAAATTTCGTATTGTTATCCGTGAAGGCTATTTTTGCTGTTGTATCGGGCGTTTTGCTGATGCAAACAAGTATCTTCATTATTCTTAATTTTTACGGGTTGCGAAGATACTAAGGAAAAAAAAAGTAAAAAATTATTTGATGGACAGGATCAAAAAACTGAAAGAATACCTGGAAGTTTCAGGCGATGATAGTTTTTTACAACATGCTTTGGCACTTGAATATATCAAAATCGGAAACGACATGGAAGCCAGGAACCTGTTTTATGAAATTGTAAAGAGAGAACCAACTTACATTGGTTCATATTATCATCTCGGAAAATTATTAGAGCGAATTGGAGAGCCTGTAAAAGCGATCCGTATTTATAAAAAAGGAATGGAAGTTGCCAAGTCATTGAATGAACGTCATTCATATAATGAACTGCAGGCAGCGTGTGAAGAAGCGGAAGAAGAACTGGAAGGTTAATATTTTTAAATAACAGAATGTCTTTATTACATAGATTCAGCAATTATATCCGGCAACAAAACCTTTTTCAGCAAAAAGATCATTTACTTCTTGCAGTCAGCGGAGGAGCAGATTCAGTCACTTTATGTCAACTTTGTTTCGAAGCTGGATTTGATTTTGAAATAGCACATTGTAATTTTCAATTAAGAGGAGAGGAGAGTGAAAGAGATGAACAATTTGTAATTCAACTTGCAGAAAAATATCATAAAAATATTTCAGTAAAAAAGTTTTCTACAAGAGAATATGCCGAAGAAAATAAAATTTCAATTCAGGTAGCAGCAAGAGAATTAAGATATGAATGGTTCGATGAATTGATAAATGAACAATCAACAATTGTCCATCATCAGGCAGCGTGGCTCTTAACCGCTCATCATGCTAATGATAATATTGAAACACTACTAATGAATTTCTTCAAAGGCACGGGAATAAGGGGATTGCAGGGGATTTTACCAAAGAAGGGAAAAATGATACGTCCTTTATTGTTTGCAAAAAGAGAAGAAATAATATCATTTATAAAAGAAACTAATTTAGAGTTTGTAGAAGATTCTTCTAATGCTTCAGAGAAGTATACGCGCAATTATTTTAGACTTCAATTGATTCCATCTGTTGAAAAAGTCTTTCCAAAAGCAGAAGAAAATCTAATCCATAATTTAGAAAGATTTAGAGAAATAGATCTGTTATATCAGCAATCAATTCAGCTTCATAAGAAAAAACTATTGGAACAAAAAGAAAACGAGATTCACATTCCTGTCTTAAAATTATTAAAAACTGAACCGCTGAAAACAATCCTTTATGAGATCATAAAGGACTTTCATTTTACTGCGCATCAAACGGAAGACGTCATTCATTTATTGAAAAGTGAAAGCGGAAGATATGTTACCTCTTCTACCCATAAAATTATCAGAAACAGGCGCTGGCTTATTATTGCGCCGATCGATAATCAAATTGCCGCACATATTTTAATTGAAGAAAATGATAAAGAAATTCCTTTTGATTTAGGAAAACTGATGATTAAAAAAGTCTCATTCGAAAAAGAAAAAATAGAAGCTTCTCCATTGGTTGCCATGCTTGATTTGCAAAATGTCTCTTTCCCATTAATGCTCCGTAAATGGAAACAAGGCGATTATTTTTATCCGCTGGGAATGCAGAAAAAAAAGAAATTAAGTAAATTTTTTATTGATCAGAAAATGTCCATGACTGAAAAAGAAAATAGCTGGGTTATTGAAAGTAATAAACGAATTATTTGGATTGTTGGCAAACGAATTGACGATCGTTTTAAAATTAAAGAAACAACAAAAGAAGTTCTTTTACTGGAAATTAATATGTTGTAAAAATATGATGGAGATCCATGCTTTTCACATCATTCATAAAATTTTGGAGCAAAGGAAAATCTGAAAATAATTTGCTAAAAACAATCAGGAAAACAACTCCAAATATTGCTCCCCAAATATGGGCGGAATGATTGATTCGTGAACCTCCTTTCTTTCCAAGGAAATATGAAATAATTAAAAATAAAATTCCGAATAAAAAACCGGGAATAAAAACCGGAATAAATAACAGGCCGATTCCCTGGAGTGGTTGAAATAAAATGTAAGCAAAAACCACTGCTGATACGGCTCCTGACGCTCCAAGGCTTCTGTAATTTGGATTTTGGTGATGCTTCAAAAAATCAGGAATGACACAAACGATCAATGCTAAAAAATACATCAGGATATAAAATGTTTTTCCTGAAGTACCGAAGATATTTATGAAAGAACTTTCACATGCGCCACCAAATAAATAAAACGCGTACATATTGAAGAATAAATGTGCAAGATCCGCATGAATAAATCCATAGGTAATAAAACGATAGTATTGATTTTTTTGAGTTATAGCTGTCGGGTAAAAAATAAGATCTTCCATTATTTTTTGGGAAGCAAATGCAGACAGAGATACAATAACTGTAACAATAATAATGAGAACCGTAACAGACATTTTATATTTTTAATTCTGTCAAACCTACATAAAAACTAAGAATGATGATATTTTTCATTTCTCATAATAGTACAGGCGCGGTAAGTTTGTTCAGCAAGAATCAAACGAACTAACTGATGAGGGAAAACCAATTTTGATAAACTCCATTTGAAATCGCTTCGTTTGAAAACGCTTTCATGAATTCCATAAGCACCTCCAATTAAAAAAATAATATTCCTGCAACCTTTATCTGCTTTTAGCTGGATAAAATTCGCTAATTCTATTGAAGTTAATTGCTTGCCGTTTTCATCCAACGAGATAAGAATGTCATCATTTTGCAAACCGTTTAAGATTGAAGTAGCTTCATTTTTTTTAATCTGATCTTCTGATAAAGAAGCAGAATTTTTTGCAGGAGGGAAAATTCTCCATTCAATCGGAAAGTAATGTGAGATGCGTTTTGTAAATAATTCGACTCCTTCCTTTACGTATGTTTCATGGTTTTTTCCAACTGTCCAAAAATAAATTTTCATTTTAATGATTTAACTGCAATATGCAAAAATATAGTTCGTTATAATAAACGAAATTTTCAATCTATAATTCACCTAACTGATTTTCGAAATGAATTGTCAAAAGAACCATTTTTTTTCATCCTTATTGCTAATAACTTTAATAAGTTGCCAATCTCTTTTTGCCCAATCTTCCGACGATCTTTTCAAGCAAGCCCGAAACGCGGCTTTTGACAAAAAAGATTATGCTCTTGCCACTCAATTCAGCAAAGAAGCATTGGATAAAAGTCCTGACTATTCTGACGTTCAAATCTTTCTCGGACGTGTTTATACATGGTGGGGGAAAAATGACAGCGCAAGAAACTGTTTTCATCAGGTTTTGGATCTGCATCCTGAAAATGAAGATGCTTCCGCTGCATTTGCTGATCTTGAATACTGGAATAATAATTCTTTAGCTGCTCTCTCTGTTTCAGAAAATGGTTTAAAATTTCATCCCGAATCAAAAACTCTTTTGATGAAAAAAGCAAAGTGCTTGATTGATCTGAAACGTTTCAGGGAAGCCGCGAAAGTTTTATCTGATTTATTACAAAAAGATTCAAAAAATATAGAAGTCCGCTCAGCTTTGGAAAATTTAAAAGAACTGAACGCGAATAATAAAATTGGTGTTAGCTATGATTTTGTAACTTTTGATAAACAATATGATAATCCATGGCACCTTGTTAGTGTCGATTATACAAAAAGCACGAAAATCGGTTCGATCACAGGAAGAATCAATTATGCCAACCGCTTTAAAACAAATGGAATTCAGTTTGAAACCGATGTTTATCCCCGAATTTCAAAAACATTTTATAGTTATGTAAACGCTGGAATTTCTAATAAAAATAGCGTCTTTCCTCAATACCGTGCCGGCTTTTCTCTGTATGCGAATCTGCCGAATGGTTTTGAAGCAGAAGGAGGTTTTCGCTATTTATATTTTAATGATGCTACCTGGATTTATACCGCATCAATGGGAAAATATTTTAAAAATTACTGGTTTAATTTAAGAACATATCTTACACCTTCAAGTAATGCTGTTTCAAATTCTTATTCATTCACAACACGCTATTATTTTAAAGAAACTGATTACTTCGGAATAGGATTAGGAACTGGTATTTCTCCTGATGAAACCGCTAATAATATTCAACTTCATGATCCTTATAAATTGAAATCTTATCGCATTTCTGCTGATTACAGAAAAACATTTCAACGAATGAATATTATTTTATTGAGTTGTTCTATGATACAACAGGAATATCTTCCAAAAGAAATCGGAAACCAATATCTGCTTAGTTTAACTTACCAAAGAAGATTCTAATTTTATGACGATAAAGAAAAATCAGATAATTATTTTATCAGTATCTGTTTTGTCAATCCCTTTACTAATGTGGCTTTCATGGATTTTTACTTCAAAAAAGAAATTGGTTGCCATCATTGTCGATAAGACTGTTGAAAAGTCTGTTACGAACGAACATGCTTCATTTACATGGGTGCTGAATAATGAGCGTTTTGCAAAAACAAAAACCAGCCTTTATAATAATGATCGGGATTATTTTGGATTTTTCCCTCTGCAAAATGAAAAGTTTCGTGTGAAAGGATTAGAACGTTTTTCAGCAGACATGCTGGAAAAACTGAGCAATGACGCAGACATGGTTTATTTTACTGACACTTATGGCGTTTATAAAAACGAGTGGTTCCAAAATAATAAGGCACAAGAGCAGGGACTTCTCTATGGCGGAATGAGTGAGCAGGATATTCAATTGCTTCAACTGATGAAGTCAAAACATAAATTGATTATTTCTGAATTCAATACTATTGGTTCTCCTACTTCTGAAAAGGTTAGAGAAGATTTTGAAAGACTCTTTGGTTTAAAATGGACCGGATGGATTGGTTGTTATTTTGCATCTCTTGATCCTGAAATTAATTCTGATATGCCAAAGTGGATTGTGAATAATTATAAAAAGAATCACAATGGAAAATGGGCTTTTAAAAATGCAGGAATTGTATTTACAAATACTGAAGGCAGCGTGATTGTTTTGGAAGAAAGAAAACAACTTACAGATGCTTTACCAATCATTTTGACAAGTGAAGCGAATCAAAAAAAATATGATCTGCCGTCTGAAGATAAGTATTCATCATGGTTTGATGTGATGCAGTATGACAGTACTTTAAACCTGGCTGTTTCAGAATTTAAAATAAATGTGAACACAGATGGTCAGAAAATGTTGAAGGAAAATAACATTCCCGAAAGCTTTCCGGCTGTACTGATGCATAAAAATAAAGACTACCAGTTTTATTACTTTTCAGGAAATTTTTGTGACAACCCAATCTCCATAAAAAGTTCTTACTTTAAAGGAGTTGAATTCTTTAAAAGATTATTTTATACAAATGAAGATGCGAACAAAAGCGCTTTCTTCTGGAATTTTTATCTTCCATTGATGCGCCATATTACTAATAATTATTTTGAATCTTCTGTAGAGCTGCAGCCTGCACGTAAATAGAATCAACAAATTAATCTTGCGCTAGTCAACAAATTTTTAATTCCTTCTTAAAGAATGGAATATTAAGCGCAACCATAAAGTTTTGGTTTTTAAGATTCTCTATTCTTCCTAAAAATTCTTTCCTAAAAGAGTCGAATTTTATAAATGATTACTTAATAAATATCTTTCAAATGAATTTCTATTTTCATTCAGTAGCAACACTGTATAATTTATTTTGAATCTTCTGTCAGTCTTAATGAGGAAAGTACTTGATATAAATAGAATCGGGAATTAATTTTGCGCCATCAATAAATTTTTGATTCCTGCTTTTGAAGAGATCGAAAGCATGCTGCAACTGTAGCATTTTGATTTTATCACTCATTGGTTCTTCATCCATATTTGCCTCAAGTGAAAAAGTGTTTTCTCCATTTAAATGGGATGTTCCCTGAACAAAATCAATCACTTCATTTTTAGTCTGCATTAAAGGATACTGATGAATGTTTGAAAATGATCTGGTAGTGTCCAAGCCGCTTCCAATCCAGCTCGCAAGAGTCGGTTTCTCAAATGAATAAGAATTATTTAAGAACGCAAGAAGGCTTGGGGCAATATCAAAATGAGAAGATATTGAAGAAAATGTAGCAGTTCGTTTCAATAAAGGAGAATAGATAATCAATGGAACATGATATCGATCCATTTTTGAGATCATTGGAATTTCTGGCATTCGGTGGTCTCCTGTAATGATAAAGATTGTATTCTTAAACTCACTTCTTTGTTTATAGTTTTCAATAAAATTTTTAATGGCTTCATCAAGAAATAAGATACTTGCATATTGCGCTTTGTATTGTTCATAAGCAGCTTTTTTTTCTGTGGAAAAGCCAAGCTGATTCATCCTTTCTTCAAAAAGCCTGTTGTATTTTTCCTGGTTACCTAATAAGAAAGGGCTATGAGTCGCTACTGTAAACAATACATTTAACTGAGGCTGATTATTATTGTTCTGGGGCAATAATTCCAGGTATCTTCTGAATAATTCATTGTCACCATAGCCCCATGTAAATCCATTATGAGAAGGAAGTTTTGTATATCCCGAAGGAAAAGTGAATTCATCATAAATATTATTGGCAGCGTCTTTTTTCATGTAAAGATTCATGTTATCAAATCTTGAATCACCTCCATAAAAAAAGGCAGTTTTATATCCGTTATGTCTCGCCAAACTTAACAGAGAAAGATGCTCAGGCATTCGATCACCCAATTCATTAAAGCCATTTTTTGCAAAAGGTAAAGAGCCAAGGACAGAAGGCAGGACTGCAAAGCTTCTTCCTCCTGAACTTAAAAAGTTTTTCCAGTACAAACTTTCTTTTGAAAGAGAATCAAGGTAGGGCGTGAAGTTCCCAAGAACCGCGCCATCATTGGTAAAAGCGCGTCCAAGTCCTTCTACAAGAATGATAACAATGTTGGGTAAATGATCGGCCTTATTAAAAAAAGGAGATAATACATCCGGAGTTTCATCTTTATGCAAAAAAGGAAACTTACTGTCATCTACGTAAACAAAGTCTTTGATGGACGCAACAGAATTATCACCAAAATCTCCTGAATAAGTGTCAGAATAAATATCATCTTCAACCTTTTCAGGAAAAAAATATTGACAAGATTGTGTGATAAAAAAATCTGATTTATTTATCACAACAGTTCGTGCGAATTCTGTTTTGAGAGAAGCGGAAGGGGATAAAGTAAAACCCATGGTAACTATAATAATTGAAAAAGCAATTATTGTGGCAGTTAAAAATTTTCCTGCAATAATTTTTTTTGGAAAATAAATAAAAATGAAAACAAAAACAGCAATCAAAAGCAGCGCAAATATGAAAGTTGATAAATGAATGCTTCCTGATGCGCCAATGGTTTGACGGATATCTGAAAGCGAATATGCATAAAGATCAGAGCCGAGCGGGACCATTGTCTTATTAAAATATTGTACCAGTCCTAATTGCACCAAAAGAAGAAAAATCGCAAATAAAATGTAAACGAAAGATGCAATTTTTTTTGAAAGGAAATAAAAAAGGAGATATGGAATTAAAAGAAACAAATAAATTTTAAGAGAATAAAAAACATAGTTGATAAGAGTAGTGCCAGCTATAGTAAACAAAGGAATATTTGCATTTTGTAATTTATGATTGATGACTATTTCATAAACTCCTATAAGCAACATAAGGGCCAAAAAAATTAGTGACCGTACTGAATAGGAATTCAATGCATTGGTTAAGGGATTCAAACGCAATGTCGAATTTGATTTTAAATGATTCATCTAAAGAATGGTTAGTTTTTCATATTTAAACCTTGTCTTGTCATTTCTCCCCATGATTTCTTTTTTTGTAAATAGTCTATATTTCCACGAACGGCTGACCATACTACAAAAGGATGGAAAATGAAAGGCTCCATAAAAGCAGTCATAATTAGTCTCAATACGTGTGACCGCTTTTTGTATTGATTAAAAGTAGTGACTTCAATAAGTATCGCGAAGATGGAATAAAGAAAACCAAAGCCAAGGATACATCCGAGAATTAATAAAAATATTTGTAAAGACACCAGGCCAAATAAAGCTGTAATCAATAAAAAAACAAATCCTGAAAACTCAATAACCGGCGCTAATAATTCGAAAAAAAACCAGTAAGGATAACTTAAAATTCCTAAAACTCCATAGCGTTTGTTCAGGAACATTTTTTTGTGAATCTTCAAAGTTTCGATCGTTCCACGTGTCCAGCGATTTCGTTGTCTTCCAAGAATTTTGTAAGAGCATGGAGCTTCTGTCCAACATAACGGATCAGGAATATAGGATACTTTGTAAGGCAACTTATTTTCATGCATATATCTGCGCATACGAACGATCAGTTCCATGTCTTCGCCGACTGTTGCCGGATTGTAGCCTCCTGCTGCTATTACAATTTCGCGATCAAATGCACCAAATGCGCCTGAAATAATCAGCAAACCATTCATCCGGCTCCATGCCATTCTTCCCAATAAAAAGGCGCGGATATATTCCAGGGTTTGAATTCTTGGAAGCAGCTTTTTAGGAAGGTGAACTTTTACTAATTTTCCATTTACAATTTCACATGAATTAGCAATTCGAACAACGCCGCCCGTCGCAATTACGCGTTTGTCTGTTTCTTCCAAAAATGGTTTAATAAGTTTCAGCATCGCGTCCTGTTCTAAAACGCAATCCACGTCGATGCAAACAATATATTTGTTTGTTGCAACATTAATTCCAGTATTCAGCGCATCAGCTTTGCCTCCGTTTTCTTTATCAATTACAATTAATTTATGATAAAGAGGATTGCCGCTCTTATAAATATTTCTAACAGGTTTTGTCTTGATTTTTTCATTTATTAAGAAAGGAACTTTTATTAATTGATACGCCTGAATTAATTTATCCAGGGTCTCATCGTTGCTGCCATCGTTGATTAAAATCAGCTCAATATTATTATAATGAACAGCCAGCAGTGAACGAACATTCTCAATGATATTTGCTTCTTCATTATAAGCAGGTGCGATAATACTGATAGTAGGTGCATATTCGGAAGAAGCTAAAAGATCATAATCAGTGAAGCTGCTTTTTTTCATGTAAAGTTTTATCTCGGCAATTGAATAAGCAACTATCAAAAGGTAAAATAATAGTAAAGCAATAGAATAAATAAAAATTCCGTAAGTTAATATTTCGAATAAAAAGTGAATTATTTTCATGTGATAGGTTCCATTTTAAGTTGAGGTAAAATGACATTCCATGGATGAGATGATTTTTCAACTGATGCTTCAATTTTCTCCATATTTGCAGATCGGATTTTTCGAATTGCAGCAGCAGCAGCCATTTTAAAAGAATCATCGGGATGGTGAAGAAGCGGAAGCAAAAATTCAAGATGACTTTCTGTGCCATCATTTTGCAATATTTTCAAAATATCTAACTGGGTTGCAGCATTATAATCCAGGTAATGTTCGATTAATAGATCAGCGGTTGTTTCATTGCTGATAAAGCTTAATGTTGCAACAGCAGTTCTGCATATCCCGGATGATGAATGAGACAGGCAAATCGCTGCATCATCATAATATTTGTGTTGCTGATAAATTTCAATAAGACGTAAAGCAAAATGGACAACACTATCATTTTTTGATTGCAACCATTGACAAATATTTACATTCTCTGTTATCGCTTGTCCTGATAGTTCCTGTATCAATCGCAATTGTTGCCATTCAGAAATTGGATGACTAATTGTATCTAAAAAATTCAGACCTTCAAAACCGGTAAGTTTTACAATAGCAATTTGTGCTTCCATCCTTAGCAAAATATTTTCATGATTGGTTAGTGCAAAAATCTCTTTAATACTCCAATCTTGTTTTAGCAACGCAAGTTGCTGAACTGCTTTAGCTTTTGTATGCCATTCCTTACTCTTCAAATTATTTAGTAATTCATTTTTTAATTGCATTTTTTCAAAAAGCCATTGGATATTTTCCAGCGTTGATCCTCTGAATTTTTTCGACGTTTTAGCTAATTCAGAAATAAGCAATTTTTTTTGAAATTTTTCTATCTGAAACTGTTGAATGATTTTTTGCGAATCCGGTTGGGAAAAGACCTCATTTAACTCATCCTCTGATTCACAAATAGCAATCTGTCCAATAAGATCATTGAACATTTTTTGCAGAAAAGCTTTTCGCTTTCCCCTTTTGGACCTTCGCAAAAGATAATAAAGTATAAAGAAAATTAAAACAATGATTAAAAAGGAAACCAGTAAGATGGTTCTTAATAAAATCTGTTCTTTAAAAACACTGTAATGCAAATAATTTACAATCTCATTAAATTGATCTGTAAAAAAAAACTGCAGTTGATGCATTGTATTACTGTTGAGGTTTTTTAATTGTTTTTAGCAAGTGCGCCTGCTGACGCAGCAAGTCTTTTTACACGCATTGACAGTTCATTAGGACTAAATGGTTTTGTGATATAATCATCAGCACCAAGATTAAATGCTTCAAGAACAACATTTTCCTGTCCCATTGCGGAGAGAATAATAATTGGAACATTACGATGAAGATGATTTTGTTTTACCATATTTACAATTTCCAAACCTGAGATAAATGGCATCATTATATCTGCGATGATCATATCAGGATCATGAAGTTTAATTTGCTCGATTGCTTCTTTTCCGTTGGAAGTTACAATCACCTCATGACCGTCTTTTTTTAACCGCAATTCAATAATTTTTAGCATGATCATTTCATCATCAGAAATCAGTATTTTCATTTTTGAAGTTTTTTATTTGGATGTTTTTTGTTTCAGTTTTTTTGTACAACAGCCAATGCTGATGCAAGTTCTGCCTCGATCATGGGATTTATTTTCTCAAAAAGCTCTTCTGCTTTTTCGAAGTTGGAAAGTATTTCACCAAGGTTCTTTCTTTCTTTTGCATCTAATTCTACTTTTGTTATCAGCGACATTAATTTTCCCATTTGTAAAATGCCAATACTGCTTTTTACTTTATGGCTTTTTTTATAAACTTCTTCCCAAAGTTCTTCGATGATAGCTTCTTTTATTTCGCACATTATGACAGGCACAGATTCTAAAAATATTTGAAGCACTTCACAAAGGCAATCGATATCATCCAGTTCGATTAAGTGATTTAAACTGTATAATTTTTTTGATTCAGTTTTAAGAACTGATGGAATCTTCGCTGTTTCTGCTTCTTCAGTTTTCAATAAAAAACGCCGTAGCTCACGGAAAAGATCGGATGGAACAAAAGGCTTATTCATGTATTCATTCATTCCAATCTCGAGACATTTTATTTTTTCATTTCTTAATGCACTTGCCGTCATTGCTATAATTGGAATATTAAGATTCAGCTTTTGCCGGATATAAACAGTTGTTTCAAAGCCATCCATCTCCGGCATTTGAAGATCCATTATGATAAGGTCATATTCAAAACCATCTTCCAGCAATTGAATAGCAACTTTCCCATTATCTGCCAGGTCCGGTTCTATTCCTGCATTTTGGAGCATGTGATAAATAACCTTTTGATTCGCTTCATTATCTTCCACTACCAGGATTCTTTTTCCTGATAAGCCATCCTCTTTGAAAGTATCTTGTTTGACATTCCCATATTGTTTCGCTACTGTGTTTGCAGCTACCGGATATTTTATATTGAATGTAAATGTTGTTCCTTCACCCGGCATACTTGAAACATCAATAGTTCCATTCTGAAGCTCAATTAATTTTTTGGTAATGGACAAACCAAGGCCGCTTCCTCCGAATTTTCGCGATGTTTCGGTTTCTGCCTGGGAAAAAGTTTCAAAAATTGTCTGAAGTTTTTCCTTAGCAATTCCGATTCCTGTATCTGCCACACAAAACAAAAGATGAACTTCTTTATTCTCCTGATGAATTGCTTTAATCTCCAAATTAATTTCCCCTTTCGGAGTAAATTTTATCGCATTGCTGATCAGGTTATTTAAAATTTGATTCAGTCTGTGCGGATCTCCATTTAACGAGTCGGGTACATCGAGGTCAACAGAAATTCTAAGCGTCAATCCTTTTTCTTTTATTAAAACCCGAAATGTATTTATAGAATTTTCCAATGTCTCACGAAGACGGAAATCAATTTTTTCGATGCGTAGTTTACCCGCTTTTATTTTTGAAAGATCAAGAATATCATTGATCAGAATCAGAAGATTGTCTGATGATTTTTTTATTACTTTCAGAAAATCTTTTTGTTCATCGGTCATGGAAGTATTTAATAAAATATTTGTCATTCCAATAATTCCATTCATTGGCGTTCTTATCTCATGACTCATATTGGCAAGAAATTCTTCCTGTAATTGTTCCGCCATTTCTGCCTTACTCTTAGATTCAATAAGATGCAAACCATACAAATATCTTTCAGTGATGTCGCTGGCTATACCGCCGATTCCATACATATTATTGTCTTTATCAAATAAGGGAAATTTAACGATCAGAAGATTGATCATTTCACCATTAATTTGAACGGTTTCTTCAACTTCAGTATTTTTTTGTTCGCGTATTATATATTCATCTATTTCTTTGTACCTGTTTGCATTTTCTGCGGGAACTAAATCAAAATCAGTTTTTCCGATGATCTGTTCTTTACTTAAATCAAAAGCATCTCTGTAACTTTTATTTGCAAGTAAATATTTGCCTTCCATGTCTTTAATAAAAACAATCAATGGCGTGTTGTCAAGAATTGACTGCAGCCTGAATTGATATTCTTCTCTTTCGTGTTGAATCTTTTTTAATTCTTGTTCAACCTTTTTTTTGTCTGTAATGTCCTTTACAAGACATTGAAATCCTTTTGGTTCGCCATCTTCTGATAAAATGGCACTTGATTGTTCTACCCAAATTGTATTTCCTGATTTGGCTTTTAACGGAAATTCAAGACAACATTCAGATTTTCGAACCTGGAATTGCTTTTTAAATTTTTCATTGATCACATTTGCCCATTCTGCACTAACCAGGAAAGAATAATTTTTTCCAACAATTTCATCAGATTTAAATCCAGTGAACAAGGTGATTTTCTTATTAATGAATGTAATGTTTCCGTTAAGATCAGTTGTTAGTAATCCTGCACCACAATTTTCAACAAGGTTTTTGTATTTTATTTCAATCTCACGTGAATCGGTTTCTGCCACTTTTCTAAGTCTTTTATTTTTAAAAATGTTAAACAAAGTCAGAAGAATCAAAACAATAGAGCCTAGGATAATTCCAATAGAAGTTTTAAAATTTAAAATATCAATTTCTTTTACTTCCTCATTTAAAACTGTTATTTGTTGAGAATAATTTTCTTTTAAACTAATCAGGGATTGATAAAGAAATGTGGTAATGTCTTTATTTTCCTGATTATATATTATTGCGATTGCATCTTTGTTAGACACTTTACTCACTGAAAGTATTTTTTCTTCAGTATTTAATTTTTTGTATAAAAGAGGAGTAAAAAGATATTCAGGATGATATGATTTTTGCGAATCAAATTGGTGTGCCATTTCTTTCAAGTCTGCTATCTTTTCTAAAGCTTCTTTTTGAAAAAGAGGATCACCCGTAATAATAAATCTTTGAGTATTTAATTCCAGCTCATTGATTTTATAAATCGTAGCTTCAATTCCTTTTGCATTTTCACGGATCTTTTGTTTTTGTGCAGAATTTTCAGTGATTTTTTTATGATTCTGATTGATGAAAATAAACAGGCAAATTGAGGCAAGAAAGACAATTGCTGAAATTAGCATTCCTTTTTTCGAAATTCTCATAAGTGGATTTGATATTGGATCTTATTTTTTATAAAAGCTGTTGAAGACATTTTCAAAAGCGGTTTTCATTTTGCTTTTAGTTAACGGATATTATAATCTTTTATTGCAGATTTATAAAATGAATTGTAATAAAAGAAAAGTGTAAATAATTGTAAAAGAAGAAATGGAGTTGAAGAAATTATTTATTATTTTTGCGCCTCTTTGAGAGAATCTGGAAGAAGGATTTTCAATTTATCAGGCCCCGTAGCTCAATTGAATAGAGCATTTGACTACGGATCAAAAGGTTTCAGGTTTGAATCCTGACGGGGTCACAAAAATCAGGGCTATCGTATTGAGGCCCTTTTTAATTTAGTGATTTTGCATTTTCAAAAAAACAGTCATTAAATTTATCGGTGGAAAAAAATGTATCTTGGTACGATTTTAAAATAAATGAAGGTTAAGAACTTCTTTGGAAACCTTATCGTCACACTTCTTTTAAATCACACTTAAATTTTTTAAAGAATTGTTTATGAGAATTTTACCAATAACGCCTTTCCAAAACATTGTGGCAAACTTTTTGTCTTGGCAAAACTAGTTCCTCATTATATATTACTCTATATTGTAAATTAAACATTATGAAAACAAGAAATTACTTACTTCTATTCGTACCGCTTTTTATGCTTGTAGCATGCAAAAAGGATCCGGTCACAAAACCTGTACATTTTACCTCAACAACCTATAAGAATTTGGAAGCATATGATCCGTCAACGGGTACACCACAGGTATTATTACATGATACCATTTCATCTGATTTAATGTCTTTTATTTACAGTACTCTTCCAGATGGAAAAAACCTAACGCTTTCACATCCTGAATTTTTTAAGAATCCTGAAATTGGAGACATTACGATTACTAAAAAATCAGAGGTATTTATAACATTTGTATCTGGAGATAGCAGGAATTCAAATTCAATTGCTTTTTACACATATCCAACCAATCAACCTCCTGCAACTGCAAAGGATGTTCAAACAATTACTTATGTTTTTCCTAATGCCGGACATCTTACAGGTTTACAAGCAGGCGACAAAGTTAGCTTAGGAACTTTTAATGTCGGAACTTCCCTTGGTTTTGTTTTAATGGAAAATGCGTGGGATACAACTAATCATACACTCAACAATGAAGCGGTTCATTTCTGCACTAACGACGCTTTAAATCCAGAAGTTGATCCAAACTTAAAAAAACATGCGGTTTTAATTAATTATCCTGCAGAAAATAAAGTATTAATTGGCTTTGAAGACACTGACAGAACTAAACCTCAATGTGACAATGACTTTAATGACGTGGTTCTTTATTGCACTGTTGTTCCACAATAAAATTTTTAAAAAACCTTTTTTTAAAATCCTGTTCCAAAGCAGGATTTTTTTTATTTTCTTTTTAATAGCTTTTTTAGAACAAATGCATTGCAGTAAACAAATAAATAAAGTCAAATTTTTTATGGAATTCCTACTGTTTCTTTCATGCCTGTAAAAATAGTTTTCCAAACAAGGTTGAAAAAAGATTTATAAATATTACGCTCATATTTTGCATTTACTTTTCTAAGACCGCTTGAACCAGGATTATTATTTTGAACAAGAAAATTTGCTGCTAAACTTATAAATCTTCTTTTCTTAACCTTGTTCGTAATCTTATCGCGCTTTAAAACATCCACTTTTAAATCGTTGTACTTCATTACAAAATCTCCCTGTGCACTTGTATTGTTTCCGTTAAAATCAAAATCAATTGAATTGATTTTGCCTGAATTTATTTTAATCAGTGTCATTGGTATAGAAACTTTATTGAGCAATAACGCATCAAAACCGGTTGTATGGCCATTTGCTGCAAAATCTCCGTGGCTGCTATTCATTGAAAATTTAAAATTGCCTGTTAATGGAATTTCGCCTAACACTTTTGTATCAAATGATATATTAAGCTGATTATTTTTTTGAATAGCGGATGGAATATTGGTAATATGGGAAACATTTAATTTTGAATTTACAAAAGTAACTACTCCAACACTGTCACTTACTGTTTCATTTTCGCGGTACTGAATGAATGCATTGGATATCGTTGCATTTGAAATATCTAATGGCAGATTAATTTTTAATAATAGTTGAGAAAGATAATTTCCTGCTCTGCTTTTTTTCTCTAATGGTTTATGAAGGTCGCGGTAGATTTTTGCATTGGCATTCCCAATCAGCAGATCTGATGCCACCAATTGTTTGTCCAGCAATCCGTTCATGCTGATGTTTTTTAATGAAACCGCTTTAAAAGTAATATCAAATCTGTCGCGCTGATAATGAAATTTATCCGCAAAAATACTTTCCGACCCAAATGGATTTACATTGAACGATCCAATTTTCAATTCTTTAGTCAAAGAGTTTAATGAGATACTTTTAAAATAAAAATGATAAGATCCATCTTTTGATGCGGTAGAAAAACTCGCAAGTGATACTTCTGCTTCCTTAGTAAAATTCATCGGATGCATTTGCAAATCAATGAGCTGACTTGCTTTTACATCATTTACTTTTATTGAAATGTTTCCCAATGTATAGTTGCTTTTTGCAAAAGGCACGAAGGTTACTTTTGGGAAATTCAAATGCTTCATATAAACGCCATAAACATTCATGAAACCAGTGCTGTCAGCTGATTTGGTAATTTTTTGGGTAGATATTTTCAGGTTTTCCACTGGTAAATCATATAAAATAATTTCATTGCACAGAATCGTATCCACAACCAGGTTTTTATTTTTTACAATTTCATTTGTGTTTACTCCATTAAGGCTTAATTTCTGAGCATCTAAAAGACGAACACCTTCGGATTGATCATCCGGGAATCGATTTACAGATATCTGGTCAAATAAAAGCTGTTTTTGCCTGCCCATAAAATGAACTTTCTTTACTGACAGTTCTCTACGGTTGTGGTTATACGAAAAAAAGGAATCAACGGTAAATGCTGCTTGTTTACAAAATAAAATCCTGTTGGTGTCAAGGTTATGTGCACTGTCAATCAGAACATCTTCCAGCAATATTTTTCCATTGAAAAAATCGAATCTTTTTTCTTTCGAATAGAAATCAATGCTCTTTGCATTCAGATTATTAATAAATACAAAACGAACCTTTATGAAATCCAATTTCCCTAAGATCTGCTGGTATAGTGTTTTTGCTTCATTTTGAAAGATCGTATTTCGTTGCAGTGGCTTCAATGAATATATGAATATCTGTGGATCATCAATGATCACAGAATCACCCTGAATCTTATTTCCATGCAAAGCTTCGGCAGTTTTTACACCAGTTACTGTAACAGATTTGATGGTTGCATTTAATATTAAATCGGGCAAATTTTCCACAGCCATTCTTTTTAAACGATTGGTATCAACCGTAATTCTTACATTTTTTAAAAAAGCATCTCCATTTGCTTCATCAAAATGAAGTGAATCGTATTTAATGGAATAGAGACTGTCAGTTTGTTGTGTAACTGTAGAATCGACTGTGTTTTTAATGATTTTGTATTTAAATTTTTGCCAGAAAAAATAGCCGCCGCCGGCAAGCAGCAAGAGAGAAGCGGAAAGGAATAATAGTTTCTTTGACAAGCGGAAATAGTTATGCCATTACAATGCAAATGAGGTTCCAATTTAAATAGAAATTAAAGTTTTAGATTTGGCAATAATAAAATGTCTATGAATATTGAAATGAATAAAAATGAGGACGCGAACAAAATCGCATGGAGTAATATTAAAAATTTGTTGGAAAAAATTGGAGAGGGTGGTGGTAAAAAAGCGATTCAAAAACAAAAGGAAAGAAAGAAACTAACTGCAAGGGAAAGGATACAATATCTTTTAGATCAGGGGAAAAGTTTTATAGAAATTGGGGCTTTTGCCGGATTTGAAATGTATCAGGAATACGGCGGATGCCCTGCCGGCGGCGCGGTAGCAGGTATTGGATACGTTGGAGGAAAACAATGTGTGATTGTTGCGAACGATCAAACTGTAAAAGCAGGAGCGTGGTTTCCGATAACTGGAAAGAAAAATTTGAGAATGCAGGAGATTGCAATGGAAAATAATTTACCAATTATTTACCTGGTTGACAGTGCCGGAGTTTTTCTTCCTATGCAGGACGAAATTTTTCCTGATAAAGAACATTTTGGCCGCATTTTTAGAAACAATGCGAAAATGAGTGCGATGGGAATTACGCAGATTGCGGCAGTCATGGGACCATGTGTGGCTGGCGGCGCCTATCTGCCGATCATGAGTGATGAAACAATTATGGTAGAAGGACATGGTTCCATTTTTTTGGCAGGGCCTTATTTAGTAAAAGCGGCCATAGGAGAGATGACAGACAATGAAACTCTTGGTGGTGCTGCAACACATACAGAGATCAGCGGCATTGCAGATTATAAATTTAAAACAGAAGAAGAATGTCTTGACTGTGTAAAAGATATTATGTCAAAATTGGGAGAAAGCCCAAGGGCACAGTTTAACAGGGCTGAACCTGTCGTTCCATCCAAAGATCCATCAGAAGTTTACAATTTTTTCCCGGAAGGGAATCAGAAGCCATATGATATGCATGATATTATCGACACCATTATCGATGCAAATTCCTTTAATGAATTTAAAAAAGATTATGGTAAAACGCTTATCTGTGGCTATGCAAGGGTGGATGGATGGGCAGTTGGAATTGTTGCAAATCAAAGATTAAATATTAAAAATAAAAAAGGGGAATTGCAAATTGGTGGCGTGATCTATAATGATAGTGCCGATAAAGGCGCGAGATTTATTATGAATTGCAATCAGAAAAAAATTCCTTTGATATTTCTGCAGGATATTACAGGGTTTATGGTTGGCAACAGAAGTGAACATGCGGGGATTATAAAAGATGGCGCGAAAATGGTGAATGCTGTTGCTAATTCTGTTGTTCCAAAAATCACTTTTATTCTCGGTAATTCTTATGGGGCAGGAAATTATGCGATGTGTGGAAAAGCTTATGATCCGCGATTCATTTATGCATGGCCGTCAGCAAAGATAGCCGTGATGGGAGGCGGGCAGGCAGCAAAAACTTTATTGCAAATTGAAGTGGCTTCTCTAAAAGCAAAGGGCCAGGAAATAACTCCTGAAAAAGAAGAAAAATTATTGAAAGAAATGATGGATAAATATGCATCACAAACTACCGCTGTTTATGCGGCAGCGCGGTTATGGGTAGACGCAATTATTGATCCCCAGAAAACAAGAAAAATAATTTCTGAAAGTCTGTCTGCGGCTGATCATAATCCAAAGATGGAAGAATTTAAAACTGGCGTTCTTCAGGTTTAATTGTTTTTAAATTTGCACCATTTCTGAAAAGTATTTTATAAATAAATTCCTTGAAACAAAATTCGATTGAGATTTATACTGATGGTTCTTCGCGTGGAAACCCTGGACCGGGCGGTTATGGGGCTATTTTAATTTGGGGAACTATCAGGAAAGAAATTTCACAGGGCTATCGCCTTACAACAAATAACAGAATGGAGTTGATGGCGGTAATTGCAGCTTTGGAGGCATTAAAGAAAACAGATCTGGATATTGTCATTCATTCCGATAGCAGTTATATTGTGAAAGCGGTAATGGAAGGCTGGTTAAAAAAATGGCTAAGGACAGATTTTAAAGGTGGTATTAAAAATAAAGACCTTTGGCTGCGATATCATCGGCTTTCACAACAACATAAAATTCATTTTAATTGGGTGAAAGGACACGCAGAAAATGTGTTGAATAACCGTTGTGATATTCTTGCAACAACTGCGGCTGATGGAAAAAATCTATTAGTGGACGAAGGATATGAAAAAGAGCTTTAAAGCTTTTTTACATGAAATTTTTAAAACTCAAATCAATTGAACTTAAGAAAGGAAATAAAAAAGAGATGGCTTAGCATCTTATTTTATACCCTGATAATAATATTCATTTTTAGTTCTTCAGCAAAATCATGGGTACTTCAACAGGTAGTTTCAACCGGATTATTAAAAGCAGAAATAAAAGATGATTCTAATAAAAATCTGACTGAGGCAGTTCCCTTTTCATTTACGGATTCGAATGGGAAAACCGCTACTACTGCTGATTTAAAAGGAAAAGTTGTGTTCATCAATTTCTGGGCCTCATGGTGTCCTCCTTGCCGTGCAGAAATGCCGTCTTTAGAAAATCTATACCGGAAGTTTAAAGATGATAACAGAATTGTCTTCCTGTTTATGAACGAAGATAATGACACCGGTAAAGCGATTGCGTATCTCGAAAAAAATGATTTTTCTATTCCATTATTTTATTCCAAAGAGAACATTTCAAATGAAATATTTAGCGGCACATTACCAACAACGTTAGTTTTAGACAAAGATGGAAAAATTGTGCTGAAACACCAGGGAATGGCTCAGTATGATTCTGAGAGTTTTGCAAACCAATTAATGCAACTTTTGTGAAGTAAGTGAATAAATTACATGTAAACAAATTTCAATAATGGAAGATAATTTCCAAAACTTAATTTCTTATTTTTGCTAAAACTCTTCAATATGAAAATTTCGAAACAACTTGCCGGCAGTTTTATTTTGTTAATTGTAATTGCTTCTTTATACAGAGTTATGCCCGGTCGCCCTTACGGATTTGCTCCTATGATCGCTATGGCTGTTTTTGGCGGCGCTGTTATTAAAGATAAAAAATTTGCTTTTCTGCTTCCATTGTTGGCCATGTTTGTTTCTGATGGGTTGTATCAGTTATTGTATATTAATGGGGTTGGAAATATTCCTGGTTTTTATGAAGGCCAGTTTGTAAATTATATGTTATTTGCAGGAATGACCGTATTCGGTTTTTTTATCAAAAATTTTAATGTAAAAAGAATCGCAATTGCTTCTATTTCTGCTCCAACTGCTTATTTTTTAATTTCTAATTTGTTAGTTTGGGCAAGTTCTTCTCCAATGGCGGGTTTAGGTAGACCAAAAACTTTCAGTGGTTTAATCATGTGCTATACAGATGGTTTGCCTTTTTATCCATGGAGCGTTGCTTCTACTTTTATCTTCTCAGCAATTTTATTTGGCAGCTATTATTTCATGACACGAAACGCTGTAAAGCCAATTGCTTTGACAAAATAACCGTATACCGGATAGTCGAAGCTGATACCTGAATTTGATACCTTCACTATGGCACATCACAACGATACAGGATGGCTCGGCGAAAGGATGGCAGTAGAATATCTTGAACAAAGAGGTTTCCTTATCCTGTATCAAAACTGGCGGCATAGTCACTGGGAAGTTGATATTATTGCTTCGTTAAAAGATATAGTTCATTTCATTGAAGTCAAAACAAGAAGAACTAAGAAGTTTGGATATCCTGAAGAGGATGTTTCTAAAAAGAAAATTGAAAATCTGATTAATGCTTCAGAAGAATTTCTTTTCTTAAATCCACAATGGAAATTAATTCAATTTGATATCCTTTCCATTACTATTCAAAAAAATAAACCGGTAGAATATTTTTTTATTGAAGATGTTTATATTCCCTGAATCTTAGAGGAGAATAAAAATCGGCATAAATGCAATTAAGAAATCTATTGTATTATCAAATCCGCTAAAACCATAGCTGTTACGGCTTCAAGAACAACAGGAACTCTCAGTGCAATGCACAGATCATGTCTTCCTTTTACAGAAAAGGGTTCTACATTTCCTGTTTCAACATTTAATGTTTCCTGCACTTTTGGTGTTGAAGAAGTTGGCTTTACAACAATGCGGAATATAAGTTCATTTCCATTAGTGATTCCGCCTACAATTCCTCCGGCATGATTGGTTGCTGTTGTTCCGTCTTCTTTAATAATGGCATCATTGTGTTCGCTGCCAAACATTTTTGCGGCAGCGAAACCAGCTCCAAATTCAATTCCTTTTACTGCCGGAATTGAAAATACAGCATGGCTGATCAAAGATTCTGCAGAATCAAAAAAAGGTTCACCCAAACCAATCGGCAAATTAGAAACTTTACATTCAACAATTCCTCCAATTGAATCTTTCGCATCCACTGCTTTTTGTAATCCTTTTTCCAGATCTTTCTCACCACCGATTTCTAAAATTGAAGAATGAATTTCAATTTTCTTATCTGTAGAAAAGGAAGCTATTACTTTTTTTGCAACAACGCCCGCAGCAACCAAAGCTACTGTTAGCCTTCCGCTGAAATGGCCGCCACCACGGTAATCTTCAAAGCCTTTGAATTTTTTATGTGCCACAAAATCAGCGTGTCCCGGCCTTGGAACTGCTTTTTGTTTTTCATAATCTCCGCTTCGGGTATTACTATTTTTAAACAAAATTGCCATGGGCGCTCCGGACGTTTTACCATTAAAAATGCCACTAATAATTTCAGGAATATCATCTTCTTTTCTTGGTGTTGTTCCTTTTGCTCCCGGCTTTCTTCTTTCAATATCTTCTGTAAAATCTTCGGGCGAAATGCCGATTCCCGGAGGGCAACCGTCAATAACAATACCTACATATTCACCGTGCGATTGACCAAAAATTTCAACCTTAAAATTTTTTCCAAATGAATTCATTATTTTATTTTTTAACTACAAACTTAATATCCATATTCTCTCAAATGCATTTCATTATCACGCCATTTTGGACGCACTTTCACATACAACTGAAGAAATACTTTTGCCCCGATAAATTCTTCAATGTCTTTCCTGGCAAGTGTTCCAAGTTTCTTAATCATGTTTCCACCTTCTCCTAAAACAATTGCTTTTTGAGTTTCTCTTTGAACAATGATATCAGCAGTAATTTTTGTAAGAGTGGTTTTTTCTTTAAATTCCTGAACAAGAACCGCAGTATGATATGGGATTTCTTCCTGGTATAAATAAAATATTTTTTCCCGGATTAATTCTCCAACAAAAAATTTCATTGGAAGATCACTCAAATTATCATCCGTGTAAAAAGGTTCTCCCTCGGGAAGCATAACAACAATGGAATCAAGCAATTGCTGAATGCCCGAATTTTTGAGTGCTGAAATTTCAACAACCTTTTTACAATATTTTTTTTCAGAAAAAAAAGTAACGGCTTTCTTAATCTTCTCTTTAGAAGCAAGATCTGTTTTGTTCAAAACCACGATTGCCGGTGCCTTCAGTGAAAGCGAAGAAAAAATTTCATCAGCTTCTTCAGAATTGTCATTTATATCCACGATTAATAACGCAACGTCAGCATCTTCCAGACTTCCTTTGACCGCCTGCATCATTTTTTCATGCAGTTTATATTTGGGTTCGATAATTCCGGGTGTATCTGAAAAGATGATCTGGTAGTCATTGTCGTTCAAAATCCCTTTGATCCTGTGACGTGTTGTCTGAACCTTTGGAGAAACGATCGCAAGTTTTTCACCAATCAAAGCATTGAGCAGCGTGCTTTTCCCTGCATTCGGCTTTCCAAAAATATTTACAAATCCGGATTTCATAATCCTGCGAAATTAATTGATTGAAAGTTAAGTTGAAAAATCACTTTTAAATTTTCAGGTATAAATATTGTTATTGCAAAAACATGAAGCTTCCGTCTACTTTTACTAAAAATGAAAAGTTTATTCATGCTGTAATTGAAACCCCAAAAGGCTCGGCCGCGAAATATGACTTCGACCAGGAACTACAAATGTTTAAACTAAAAAAGATTCTTCCAAAAGGACAGGTTTTCCCATTCCATTTTGGATTCATTCCATATACAAAAGCGGAAGACGGAGATCCGCTTGATGTACTTGTTTTGCTGGATGAATTATCATGGCCCGGATGCATTATTAAATGTAAATTAATAGGGGTAATGGAAGCAACAGAAACTGAAAAAAATAAAACAAGGAGGAACGACCGGCTGATAGCAACTGCCAATGCTTCAGATAAATACAATAAAATAAAAGAACTGGAAAACATGGATCCATATCTTGTTGACGAAATTGAAAACTTCTTCAATACTTATAACAATCTTCAAAAAAAAGAGTTTAAAGTGATTGCAAAAAAAGGCCCGGAGGTAGCGAAAGAATTAATAAAAAAGCAAATTGTAAATGGAAACTCTGAATGATCTTTTGGGGCATGGCACAGACCTTACCTCTTTGCAAATGAGCATTCGTGCATTCATTATTTTTTTTGTCGCTTTGATCCTTATCCGCTTTACCGGCATGCGGGTTTTTGGAATTAAATCTGCCTTTGATACAACAATAATAATAATGCTGGGCGCGGTTCTCAGCCGCGCCGTTGTTGGCGCTTCTCCATTTATTCCAACCATAGTTGCTTCCGCAGTTTTAGTTGTCATTCATAAAATTATTGCAACGATAAGTGTAAGTAACCGCACTGTCAGTCATCTTGTAAAAGGGAAACATTTATTGCTGTATAAAGACGGAACGCTTAATGAAAAAAATATGAGAAAATGTTCATTAAGTTTTGGAGATGTGATGGAAGAAGTACGGTTAACTCTTAATCAGAATAATCTTGATAATATTGAAGAAATTTATATGGAGAGAACCGGGAAAATTAGCGTGATTGAAAAAAGTAAAAGTGTTGAAAAGTAAAATTCTCTTTTTGAAAAAACCTTCTTTTAAACTCGTTTTTTTTGCCATCCCCATTTAAGAAAGACCGGAAAAGCACGTCCCCACGTACTTACATCATGTTTACCATCTTTAAGCTGCAGATAAAAAATATCGTTTTCCACGCTATAACCTTTCTTTATTAATTCATCAATTAATGAAATCGTATCATCAATGGAATCTATAATTCCATTGTGATTTCTATCGGCCGTTTCATCTAGTTCGCCGGCTTCAAAAAAGAATTTCAACGATGGATTATAATTCCCATTCCTGACTTGCTGATGCATGATGCGATGTTCTTCTTCCACAAATTCCGGGGCATCCTGCGAAACTGTTCGCCACCAAAATGAACCGCTAAAGACTCCGATTTTCGAAAATTCATTTGCATGATTCCATGCGATGTCAAAAGCACTTAATCCTCCGAGAGAAAAACCGCAAAAAGATTTTTGCACCGATTTTGACAGAGAAAATTTATTACTGATAAATGGAAGTAATTCTTCTAAAATAAAGCAGGCATATAATTTGGCTTTCGAACCTTGCTCTTTATAATTTAAAATACCTGCAGTGCCATATTCGTTTTTTCTATCCGGGCCACAATGAATGCCTACGCACAACAAAGGCTTAACGGCTTTTTCGTCGTTTAATTTTTTTAAAATTTGCTCAAAGTTCATCGTGATCAAATCCTGCCCATCGTTGATCAGTAACATATCATTTACCTCTTCAATTCTTTCACCGGTAAAATAAAAATCAACAGTTACTTCTCTTTCTAAAAAAGTTGAATTAAGAAAATCGGTTTCAGAAAGCTTTTCAATTTCCATACTCTTCAAAAATAAAGGAAAAATAAATTTTAGAACCGATGTTATAAAAACGTTTGTCCCTCACCGTTAAATCTGAGAAAATAAAATTGCTTTATTTATTCGTTCACTATTGATATTATAATAAATTTGAAGCTCAATTCTTTAACTTGCTTTCTTGCTCATTAAAAAAATATAAATGAAAAGTTTAAAACTATTGCTGCTTACATTTTTTGTATTCTTTTTTTCTCTTACTATTTTTTCTCAACCAATTACTTCGTCTCAAATTGATTCTGTAGTAGAATTGACGCTGAAAGCTTTTGATGTACCGGGAATTGCGGTTGCGGTTGTAAAGGATGGAAAAATTATTCATGAAAAAGGGTATGGAGTTATTTCACTGAATACAAAAGAGAAAATGAATGAACATACGAGATTTGGAATCGCATCCAACAGCAAAGCCTTTACTGTAGCAAGCTTGGGCATATTGGTAGATGAAGGAAAATTAAAATGGGATGATAAAGTAACTGATTATATTCCTGAATTTAAATTATATGCTCCCTATATAACAGAAGATTTTACCATTCGTGATTTGTTGACTCACAGAAGTGGTTTGGGACTTGGGGCAGGCGATCTGATGATCTGGCCCGATAGCAGCACATTTACCCTAAAAGATATTATTCACAACCTTCGTTATTTAAAACAAGTATCTGATTTCAGAACCAAATATGATTATGATAATTTATTGTATATTGTTGCAGGTGAAGTGGTGGCAAGGGTTTCGGGAATAAAGTGGGAAGATTTTGTTCAGACAAAAATTATGAATCCATTACAAATGACAGAAAGCGCGCCCAATTATGACCTTTTAAAAAATAAAGCCAACGTCATCGATCCTCATGCTCCGGTAAATGGAAAAGTGCAGGTAATTCATCGCGATTGGAAATACGTTGCTGATGCAGCCGGAGGAATTTACAGCAGCGTTCACGATATGAGTAAATGGATCACGATGCAAATGAATAATGGAAAATATGGGGAAGGATTGAAGGATCAATTGCTGGCAGAAAAAACTCATGAAGAAATGTGGACGCCGCAAACGATCATTCCTGTTCATGGCCAAACTGCTTACAATACTCACTTTGCTTCCTATGGACTTGGCTGGTTTTTGAGTGATGAAATGGGGTATAAAGTTCCGACACACACGGGTGGATTGGCAGGAATTGTAACCCAGGTAACATTGATCCCTGAATTAAAATTAGGAATTATTGTTTTTACCAATCAACAATCCGGCGCGGCTTTCACAGCAATTACCAACACGATCAAAGACAGTTATTATGGAATAAAGGGAAAAGACCGTATAAAACAATATCATGATCTTGTGATAAAACGCGAAGCGGAAGCAACAGAAATCACGGATAAAATATGGAGCGATATTAATGCTCAGCAACAGAAAAATAAGTTGACACCCGATTTCAATCAATACCTTGGAACTTATACTGATCCATGGTTTGGCGATGTCATCATCTCATTAAAGAATGGTAAACTTTGGTTTGATTCAAAAAATTCTCCGCGGCTTACAGGAGAAATGTTTCCTTATAAAGGAAATACATTTATTGTAAAATGGAATGACAGAAGCATGGATGCAGATGCTTATGTAATGTTTCAACTAGACTATGAGGGAAAGCCTGACGCAATAAAAATGAAACCTATTTCTCCGCTTACCGATTTTAGTTTTGATTTTCAGGATCTAAACTTTACAAGGGGAAAATAATCTTTTAGTAACTGAAATAAAACAATTTCACTTGCCTGTTGTTGCTTAATTTTGAAGTTCATTCAATTATTATTTCAATGAAGTTCAAAATTTTCCTTTCTGTAAACCTGTTCCTTTTTGTTTTTTTCTCACTAGAATTAACCGCACAAACTTTTAATCCCGGGTCAGTCGAATTGCCGAATGGATGGTCGCTTTCGCCTGCCGGCTCTGCCATTCATCTTAGCAGTGACCTTCCTTTGAACATTGCGGTTTCGCCTTCTAAAAAGTATGCTGCTATTACCGACAATGGTGATGGAGTGGAAGGAATTGAATTGATCGATGTTGCCGGAAAAAAATTATTGTCATTCACAAAAATGAAAGCAGCATGGGTTGGTTTGCAATTCAGCAACGATAATAAATATTTATACGCTTCTGCAGCCAATCAAAACCGCATTGTTCGCTTCAAAGTGGAAAATAATGATTTGCTACCCGTTGATTCAATTGTTTTGGGAAAGCCATGGCCGAATAAAATCGGGATCACCGGAATTGCATTGGATGATCATAAATCAAAAATTTATGCAGTTACCAAAGAGAATAATTCTTTGTATGTATGCGAGACAAAAAGTGGAAAAACCCTTCAGCAAATTCCTTTAAGCGCTGAAGCTTACACTTGTCTTTTAAATCCGCAAAAAACCATTTTATATATTTCGCTATGGGGTGGTGATAAAGTTTTGTTGTATGATGTCAAAAAGGGAATGATCACTGATTCGATCGGAACAGAAAGTCATCCAAATGATATGGTGCTTTCAAAAAAAGGTGATTATCTTTTTGTCGCAAACGCCAACAGCAACAGTGTTTCAGTGATCAACACCCAAAAGAGAAAAGTAATTGAAACTCTTTCTGCCAGCTTATATCCTGATGCGCCAACCGGTAGTACCTCAAACGGAGTTTGCTTATCTGGAGATGGGAAAACACTTTACATTGCTAATGCGGATAACAATTGTCTTGCTGTTTTTAATGTTTCCAAACCTGGTTCTTCACGATCATTGGGCTTTATTCCTACCGGTTGGTATCCTACTTCTGTAAAACTTGTTGGAAATACACTTTTGGTAACTAATGGGAAAGGTTTTGAATCAATGGCAAACCCCTATGGACCACAGCCCGATAACAAAAAAATAAAATCTTCATATCAAAAAGAAGTCACTTCTGAAGAAAAGCAGCAAGTACAATATATTGGCAATTTATTCAAAGGAAGTCTTTCGTTTATTTCAGTGCCTTCCCCCGAAGAACTTGAAAATTATTCTACACAAGTTTATAAAAACACTCCATACAATAAAAATAAAGAAGCGCTGGCGGCAGGCGAAACGGGAAATCCAATTCCACAAAGAGTTGGAGCACCTTCGCCGATCAAATATATATTCTATGTGATCAAGGAAAACAGGACCTACGACCAGGTTTTGGGTGATATGAAAGAAGGAAATGGTGATAGTTCCTTATGTCTTTTCCCTGAAAGGATCACTCCAAATCTTCACGCACTGGCAAGAGATTTTGTGCTGCTTGATAATTTTTATGATGATGCAGAAGTGAGTGCTGATGGGCACAACTGGAGCACTGCCGCTTATGCAACAGATTATGTTGAAAAAACATGGCCTGCCAATTATAGCGGACGAGGAGGAACTTATGATTATGAAGGAACACGAAAGATTGCGTATCCTGCAAAAGGATTTATCTGGGATTATTGTAATCGTGCCGGAATCAGTTATCGGAATTATGGCGAATTTGTTCATGATGGTCAACCGCCGATTCTGCCTTCCATCGTTGGTCATTTTTGTGCTGGTTTTCCTGATTTTGATTTAAGCATCCAGGATGTTTATCGGGAAAAAGTTTGGGAGCATGATTTTGATTCACTGATCGCTGCTAATGCCTTGCCTACATTTTCAACCCTTCGTTTTCCGAACGATCATACAAGTGGGATGAGAAAAGGCGCTTATACACCTTATGCTGCGGCAGCCGATAATGACCTTGCTGTTGGAAGATTTATTGAACATATTTCTCAAAGTCCGATCTGGAAAGAATCAGCGATTTTTATTGTAGAAGATGATGCTCAAAATGGCCCTGATCATGTGGATGCGCATCGTTCTACTGCATATGTGATAAGTCCTTACGTGAAAAGAAATTTTGTAGATCATACGATGTATTCCACATCCGGTTTGTTGCGCACAATAGAATTAATTCTTGGTTTGCCGCCGATGAGCCAGTATGATGCGGCCGCAATGCCAATGTTCCGATCCTTTACTGCAACGCCTGATTTAACTCCATACGCTTCGAAACCAGCTAATATAAATATTGATGAAAGAAATACTGCCTGGAATAAATTAGCCAGAGAATCTGCCAAATTTAATCTCGCCATTGAAGATGCGGCGCCTGATATTCCTTTCAATGAAGTGATCTGGAAATCAATAAAAGGAGAAAACAGTGTGATGCCAACTCCGCGGCACAGTGCGTTTTTAAAAGTTCAGGAAAAGGATGATGATGATTAATTTTTATTGGTCACAATTCTTTTTGAAATCCTTTTTTGAATTAAACTTTTTAGCTTTATTTTTGCTGCGTATTAAACGATAAAATTTAAAAAATGAAAGAAAAAGAAACAAGCGACGAAAGAATGGCTTACAGAGGTATCATCCTGGTTACTCTTTTTGAAATACTCGCATTATTATTTTTTTACGCAATTAACGTTTAATTTTCTTCCACAATATCCAGACTTTTCAGAGGGTAATTTTTTACCCGTTTGGTTTTGCATCTCATTAATTTCCTGCTGGTTTTTAATTGTTCAGTTTTAATTGAAAGTTGGAATCTTTTTTGTGAACTTTTCATCCACAAAGTTTTTTCTTCTTTCTTTTAATTAAAAATCTGACATGAACACAAATCGTTTGAGTGAAGCTATTTGTAAAGCGCTCAATGCACAAATGACACAGGAGGCACATTCCGCGCAAATTTATTTATCATATGCCAGCTGGGCCAACGCCCGGGGATACCAGGGCATTTCTAATTTTCTATTCCGTCATGCCAATGAGGAACGCAATCACATGATGAAGTTTCTTGAATATATTTTGCAACGTGGGGGTACAGTTTCTGTTACCGCAATTCCTGACCCGGGACCAGGGCCGGAAAGTATCTATGATTGTTTTGTAAAAGCATTTAAACAGGAAGTAAACAATACTGAATCTATTTATAAAATCGTAAGACAAAGTTTTGACGAAGCAGATTGGGCAACCTGGAATTTTCTCCAATGGTTTGTAAAAGAACAAACTGAAGAGGAAACTTTGATCATGGATATGCTGGACAAATTTAAAATTGCCGGCGGTGAAAAAGCTTCCGGTTCAAGTTTGTATTCTATTGACCGCGATTTAAAGTCAACACCTGACGAAGCCGAGCTGGCACAGGAAAAGACAGTGGAAGAACCGTAAAACCCATCTTCTATTTTATCTCTACGCCATAAGTTTTTGCGTAAAATTTTTTCAGGGAATCCAGCACTTTTGTGGTGTCAGAAAGAGGCAGCATAAATGGTTCTGCAATTTTAAAAGTTGCAGAATCATTATCAGTATACATAATTACATTTCTATTGCTCTTTTTTAAAGAAGCAAGCCTCTTTTCGGCAGAATATATTGTTCGGTATTGATTTACGACAATCCTGAAAGAAGTGTCATTCACAGGCTTTGAATGGGCAATAATTGCAGAATCAGTTTTAAAAGAAGAATCTTTTATTGGGACAACCGGTTCTGTTGTAGTAATAGTTTCAGGCGCATTATTTTTCCCAAAACCAAAATGCCAAACTGCCCAGCCGATAATTCCAAGAACGATTAATATCAGCAAAACAAAAATCAAGGTAGCCCCGTTCTTTGATCTGCGGGAATTCTGGTATTCATTAAACATACTTTCCCTCGGTTCAGTCCCGTCTTCCTCTTCATTTCGTATTTTATTTGGCTCTATTTTTTCAGCGATCATTTGCCCCGGCTTAAAAGCCAATAGCCCTGAATTTAATTTTTCAAGTGTTCCGATATTAGGAAGTGTAAAAGGTTTTCCGATATTTAAAAACTGCCTTCCTAATGAAAGGAATGAATCAAGATCAGAAGCGGCAAGAGGTTTTATTTTATGAGTTTGCTCTACAATAAAATCAACCAGGCCTTCATCTTCGGTCACTTTAGGATCGTAATAAAAAGTAACGGAATTTTCAGGTAAAACTACCGGCTTATCAGAATCAACAACATCAGGCACATTGCCTTCCAACTGGAAAGTGCCGATGCCCTGCAAAGTCAGATGCTTTGTTTTTAAAAGATAATATACAAGTACTTGCTCAATTTTCACACTGGGGATTTTAGTAAAGCAAACCTACATTTTATTAACTGAATTCCAAAAAATGAACAAAAGGCGCGGCTGTAATTTTTTCTTCTTTACTTGTTACCTTTGCTGCATGCTTACAAAAGATGAAGAATCCTTCCTGGTGTACTGGGAAAAAAACCGCGAAAAGGAAAAGAAAGTTTTCCGTCAATTTTTATATGGATCTCCGTGGGGACTTGTATTTGCGCTTCCCATCCTTATTGCTGTTATCTTCCACGACTGGTACAAAAATATGGTTTATATTTCACCTTCGCTCATTACTCTGATCATCATTGCTGTTATTGGAATTGCTGTTTTTTACACATTGTTCAGTATGCAATTTAAATGGGATCGCAATGAGCAAATTTATGAAGAGTTAAAATTTAAAAAGAAACAGCAGGAAGCAGCGAAAGTATAAATTTTATGCTCTTTATTTGCATCTCAGAAATTACGCTATGAAAAAAATCTTTGCTTTACCAATTATTGCTTTAATCGTATTAGCCGGTTGTTCCAAAAAAGAAAACAAATGCAATTTTACCGATTCCACTGTTGTGGCTCCGGCTGCAGAACAACAGGCCTTGCAGGATTCTCTAACCGCTCTTGGAATCCATGCTACTCTTGCTCCTGCAGGATTTTTTTATAACATCAATCAACCGGGAAGTGGGCCATCAGTTACTAATCTTTGTACAACCATCGCCGTATTTTACAGAGGCGGTTTCCTAAATGGAACCGGTTTTGATTCTACTCATGGTAATCCGGCTATTTTTCAGCTCGGTCAGGTAATTCCGGGTTGGCAAAAAGCAATTCCTTTGGTTGCAAAAAGTGGCGACATTACTTTGTACATTCCGCCATCATTAGGTTATGGAGCAAACGATGTGACAGATCCAAGTACCGGGAAAGTCGTAATTCCTGCCAATTCAAATCTCGTATTTCATGTTGTTGTAGCAGATATTCAGTAAGGATTTGCCAATAAAGAAATGGTAATATTTCTTCGTCACCTGTATTTGCGTTGCTTTTGATAAGCAATTGGTTCAGTAAAGAATTTATCTTTGCTGAATAAATTATGCTATGAGACACGAAGCAATTTCCGTTTTTGATATGTTTAAAATCGGTGTTGGGCCGTCCAGCAGTCATACACTTGGACCATGGAGGGCAGCACAATTCTTTTTAGCTTCGCTGCAGGAAAGAAAAATCCTCCCGGATGTTGTTTCATTAGAAATATTGCTTTATGGTTCTCTTGCAAAAACCGGCAAGGGCCATGGAACTGATATTGCTGTTCAACTGGGTTTGTCAGGAGATGATCCGGTAACTTTTGATGTCAGTTTAATTTCTGAAAAGATCCTGCAAATAAAAAATGACAAGAAGTTGCTTCTGAATGGAACTCATGAAATTGATTTTGATCCATCAGAAGACATTGAATTTCTTAAAAATGAATCTCTGCCTTTTCATCCCAATGCTCTCACTTTTATTGCCGTATTAAAAAACGATGAACATTTTTCCGAAACATATTATTCTATAGGAGGAGGGTTTGTAAAAAAAGAAGGAGAGGACGCAGGCAATGAAGATGAAATTATACTTCCCTTTCCTATCAATGATGCTGACGATCTGATTCATTGGTGCATGCAAACCGGTCTTAATATCAGTGAAGTAGTGATGGAAAATGAAAACTCATGGAGGCCTGAACAAAAGACAAAGGAAGGCGTGTTGCAGGTCTGGAAAACCATGAGCGAATGTATGTACAAAGGCTGCCATACTGAAGGAATTTTGCCTGGCGGACTGAATGTAAAACGAAGAGCTGCAAGTCTGAACAAAAAACTTTTATCAGGAAAAGAATATTCTGATTTTGATTCATGGATAAAAACGATCCAAGAAGGCGGTAAGGATTTTAAATATATTCTTGACTGGGTCAGTTGTTTTGCACTTGCTGTCAATGAACAAAATGCTGCATTTGGGCGTGTTGTTACTTCTCCGACAAACGGTGCAGCCGGCGTAATTCCCGCTGTACTTGCTTATTATATTATTTTTTGTGATGGAAATTCAGATGACAAGATCATTCAATTTTTACTAACCGCTTCCGAAGTCGGTTCCATGTTTAAAAAAGGCGCTACCATTTCTGCTGCTATGGGAGGATGCCAGGCAGAGATAGGTGTTTCTTCCTCAATGGCTGCGGCCGCCCTTACAGAATGTATGGGTGGAACCCAACGGCAGGCTTTGATGGCAGCAGAAATAACGATGGAGCATCACCTGGGAATGACCTGTGATCCGATTTCCGGGTTGGTGCAGATTCCATGCATTGAAAGAAATGCAATGGGTGCTATAAAGGCTATAACTGCCAGTCAGCTTGCATTGCAAAGCGCACCTGATTTTGCAAGAGTAACTTTGGATAATGTCATTCAAACCATGTGGGACACTGCAGTTGATATGAATAGTAAATACAAAGAAACCGCTGACGGAGGATTGGCAGTGAATGTGCCGCTCGGGTTGAGTGAATGTTAGGAAAGCTGCTTTTAATTTAATACTTAAATTTAAAGAGGTAAACCAATTTATTACACTCCATACTTCCGCTTCACTTCTCTTTCAGTTTCCCTGGCTTTAATGGTTTCTCTTTTATCATAAATCTTTTTTCCTTTACCAAGCCCGATTTCCATTTTTGCAAAACCCGTGGAAGAGAAAAAGATTTTTAAAGGAACAATAGTATAGCCCTTTTCTTTGATCTTGTTTTCCAGTTTGCGCAATTCCTTTTTTTGCAATAAGAGTTTGCGTTCCTGCATTGGCTCATGATTGTAATGAGTGCCAAAATTGTATTCAGAAATATGAAGACTTTTTACAAATAATTCTCCTTTGTTAAAAATGCAATAGCTGTCATTGAAACTTGCTTTTCCGGCACGCAATGATTTTATCTCAGTTCCGGTCAAAACCATTCCAGCCACATACTTTGTTTCAATGTTGTATTCGTAATATGCTTTTCTGTTGCTTATATCCATAATAAAAACAGCAGGAACTTAATCATTCCTGCTGCAAAGTTTCTTTTTTAAAATTTAATTCCTGAATAGAATCAACAATTGTCTGAGTTTTTCCTTCAGGTCTTTTCTTGAAACTATGAAATCAAGAAAGCCATGTTCCAGTAAAAATTCACTTCGTTGAAATCCCGCTGGCAAATCTTTCTTGATGGTTTCTTTAATAACTCTCGGACCGGCAAACCCAATCAAAGCACCGGGTTCGCCCATGATCACATCTCCGAGCATTGCAAAAGAGGCCGTTGTTCCTCCAAAAGTCGGATCGGTACAAAGTGAAAAATAAGGAATTTTCGCGTCTGAAAGTAACGACAATCTGCCGGAGGTTTTTGCCAGTTGCATTAATGAAAAAGCACTTTCCATCATCCTTGCGCCGCCACTTTTATTAATGATCATAAACGGAATTTTATGCTCAATGCAATAATCGCACGCAAGTGAAATTTTTTCTCCCATTACGCTTCCCAAACTTCCGCCAATAAATTCGAAATCCATTGCTGCGATCACTATATCCATGTTATCCACTTGTCCATGTGCCACTGTTATGGAATCGTGAATTGAAGTCTTCGCATAAGTTTCTTCTAATCTTTTTGAGTAGGGCTTGAGATCCACAAATCCCAGGTAATCTTTTGATTTTATATTTGCAAAAAGCTCTTTATACTCTCCATTATCAAAAATGATCTCAAAATATTCTGCACTTCCGATCCGGTGGTGATATTCACATTTTGGGCAAATAAACAAATTCTCGCGCAATTCAGTAACAGTACATGTATACCTGCATTGCGGGCATTTGGTCCACAATCCATCCGGAGCTTCTTTTTTATCCTTGGTAGAAGTGGTGATCCCTTTTTTTATCCTGCGAAACCATCTCCGTTTCGTCTCTTCAGTTTCACCTTCCTCTCCCGCAAGATTTGCATCAAAATCTTCTTCTTCTTTCATTATTGTTTTTTATTGTCTAAAATATGCCAGAGCGTCAAACTTTGCTATGCAATGGTAATACTTTGATCCAAATATACATCCTGTGTGGCATTCAATAATTCAACACCATCTTTAAATGGTTTTTGGAATGCTTTTCTTCCCATGATCAAACCCATACCACCGGCGCGCTTGTTGATCACAGCTGTTGTAACGGCATCAGTCAGATCTTCGGCTCCTTTGCTTTCGCCACCGCTGTTGATCAAACCAATTTTTCCGCTATAGCAATTCAAAACCTGGTAGCGGCAAAGATCAATTGGATTATCAGTGGTTAGATTTTCATAAACCAATGGAGAGGTTTTTCCGAATTTCACGGCGTTGTATCCGCCATTGTTGGTAGCCATTTTTTGTTTGATAATATCTGCCTGCAAAGTAACGCCAAGATGATTGGCCTGGCCGGTAAGATCGGCACTGGTTTCATAATTGATCCCATTTACTTTAAATGCTTCGTTGCGTACATAACACCAAAGAATCGTACACATTCCCAGTTCATGAGCGCGTTCAAAAGCCAAACTTACTTCCTGTAACTGCCGGGTGCTTTCGTGGCTTCCCCAATAAACAGTAGCGCCAACGCCAACAGCGCCCATATTATAAGCCGTTTCAACTGAGCCAAACATGGTTTGGTCATACTTGGCAGGATAACTTAATAATTCGTTGTGATTGATCTTTACAATAAAAGGAATTTTATGAGCATATTTCCTGCTGAGAATTCCTAAAACACCGAAAGTAGAAGCTACGCCATTGCAGCCACCTTCGATCGCTAATTTTACGATATTTTCTGGATCAAAATAAATAGGATTTGGAGCGAAGGATGAGCCGGCACTGTGTTCTATGCCCTGGTCAACCGGGAAAATAGAGCAATATCCGGTGCCACCCAGGCGGCCATGATCCATCAGTTGCTGAATAGAACCAACCGCGCGGTTGTTACGATCGCTTTGTACAAAAATGTCATCTATATAAGATGGTGAAGGAAGTGTAAGTGTTGATTTGTCAATTTTGCATTTGTAGTTTAATAAGTCTTCTGCTTTATCGCCTAAAATCTCTGTAATTTTTTTTGATGCCATTATTTAAGTTTTAATTTTTGCAAAAATAGGGAATTAGATGGTTTAGAGATTTATGTTTAAAGAATTACTCTTAATATTAAACCTGCTTTAAAAATGATTGAAAATATTCAACGGATTTTAGCAAACGGCTTCCATACCAGCTAAACATTTCACCATCTGCTAATTCAATTTTTATTTTGGGGAACCGCTTTTGCATTTCCTCACAATGTTTTGCCTTAAAAGGGTAGGGCTCGGTAGAAAGCAAGATAAGTTCCACATCTCTTTCTTTTATTTCGTCTAACGTAATTTCAGGATAACGCTTTTGCTGACAGAAAACATTTTCTAATGCGCAATATCCCATCATGTTATTAATAAAAGTATCGCCGGCAGCAACCATGTAAGGATCTTTCCATATAAAATATGCAGTCTTAACAGGTGCTTTGTTGAAAGAGGATCTTTTCAAATTTTCAAATCCTTCTTCTATTTTCAAAATCAATTCAGAAGCCTTTTCTGTCTTGACGGTTAATTTTCCAATATCTGTGATCATTTTAATAGCATCACCCAGATCATTTACATCTGTGATCCAAACATCATAGTCATTTGCTAATTCTTCTACCTGTTCCTTTACATTTTCTTCTTTATTGGCGATAATGAGATCAGGAGAAAGCTGATGAATCATTTTGAAATTGATATTCTTTGTGCCGCCAGCTCTTGTTTTATTTCTAAACCAGCTTTCCGGATGAACACAAAATTTTGTAATTCCGATCACTTCATTTTCCAACCCTAAATAAGACAGCAATTCTGTTTGAGAAGGAACGAGTGAGATGATGCGGGAATATTTTTTATGTGCGGGAAGTGTCAGAATCATTTAGTGTACGAATTTCTCACATTATCATGAATAAAAAAAGAGTATTTGAACCTGCGTAAAATAAAAAACTTCTGTAACCTTTCGACTACAGAAGTAATTTTTTTTACTGCGTTTAGCAGTATCTTTGGAACCAATTCCGGCGGATCATCCGGTTTCAGTATGATTTTCTACAAGGATCGGATTCAGTTTTCTTCGAATTTGGATTAGTCTTCACAAGTTTGGATCTCTTAATATTTTGAAATGATCCTGTATTTCAAAATAACCTGGTTTTTGTTTCTCTTTACTTTCCGCAAAGAAGTGATATTGGATAAAAAAAATTAGAAGTTGACTGATATCGGATTTTTTCGATTTTAAAGGAACTTGGATAGATTCTGTTTTTCGAATGGATTTTGGATATTTTTTGATTAATGCCTGATGATCAACATCAATCAACTTCTGGAACAAAGATAGACCCGTGCAGCATCACTGCAAAGGGCAAGATTGCCCTTTTTTACAGCATCTGTATTTACTGTCAAAATCGTAAATCATCTAAATCATGAAATAGAAATATTACCCATTAGCAGATAGTATAATTACTTTTTTATACTTAAGAAAAGCCGCACGATCGGATTTATGGCAAGGAAATAGAAAAAGGAAATGAAGGTGTTAGTTTGCCTGCAGTATTTTTAAGGTTAGAATTTATTAAGATTTTTTATTTAACTACAGTCAGCTTTTTTTAAACACGAAAGGGAAAAGGACTTACAGACGAAAGAAAATTATCTGTAAAAGGAATCTCAAAGCAATGTTCCACGTAAAATCAATTGCGCTACATTAAAGAAAATTACGAGCCCGGTAACATCTACCAATGTTGCAACAAATGGTGCGGAAGAAGATGCAGGATCGGCACCGAGTCTTTTTAAAAGCAAAGGAAGCATACTTCCGATCAGTGATCCCCAAAGTACTACGCCTATCAAAGAAACCCAGACAGTAAAAGCAAGCAGCATCCAATGTTCACCGTAAATATCTTTTCCAACCCCGTGATGCATAGCGAAGCTCCATAAGCTAATGCGTAAAAAACCGATGCATCCCAACATAATTCCCAGCATAAGCCCGGATAATATTTCACGGCGCATAACCCGCCACCAATCGATCAGCTTTACTTCACCCAGCGCCATCGCCTGGATAATTAAAGTAGATGCCTGAGTACCACTGTTGCCACCAGTACTTATAATAAGCGGAATAAAATTAGTCAGTACGATCACCTTAAGCATTTCTTCATTATAGAAAGCCATTGCTGTAGCGGTTAGCATTTCCCCAAAGAAAAGAATGGTGAGCCATCCAACTCTCTTTTTCACCAGATGAAAGAAGGGTGTCTCCAGGTATGGCATGTCAAGAGCTTCCGCACCACCTATTTTCTGAACGTCTTCACTGAATTCTTCAGCGGCTACCCATAATACATCATCGATCGTAACAATTCCCAGTAATACATTATAATCATCTACGACAGGCAAAGCCACACGGTTGTTCATTTTAAAAACCTCACTGGCAGTTTCCTGGTCGTCGTTTACATTCAACTCAATAAAGCGGCCATCCATCATTTCACTCACTTTCGTTTTTGGATCCGCCAGAATAAATTCTCTTATTCTGATATCATCCAGCAACTCGCCGTGTTTATTGATCACATAAATTACATCTATGGTCTCGGTATTTTTTCCAACACCGCGGATAATATTTAAAACTTCCGCAACGGTATTGTATTCGTAAACATAAACATAATCAGGCGTCATCAACCTGCCGACACTATTTTCAGGATAACCCAAAAGAGAAAGGGTAATTTTTCTTTCTTCAGGAACCAAAGTTTTGACCAATTCCCGAACTACTTCATTGGGAAGGTCTTCAAAAAATGATGTACGGTCATCCGGCTGCATCTCATTCAAAAGCTCCGCACTTTTGATGGGAGGCAGATTTTTGATGATTCTCTTTTGAGTAGGATGTTCCAGAATCTTAAAAACACTAATGGCCCGGTGCAAAGAAAGGTGCAGGAAAATTTCTACTTCCCTGTCTTCATTATCATAAATAAGTTCAGCGACGTCGCTGATGTTTTGTTGATTCAAAAAATCGCTGATGATTGCGTCATCATTGGTTTTTAAAACATCTTCGTACTGATCCTGAACAGAAATTTCTTCGTCGGTCATTTAAAAAGTTCTTTCAGATAAGGGCGCAAAATTAATTTATTTTACCTTTAATAATTGGGTTAATTATATGATAAAAAATTATTTGTTTATTAAAAAGACTGCAGCAAAAGGCAGAGGTGTTTTTACCAAAGAAAAAATTCCCGCAAAGACAATCATAGAAGAATCGCCGGTGATTGTGATGAGCGCTGAAGACCGCATGCAAATTGATAAAACGCTGCTGCACAATTATATTTTTGCATGGGGGAAAAATGAAGATCAATGTTGTATGGCTTTGGGTTTGATCCCGGTTTATAATCACAGTTACGAAAGCAACTGCGAATATTTTATGGATTTTGAAGAAGAAATTATCGAGGTAAAAACGGTCCGGGAAATTGCGGCAGGAGAAGAACTGACCATTAATTATAATGGCGACTGGAATGATAACAGACCTGTCTGGTTTGATGCCGTTTGATCAGATTGATTATGTTGATATGAAAATAAAAGAACTATTTTTATATCTGATGTTCGATTTTATGATTTATGATTTGAATAAACGAATTAACCAATAAACCAATAAACCTTTCCCCTCACCATGCACGACAAAATTCACAAAGAAGAACATCTGCAGAGTTCTGATTTTTTACGGGATGTGGTAATAGGGATGAGTGATGGGCTTACCGTTCCTTTCGCGCTTGCAGCGGGATTAACAGGTGCTGTTGCCAATAGCTCGATAGTAGTAATAGCCGGAATTGCAGAAATTGTTGCAGGAAGCATTGCTATGGGATTGGGTGGATTTCTTGCAGGAAAAACAGAGAATGATCATTATAACAGTGAGCTGAGAAGAGAATATGATGAAGTGGAAAAAGTGCCTGAAATGGAGAAAAAAGAAGTGCGTGATTTTTTTGAAAATCTTGGACTCAGTGAAGAGATACAATTAAAAGCAACCGAAGAAATAGCAAAGGATAAAAAACAATGGGTTGATTTTATGATGAAATTCGAACTAGGTCTCGACAAGCCTGATCCGCAAAGAGCCAAAAAAAGCGCTTTCAATATTGGTTTGTCTTATGCGGTTGGCGGCATCATTCCTTTGAGTCCCTATTTTTTTATAGCAAACTCACGCGAAGCATTGAAATTTTCTATAATTGCAACACTCATCTGTTTATTTATTTTCGGATATTTTAAGAGTAAGATCACCGGTGTTCCGATCTTATCAGGTGCATTAAAAGTAATGCTGATTGGCGCACTTGCCGCCGGTGCTGCATTTGCTGTCGCTCTCCTGTTTAAATAGAAACAATCCCTGCATCATTACTAGTAAACTTCCCATGTCTTTTTTACGATTTAAAAGGCAACTTTACCCGATTTTTTTCTCCAGTAAAATAATTGCAGAATTAGCGCGTTTTTATTTTGTTCAACCGTTGCTAACCTATTTTTTGAAATAAAAAAATGCCAAAATTATACCACCGGTTTTCCATTGACAACTTACATGAATTCTAAGCTTAAATCTTTAACAACAGACGTTAATTGCTGTCGTAATTAACTATCGATTGTATTAAACGCTTAATGGATAATCAGTTTTTGAATTTTGGAATCCCCTCATTTCTATGAGGGGATATTTTTTTATAGTGTATTGATATCATGCTTGGCATCCCTGGAAATATTTTTTATTGTCCAGGTAATTCTTTTTTCAAACGGATGGTGCCTTACAGCACAATTATGTTTGGTGCAAATTTTACAGGAATAATCCCTGCAAGGATCAGAATGGACGAATAATTCCACTGCTTCGCCAAATTCATTTTTTATTAAAGAAGCCAGCGCTTCAATTTCTGCATGAGCCTCATTTACATTAAGATACCAGGGAACGGTCAGATGGCAATCACAATGCAAGGTGCTTCCATATTTAATGATGCGCATATTATGAAGATCGATCCAGTTTTCCTTTCGGTGCTGATTCAAGAGAGATACAAAATCTTTTAATAATTTTTCATCGGCTTCATCCATGATTCCGGCGATAGAAACACGTACAATTTTATAACCGGTGTAAATAATAATGATGGCAACGAGGCATGCGATCAGGCTATCAAGAAAAACGAGGTCAGTAAAATAGATGACTACAAGTCCGATTAAAATGCCCGAAGTAGAATACGTATCGGTGATCAGATGTTTCCCGCCCGCAATCAATTGCAATGAATTGTTTCTTTTCCCGGTAGAGATGCAAATTTTTCCCAGAATAAAATTCACCAGGGCTGTTGCTGCGATAAGGTAAATTCCAAAATCCAGTTTTGCAATCGGATGAGGATAAAAAAAACTTTGAACCGCTTTGTAAATAATAAAAAAGCCGGCAATCAGTACCAGGCTTCCCTCTACTCCGGCTGAAAGAAATTCAACTTTACCATGTCCGTAAGGATGATCTGCATCCTTTGGTTTTGCCGCTAAATTCAGGCTATACAATCCCAGGAAACCTGCCACAATATTAACGATACTTTCGAGTGCATCTGTAAGAATGGCGAGAGAGCTGGTGAGAAACCATGCTATTATTTTTACAATAAAAAGAATTATTGCAACAAGGATGATGACTCTCTGAAGCCTGAGATTTTCTTTAGAAGGAACCAATCAGTTTGAGATTTAAAAGGTGCAAATTACAGAAATCAAATCTATCATCTCACGAAACAAATGACTTACTTTTACATGAGCATTTTACCTTTCAGCATATTTTTATTTGCATACAATTGAGAAGCATTAAATTTGTCTTCATGCGCAAAACGTTGAACATACTTGCCAGTTCTTTCCGTCTTACCATGCAGGAACTAATGGTAAATAAATTGCGCACTTCATTATCTCTTATCGGAATTTCATTTGGCATTTTTTGTATCATCGGAGTTTTGGCAACGGTAAACAGTCTTGAAATGAATATTCAAAATCAGATTAAAAGTCTTGGTACCAATACCATCTACATTGATAAATGGCAGTATTTTACAAGCGGGGCAGATTATCCGTGGTGGAAATTTGTGAACAGGCCTGCACCGGCTTTTAGTGAGGTCAGTTTAATCAAGGAACGAAGTCATCTCGCCAGCAACGTGGCTTTCCTGATACAAGACCGGTTGAATGTTGAATATAAAAGTTATGCTTTGGAGAATGTGATGATGTATGGCGTCAGCGAAGAAGAAAATGATATTCAACCCATTTCTATGGTTTACGGTCGTTTTATTTCCGGAGCTGAATTTGCATCCGGAAGTCCTGTTGTTATTATCGGTTATACGAATGCTGAAAATTTATTTGGGAGCCCGGAAATTGCAATTGGAAAAGAAGTGGATGTTAAAAATCACAAGGCTACGGTGGTAGGTGTGATCAAAAAGATGGGAAAAAGTATGATTGGCTGGGATTATGACCAATCCGTGATCACGCCATATCGTTTTGGTGCACAAATCATTAATGCAAAATACAGCAATCCAAAAATTATTGTAAAAGGTAAGGACAACGTAAGTTCGCAGGAGCTTGCCAACGATCTAGAAGGCGTGATGAGATCTATCAGAAAGTTAAGCCCGAAAGAGGATGATAACTTTTCCCTGAACCAGATTTCAGGTGCGAGTGACAAAGTAAGCTCTGTTTTCGCAAGTATTAACATTGGCGGCTGGGCAATCGGAATATTAAGTCTTGTTGTAGGAGCTTTCGGGATTGCCAATATCATGTTTGTGACCGTGAAAGAAAGAACCCCGATCATTGGTTTAAAAAAGGCCATTGGTGCAAAAAGAAGAAGTATTCTTTCAGAATTTCTTTTGGAATCTGCTACTATCTGCATTTTAGGTGGATTGATCGGATTGATATTAGTGTTTATATTAACCATTGTTCTTAGCAGTTTGTTTAGTTTCCCTGTTTATATTTCTGCCGGAATTCTTTTTCTTGCCATCTCTATTTGCATTGTCATTGGAATTTTGTCCGGAATTATTCCTGCAGTAACTGCTGCACGATTGGATCCCGTAGTGGCGATCAGGTCAAGATAAAAACCCTCTTTAAGTAACGTGCAGGCACGCCAGTAGACTACGCCAGTGTTTAGAAAAATAAGGAATCGGGTTATTTAATTGTCTGCTTCATAAATTAAACAAAATTATGATTACAGTCATTGGTACTTATGAAAATGGAGAATACAATGAGTAATAATTCTTCAGCATATACTTTTTGTATATACCTTTGACGAAAGCGTAAAAATGAAAAATCTCTCTTTAAAAATGGATGATCTCGTGTTTAATGAAACAGAAAAAATAACTGCCAGGATTCATAAAAACAGAAACCGTTATATCAATGAAGCAGTCGAGTTTTATAATCTTCTGCAAAAAAGAAAAATACTATCGCGGCAGTTGCAGAAGGAATCTAGAATGGTACAGGAAGAATCGATGAAAGTACTTGCAGAATTTGAAAAGCTGAAAGATGAAAATTAAACAATATGATATCTGGATTGCCGATTTGAATCCCAGGTTCGGTACAGAAACGGGCAAAACCAGGCCTGTAGCTATTCTTCAAACAGATTTATTAAATAAATTTCATCCTTCAACCATTGTTTGTCCCATTACTACTAATGTAAAACCGGATTCCGAAATATTAAGAGTTCATCTTACAAAGGGTGCTACGCGGTTAAAAGAAGATTGTGATATTATCATTGATCAGATTCGGACTATCGATAATAAAGGTTTATTAAAAAAGATTGGTGCATTGAATGAGGAACAGATTGAAGCCATTAAAAAGAATATTTCAATTGTGCTTGATATATAAGAACTATCACAAAAATCCATTTTCCATAACTTTGCAGCCTATGATTACGATTCTTGCGATTGAATCCTCATGTGATGAAACCGCGGCTTCGGTTTGCCGCGACGGAACCATTTTGAGCAATATTATTTCCAGCCAGAAAATTCATGAATTATATGGAGGTGTTGTGCCGGAACTCGCTTCACGGGCGCATTTGCAGGCTATAGTTCCTGTTGTGGACCAGGCATTGAAAGTTGCCGATGTTGAATTAAAAGATATTGATGCTTTTGCTTTCACACAATCTCCGGGGCTGATAGGGGCTTTACTGGTGGGAGCAGAATTTACAAAATCCCTTGCACTTGCTTTTGATAAACCTTTGATCGCTGTACATCATATGCAGGCGCATGTTTTGGCCAACCTGATCCGGCCGGTAAACTCAGCAAATAAAATTCCTTCCTTTCCTTTTTTATGTTTGACCGTTAGTGGCGGCCATACACAAATTGTTTTGTGCCAATCTCCTTTGGGGCAAAAAATAATTGGTGAAACGCTGGATGACGCAGCAGGAGAGGCTTTTGACAAATCAGCGAAGATCCTTGGGCTTCCTTATCCCGGCGGACCATTGATTGATAAATACGCCAGACAGGGTGAGGCAAAGTATCATTTTCCTGAGCCGAAAATTGATGGGCTTAATTTTAGTTTCAGCGGATTAAAAACGGCGATCTTATATTTTATCAGGGACGAGAAACTGAAGAATGAAAATTTTGTGGAAGAAAACCTGGCAGATATCTGTGCATCGGTGCAGTCTAGGATCGTTTCTATTTTATTAAATAAATTAAAAAAAGCAGCGGATGAAACCGGTATCAAAGAAGTTTGTATTGCCGGCGGAGTAAGTGCCAACAGCGGACTTCGCAATTCTTTTGAAAAACGGGGCAGGGAAGAAGGGTGGAGTACGTACATTCCAAAATTTGAATATTGTACTGATAATGCAGCAATGATCGCGATCACAGCTTATTATAAATACCTTGATGGGCGCTTTGAAGATTTGTCGGTGGTTCCTTCGGCGAGAACGGCATGAACTGACCACGAAGACGCAAACTGGCCACGAAGACGCAAAGGCTCTAAGGGGCACAAAGAGGTTGAAGGTAATTGGGGAGAACCCGCCACGAAGGCTCGAAAACTCTAAGAAGCACAAAGAGTTGAAGGTTGTTGGCTATTATAAATAATCTATCGGTAGAAGTGCCGCCGTCTGGTCTCATGACCAACGGCATTAAATAAATCAGAACTCTCACTGCCGCCGTCTGGTCTCATGACCAACGGCATTGAATAAATCAGAACTCCCATTATTATTCATAGATTAGCGAATGAATCCAAACTTTGCAGTTCACTGTTCACAGTTTTTTACAGCCACTATTTATCAGTGGAATCATTTGCTTAGAGATGACAGGCATAAAGACATAATAGTTGACAGCCTTAAATTTTTAGTAACCGACAAGAGGATTGAGCTAAATGCATTTGTCATAATGAGCAATCATATTCATTTGATATGGCAACCATTGATTGGTTTTACACCTTCAGATATACAGGCATCGTTTATGAAATATACCGCTCAGCAATTGAAACGTTCACTTACCGGAAATGATACAGAAGCGCTCGCCAATTTTAAAGTGAATAAATACGACCGTGAATACCAGATATGGAAAAGGGAACCATTAAGTATTGAATTGATTTCCGAGGATTTGTTCAAACAAAAATTAGAATACTTACATTACAATCCGGTAAAGGCCGGTTTGTGTGAAAGCCCGGAAGATTATTATTATTCATCTGCAAGATTTTATTGGGACGGATTAGATAGTTTTAAAATTCTGACACATTTTAAAGGTAATTGAGAGAGGTACCACTTGATGCCGTTGGTCATGAGACCAGACGGCGGCGGCATTCCATGAATAGACGGTCCGAAAGAAAGGGACACCGGCATTGGCTAAGTTTGATGCCGTTGGTCATGAGACCAGACGGCGGCGGCATCGCATGAATAGACGGTCCGAAAGAAAGGGACACCGATATTGGCTAAAGTAAGGCTTTTCTGAGTAGTTATATAGAAGGCTTCGTGTTCCTTTTGATGCCGTTGGTCATGAGACCAGACGGCGGCGGCATTTAAGTGGAAAGAATTGAGAGAGGTACCACTTGATGCCGTTGGTCATGAGACCAGACGGCGGCGGCATTCCATGAATAGACGGTCAGAAAGAAAGGGACACCGGCATTGGCTAAATTTGGGAGAACCGGCCACGAAGACGCAAAGGCTCTAAGGAGCACAAAGAGGTTGAAAGTTGGCGGTTGAAAGTAAAATGTTCAATAACTAATGTTCAATAATCAATGTTCAGGATTGAAGGTTCGTCAGGAGTTTAGATAATAGTCTTTCAAAAGGTGGTTAAATTCTGTGGTATAATTTCCGTTTTCTTTTATTATTAATTCATTCGAAATAATCGTTTCCTCTTGAGTTCCGAAAAATAATATACTGCGAAAACAGGAGTGCCTTGGAGTTTGCTTGACTAATAATTCTTCCGGCAAATGAAAACCATTTTCAGCAGCAAGGTTTTTAAAATATCCGGTCCTGTGAAAGGGGAGAAGAACTGCAAAATTTCCTTCTTTTGAAAGATTGTTTTTTATGGATTGAAGAAGTTCCGCCAGGGTTAAGGTGTCATGATGCTTCGCAATATTCTTATTTTTATTTCCTGATTTTAAATCGTTCTCAAAAAAGGGCGGATTGGAAATAATGAGATCATATTTTTGCGAAGAATGCCAATTTTTTATATCCGTGTGAAACGCCTGTATTCTTTGCTGCCATGGCGATTCAGCGAAATTTGCTTTTGTTTGCCCATACGAATTTTCCTCTATTTCTACTGCATCAATGTCTGCATTTGATTTTTGAGCAATGATCAAAGACAATAAGCCGGTTCCTGATCCGATGTCCAGGATCCTTTTGGGTTGAATATCTTTTCTTTCAATTTTATCAGCGATCCAGGCTCCAAACAAACAGGAGTCCGTGCAAACTTTCATGCTGCTTTTATCCTGGTTAATTTTGAACTGTCTGAATTGGAAATAATCGTTCAAGGGGAGATTGGTTTATTGGTTAATTGGGGAATTGGTTCTTAATTCTTAATTCTTAATTCTTAATTCCTAATTCTTAATTCCTCCTACACCTGCATAATCACTCATATATTCATAATTCTCTGTCAATTTTCCATCTTTTACAATGGTAGCATCTTTGATGATTTCAGAGCCGCCGTTTAAAAGATCATCGAGGACAAATTTGATCAGTTGTTCTCCAAAATATCTTGATGCATCTCTCGGCAATTCATTCGGCAGATTTCCGACCGCCATAATATCAACTGATCCTTCAATGTAAGGACGGGTGCGTTCTCCGGTGATTTTATTAACGCCATAAACCGGATCTTCCATCGTGTTGTCGCCGTAGTTGCAGGGAACGGAACCATTCCTGTCGTCTGAAATATCGGCGATTGTTTTGATGCGGAAATTATTTTTCATGTCCTCCATTTCAAATAAACGCGGTACCTGGTCGTACCAGAATACCCCGTTCAATAAGATATCCGTTTCAGACATATAGTCTTTAAAAAGGCATTCATAGCGTTCAGGATGTTCATGGAATTCTTTGCGGGTGTATTTGCCTGTTTGCCGGTTCACATAAAGATCTTCACCTTTTAAATGCACATAAACAGGATAAGTAAAATCAGTGGTTTTATACTCTTCCGGCTCCGCTTCATGAATTTCCATCAGGTTCATGATCTCCAAAATTCCATGTGCCACACGGCCGCTACCGGTAACCGCGATCTTTATAAGCGGAATTTTCAATCCGAAATAAGTGTGGATCAGTTCCTGGAAATTCTTCTTTTTATAAACACGTTCCAGTGAATAACTTCCCGTGCGCTTTCCGTAAGCCATCATTCCATTGTGGGCGCCAACCACTCCTGCAAAAAAGCCAAAACCTATCACCCTGGTGCCGTCTTCATGTTCTATACATTCGTAATCAATTAAAGTAATTTTCTTCTCTATAATGGCTTTGATCAGTTTTTGATTATAGGGCTGAAGCTTGCGTGTGTGAGAGAAAAAGAAGTAAGTTTTCCCGGGTATCAGCATATCTGCCGGAACTTCTTTGATGCCCAGTAAAATATCGCATTCACTGACATCCTCTTTTACTTTAATTCCCGCTTTTTCATATTCAGCATCAGAGTAGCAGCGGGTTTCAGAGTGCTGGGCCATGATGGAAATGTTTTTATGCTCCATGATCCATTTGCATTGCAGAGGAGTAAGCGCTACACGATTATCAGGAGGAACTTTTCCTTCCTTTATTAATCCGATTTTCAACATTGGAATTTTTTAGAAAAAGGCAATTTACATTATCTGGCCTTAATGGATTTTAGAAATGTATGATTTGAAAAAATATTTGCTGTTGATTTTGGACACTATCAATGGAATGCGTAATATTGCCACCCGAAATTTTCATCTGATAATTTCTGATTTTCAGTTGACATTTTTGCCCGGATGGCGGAATTGGTAGACGCAGCAGACTCAAAATCTGCCGTTCGCAAGGATGTGCAGGTTCGATTCCTGTTCCGGGCACGAGCCACTTCGAAAGGAGTGGTTTTTTTATTTGAAATATTTTTTCCTGTCCGGCTTCTATAAATTTTCTTACGTGCATAAAGTAACCCGGCAAGAGTTCTTGTGTTTTGGAAATAATAACTTTAAAGGAAAATCCCCCTGCAGTAAGACTTTTCTGAGTAGTTTATAGAAGGCTTCGTGTTCCTTTTGATGCCGTTGGTCATGAGACCAGACGGCGGCGGCATTCCATGAATAGGCGGTCCGAAAGAATAGAGAAATATGATTGAACGCATCATTCGAAAAGAAAATGAGACCAGACGGCGGCGGCAATCCATGAATATACGGTGCGAAAGAAAGGGACACCGATATTGGCTAAAATTGAGAGAGGTACCACTTGATGCCGTTGGTTATGAGACCAGACGACGGCGGCATTCCATGAATAGGCGGTCCGAAAGAAAGGGACACCGACATTGGCTAAGTAATTTTAAAGGAAAAACCCCTTGCAGTAAGACTTTTCTGAGTAGTTATATAGAAGGCTTCGTGTTCCTTTTGATGCCGTTGGTCATGAGACCAGACGGCGGCGGCATTCCATGAATAGGCGGTCCGAAAGAAAGGGACACCGATATTGGCTAAAAGACTTTTCTGAGTAGTTATATAGAAGGCTTCGTGTTCCTTTTGATGCCGTTGGTCATGAGACCAGACGGCGGCGGCATCTACGAATTTAAGGGGAAAGAATTGAGAGGGGTACCACTTGATGCCGTTGGTCATGAGACCAGACGGCGGTGGCATTCCATGAATAGGCGGTCCGAAAGAAAGGGACACCGAATTTTGAATCTACGAATTTAAGTGGAAAGAATTGAGAGAGATACCACTTGATGCCGTTGGTCATGAGACCAGACGGCGGCGGCATTCCATGAATAGGCGGTCCGAAAGAAAGGGACATCTGGCTAAGATGCAGCATCTAGGAATTTAAGTGGAAAGAATTGAGAGAGATACCTTTTGATGCCGTTGGTCATGAGACCAGACGGCGGCGGCATTCCATGAATAGACGGTGCAAAAGAAAGGGACACCGACATTGGCTAATTTTGATGCCGTTGGTCATGAGACCAGACGGCGGCGGCATTTAAGTGGAAAGAATTGAGAGAGGTACCACTTGATGCCTTTGGTCATGAGACCAGACGACGGCG
>DATNFV010000025.1:0-5469 GCA_035606215.1 Hanamia sp.
TTTCATAATTTACCTTTTTTAAAATTTTTATAGTACTATTTCCCAATGGGTATTGTACAGAAAGTGTGCTAAAACTGAGATGTGCCAAATGGGCAGTTAAAGGTAAGCTAACAAGAAAGATCAGATTTTATTGGCAAGTTCGCTGATTAAACATGCGACAAGAGAAGTCCATCCTGTTTGGTGGCTGGCGCCTAAACCGTGACCATCATCCCCATGAAAATATTCGTAGAATAAAATCAGATCCTGGTTTTCGGGCTGCTCATAAAACCAGCTATATTTTCCATTAATCCGGCGTTTTCCTGTTGGTTCCTTTTCAAATAAACTGATCACTCTTTTTGCAATTTCATCCGCTACCTGTTTCAAATTCATTTGATTTCCGGAACCGGTCGGGCATTCCACGATTAATTCATCACCGTAAAATTCTCCATATTTTCTGAGAGACTGAATGATCAGATAATTAATAGGAAGCCAAACAGGGCCACGCCAGTTAGAGTTTCCACCAAAAAGGTTTGAAGATGAATCGCCCGGATCATACTGAATGGAATAATCAATATTTTCAATTGTTACCGAATAATGATTTTTTTCGTGGTACTTTGACAAAGCCCTGATCCCGCCGGGAGAAAGAAATTCTTCTTCATCCAGCAAATGCTTCAAAATATTTTTCAATCTTTCCTGTGGTACAAGAGAAAGCAAAATCGTGTTGCCTTCGGCACGTTCTTCATTAGGCCAGAAACGATCATTTTTTCTCCTGTAATTTTCAAACCAGTTGGTTCTTTTTTTAAAATCAGGCAACAAATCGCGAACTTTTTTTTCAATAGTTGAAACGGCAAATAAAGTAGTAAGACCAACTATTGATTGAATGCGCAAATGCATCGGAGCGGCGTCGCCCAACGCAAGAATATCATAAAAAAATTTGTCTTCATCATTCCACAAACCATATTGGTTCAATGCTTCAGCGATCAACACAAAATGTTCAAAAAATTTGGTGGAGGTTTCTTCAAACGCATCATCCACAACGGCAATTTCCAAAGCAATGTCCATCATATTGAGCGCATACATTGCCATCCAGCTGGTACCATCAGCCTGCTCCAGGCGGTGTTTTCCGGGAAGTTCAATACTCCTGTTGAAGATGCCTATATTATCCAATCCCAAAAAGCCACCGTGAAAAATATTATTTCCACTGGCATCTTTGCGGTTGATCCACCATGTGAAATTGATAATAAGTTTATGAAATATTTTCTTTAAAAATTTAATATCGCCCTTGCCTGTGATCGCTTTCTCAATACGGTAAACCTGTAATGCGCCCCAGGCGTGTACGGGAGGATTTACATCACTGAAATGCCATTCGTAAGCCGGCAATTGTCCATCCGGTTTCATATACCATTCGCGCATGATCAGCAGCAATTGATGTTTGGCAAAACTCGCATCAAGCATTGCCATAGGAATACAATGAAAAGCAAGATCCCACGCGGCATACCATGGATATTCCCATTTGTCCGGCATGGAAATAATATTCTGATTTTTCAGGTGTTTCCAATCATGATTGCGCCCAAAAAGCTTACCATCGTTTACAGGAGTAATTCCATCACTTGTGGTTAACCATTTTTCAACATCATAATGATAGTATTGCTTGCTCCAAAGCAATCCTGCAAGTGCTTGCCGCTGAATTTTTTTTCTGTCTTCAGAAATATTTGCAGGAAGAATTGCCTGATAAAATTCATCAGCTTCGGCTTTTCTTTTTGTAAAAATATCTTCAAATCCTTCTTCAAAAGGATTCTCCATTTCTTTATCGGACAATCGCAAATAAATAGTTTTTGTTTCGCCGGCATTGATGCTGTAATCATAAACCGGCGAAAACTTAGTTCCATAATTTCTATTCCGAAGCTGCCCGATATTTTTTCTTTTGATAATGGCGGTATGAAAAGCATCTTTTACAAAAGGTGTTGCATTGGGTTTTCCGGTAACTTTTTTTGTGTTGGTCACATTGTCTGTAAACAAACTGATTCTTGGTGCCTGGAAATAAAAATAATAGGTTCCGGCTCTCTGGTGTGTTGCTTTTACAGTTGTTTTATTAATGGAAGTTATTACTGGTTTCTCCGCAAGTGTTTCATTGCTTGAACGATTGTAAAATAACAGCGTTGGCAACACCGTAATTCCTGCGCTTTTTGAATAACGATTGAGAATGTTTATTTTAATAAAAATATCGCTTGAATCCTGCTTGGCGTATATTACATGAACATCAAAATATTCATTGTCATCAAAAATTCCGGTATCAAGAAGTTCATATTCCGGCACTTCCTTGGAACGTAATTTATTCTCCGTTTTTAACTGCTCATAAGGAAACTCCCTTTGCGGATATTTGTACAAATATTCCATATAATAATGCGTAGGAAGATTGTCCAGATAATAATACAATTCTTTCACATCCTCGCCATGATTTCCCTGTTTGTTACCAAGTCCGAAAAGCCTTTCTTTCAAAACCGGATCTTTACGATTCCATAAAGCAATGGAAAAACAAAGATTTTGAAAATAATCAGAAATGCCGGCGAGGCCGTCTTCGCCCCAGAGATACGAACGGCAATGAGAATGCTCGAAAGGAAAATAATTCCAGGCATCGCCATAATAACCATAATCTTCACGCACTGTTCCCCATTGGCGTTCGCTCAAATATGGCCCCCATTGTTCAAGCGGGATTTTTTTGTGAGAATTTTCTTCAAGCCGTTGTTGTTCTGCCGTCATTCGTTTTAATGTAGCTTTTTTTTGAAACGATTATCTACATATTTCATTCCAAGGTTTTTTGGGAGAGAAGAAAAAGGAATAATTGTTGGTTTACTGTCAAACAGAAATTCTATAACTCAAATATTTCAATAAGGTTGTATTAATACTTCAGTAGGTATTTTTAATTTTTGATGAAGTTGCCTTATCATTTCAAGTGACAGTTTTCTTTTTTTATTCAAAATTTCACTTGCACGACTTTTCAGGCCAACAATTTCCGCAAGATCTGCCTGGTTATAACTCAATTGTTCCATCCTGAATTTTATTGCCTCTATAGGGTCAGGAAGTTCAATTGGAAAATGTTCATCTTCATACTTTTCAAGGAGTATACTCAATATCTGAAGCTCATCTCCTAGCGGCGAACCCTTTCCTGCATCAAAAATTGTTTCGAGTCTTTCTAAAGCCTGCTCATAATCCTTTTTCGTTTTTATTGGCTTAATTGTCATTTTTTAAATTTTTTCAGCATTAATTTTATCATATTCTGCATGTGTTCCAATGAATCGGATCCATATTATTTGATATTCATAATTTAATTTAATTATTAAACGGTAATGATCCCCTTTAATATTTAAAACGACCTTATTATTGGCAAGAAAACTGGCAGTGGGATATTCTCTTTTAATGTCATTGGAGTTTTTCCATTTTGCCCTGCTACTTTCCTGGTACCATGATTTCAATTGCTGTTCACAATCTGAATGTTCTTTCCAAAATTCTTTGAGAACTTTTTTTGCAATTACCCTCAATCTTTTCTTTTATCAAAGATAAAGAATGGTTCCCAAATTGGGATGTTTTATCTAAAACAATTCTACACATGGAGATAAACTTTCCCTAATTAAAATTTCCTCTTAAAACTCCTTTTACTGTAAATCTCTTCCTTCTCCAGCCTCAACCCTTTTCTTTTCCTTTCCCAATCCCTATCTTTGCTGCCGTTTAAAAAAAGCTACTATGAAGCCTTTACATATGGTTGATTTAAAATCGCAATATCTGAATATAAAAGACCAGGTAGATGCTGCGATTGCAGGAGTTCTGGACAGCACCGTTTTTATTGGCGGCCCGCAGGTAGCTGCATTTTCTCTGAATCTTGCACATTATCTCGGAGCAAACCACGTTGTCCCATGCGCTAATGGAACAGATGCATTACAGATTGCAATGATGGCGCTTGGCTTGCAACCCGGTGATGAAGTGATCACACCTTCTTTTACTTATGTGGCCACTACAGAAGTAATTGCTTTATTAAAACTAAAACCCGTTTTTGTAGAAGTAAATCCAAAAACTTTTTGTGTAGATCCTGGCGCCATCAGAAAAGCTGTTACGCCAAAAACCAAAGCAATCGTACCGGTGCATTTGTATGGCCAGTCTTGCGAAATGGAAGAAATTATGGCAATTGCAAAAGAGCACAATTTATTTGTAATTGAGGACAATGCTCAGGCTATTGGAAGTGATTATACTTTTAAAGATGGAACAGTGAAAAAAACAGGAACGATCGGCGATATTGGCTGCACTTCATTTTTCCCCAGCAAAAATCTTGGTTGTTATGGTGATGGTGGTGCTATTTGTACCAATGATGATACTCTTGCAGAAAAAATAAAAATGATAGCGAACCATGGACAAAAAACCAGGTATTATCACGAAATAGTAGGTTGCAATTCGCGGCTGGATGCTTTGCAGGCAGCGATCTTAAATATTAAATTGCCTTTGCTCGATAGTTACATTGATGCCAGAAGAAAAGCGGCTGATTATTATGATAAAGCTTTTGCAGGAAATGCAAAAATTCAAACTCCTTTCCGCTCTGATTTTTGTAAACACGTTTTTCATCAATATACTTTAATACTTGAAAACGTAGATCGTGATGCGCTGGTTGCGTTTCTTTCAGCCAACAACGTTCCTTCCATGATCTATTATCCTGTCCCTGCTCACAAACAGGAAATGTTTGCCTCATTTGGTGGCGCTGATTATCATCTCGAAAAAACTGACTGGCTTACACATCGTGTAATTTCTTTGCCGATTCATACCGAATTAGATGAAGAACAATTACATTTTATCACCACAAAAGTTTTGGAATTCGTAAATAAATAATAATGAATATTGCAGTTATCGGAACAGGGTATGTAGGATTGGTAACAGGAACTTGTTTTGCCGAAACAGGGAATATGGTAACGTGTGTGGATATTGACGAAGAAAAAGTAAAAAAATTATCATCCGGACAGATCACAATTTTCGAACCCGGCCTTGAAAAACTTTTTGACAGAAACAGTAAGGAAGGAAGATTAAAATTTACTACTTCCCTTGCAGAAGGAATTAAAAATGCAAAGGTGATTTTTCTTGCTTTGCCTACCCCGTCTGATGGTGACGGTTTTGCTGATTTAAAATATGTTTTGGGAGTTGCCGAAAAAATTGGTGCACTTCTGCAAAAAGGTTCTTTCAAAATCCTCGTTGATAAAAGTACTGTTCCTGTTGGAACCGCAGACAAAGTGAAAAAGGCTGTTTTAAAAAGCGCCTCCTCTGCAGGAATTGAAAACGCACAAAAATTATTTGATGTAGTAAGTAATCCTGAATTCTTGCGTGAAGGGGTGGCTGTAGAAGATTTTATGAAACCTGACCGGGTTATAATCGGAGCCAATTCTGAAAAAGCAAAGAAGGTTTTAGGTGAATTATACGCACCATTTGTTCGCCAGGGAAACCCGGTTATTTTTA
>DATNFV010000026.1:0-20860 GCA_035606215.1 Hanamia sp.
GTTTCTGTATTTTTACCGGAAATATAATTTTATGCGCTTAAAACCAGTACGCTTTTTAATCATTATTATTTTTTCTGTTTGCACTTTTACTTCCTTTTCTCAATTCAGACCAAAACAAATCAACTGGACTTCTGATGGAAATTCTACGTTAGCAATCAAAGATGGAAACATTGTAAAAACAGATTTAAAAACAAACAATCAAACAATTATTGTTAAACGGGAACAACTCATTCCTGCCGGCGCCGAAGATCCATTGAAATTTAATATTTACAGCTTCTCCCCTGATTATAAAATGCTGTTGATTTTTACAAATACAGCAAGGGTGTGGAGATACCATACTCGTGGTGATTATTGGGTTTTGGATTTAAACAAAAACCAATTAACACAACTTGGAAAATCGCTTCCTTCGCAATCTTTAATGTTTGCAAAAATTTCTCCTGACGGCAAACAAGCCGCTTATGTAAGTGAGCATAACTTATATGTTGAAGATCTTTCAACTCATGAAATAAAACCACTAACGGTGACGGGTACACGTAAATTTGTCAACGGGACCTTTGATTGGGTTTATGAAGAAGAATTCGGTTGCCGTGATGGTTTTCGCTGGAGCCCTGATAGCAAAAAAATCGCTTTCTGGCAAGTTGATGCTACAAAGATTCGTGATTATTATATGTTGAACACCACCGATTCTGTTTACTCAAGAATTGTTCCTGTCGAGTATCCAAAAGTAGGCTGGCCGCCATCTCCGGTAAGAATTGGTGTGGTAACGGTTGACAACGATGACACAAAATGGATGGATGTTCCGGGCGATCCGCAGGAACATTATATTCCAAGAATGGAATGGGCAGATAATTCTTCGCAGGTTGTTTTGCAACAATTAAATCGCAAACAAAATGAGAGCAAACTTTTTTATTGTGATGTAAATACCGGCGCTGCGAAAAATTTTTATACAGAAGATGATAAAGCATTTATTGATATAAAATCTAGGTGGAACGATGATGATCCTACTGGCTGGGATTGGTTAAATGGCGGAAAGCAATTTTTGTGGGTAACCGAAAAAGACGGCTGGCGTCATATTTATTTAGTTGACCGGGATGGAAAAGAGTCTTTGGTTACCAAAGGCGATTATGATATTGACAATATCAAATGCATTGATGATAAAAACGGGTATGTCTATTTTATGGCTTCGCCAAATAATGCCACGCAGCTTTATTTATTTCGGACCAAATTAAACGGCAAAGGAAAGCTGGAACCTTTGTCACCAGCGAATCTTGCCGGAACACATGATTACAATATTTCTCCTTTTGCCAAATATGCATTTCATACTTTTTCCAATTACAAAACATTTCCGGCATCAGAATGGATCACTTTGCCTGATGGAAAACCTTTGAATGAAGAAAAAAGTATTGCGAAAAATATGAGGGTGAATGAGAATAGCAATGTGGAATATTTCAAAGTTACTACCGATGATAATATTACTTTGGATGCGTGGATGTCGAAGCCGGTAAATTTTGATTCAACAAAAAAGTATCCTGTTGTATTTTATGTTTATGGAGAGCCTGCAGCTTCAACAGTTGGCGATCAGTTTGGTGCACAAAATAATTTTTTATTCAATGGCGATATGAGCCTTGAGGGATATTTTCAAATTTCTGTTGACAACCGCGGCACTCCTTCATTGCGTGGACGCGAATGGCGCAAATCTATTTATGGACAAATTGGAAGACTGAACATTCATGACCAGGCGATGGCAGCGAAAAAAATATTGGAAAAACCATATTTCGATAAAGATCGTGTGGCAGTTTGGGGCTGGAGCGGGGGCGGTTCTTCTACGTTAAATCTGATGTTTCAATATCCTGATATTTACAAAACCGGGATATCCATTGCAGCCGTTACCAACCTTTTATTTTACGATAATATTTATGAAGAAAGATATATGGGTTTGCCTCAGGATGATATGGAAAATTACGTGTTGGGATCGGCGATTCATTATGCAAAAAATCTGAAAGGAAATCTATTATTCATCCACGGAACCGGTGATGATAATGTGCAATACGATAATGCAGAAGCATTGTTGAATGAACTGATCAAATACAATAAAACATTTCAGTTTATGCCATTTCCAAATCGCACACATTCGCTTTCGGAAGGTGAAGGAACGAGGAAGTTTTTATCTACTTTATATTCAGATTATTTGAGAAAATATTGTCCTCCGGGAGCGAGATAAGTCATCGCCTGCTTATAGTAAATGCCTGCTTCTATTCTTTGAAAGCAGGCATTTTTTATTAATTATTTACGCCAATAAGTTTCTTATAGAAAATAAGAAATATCATTATTTGTTTATGTGCTGTAACGAATAATTTAATTTAAACTTAAAGAATAAAAAAAGTTAAGAAAGGCTGTACTTTTTGTATTGCTGTTTTTCTGCAAAGTATTATCTTCGCCGCCCAAAATGTCGGGGTAGCTCAGCTGGTTAGAGCATCGGATTCATAACCCGAAGGTCGGCAGTTCAAGTCTGCTCCCCGATACACTTAAAAGCCCTTAACTATTAAGGGTTTTTTTAGTTTTTAGAAAAAGATTACGTTTTATTTTTCCCTTCCCGGATACACTTCCAAAGCTTTTTCAAGGCAATCCATTGCATTATTAATTGCATCAGCATTTAAAACATACGCAAGCCTTACTTCATTTTTACCCAATCCTTCTGTTCCATAAAATCCGGTAGCAGGCGCCAGCATTAACGTTGCTCCATTGTAATTGAATGATTCTAAAAGCCATTGGCAAAAAATATCGGCATCATCAATCGGGAGCGAAGCCATTGCGTAGAACGCGCCACCTGGATTTGGACAAAAAACTCCGGGAATATTATTCAATCTTTTTACAATCGTATTTCTTCTTAACTGGTATTCTGCTTTTGGTTTCTCGAAATAATCTGCTGGTAAATCAACTGCGGCTTCGCCAAGAATTTGTCCAAATTCGGGTGGGCTTAATCTCGCCTGCGCAAATTTCATTGCAGTATTTAAAACCTCTTTATTATGCGTAACCAAAGCCCCAATCCTTGCTCCACAAGCACTATAGCGCTTGCTGATCGTATCCATCAGGATCACATTATTTTCGGCACCTTCCAACTGCATGGCACTGAAATGTTTTCCTTCATAACAAAATTCACGGTACGCTTCATCAGAAAACAGATACAGATCATGTTTCAGAATAATAGTTTTCAGCACTTCCAGTTCTTCCCGGCTATATAAATATCCGGTTGGATTGTTTGGATTGCAAATAACAATTGCCTTTGTTTTTGCAGTAATTAATTTTTCAAATTCTTCAATTGGCGGCAAAGCAAAACCAGTTTCAATATTTGAAGTAATTGGTCTTACCGTTACTCCGGCGGTTACAGCAAATCCATTATAATTCGCATAAAAAGGCTCAGGAATAATTACTTCATCGCCTGCATCCAGGCAACTCATAAAACCAAACAAAATCGCCTCACTTCCGCCGGTGGTAATAATGATCTCATTATGATCGACATTAATATTGACAGAACCATAATATTCCACTAGTTTTTTGCGGTAGCTTTCATTTCCTGCGCTGTGACTATATTCCAGAATTTTAAAATCTGAATTTCGCACGGCATCCAGAATTTGAGGAGGAGTTTCTATATCCGGTTGTCCAATATTTAAATGATAAATTTTAATTCCTTTTTTCTTTGCAGTTTCGGCGAACGGAACCAATTTTCTGATCGGAGATGCGGGCATTATCTTGCCGCGATTACTTACTGATAACATATTTTGCAAAGATAAGAGTTCGTTTCTTTTTAAATATAGCAATGATCATCGATTTTCATGCCCCTGAAGAAACTGGTATGAATTCTGTTTAGGTTTAGGAGGAGGCGAACCGCTATTAATAACGGTAATTTGAATTCCCCATTTTTATTTAAAGTCGTTTTGATCCTAAAGAAAAACGACTCGCGTTTTAATTTTCTGAAAAATTGATCCTAATGAACAATGAGGCTAACCTAAAAGTAAATTTTGTGGAATGTTGCATTTGTGAACATTCAGCGGCAAAAGTAATTGGCTGTGGAGAGGATTATGAATATCATACCTCCAACGACAAGTTTTATGCATTGCAATGTGATACCTGTTCATTGGTTTATTTGAATCCGAGACCCTCCGTTTCAGAATTTCAAAGGATCTATCCCGCGAATTATCACGCCTTTGATTTTTCTCCAAAAAAATTTGGATTTGTATATAAAGTGAGAGCCCGGCTAGAAGCAAAACGTGCATTAAAAAGATGCGCTTTCTTAGGTGATAGAGCACGTATTTTAGACGTTGGCTGTGGTGACGCATTTCATCTAAAACTTTTACAGCAATATGGAAACAAAACATGGAATTTAGAAGGAATTGATCTTGATGAAAGAGCTGTCAGAGAAGCATCAAAATCGGGAATAAAAGTTCATCTTGGAACTGTAGAAGAAATATCGTTGCCCAAAGAAAGTTATGATTTGGTTTTCCTGATTCAAACAATAGAGCATGTAGAAAAGCCCATAAAAGTTTTAGCTGCTATTTATAATCTTTTAAAACCTGGCGGAAAATTAGTGGTGGTAACAGATAATACCGATTCATATGATTTCGGTTTCTATAAAAGAAGGTATTGGGGCGGTTACCATTTTCCCCGTCACTGGAATTTGTTTAACAAGAGATCATTTCAATTATTGGCAAAAAAAACAAAGTTTGAAGTAGAGGATATTTCAACAATTGTAAGTCCGGTAAATTGGGTTTATTCAATTCATAATTCTTTGGTTGGAAAGAAAAAACCAGGCTGGCTGGTAAAACAATTTACACTACAATCATCTTTTTCCTTATTTGTTTTTACGGTTGTTGATTTTGTTCTACAAAAATTTGGTAAAGGAGCTTTGTTACAGGCTACGTTAAGAAAATCAGTTTAAATTAATATATATGCTAACCGAAAACGAAAATATCAATGAACTTTTCAATTTTAACCGGTCAATCACAAAGCCGGTTGCAATTATTGGAGGAGGTATTGCAGGATTAACAGCGGCAAACTTTTTAAAACAAAAAAATATTCCTTTTATTCTTTTTGAGGCTGGGAATAAAATTGCAGGACTTGCAATGAGTTTTAAAGATAAGGATGGATTTAGCAATGATTTTGGCGCACATTTTATTACCAACCGCCTGGCAAAAGCTATTGGTCTTGAGAAAGAATGTAAAACAGTAAAATATTACGGCGAATCTGTTTGGATAAATGATAAGAGTTACAGTTATCCATTTGGCCTGATGGCCATTCCACGGATGTCATTCAGCTTTTTAAAGAGCGGGTTAAAAAGAAATAAGAACAAAACACCTCCCGGATCAATAGCGGAATTATTTAGAACTAAGTATGGAGAATCGCTTGCTAACGAGATTGCGCTTCCGTTAATTGAAGCATGGTCCGGTGCACCATCGGAACAACTTTCTGCCGCTATTGCCGACAGTTTACCAAAAAGCATTTTAAAAACTATTTATTTAAAAATCGCCAGCAAAATTACCGGCCGCGCTGTTGGATGTGGATATAACAGGGAGAAACCGGAACTTCCCTCTGTTTGGCACGTTTATCCTAATGGAGGAGTGGCACGTTTGTGTACAAAGCTTGCTGAAGACCTCGATGATTCAATCCGGCTTCAATCTCCTGTGAAGGAGATCATTGTAAAAAATGAAAAAGCAGTTGCAGTTACGGTAAAAGATGAACAAATTGATGTTTCTGCTGTAATAAGCACGGCTCCGGCAAACATTTTATCAAAGATGGTAAATGGAACTGATGCTTTTGAAAGAATTGCGGATTTTCGTTTTCGTCCCATGCTTTTTGTGAATATGCGTTTTAATAAAAGAAATATATTACCTGATACCGTTCTTTGGCTTCCGGAACATCAATTTCCTTTTTTTCGTTTAACAGAAGTTACGCGTTCCATGCCCTGGCTTGCACCTGAAGGAAAATCAATCATCACTGCTGATATCGGCTGTGAAAAGGATGACGAATTTTGGAATATGGATGAGGAAAAATTAGTTACACTTTGTTTGAAAAAAATGACTGCGATTTTTCCGCATGCAGAAACCCAATTTTTAAAGGCAACTGTTTTACGAACACCATATGCCTACCCGATTTTTCTTAATGAATATGAAGCTGAACGCCGTCAATTTGAAAATTCAACTAAAATTGAAAATCTTTTGAGCATTGGCAGAAATGGAGAATTTGCTCATCGCTTTATGGAAGATATTTATTGGCGTACCCGCGAAAAAGTAGAAAGCCTTATCAAAAAAATGTCTTTTAATGAAAGAAATCGATTTTATTCTGTTTCTACTGCTAATGAACTTGCAAAATAGAAAATCAATTGCCGAACAATATTATAAGATTAAGTATTGACGGCTTTTTTGTACGCTTTATGATATTATTTTTTCAAAAGAAAAGAAAATATTTGGCAACAAAACTGTCGGGAAGTATCTTTGCCGTCCTTTAAACAGAATGGCGCGTTGGTCAAGGGGTTAAGACGCCTCCCTTTCACGGAGGAATCACGGGTTCGAATCCCGTACGTGCTACTCGGATAAAACCTGAAATGCAGTATAATAAAGCGTTTCAGGTTTTTTTATTACATAATACCAAAAGTTTTTTTCTAAAATTTAGGGCATGGAATTCCCTTAAATCCTGCAGGACGTTTTACATAAATAACGGAAATTTCCATACCACCCCTGCTTTGTGAAGCAGCTTTTAAACCGGAAACATTTACATCATAGGTAGCTCCAATTCTTAATCCCGAAAATTCTAACCCGATATATGGAATCAAGGCATCATTTACCCGGTACCATAATCCTCCATAAACATTGGAAGGATTATCACTGCTGGCATCAAGGGAAGCTGCCAAGGCACCGCCAAGCACAGTTTCAGAAGCTTTTGCCTGATATTGATAAATGCCGCTGGTATGAAATGTAAGAATGTCTGAAACAGGAAAATATCCTCCTGCACTGATAGTAGTTCTTGTGGCAATACTCCAATTCGCCCCCTGGAAACTTTCTCTCGGACGATTAATATGATAAAGCGAACCGCCAATATAAAAGTTATTTGATTCGTCTGTGGAAGCCGAAAATAAGATGCCTGCATTCACATCCAGATAATTAATGTTCAGATTATCATTATTAAAAGTTTCCTGGGTAACTCCCGTAAACCCAAATGGCGTTAGCTGATCTTCAAAATAAAGTTTATTTCTATCCAGTCTTTTTTGACCATAAGTTCCCTGGAAGCCTATTGCTATTTGTTTAAACCCATCTTCGTCCAATGCTTTGGAATAAGAAGTGGACAATCCTAAGTAATTATTAGTAAGTACGCCACCGCCTGCTTTATCGGTAAGTGCAAGAACTCCAACTCCCCATCTGTCATAATCAGGAAGCTTATTTTTTAAAATATCAAAATCAACACTTAAAGTGGAAGTAGTATATACATTATTAAATGCCGGCCATTGGTTGCGATAATTACCCGCAATCCGAACAGTGCCGTCAAACTTTCCCGTAAATGCCGGATTTAAAGTGAGTGGAGAAGCAAAAAATTGGGAAAAATGCGGGTCTTGTGCTTTGCTGAAAAACGATACAGTTAAAAGTAAACTCAATATAGCAGCACTCTTTTTCATTTTATTAAATTCAAAAATAAAGGTAAGGGAATTGCAATTAATTGTATTGAGGATTCGTATAATTGAAGAATTTTTTTGTTCAAAAAATTCCTCTTTTCAGCAAACTTTTAATCTTCAAACTTTGAACACCTTACTACATTTGAACTTTTACTCCGTAAGCCAGATCACCCGCATCACCAAGACCCGGGACTATATATCCTTTCGCTGTTAGTTCATCATCAATATCTCCACACCAAATGGTTGCTTTTGGCTCAGCACGCAGAACATATTCGAGGCCGACCGTACACGCCAGTGCGCATGCAATATGAATCTCTGAAGGATTGCCGGCTTCACGAATGAATTGCAAAGTTTTCACCAGAGATGCACCTGTTGCAAGCATCGGATCAGAAATGATGACAACACGATTTTCCATTTCAGGACAACTGATATAATCAAGACTAATCTCAAAACTTCCGTCTAAATTATGTTTGCGGTAAGCACTGATAAATGCATTGTCAGCTTTATCAAAATAATTGAGAAAGCCATTGTGCATTGCTAACCCGGCACGCATGATGGTTGCAAGAACCGGTTGAGTTTCTATTACTTTGCAATTACAAATTCCTAAAGGAGTTGTAATTTCCTTTTCAATCCACGGTAATTTTTTGCTGATCTCATAAGCACACACCTCGGCAATTTTTTCAAGGTTATTTCTAAACCTTTGACGATCTTTTTGAACTTCAATATCTCTGAGTTCACTGACCCAGTTGCTGATTAAAGAATGACCATCGCTCAGATTGATTACCATAGTTTTTTATTTAGCAGACTTAAAGATAACTGGAAATTTTAAAGTTAGTTTTGTGCAAATCTAAAATTAAAACGGCTAATTTTTTCAATTATGATCTATAATGTTATTGGCTTAATGAGTGGCAGTTCTCTTGATGGCGTTGATATTGCTTTTGTTGAATTTACAGAAACGGCTGGCAAATGGAGTTATGAAATCCAATGCGCCGCTTGCATTGAATACTCAAATGAATGGCTTGAAAAATTAAAATCAGCAATCTTTCTTTCAGCAAGAGATTATCAATTATTGCATACGGGATATGGAAGATTTTTGGGAGAAATGATTAATGAATTTGTGAAGAAATTTCATTTGCATCATAAAGTAAGCTTGATTGCTTCGCATGGGCATACTACTTTTCATTTGCCCGAAAAAAGGATGACCCACCAGTTGGGTGATGGTGCTGCGATTGCAGCGGAAACGAAACTTCCTGTCGTTACTGATCTTCGTTCTCTGGATATCGCTTTTGGTGGTGAAGGTGCGCCAATAGTGCCGCTGGGAGAAAAATTATTATTTCCTGATAATCATTATTTCTTAAACATTGGTGGAATTGCCAATATTTCTATAAACAGTAAATCTAAAGATTATCCTGTTTCTGCTAAAAATGAAATTATTGCTTTTGATATTTGTGCGGCCAACCGCGTTTTAAATATGCTTGCCGAAGAGAAGAATCTTAATTATGATGAAGATGGAAAAATAGCATCTGCCGGAAAATTAAATGAAGATCTTTTGGAAAAAATAAATTCACTCCAATATTATTCTCTTCCTTCTCCCAAATCTTTGGCTAATGGTTTTGGTACAGATATTATTTATCCGTTAATTAAAAGTTTTGATTTAACCCCGGAAGATTCTTTATGTACTTATGTGGAGCATATTGCTTTGCAAATAAAAAATGCACTTATTCCTTTCTTTAAAATAGGCGAGATTCAGCAGCTCATGATCACCGGTGGCGGAGCTTTTAATCAATTTTTGATTCAAAGAATTCAAAAGCATTTATCAGAAATTAATTTTGAAATTTTCATTCCGTCAGACGAAGTGGTTATTTACAAAGAAGCGTTGATCATGGCTTTGCTCGGCGCACTACGGTGGCGTGAGCAATACACTGTTTTATCTTCAGTAACCGGTGCTTCACAAAACAGTATTGGCGGCGCACTGTGGCTGGGAACAGAAGCCTGATAAAAAATTATTTAAGATTTTGAATATTTTATTTTCCTTATTTTTCATTTTCAAAAAACTGAAATGAAAAAATACTCTATCATATTCTGCTTGTCTTCTTTGATTTTATTTTCATGTACTGACTCGGATACGAATGCAAAATCAGAAAAGGAAAGTTACCAGGTGACAAAAGAGCAATTATTAAAAAAAGAACAAAAAGATCCTGCTGCTTTTTTGAGCGTAAGTGGAAGAAATAAAAAAAATATTGTAGGTCAGACTGTAATAAAAGGAAGCGTTTCAAACAACGCATCAGTTGCTACATTTAAAGATGTGGATATCAAATTATCATTTTATTCAAAAACCAAAGCGCTTTTGGAAACTGATAAAGAAACCATATTTGAAATACTGGAACCAGGAGAATCCAAAGATTTTAAAACAAAATATTTTGCTCCAAAAGGCACTGATAGCGTGGCTCTGCAGGTTTTGGGAGCAAAAGTGGTGAGTCAGTAAATTTTAAAAAAAAGTTGCCAACTTTTGAAAAGTTGGCAACTCCGAATCGTGAAAATTGATTTTCAATATCAATAACTGGTTACACGAATATTATTGTTCTTTAAAGTAATTGGCGTCCAGCAATTGATAACGGTTATAAAGATCTGGTAATTCAGATCTGAATCTGTTTAAATCCCGACTGTCTTTTGGTGACCAAAGCACTTCGCTTAATGCGCTCATTCTCGGAAAAATCATATACTCAACTTTTTGTGGATTAGACATATATTCTGTCCAAACATTTGCCTGGGCACCTAAAATATAATGCGCATCTGAATCATTTAGTTCACGCGGAATAGGGTGATAATTATAAACGGTATCTAATGGAACATAACCACCAATTGTAAGACTGTCACTGTTTTTCATTTGCGCATGATCAAGATAAACATATTTGCCCGGTGTCATGATCACATTATGATGTTGCTGTGCGGCAGCAATGCCTCCCTCTTCTCCACGCCAGCTCATTACAGTTGCGTTTGGCGCTAAACCGCCTTCCAGAATTTCATCCCAGCCGATAATACTTCTACCTTTACTGTTCAAATATTTTTCTATTCTCTGAATAAAATAGCTCTGCAGTCCATGCTCATCTTTTAAATTTTTTTCTTTGATCAGCTTTTGACAAAAGGCGGATTCTTTCCAATAAGTTTTAGGCGCTTCGTCGCCGCCTATGTGAATGTATTTTGAAGGAAACAAGGCCATCACCTCATCCAAAACATTTTCAAGAAATTTAAACGTGTTCTCAGAAGGAACAAAAATATCATTAAAAACTCCCCACGTTTGTTGAACCTGTTTCCCTTCGCGGCTTCCTGCCCATGGAGTGCGGTTTGAAATTTCGGTTGATTTATCCGGAAAACAACTTAATTCCGGATAAGCAGCGATTGCTGCTGAAGCATGTCCTGGCATTTCGATTTCAGGAATAATAGTAATAAACCGGTCTTTTGCATATTTCACTACATCCTTTATTTGTTCCTGCGTATAAAAGCCCCCATAATGAATACTATCATTTCCGGTACCCGGATAATGTCCCATGATCGTTCCGTTTCGAAATGCCCCAACAGAAGTCAGACGGGGATATCTTTTTATTTCTATTCTCCAGCCCTGATCTTCTGTTAAGTGCCAATGGAAAGTGTTATATTTAAAATAAGCGAGATAATCAATATATTTTTTTACAAAATCAACATCAAAAAAATGCCGTCCTACATCCAAATGCATTCCACGATATTGAAACCGGGGATAATCTTTTATGGTAAGTTCAGGTATTGAAAAACCCGCAGATATCGATTCACTCTTGGTTTCAGGCAAAAGCTGAAGCAATGTTTGCATACCATAAAATAAACCTTCATTAGAAGAACTGCTGATGATTATTTTATTAGAAGTTACCTCGAGATTGTAAGCATCTTTCCTTTCATTGTTTTTAAGTAGTTTAAAAATGATAATACTTTTATTATCATCATTCACTTTGGCCCTCGCAGGAAGTGTAAATCCATATAATTTTTTTAAATAAAAATTCAGCATTCTCACTTCATGTTCCGCACCATTTTCGGCAACAATATTAGTTGCAGAATTAAAATGAAAATTACCTGAATGCATTTCCATTGAAACAGGTTCGGGCACAATGACCACTTTTGTTTGCGCACAAATAGAAAGCACCAAAAATAAAAGGGGAATAAAGAAAAGTTTTTTCATTGATTGAAATATTTAAGATGAATAAAGAGTTTATTTTAAAACCGGTAAAACAATTTTAGAAGCATGATTTTTATCGTGATAAATATGAATCGTCGATTTTTGAAAATCATTTTCATTGGCATCCGGAATACGCATAAATTTTTGAGGATTCATATCCACTAATGGAAACCAGCTGCTTTGAACCTGTACCATTATTTTATGCCCTCTTTTAAAAGTGTGACAAACATCGTTCAGATTTATTTTCACTTCACTTATTTTTCCGGGAACAAAAGGTTCCGGATGAACATAATCATTTCTGAATTTTCCGCGCATTACTTCTGCACGAACCAGGCGTTGAAAATCACCACTGACGGGACTTTTTGAAGGATTCGTTGCATTAATTTCTTCTGGCGGAACCACGTCAATCAGCTTTACAATAAAGTCTGCATCGGTTGTAGAAATGCTTGCAAAAAAGTCTGCAAGAATAGGTCCGGCGATCGTTATGTCCTCATTTAAAACCGGCGATTCATAAACGAGTACATCATTTCTTGATGCAGCAAAACGCTGATCTTCGACCATGTATTCATTGTTCCTTCTACCCTGAACTTTTGCGGTATAAGGAACCGGATTTGCAGGATCGCTGACATATTGATCGAAACTATTTACCGTATTATTTTTTTGATTTGATAATTTTTTATTTGAATCAAAATAATAACTGACCTCAGAAATATTTGCAGGAGGCCATTGTTTAAAATGACGCCATTGGTTTGTTCCGGTTTCAAAAACGGTTGCTTCAGAAGTATTCCAGCTCCCTTTATCTTTTAAAAAATAATTAAAAAATTTTGTTTGCAAACTATCCTGAAAATATTTGCTGGTGTTGCTTCCAAAATCATAAGTTCCAAATTTGTTCCAGCCGTTTCTTCCCCATGCACCATGAGTCCATGGACCCATTACCAAAAAGTTTTTATTTACCTGGCTTTGTTTTTCGATGGCTTGATAAGTATGCAAAGAACCAAAAAGGTCTTCAGCGTCAAACCAGCCACCAACAACTAGCGTAGGGATTTTGATATTTTTCAGATATTGGCGAATGTTTCTTTTTTGCCAGTAACCATCGTACGTGTCATGCGCTAAATATTCATTCCAGATATAGCTTCGGTGATTGAAATATTTTTCTGATTGTGTATTTTTTATGGGGCCAAGATTTAGAAAAAAACTGTACACATCATTTGTATTTGCATCAAACATAGAACCACCATAATCTTCCGTGGGCCCACTTCTTTCCTTGCCGAAATAATTCATAAAGTCAAAATTATCCAGCAGAAAAAAGGCGCCATTATGATTAGCATCATCACCAATAAATTCATCCGTTACAGGCGCCTGCGGGCTTACTGCCTTAATAGATGGATGGGCTCCGGGTAAACTTGCAGTTGCATAAAATCCGGGATAAGAAATTCCATACAAACCTGCGCGGCCATTATTGTTTTTAATATTTTTTAAAAGCCAGTCCATCGTATCATAAGTGTCGCTGCTTTCATCCACATCCTTATTACTTTTTTTATTGGGAATGTATGGCGTTACTTCTTTATTATGGCCTTCGCTCATATATCGTCCGCGAACATCCTGGTAAACGAAAATATATTTTTCCAGCATCAGTGCTGCATTTGGGCCGATTCTTTTCGCATAATTATTGTCGCCGTAAGGTCTTACAGAATAAGGAGTTCGCTCAATCAGAAAAGGATATTTCTGAGATTGATCTTTGGGCACATAAATAATCGTATACAATTTTATTCCATCACGCATGGTAATAGTGGTATCAATCTTTGTATAATTTTCTTTTACAAAATCTGAATTTTGGATTTGACTAAAAGAAGAAGTGAATGAAAAAAAGAAAAAAACTTGTAAAGTTAACCTTAAGAATACTTTCATTTAAAATTGTTTAAATTATATACAGGAGTTTTTTACAAAATTACTTCAACACAGGAAGTATTATTTTCGAAGCATTTGCTCCATCATGATAGATGCGGATGTCGGCCTTTTGAAAATCACTGTCATCTGCTTTATAAATGTCAATGAATTTTTGTGGATTGCGATCTGCCAAAGGAAACCAACTGCTCTGAATCTGAATCATAATTCTATGACCTTTTAAAAAAGTATGGGCTACATCCGGCAATTCCCATTTTACTTCTGTTATTTTTCCAGGAACAAAGGGTTCGGGTTTTGAAAAGCTGTTTCTGAATTTGCCACGCATGATCTCTGCACGAACCAACATTTCATAGCCACCCATTGGATAATTTTCATCATTCCCTTTCACGTCTTCCGGATATTTAAAATCATCAGGAAAAACGTCAATTAGCTTTACTACAAAATCTGCATCTGTAGTAGAAATAGAAGTGATTAAATCAGCAATCACAGGACCAGCAAGAGTTACGTCGTTATCTAAAATATCAGTTTGATAAGTTAATACATCCGGCCGACGGGATGCAAAGCGCTGATCATCGTCCATATATTCTCTCGTTCTTCTGAAATGAATGTCCTGTGTGTAAGGAACCGGGTGAGCAGGATCGCTGGTATATTCATCAAAACCTTTCAGATTATTGGGCTTTTCATTCAGTGATAAATTTCCATCAGATCCTAAATAGAGATTTTGCTCTTGTACATTTTCAGGAGGCCATTTGTCAAAACGATGCCATTTATTTTCTCCTGTAAAAAATATGTTTGCTTCCGCAATATTTGAAGTATTTCCTTTACCCAACAAATAATAATTAAAGAAAGGAATCTCAATGCTATCCTGGAAAAAAGCAGAAGTATTGCTTCCAAATCTTACATTTCCGAGAAAACTTCCCTCGCGGCTCCATTGACCATGATACCAGGGACCCATTACAATCCTGCTGTTCGTTTGTGGACTCTGCTTTTCATTGGCTTTATAAGAATTCCAAGCACCAAAACAATCCTCTGCATCAAATAATCCACCAACCCAAAGCATTGCTGGTTTTACATTATACAAACCATTTCGTGCATTTCTCGCCTGCCACCATTCATCATAATTCGGATGCTGATACAATTCGTTCCAGAAGGGAATAGAATCTCCCATTAGCTTTGCGAAGTTTTTTAAAGCACCGGTTTTCAAATAAGCGTTATAATTATCATCTGACTTAAAGGAAAATCCTTGAGTGTAAGTGGTGGATGGCTTTGGATGTGGTGTTCCAAAAAAAGGATAAAAAGAAAATGCATCCATTACAAAAAATGCACCTTTATGATGAAAATCATCTCCGATAAACCAATCGGTAACCGGAGCTTGGGGACTAACAGCAACCAAAGCAGGATGTCCGCTGAGCGCGGCTTCTGTTGAATAAAAACCAGGATAAGAAGTGCCGGTAACGCCCACTTTTCCATTGTTGTTTTTAATATTTTTTACCAGCCAGTCTATTGCATCATAAGAGTCACTTGCTTCATCAATTTCTTTCCCCTGCCCGACTGCGTCATTCAGGTGGGCCTTTTTATTTTTATTGAAAGGCCTTACATCCACAAAAGTTCCCTCGCTCATATATCTTCCCCTTACATCCTGCGTTACAAAAATGAAATTCTCTTTTGCATATGCCATTTTATAACTTCTCCAGACAGGCATGAATTTGTCAGCTCCATAAGGCGCACAGGAATAAGGAGTGCGGGTCATCAAAAAAGGATGTTTCGAGCTTTGGTCTTTTGGAATGTAAATGGAGGTAAACAATTTTATGCCATCCCGCATTGGAATGTATTGTTCAAGCTTGGTGTAGTTATTCACAAACCAGGTGCTGTCCTGGTTTTGCGCGAATGAAGAAAAGAAAAATAAAAGAACGACAACAAAGGAAAAAAATTTTTTCATGTTTAAAATTTTAAAAAAATAAATGTACAGATAAATGAATAAAATCAGTTGGAATAGAATAAGAAATGAGCCGATTTATTTGTTTACTATAATTCTTTTAAAAATGTTATTCTATTAAGAGTAAAAATGAACAAAAAAAGATTGATTTCCCTTTCATTTTAAAAAATATGTTTAATTTTCTGAATCTTTAAACTAAAACTTATCAGAAAATGAATACTGAAGTTCTGCAACACATTAATTGGCTTGCCGTTTTGGTGGGCGGCTTAGCTTATTTTTTTCTCGGTGCATTTTGGTACACTGCCCTCTTTGGAAAAAAATGGCAATCATACAACAACACTTTAATGAAGGATCCCAATGCAAAAAAAGGAGCTGCGGCAATTATGTTAGTTTCTTTTATTTTAATGCTTATTTGCGCATTTGGACTTTCTTTAATTGCTACAAGATTATATTTATCCGGATGGGAAGTAGGATTAAAACTTGGCTTACTTACGGGAGTTTGTTTTTCCGCAACAGGTATCAGCATTTCTTATCTGTATGAAAAAAGGCCTTTAGGTCTTCATTTAATAAACATCAGCTATAATATTTTAGGAAATATTATAGCTGCTATTATTATCAGTTGCTGGAAATAATTATTCTCTAATTCCGTTAAATCAGATTTCTTTTGATCAAAAGAAATCTGATTTTTTTATTCACTAACTTTCGAGATCTTCAAAACATTGGTAGGCAAATGCAATGAAACGGGCGTGCTTCCTGTATTTACGACCACATCACCATTTTTAAGAAACCCTCTTTCTCTTAAAATTCCAATCTGATCATAGAAAATATCATCAAGACTTTCCTCTTCATTATAAAAGAAAGCACGAACGCCCCAACTCAAACTTAACTGGTTAATCAAGCTTGGAACTTTACTAAAAATATAAAGCAAAGATTTTGGTCTGTAGGAGCTGAGCATAAAAGCCGTGTAACCACTTTGTGTCATTCCAATCAATGCATCTGCATTTACGTCCTGAGCTAATTTGCAGGCACTGTAGCAAATTGCATCACTTAAAAAAGAAGGTGAATGAGGTTGTGGAGCAAGAATATCATCCCGGTTATAATCATAAGCAGATTTTTCAATCTCAAGAATTATTTTGCTCATTGTTTCAATTACCAGTGTTGGATTATTTCCTGTGGCAGTTTCACCGCTCAGCATCAAAGCGTCAGCCCCTTCCAAAACTGCATTTGCCACATCAGTAATTTCACTTCTGTTTGGTTTTATTCTGTCAATCATGCTTTCCATCATCTGCGTAGCAACAATCACAGGTTTTGCACGATGCATGCATTTGCGGATAATTTCTTTTTGAATCAATGGAACTTTTTCAATCGGTAACTCCACTCCAAGATCGCCACGGGCAATCATGATACCATCGCTTTCCAAAATAATATCACGAATGTTGGTGACAGCTTCAGGTTTTTCAATCTTTGCAATCACTTTAGCGTTGCTGTTTCTTTTCTTTAAAATATCTTTTAAACCACTGATATCTTTTACTTCACGAACGAATGAAAGTGCAATCCAGTCAACGTTTTGTCCAATTATAAAATCAAGATCGTTCAAATCTTTTTCGGTAAGAGCAGGCAAAGAAATTTTTGTATCAGGAAGATTCAAACCTTTTTTTGAAGAAAGAATTCCTCCAATCACCACTTCTACTTCAACGTTATTATTTGGAAGAACTTTAGTGACTTTTACTTCCAGTTTTCCATCGTCGATCATGATAATGTTTCCCGGAACAACATCTTTATGAAGATTGGGATAGCTTACATAAATCTGTTCTTTAGTACCAATGCATTTAGTGTTGGTAAAAGTTAATTTCTCTCCGGGATTTATTTGTAGTGCATTATTTTCAATTTCTCCAACTCTTAATTTTGGCCCTTGTAAATCCGCGAGAATAGCGATGTTGAAAGGAAGCGTTTCATTTATTTTTCTAATGATCTGAATAATTCTTGCTTTGTCTTCCTGACTTCCATGAGAAAAATTTAATCGAAAAACATTTACTCCTGCTTTTACCAGTTCTACCATTGAATCGAAGTTGTCGCAGGCCGGCCCAACTGTTGCTACAATTTTAGTGCGCTTTATTGTATGATCAAATCCCGCTTTTTTGTCCATTTCTTTATGCAGGTATTTGCTTATGTTTTTTGACATTGAATTATTTTGGTTTAAGTTTTAGATATTAGGTTTTAGGAAGATTAACTGGATAATATTTTCACAATCTTCATCCAGTCTTCGCTGATTTTTTGTTTCTTTTTCACAGCCTGGTTCAAAGGGATAAAATGCATTTTATTGTTGACGATTCCTACAAAAACATTGAACCTGTTTTCAAGTAAACATTCAACTGCTGAATATCCCATTCTGCTTGCGATTAATCTATCAAAACAAGTAGGCGAGCCACCTCGCTGGATATGCCCGAGAATCGTAACTCTCACTTCCTGGTTAGGAATTCTTTCTGTAATAACTTTCCCCAATTCAACAGCTCCAAATGATTCTCCTTCAGCAACGACAATAATATTTACCAGTTTTTTGCGGCCATGTTTCTCCATCAATGTGTTGATAACCCCTTCTACATCGGTTTTTTGTTCAGGAATCAAAATATTTTCAGCTCCTGTCGCAATTCCGCTGTGTAGTGCAATGTAGCCGGAATCGCGTCCCATTACTTCGATGATAAAAAGACGATCATGCGCATCTGCCGTGTCTCTTACTTTATCAATCGCTTCTACAGCAGTATTTACCGCTGTATCAAAACCGATGGTAAAATCAGTGCCCGCAATATCTTTATCGATTGTTCCGGGAAGGCCAATGCAGGGAATATCAAATTCCTGGCTAAAAATCTGTGCACCACGAAAAGATCCATCGCCGCCAATTACAACAAGTCCGTTTATTCCGTGAGATTTTAAATTCTCGTAAGCCTTTTTTCTTCCTTCACCAGAAAAAAATTCTTTACATCTTGCCGTTTTTAAAATCGTTCCTCCACGCTGAATAATATTGGCAACGCTTTTACTTTCCATTTTAAAAATGTCGTTGTCAATCATACCCATATATCCACGCATGATCCCATAAACTTCCAGATTATTATATATTCCGGTACGCACCACTGCTCTGATGGCTGCATTCATTCCGGGTGCGTCACCGCCGGATGTCAGCACTCCTATTTTTGTTACTTTTCTTTCCAAGATTTTATAAAATTACCTTTTAAATGTTTTTTCCTTTAAAAAATGCGTCAAAAATACACATTTAGGATTATTAATTTACAAGATGATTTTTATAAACCAACAAATGCTGGATTTTACTTGAAAAACTTTTGTCAAATAAAAGGTTTCAGGCCTTCAAAAAATTATTTTCCGTCATTTACTTCACCTTCTTTCTTTAGTTCAACTTCACAAGCGATCGTTACCATATCTCCTACTAAAACTCCACCGCTTTCCAAAACTGTATTCCAGTTTAAATCCCAATCTTTACGATTTACTTTTCCATTTATGGTAAAGCCTGCCACTTCATTTCCCCATGGGTCTTTTTGTATGCCACCAAAATCCACATCCAGATGAATTTTTTTCGTAATTCCCTTAATAGTTAAATTTCCCCATAATTCATATTTGTCATCATCTTTTTTTTCAATTGTGTTGGATTGAAAAGTAATTTCCTTATGATGTTCCGTATCAAAAAAATCGGAGCTTCTTAAATGTGCGTCACGCTTTTCATCATTTGTCTTTAAAGAATTCGGATCCATCCAAAAATCAAATTCAACGGTTGTAAAATCATCACCAGTAGTGTAAATACTTGCTCTGTATTCAGTAAAAACTCCTTTCACATTCACAATCATCAGATGTTTCACTTTAAATGCAATCTCGCTGTGTGCATGATCAATTACCCATTTCGTTTTTGTTGTTGTCATACTTGCCATAAATTTATTTTTTAATTGTTATCAGAAATTATTGACCTGAAAATTGAAGAATAGCATTTTATTGATATACTTTTTTGTAAATATCTACGAACACTCCGCAATAGCCTTGCCAATAACAGTTGAATCCAACTTGCCTTATTTTTAGAAAGGCAATAAAGAAATAAATAAGTACTTTTTTGTTTTCTGTTTTTTTCTTTATTTAAAAAAATCATGAATATTTTCAAGTCACTTGCTTTTTTTAGTTTTCTGTTTATCTTCCCGGCGGAATGAAATAATTTTAAAATTATCTGTATATTTTTATTTATAAAGTTTACCAAATGCCTCAATCTCTCTTTCGTAAAAAAAGTATTTCCACTATTTTAGAAGATGCGCAATCAGGACTTACAGACGCAACACATTCTGCTTCTGGATTAAAAAAAGTATTGAAGGTTCGTGATCTTACTGCTATGGGAATTGCCGCGGTTGTTGGTGCAGGAATTTTTTCTACTATTGGAAATGCTGCTTACGAAGGTGGACCAGGAGTTTCACTTTTATTTGTACTGACTGCAATTTGTTGTGGATTTTCGGCATTATGTTATGCAGAATTTGCTTCGCGAATTCCTGTTAGTGGCAGCGCTTATACTTATGCTTATGCATCGTTTGGAGAATTGATCGCCTGGATCATTGGCTGGGATTTATTAATGGAATATGCTATTGGAAATATTGCGGTAGCGATTTCGTGGAGCCAATATTTTGTAAACCTTTTGGAAGGTTTGCACATTCATATTCCTTCTTATTTAACTACAGATTATTTAAGCGCTTCCCGTGGATTTAAAGAAGCAAATGAAGCGTTATTAAAAAGTGAAAGTTTAAATACTCTTTCAGAAACTGTGAGAACAGGATATACTGCATGGTTACATGCACCTGGAATTGGAAATTTTAAACTGATAGCTGATTTACCGGCGCTGGCAATCGTTTTTTTGATCACCTGGCTGGTATATACAGGAATTAAGGAAACAAGGCGAGCAACAAATATGATGGTCGGCTTAAAAATCATTATTCTGATTGCTGTAATTGCGATTGGATGTTTTTTTGTTGCACCAGCAAACTGGAATCCTTTTTTACCTAATGGTTTTGGAGGAATGATGAAAGGAGTTTCAGCCGTATTCTTTGCTTATATTGGGTTTGACGCAATCTCTACCACGGCGGAAGAGTGTAAAAATCCACAAAGAGATTTGCCG
>DATNFV010000027.1:0-7027 GCA_035606215.1 Hanamia sp.
TTTTTTACCACTAAAAATGTATTACAGGTTTTGTGTTTATTCCTGGTTTTGCTTGTCAACATGGAGCTTTATTCCTAATCATTTTATCTGCTTTTTTTGTTATTACTAAATTGGGTTTACAACTATTTTTTTAATACTGACAAAGGGCTATTTTTATGACTATTAGCAGTAGTGTTTGGTGACCCACACCTCATTGCGAATCGGACAAGTGCAATATAAATACTAAAATAATTAGTTTTATTTTAGCTAAATTTATTAGCTTTGTATTGACTAAGGCAAAAACAAAGTAATATGTATCTGAATTGTAAAACCTATTTTAGTTTCGGTATATCAGGATAAGTGCAAACAATAGCAAGGTTCATAGTAGCGAATAACAACCGAATAAGAAACGAATTACATACGGCTGTCGTCCTAAAATAGCTAGAGGTAAGAGTACGTAAAATAATAGTTTCTGTTGACAGGAAGCAGGTATTGAGGAAGGGAGGGTGAAAACAATACTCAGATATTTATTCCGGAAATTGAAATCTTCCATTGAATGGTGAGAGACGAGCAAAGAACTGGCACATTTTTTATCGGTTGTTATACATGCATTTAAAAGCTTTCAGTAAAAAATTCATTATAATACTTTCTGCTTTGCTGTTGCTTGTTGCTGGCGGATATATCTATATCAGGTATCATTTTCTAAAAGCAAAAAACTTTAAACCAGATAATTCCAAAGCTAAAAGTATTTTAGATTTACGACCCGCCATTATTGCAAAACTGCAGCAGGTTGTTAAAGACGGTTCAAATGGTTTATATATTTTATCAGTACAAAAATTAGATATTGATGTAAAGGCATCAAAGCTGGATGCTGTTAATGCAAGTATTACCGTTGATACTGCTGCGATGTTGCAACTGGAAAAATTAAAAAAACTTCCGGATGATATCTTCAAAATGAAATTTGCCACATTGCACATTGATGGACTTGGAATTGAAGATCTGATCAATAAAAAACACCTCTCTATTAATGCAATCTATTGCAATGATCCCGTCATTGAAGTATTTCATAAAAATCAGCCATATAATGCAGCTGAAAGAAAAGCCAACGATAGTTTATCTTTCTACGGCAGAATAAAAGGACAGACGAAATCAATTCAAATAGGCAAGATCAATATTGGCAGGGGTTCATTTATTGATCATAACAGGAACAAAAAAAACAGGGTGTCGCGGTTTAATGTTGTTTCTATCATTATGAAAGATTTACTCATAGATTCTGTTACCCAGTATGATAACAAAAGGTTTCTTTTTACAAAGTACACGGCAATAGAATGCAATAATTATTTTTTCCGTACTCCTGACAGCTTATATTTTTTTAAAGCAGGCTCTATTCATGTTTCGGGAGAAAAACACCAGATCATTGTAAAGGACGTAGAATTAAAGCCACGGGGCGATAAACAGCAATTCGAAAGAAAGCTGAAAGCAAGACAAGTCATGTATCACCTCATCTTTCCTGAAGTTACCCTTCGCAACATTAACTGGTGGGACATGATCAACCATGAAAGGTTTGTTGCAAAAGATGCAGAAATTACGCATGGAATTTTTTATACGTATATGGATGAAACTTTACCTCCGGCTCCATTTAACCGCGATAATTTCCCCGGGCAGATCTTAATGAAGCTTTCGGTTCCTATCTCGGTGAAGAAACTTACTCTGCATCACTATAACGTGGCTTTTGAAGAGTTGAATGGGGTCAGTAAGAAAGCTGCGACCCTTTTTTTTGATGATGTAACCGGCACTGCCAGCAATATCTCAAACGTTGCATCAGACATAAAAAAAGACAGGTATCTTACTATCAACATGAAAAGCTTATTTATGCATAAAGTTCCGCTCACAACCAGGGTCATATTCGACCTGGCTAAAGCACATACAGGGGCGTTCACTGCCGACATTTTTATGGATACACTCAGAAACACAATTGTGAATCCGGTGGCACAACCTCTCGGGCTTTTTTATTTCAAAAAAGGTGAGATGCAAAGCGGTTCAGCCCACCTGGATGGAAACGATTCAATCATCAAAGGAACAGTGGCCTTACGCTATACAGATCTTCATATTGATCCGCTTAAGAAAAACAGGGAGGATACAAGCAAATTAAAAAAGAAAACATTTACATCTTTGTTTGCAAACACATTCCTGATCAAAAATTCCAATCCGGGAAAGGGCAACGATTTCCGTAAGCCGGTGTTTTCAGTTAACAGGGGAGATAATAGTAACCTTTTTAGCTTTATGTGGGCTTCCGTTCTTACGGGAATTTTAAAAACAATAGGAGTGCCGGTGAAAGCTGTACTAAAGTAGCAACTTTTCTTTTCAAATTCAATTGTACCTTGTGATCCATAATAAAATTCTATTAAAGAATAAAATTGATCATCTTGTCATTTGAGAATTATTAATGATATAATTAGTATACACAGGCAAATCTGCTGCTTAACGAATTAAATAGAGAGTATGATTGAAGAGGGCATTTATGCAAAGAAAACTGATGGCATATATTCGTGCATGTGAGAGATAATGGTGTCAAAACGCATGGAGGAGAATTAAAAGTTGAAAGTGAAGAAGGAGAAGGAAGTGAGTTTGTTGTTCTATTGCCTGTTGTCTGAATCACGGATTAAAAGGATTGAAAGATTACACAGATTAACTTCAAGTGGTATTATTAATAAATTTTCGGAAGTAAAAGTTTGACATTTAAAAGATTCTACTCGAAATGAAATCAGTGAAATCCAGAAATCCATTTGAATCCGGATTAAAAGGATTGAAAGATTACACAGATTAACTTCAAGTGGTATTATTAATAAATTTTCGGAAGTAAAAGTTTGACATTTAAAAGATTCTACTCGAAATGAAATCAGTGAAATCCAGAAATCCATTTGAATCCGTGATCCAATTTCAAACATCCAGATAAACATTATTCAAATATTTTTTTTATGAATCATCCAAGGCATGATACTTCACGAACAAAGTTTCAGTTAGAAAGATTTGTTTTTTTTAGTGATGCTGTTTTTGCTATTTGCATCACCTTACTGGTAATTGCCATTAAGGTGCCTAACCACGACGAAATGCATATTTATTCTGATGCTGCTTTACGGAAATATCTCTCGCACAATTCGCTGAGTTTTTTTGGTTTTTTTATCAGCTTTGGTATCATCGGGCATTACTGGTCAGTGCATCATCGCATATTTGGTTATGCCATCAATTATACAACAACTTTGATCTGGATCAATCTTGGTTTCCTTTTTTCAGTCGTGTTGCTGCCTTTCAGTTCCGGTTTACTGGGTGAATATGCTTCGGATACCAATATGCTTTTGCCTTACGGCATCTATGTTGCCAATATGTGTTTTACAGGTTTTATGAACTGTTGGTTATGGCTATACATAAGCAATCCAAAACGAAATTTGCTTACGCATAAAATATCCCATGCCCGGATAAAACTCGGATTATACAGAAGCCTGACGATACCTGTAATATTTCTTATTTCTCTTTTGGTGTCCTTTTTTCTTCCTTTGGTTTCGCACTTTATTCCGGTGATCATACCTGTTATTTTACATTGGGGGATGAAAGGACTCGAGAGAAGAGCTGATCAGAGAGATAAAGATGAACACGTGCACGAAAATAGATTGATAACCCAGGAATAAAAGAACAGGAATTGATAAAATTTGGTGCTTTACTATCATGCATGTTAAATACCTTCACACAAGATTGATAAGAAGATGATGTAATTGGTTAACCGGTTATTTAAAATCTTTATCATGAAAAAAGTTATTTTTTTCTGTTTAACGTTTCTTCTTTTTTCCTTTACCGGAAAATGCCAGGGGACAGCAATCCACACAGCCTCCGCAATTAATTCGCATTACTCGCATAAAAGCCTGTTCGACGACGATGAAATACTGAATATTACTTTAAAAGGCAATATTCACAAATTATTTAGTGACAGAGTTGGAGAGGCAAAATACTATCCGATGATTCTTACCTATAAGGGGGACGATAGCGACATCTCGCTATCTTTAAATGTGAAAACAAGAGGACATTTTCGCAGGCAAAAAGGAAACTGTTCATATCCCCCGTTATTACTCAGTTTTACCGGAACTTCTGAAAATCCTCTTACTTTTTTCCCTGCACATTCTTCCTTAAAACTCGTGATGCCATGCAAAGGAGAAAAATTTATTGTGCATGAATGGATGGTATATAAATTATACAACCTGGTTACTCCGCAAAGTTTCAGGGCAAGGCTTGTAAGAGTAAACCTTCAGGACGACGATAATAAAAAAATGCAGTCATCATTTTATGGAATGCTGCTGGAAGATGAAAAGCAAATGGCTAAACGAAACAATTGCATTTCTATAAAAAAGAAGATAAAGCCGTACCAGGTAATGACTCAGCCGTTTTTGAGAATGGCAGTATTTGAATACCTGATTGGCAACACAGATTGGTCAGTTCAGTATATGCAAAATGTAAAATTGATCGTTCCCGATTCTGCATCTGTGCCGATAACGGTCCCTTACGATTTTGATCTTTCCGGTATTGTGGATGCGCCTTACGCTTTGCCGGCTCCGGAATTAGAAATGAATTCTGTCAGGGAACGCAGGTATCGTGGTTATTGTATACAGAACATGAAAATGTTTGACAGCACTATTGCTTTTTATAACGGTTTACGGGAAAAAATTTATAGTCTTTATAGTGATTGTCCCTTGCTGGATGAAAAATATAAAAAGCAAACGCTGAATTATCTTGATGAATTTTATACAACCATCAACGATCCAAAAAGTTTGCAAAAAGAATTCGGTTATCCCTGCCTTACGGGTGGAACCGGCAATGTTATTATTAAAGGACTGAAGGGAAATTGATTTCGATGAAATGCTGAAAGTAAAGGGTTATTCAGTTCTTGCTTTTTCAATAAAAGTATATTTTACTTTCGTGGGATTGTTGATCAGTTCAAAAAAATCATCAAGGTATTTGGTCAGTTCATTTTTATTTTTGGAAGGCAGCAAATCAAAATGAGTGATCAAGCCATATATATTTTCTTTCTGCTTTTTAAAAATACCGACAACGCTATCTACTATTTCCACAGGCTCCGGAAAACCACGATACAATCTTGTCCTCACATTTGTAATATCAAGATTGGGTGCAGGTACTGCATAATCGGTATTCACAAATCCTGAGAAATCAAAATCATAAGGAACTACATAAGGCCTGTTGAGCGTATCTTTTTCCGCAAGAAGCAACCTGGTATTATGATTGCCCGAAACACCCCAATCAGTATTGCCAATCATGTATTCAAATATGGCGGCAATAGTCATTTGATGATTATCCGTATTCCTTGGGTCAATTTTTTCTTTTGAATAAGCACACTTATTTCGCTTTGCCACATTTTTTATATTCTCGATAAGAAAAGCATATTCAGAAATTGTTTTCTTTTTGCCTGAACTATCCACTAATTTCAAATTCAATAAGCGGACGTGAAAACTCAAATCCGTAAGAAGATTGTAAATCCTGTAAACCAGGTATTCCGTTAATAAATACTTTTCACCGGCCCCTGATGTGAAGCACTGGCTTACTAATTTTAATGATCCTAAAGGTTTCAATACTGATGTTTTTTTATCTTTAAAATCAATTGTCAAAGGAGGAAGAAAACATGTTGCCCTTCTAAAGTGTCCTCTGACATCAAGTACAATTGGTTCATTAATCGTGAAGCCTTCGGGAAGTGTGATTGAAAAATTAGCCGGAAACAGAACTGCTGTCTTATCTTTTTTCCTTAAAATCTTTACCATATCCGTAGTTATGGTAGCATTGATGATAGAAGTATCCTCAAAAAATTTTACTTTATCAAAAGACATCTTTTGGCAGTATGCATTTCTGCCTGCAAGCGAAGAAATGAATATGAGTATTGATAGAAATAATTTCATCATTGCCTTTATTTTAAGAAATTAAAAATGTATTAAGCAGCCAATAAAATCATTCGTATTGGTGGGGTACAAAGAAATTAATACTTATAGCATTCCGAATTTTCAAACTCTCTTCTTTTATTTTGAAACATCTTCAATTACATGTCCGACAGAACCACTTGGCATTTGAATATGAAGCATTGCTGCAACCGTTGGAGCAATGTCTGTCATATATACTTCCCTGTTTGTTTTTCCCGAATGAACATTCCATCCATACCAAATCAACGGAATGTGCGAATCATAAGGATTCCAAACTCCATGCGTAGTTCCTCCGTTCATAAAATCCCCTATCCATTGTGGTTTAAAAATGATTTGAATATCGCCGCTCCTTGAAGGGAGATAGCCGTTTGCTATTTTATTTTTGATCGAATTATTAATAGTTGCCTGGCTCAAATTGTCCAATGCAAAAGCCCTGGAAATACCGGGCTGCCGGAGTAAAAAATCAATGATCGTATTATATACATCTTCTTTATTCAAATGGCGTGCAGAAGTAATGGCATTGCGATCGAGGTAAACCTGGTAATTGAGAATGCCAATAACCAGGTTGTCCGTTTTAAATTTATCTTTTAATAAGCTGTTGAGCTGATCGGATATTTTTTGCTGATCAACATTTCCGGCAGGGATTTTATGTTCTTTTAAAAATGCCGGCACATGCGCTGCGCCGTGATCGGCCGTTAAAAAAAACAGGTATTGTCCTTTCCCTATTTGCTTATCAAGAAAATCCAGGAATGCTCCCAGGTCTTTATCCAGCCTTAAGAAATCATCTTCTGCCTCCACAGAATTCGGACCGAAAGAGTGCCCAATGTAATCGGGTGTTGACATACTGATGGTAAGAAGATCTGTGTTGGAACCAGAACCCAGTTTTTCCCCACTAATGGCAGCCCTTGCCATATCAAGTGTAAATGTATTTCCATAAGGAGTTACCGGCAGTATTCCGTAATTTTTGCCCACAAATTGCTGAAGGTTGTAGGGAAATGCTTTTGCTCCAAAGGGCCTGTATTCATAAGGTTCTTCATCTGGAGTGCTTTGTACATATTTGTCTATTGGATACATCG
>DATNFV010000028.1:0-6445 GCA_035606215.1 Hanamia sp.
AACACAAGAACTTTTGGTTTGCCTGATCTTTTTTCGTTACAGCCTACTATTAAAAAAGCTGTGAGGCCCAAAATCGCCAAAGCGTTCCGTAGAATTTTGTTCATAGGAAAATATTAAATGGTTTAGAATTTAAATTGAAAATCAATGGTTGAAATGCAAATGGATTTCATAGTGAAGTTAAGAGGATTATTTTTTGCTGACAAGAAATAGTCTTCGGAAGAAAAGAAACTGTTCTGCAAAAAGCTCTTTATTTTTTTGAAAGAAGTTCTTTTAGAAAAAAGAAATTGTAATTAAAAGTCGGTTTATTTTAAAATTTTTTTTTAATCACCTGATTAAAACAAAAAAAATCTCCGGCGAACCGGAGATTTTTTACCTGCTATTGATTGAAGAAAAACTATGCAAAAAAGGGAGTTACAATTGCTACGATCTGATCTTTTGTAAGTGGCTCATCAAATGCCTCAGATGCAGCAGAAGCAGATATCTTCTGCCCTCCTATATTGGTGATTGTCACGCCTGCCTGTGTTACATTTTCTTCACCATTATAACTTGCCTGAACCGCTGAAGTTGCAATACCACTTTGATTCAAAGTGATCCAGGGTTTTACATCAACTCCGGCAGGAACCAACAGGTTGGCCGCCTTTCTCATTTCGCGAATATGGGCTGCATGCCTTGCTTCTACAGAATGGATTTGAAGCGCCGCTGTCAGATAATCATTATTTGAAATTAAATTCGGAGCCTGTCCTTTGTAAGCACGAACGCCAGTGTCTTCAAAGGTTTGAGCTACCGCAAGCATCGTTCCCCAATCAGAAAAAACATTTGGGAAAGTTCCTTTTGCAGTAAAATCAAAACTGGATGCTGTGAAAGAAACAGGAGTTCCGCCTGCTGCGGAAATCGCAGATTTTAGAAAAATGACATGCTCATTTTCATGATCGCGGATAATAGTAAGTGCACTCATCGCATCGCCTGATGGAGCAATACCGGCAGCAACGGCCCGGATATAAAAATTAGATTCAAGATACTCTAATGTAAGCGCAAAATTTAAGGTGTCAATAATAATATCGGTAGGTGCTGTCGGTGATGCATAAGCTTTTTGAAACATCGAACCGAGTGCAAGCGGAAGGGCAGCCAATGCAATCTTTCCCGATGTTTTAGCAAAACTTTTCATCGTGTTTCTGCGTGTGTCGAGCCTGTCGTAAACCGCAGGATCTGTTTGTTCTATTTCTGAAAGAATATTTTGTAAGTTCATAATAATAAGATTTTAATCGGTGGGTAAATTACTTGCATCAACTTTTGTTTTTAAATAAACGCCGGCGATAGAGAGTACCTGGTTCGGGCTGCGTTGCATGTCTAATCCATTCATATCTACGGCTGTAGAGTCAGCAAATGAATTGACCATGATCATATCCCGGATCCATGCAGCGTGTCTCGCTTCAACAGAAACAATCTTTCCTGCAAGGGTGAGATAATCAGGATTGGTGATGAGTTTTCCGGCGCCGTTATAGGCAGAAACGCCAAGGTCTTCAAAGGCTTTGGCAGTACCGAGTACGCTGGTTCTGTCTGAGAAATCAATAGAACTAAAATCTACCTGCAATGATTGAATTGCCTTTGTTGAAAGTGCCGCTTTAAAAAATTCACGATGCGCGATTTCATGATCACGAATGTCAGCCAGATACGACTTTTCCATATCGCTCATATTTTTAAAAGGAGAAGCTACTACCTTTATGTAAAATGCAGCTTCCAGTTGTTCCAACGCATATGCGTAATTTAAAACGCCGATGTCGCCGGTTCCAAGATCTACTCCACCTTTACCTGGATTACCGGGGTTGGATTTTTTGCAGGCTGCCGCTGTTACCATTAAAGCCGCACCTGCTCCCATAATTCCAAAAAATTTTCTCCTGGAAAATGGTTTAGCCAAACCATCATACACGAGGCCTGGTTGTTCTTCTTTCGATTCGTTTAACATAAATGAATTGATTAAAATGATGAATAAAATTGTTTGTGAGTTTCACAACTCTTTATCATCTACGAAAGAAGAGAAAGGATGGATTTTTTATTTTAAAATAAAAATTTGAACAACTGCCTGAATCATAAAAGCCGGCAATAACGCCGGCTTTGCTTAAAAAAGATCCCTGCTTTTTTCTATGGCAACAAAACTTTGTTGATCACATGAATCACACCATTGTTCTGATTTACATCAGCAATAGTAATCTTTGCTGTATTACCATTTTTGTCAGATACCATCAGGTTATGTCCTTTCATCGTGATGTACAGATCTTCTCCATCTGCTGTTTTTAATGTGGCTTTACCATTGTTTTCTTTTACCATTTTCATCAGATCTGCTGATGATAATTTTCCGGGCACTACATGATAAGTAAGAATAGAAGTAAGCTTCGCCTTATTTTCCGGTTTCAATAAATTGCTTACAGTGCCGGCAGGCAGTGCATCAAAGGCTTCATTAGTTGGAGCAAATACGGTAAATGGTCCTGCGCTTTCAAGTGTCGGAACAAGACCGGCAGCTTTCACAGCTGCTACCAGAGTAGTGTGATCTTTTGAGTTTACAGCATTTTCTACAATGTTTTTTGTAGGATACATTTCAGCGCCGCCAACCATTTTTGTTTGTGCAAATGTGTTAGATGATAATAATCCTGCGAGGATGAATAATCCCAGAAATTTAATTCTTTTCATTTTGTAATTTTTTTTGTGAATGATTTTATTACATCATCTACGCAGTTACAAAACGGTTGGATTTAATTTGAGAAAAAAATATAAGGCATAACAGGCATGGATATACGAAAGTGAAATCAAGAGATCCATCCGAAAAATATTTATTCAACTTTTTATTACAGTTCCGGGAAAGAAAGTCACGTTATTCTTTATTTACTGTTTCATGTAAATTGTGCCCGATTTAAGAATTAACCAATTAACCAATTAACCAATTAACCAATTAAAATTGACATACGAAGAATCTATACATTATCTCTACAACAAATTGCCAATGTTTAGCCGCATTGGCGCAAAAGCTTATAAAGCTGATTTAAAAAATACTCTTTCCTTATGCAATTATTTAGATAATCCTCAAAATAAAATAAAGACAATTCATATTGCCGGAACAAATGGCAAAGGTTCTGTGAGCCATATGCTCGCAGCTGTTTTACAGAAAAATAATTATAAAACCGGGTTATACACTTCACCCCATTTGAAAGATTTTCGTGAGAGAATAAAGATCAATGGAAACCTGGTTGAACAATCCTTTGTGATTGATTTTCTCGAAAGAACAAAGGCCATTTCTGAAGAAATAAAACCATCTTTTTTTGAACTCACTTTTGTGATGGCACTTGATTACTTTGCCCGGCAACAAGTAGATGTGGCTGTGATTGAAACGGGCCTTGGTGGCAGGTTAGACAGCACCAATGTAATCAGTCCGTTATTATCTGTTATTACAAATATTAGCTTTGATCACATGGATATTTTAGGTGATACGCTTGTAAAAATTGCTTTTGAAAAAGCAGGAATTATCAAGCAACATATTCCGGCAGTTATCGGAGAAGCCCTCCCGGAAACAAGAAATGTTTTTTCAGATAAAGCAAAGGAAACCAATTCGAAAATATTTTTTGCAGAAGAAAAATATGAAGTTGTTGAATCAATTTACAAAGTAAAATATTTAGAACTTGAAATTCTGAATAAGGAAACACAGGCAGAAGTGAATTACAAACTTGATCTAAACGGACTATACCAGCAAAAAAATATTCTCTCTGTTCTTACAGCCATTGATATTTTGAAAAAAGATTTTTCTTTAAAAGAAGAAAAAATAAAAGTTGCCCTGGCACATGTAAAAAAACTTACCGGCCTTTTTGGAAGATGGGAAGTCATTCATGAAAAGCCGCTTGTGGTGCTGGATGTAGCGCACAATGAAGACGGAATAAAACAATTGTTGCTTCAGATCAGTCAAACTAAATTTAAAGATTTACACATTGTTTTTGGAATGGTAAAAGACAAAGACATTCAAAAAGTATTGGAACAATTTCCCAAAAATGCAACTTATTATTTTACCAAAGCTCATAATCCGCGTGCTTTGCCGGAAGTAGAATTAAAAGAAAAAGCAGCGTCATATCAATTAGAAGGAAATACATTTTCTGATGTCAATAAAGCGTTGAAAGCAGCAGTGGAAAAAGCTTCCGCCGATGATATGATTGTTGTTAGCGGAAGTGTTTTTGTGATTGCGGAATTAGAGAATTAATCATTCAATAAAACTAATTGTTTTAGTATTTTCCAGAAAATCATCCTTATATTTATTCTTAAAAAAATCGAATGAGCGATATAAAATTATTTGAAAGGAATCAAGTGCGCACCCATTGGGATGCAGAGAAAGAAAAATGGTATTTTTCTGTAATTGATGTAATTGAGATTCTAACCGGAAGCAGCATTCCAAAAAGGTATTGGAGCGATTTAAAAAAGAAATTAAAAATAGAAGGAAGTCAGTTGTACGAAAAAATCGTACAACTGAAATTCATTGCAGCGGACGGCAAGTATTATGCAACAGATTGTCTTGATACTCAAGAATTGCTGAGAATGATCCAATCGATTCCATCGCCAAAAGCAGAGCCTTTCAAACAATGGCTCGCAAAAGTTGGTTATGAGCGAATGCAGGAAATTTCTAATCCGGAACAGAGCTTAGAAAGGGCAAGGGAAAACTGGCAGAAGTTGGGCCGAAGTGAAAAGTGGATTCAACAAAGAATGACCGGACAGGAAACGCGAAATAAATTGACAGATTACTGGAAAGAAAATGGGGTAGAAAAATCAGATGAGTTTGCGATCCTGACTAACATTATTCATCAGGAATGGACCGGTTTAACTGTGAAAGGACATAAAAATCTAAAGGGTTTAAAATCACAAAATTTGCGCGACCATATGACGGAAGCAGAATTAATTTTTACAGCGCTTGCAGAATTATCAACACGGGAAATAGCCGAAACTGAAGATGCAAAAGGGTTACCTCAAAATGCTAAAGCTGGTAAAAAAGGTGGTAAAATTGCCAAAGACGCCCGTAGAGCATTGGAAGCAAGAACAGGAAAAAAAGTAGTGACAGGTGAAAATTTCTTACCTCCTTCTAGTGAGAAGAAAAAATTAAAATAGAAAATTATAACTCCCCCATTTCTCTAAGCGCATAAAAAATACAATTGTTATGAAGCGACTGCTCAATTTTATTTTCTAAAAACAGATTTTTTAATTCGGGAATGGTTATTTTTTCCAACACTAATTCTTCGTTTTTATCCAGTTTTTGTTCAGAAGTTTTTTTACCTCCTTTTGCTAAAAACAAATAAGTGAAATTATTCAGTACGCCCGGGTTTGCGGCAATTCTTCCAACATTTACAACAGAAGAAAATTCATATCCCGTTTCTTCCTTCAATTCTCTTTTCATTGCCTCTTCCGGAGTTTCATTTTTATCAACAAATCCTCCTGGAATTTCCAGAAGCGTTTCTTCCACGGGATGCCTGTATTGCCTTACCATCAACACTTCCTGCTGTTCTGTTAGTGCGACAGCACAAACAGTTGTTGGCAATTCAACCACAAAATATTCATCAATAATTTTTCCGTCAGGCGTTTCGCATTTGTCTACCCTTGCGGTAAAATAAGGGTGTTTTGAAAGATATTTTGAAGACAAAATTTTCCATTTCATATCATAAATCTTAAATCATAAATCAACAAATCTTAAATGATAAATCTAATTCTATCTCATTCTTTCCCTCAACTGCAAAATATGCGCCGTATGATGACGGCTGTGCCATGCATAAGATTTCAACAAATCCCAAAGTGTCAGTTCTACTTTTCTTTCAGGATGATAAACAGTACGGCGCCACTCGGTTTCAGTCAGGTTTTCCAATAATTCGCACCAGCGTTTATGCAAAGCATGAAGAAGTGTAATAGAAATATTTACAGGCAATTTTTTTGAATCTGAAAGATTAGCCCAGGCATCCTGATCATATGGTTTTACAGTAGGATTTTCTTCTGTAAGTGCCAGTTTGAATCGAATATATGCATTGATGTGGCTATCAGCAATATGATGAATCAATTGATGAACTGTCCAGCCTCCAGCCCGGTAAGGAATTTGCAATTGGTCTTCATCTAAATTTTGAATAGCAAAATCAAGCGATTGGGGAAGCATCCTGATGTCATTAATGAGTGAAGATTTCAGTTCCTCATTATATTCTTTATCATATGCTTTTTGTTCGTTTTCTTTTCCTAACGGGTACCGCAGTTTTTCATCTTCATCCATAAAAATGATTTAGTGATTCGCGATTTTTAATAATTCAATTTCGAAAATAAGAGCCGCTCCTCCGGGAATAGCGCCGCCACCTGCGCCCCTGTCTCCGTATCCGAGATCAGAAGGAATAAATAACTTCCATTTACTGCCAACGGGCATCATTTCCAAAGCCTCAGTCCAGCC
>DATNFV010000029.1:0-33528 GCA_035606215.1 Hanamia sp.
GTACAGAAGTGCTACCCGATTTATTTTTCTTTTTTCGCAAAAACATCCTCAAATATAGCAGTGGGACACCCATTTTCAAAACCCCATCCAGTAAAATCAATACTTTCAGAGCACGTTTTTAAAAAGTGCGTAAAACAGGTGACGGGTGATACTTTTCAGCAGGTTCAATTAAATGGAGTAGGTTGTTAAAGTGGGGTATCACAGAGATTTGTGGTATCCCTTTTTTAATTTCCCATTTTTCAAACAATCGTTTGCATGTTCGTAACTCTTTGGATGTTTTTATTTTACAGTATTTTCAAATCAATTTTTCTATGAAATATATTTTTGTAGTTTTTACGACTTTTATTTTTACAACTACTTTTGCACAGGATAAAAATCGGGACCCAAAGGTTTTCTGGCAGGAAAATTTCAAAACTGCACAACTTCCAGCAGGCTGGTATATTCCACCAGTTGGAAAGTGGGATCCACAATGGATTGTAACGAATCAGCCTTATCCTGGCTCCTATAAATTTCAGCAACAGGCGCCGCCAATTGCTTCCCACAGCCGTGGTTATCATTTGCAATTCCAGGCCGGATATTTCACAGACGAAGATGTGGATAGCTGGATTAAAAAGAAAAATTATCCTGATGGATATGTTATTTCCGCGCCAATAAATTGCAGCGGGAAGAATTCAGTTGTTTTAAAATTTCAACAAACATTTCGCTGGTGGGATTATGGTAAAAGTGATTCTGCCGGATTATTTGTTGGCGTGAGTACCGATAGTATCCACTGGAAGCAATGGGATGTAAGAAATAATGTGCCGCCATCTACCGATATGTTTTCGCCAATGAATGAAGAAATCAATATTACTAAATGGGCGGCCAATCAGCCAAAAGTTTACCTGCGTTTTTACTGGAAAGGACTGATGGCCTGGTATTGGATGGTTGATGATATTTCACTTTCAGAAGCCTATGATCATGATGTAAGTGCCGTCAGGCTTACTTCTCAAACAGAAGAGGGAAATGTGTTTAAGAAAAATGATGAACTGGTTTTAAAAATAAAAAATTCAGGAACAAAAGATATTACCACCGATTTTAAAGTTTCAGTAAATATTGATGGCAAAAAAAATGATACGGTAACTGTGCCTGCCAGTAAACAAACATTTAAGGCAGATTCTGAATTAGCAGTGCGATTTCCAAATATTGATTTGAGTTTATCTCCTGCGCATACTTTGTTATTTGATGTTCAACTTAACGGTGATGAACAAACGAAAAACAATTTTCTGAAAATAAAAATAAACGCGCAGGAAACGGCGCTTGGAAATTTATCCGGTTTTAAAAGTACAGGCAATGAGGCTGAAATTTCAGCCGGAATTTCCAAACTAAAAATTATTTTTTACCAGGATGATATTTTCCGCATCCGGCTTGCTCCTGATGGAAATTTTACTGATCCGACAGACGGCGATATTGTTGTAAAATATCCGACAGCAAAGCCACTTATTAAAACTTCAGATGAAGGAAGCTATTATAAAATGCAAAGCAAAAAATGCGTGGTTCGCGTTTATAAATCTCCACTTCGCTTTGCGATGTACGATGCAAATAATCAAAAGCAAATCTGGGAAGAAACAAAACCACTTTTATTTGGCGCACATACCATTCAAACAATGAAGCGTGGCACGGAAGAATATTTTTATGGATGCGGTATGCAGAACGGATATTTTTCTCATCGGGGCAAAGATATTCTGATAGAAAAAGGTGGCGGCTGGGATGCAGGTGGCCGTGCCAATCCAATGCCTTTTTATATGAGCACCAACGGCTATGGCGTATTTAGAAATACGTTTGATGCCGGAATGTATTCATTTCGTGATACGCTGAAGTTTTCGCATAATGAAAACCGCTTTGATGCGTTTTATTTTTATGGCCCTTCCTTGAAAACAATTCTTGGAGATTATACCGAAATCACCGGAAAGCCGTTTCTGATGCCCCGTTGGGCTTTAAGCCTTGGCGATGCCAATTGTTACAATAAGAAAGACAGAAAAGGAAATCCGCAAACTACCCCTGCAGTAATTCATACAGTTGCCGATAAATATATTGCAGAGGATATGCCACATGGATGGATCCTGCCAAATGATGGTTATGGTTGTGGTTATACAAAGTTGGATTCTGTTGTAAAAGAATTGGCAAAGCGTGGTTTTAAAACCGGATTATGGACAGAAAACGGACTGGAAAAAATTGCAAAAGAAGTGGGGGAGGACGGTACACGGCTTTGCAAATTAGATGTAGCGTGGGTTGGTCCGGGATATAAATATGCATTGGATGCATGCAAAGCCGCGTACAATGGAATTGAAAACAACAGCAATTCAAGAGGATTTGTATGGAGCGTGATGGGATGGGCAGGAACGCAGCATTATTCAACGGTTTGGAGCGGCGATCAGAGTGGGAATTGGGAATATATTCGCTTTCATATTCCAACAGTAATTGGTTCAGGATTATCAGGATTTAACTGCGCCACCGGCGATGTGGACGGTATTTTTGGCGGAAGTGATTCTACTTATACCCGCGATCTCGAATGGAAATGTTTTACGCCGGTTTTTATGGTAATGAGCGGCTGGGCAAAAAAAGATAAACAACCGTATATTTCCGGTTTTACCGACATTAATCGTAAATATTTGAAATTGAAAATGCGGCTCACTCCTTACATGTACACTTATTGTGAAAAGGCTTACGAAACCGGCGTTCCTACATCACGGGCAATGGTTCTTGAATATCCAAAAGATTCTATTACCTGGGGAACCAAAACACAATATCAGTTTATGAATGGTGAGTCGTTTTTGGTAGCGCCTGTTTATAAAAGTGAAGGGAAAAGAGACAGTATTTATTTACCAAAAGGAAAATGGATAGACTATTGGAATGGGCAGGAATATGAAGGAAATAAATGGCTGAATAATTATGATGCTCCTCTTGATAAGCTGCCGTTATTTGTAAAAGCAGGAGCTATTATTCCCATGTATCCAGAAATGAATTACGATGGCGAAAGGCGCGCCGATACATTAACCCTTGACATTTATCCTTCGGGAAAAACTTCTTTCAATATGTATGAAGATGATGGAATCAGCAGAGAACATCGCAAAGGCGCTTTTGCAAAAACATTATTTGAAGTAAATGCAAATAAAAATATTGATGTAAAAATTAATCCTGCGGTAGGCAACTATAATGGCAAATATGAAAAGCGTGTTTATTTGTTGGATGTTCATTCTAAAAAACCTTCTTCTGTTTTGATAAACAATAAACAGATCAAAAAGTTTTCATCAAAAGAAGAATTTGAAAAAGCAGTGGTTCCCGGTTTTTATTTTGAGGAAAAAGAAAAGAATGGAATGGTGCATGTGAAAACGAATTATTTACCAACGGATAAATTGGTACTTTTTACAATTCAATACAAATAGTGAAACGATTTCCTTGAAGTAATGATCAAATCCATTGTTTTTAATTTTACGACAATAAAAAACCCTGCGGAAACGCAGGGTTTTTTAAAGATATTTTTCTGAGAAGTTATTCAGCTATTACTTCAAATTCAACTTCTGTTTCGTGACCTTTGCCAAAATCAATTTTAGCTTTATAGGTTCCTAACTCTTTTACTTCATCAAGAATAGTGATTTTGCGACGGTCAATTTCATAACCTTTTTGTTCGCGGATCGCTCTTGCTATCTGAACAGAAGTAACGCTTCCGAAAATCTTTCCGCTGGTACCGGTTTTAGCACCGATTTTCAATGGGGATTCCTGCAACACACTGATTACACTGTTGATTTCTGCCAAAAGTTTTTCTTCCTTTTTAGCCAGTTGTTTTTTGCGTTCTTCAAATTGTTTTAAATTAGAAGAATTAGCTTCTACAGCCAATTTGTGAGGAATCAGATAATTACGGCCGTAACCATCTTTTACAGTTACCAGTTCGTTGGCGCCTCCTAAATTATTTACATCCTGTATTAATATTACCTGCATTTTGTTTGCATTTTTACCCAAACTGCTTTTGACAATCTTTCTCCACCGAAGGCGGATTAGGGTGGTGAAAAAAAATTATTTCATTAAATCTGTTACGTAAGGAAGAATCGCCATTTGACGGGCTTTTTTTACGGCTTCGCTCACTTTGCGCTGGTATTTCAAAGAATTACCGGTAATGCGGCGAGGAAGTAATTTTCCTTGTTCGTTCAGGAATTTTTTCAAAAAATCGGCGTCCTTATAGTCAATGTATTTGATGCCCAGTTTTTTGAAACGGCAATATTTCTTTGGCCTTTTTTCGGCTTTTATTGCCGTCAGGTATTTGATTTCGTTTGCTTTAGCCATTGGTTACCTCCGCTTTTTCAATTCCTGTTGGTACGCCTTTTCTCTTTTTTGCATTGTACTCGACGGCGTATTTGTCAAGTGCAGTGAACATGTGACGAATTACTGTTTCGTCACGCAAAAGCTGGGTTTTCAGCTTTTCATTGAAGTCGGTTGGCGCCGCATATTCCAGAACCCAGTATAAACCGGTTGTTTTTTTCTGGATGGGGTAAGCCAGTGATTTTAGTCCCCATGGATTTTCGTGCACAACCTCACCGCCGTTTTCAGTAACGAGCGAAGTGAATTTCTTCTGAGCGGCTTTAAATTCCTCTTCAGAAAGCACCGGGGTAAAAATCACCATCAATTCATAATTCTGCATTAATCGTGTTTTTTTGTGAATAAAATTTTTAATTTGGGCGGCAAAGGTAAGTTATTTTCCTTTTGAAAAAAGAAAATAAAAGCCTAATTGTCCTAAAGTTTCTGAAACGATCAGATGTAATTCTTTATGGAAAAATCCCTAATTCAGCATATGAAGTAGCTACCTTATTGATCGCACAAACATAAGCTGCGGTTCTCAAATCCGGAATTGCAGGTGTTTTTTGCCAGATATCAACAATTTCACGTGTTGCTGCGATCATCGTTTCTTCCAGTCCGCTTCTTACCAGGTCCACCTCGTCAGCACCATGAAGAATAAAATCTCTTTCTGTTGGTGTAATAGTTTTTCCGGTTAATTCTTCCACCTGATTTACAATATGATGATTCATATTTTCAGTGAATCTTTTTTCCAAACGTCCATACCGAACGTGGCTCAGGTTTTTCAACCATTCAAAATAACTAACGGTAACGCCACCGGCATTAAGATACATGTCGGGAACGATCAAAACTCCTTTTGGATTTAAAATTTCATCCGCTTCGGGAGTTAAAGGTCCATTTGCTGCTTCACCAATTATTTTCGCTTTGATACGTCCTGCATTTTCGCCATTGATCACATTTTCAAGAGCAGCAGGAATTAAAATATCGCACTCCATTTCAAGAGCGTCTGAAGATTTTGCAAAATTTTCTGCTCCCGGAAAATTAAGTATCGAACCTGTCTTCTTGCGATGAAGCCAAACTTGTTCTACGTCAAGGCCATTATAATTTTTGATGGCACCTTCCATTTCTGCCAAACCAACAATGATGGCACCTGCCTGCTGAAAAAATAATGCAGAATGGTAACCAACATTTCCTAATCCCTGCACACAAACGCGTTTTCCTTTTACGCCTGTTGCTAATCCGGCTTTATCCATGAGGCTCGACATGTTGCATATTTCAGTAAGACCGTAAAATACTCCAAGTCCGGTTGCTTCTCTTCTTCCACGCACGCCGCCCTGAGAAACTGGTTTTCCGGTAACACAAGCAGCGGCATCAATTTCACCCGGATGCATGGCGGTATAAGTATCAAGAATCCATGCCATTTCCCTTTCGCCGGTTCCATAATCCGGAGCCGGAACATCAGTGCCCGGACCGATAAAATTCTTTTTAATCAATTCGGCAGTATAACGACGGGTAATTTTTTCTAACTCATAAGGTGAATAATCTCTGGGACTGATCTTTATTCCACCTTTGGCGCCTCCAAAAGGAACATTTACGATAGCGCATTTGTAAGTCATTAAAGCAGCAAGTGCCATTACTTCGTCCTGGTTTACCGCATTGCTAAAACGGATTCCACCTTTGCAGGGAGTTTTATGATGCGAATGTTGAACACGATATGCTTCCAGAGTAACGATTTCACCGTTTTCCCTTTTTATCGGAAAACGCATTTGATATACGCTGTTACATTGTTTGATCTGTTGAAGAATTCCTGTATCCCATTGGGTAAAAACGGCGGCCTTATCAAAACTTTTTTCTACATTTTCAAAAAAACTATACTGTACTTTAGATGACATGATGTTTATTTTTTATTAAGCAGTTGATTTCAGTAATTTTTTTTGCAATATTAGCTGCAAAAGCTATGCAGATTTTTCCTTTTTTGAAACTTTATTATCTATCCTTATTAAATATAAAAAAAACACCACGAGTATCACAATGCAAACAGTCATTACGACGTAGATCTTATCGTGGCTTCTCATTGTTTCATCAATATTAGAAGTGGCAGATTGTGCCCTGGCTAATGGGGTTAATAAAAATAGCAGGATGGCAATACACAAACGCTTTAAAAACAATTTATTCATGAATTAAATTTTTGTTGGCAAGCAGGCTTAAACGAATTTTTAAACTGCTGATCCAGATTCCTAAAAGCAGCCAGCCAAAAACCGCAGGCCAGAAAATCATACGCATTGTTGCATCGAGGCTATCTCCGCCGAGAGCAGGATTCCCGCCACCTTTTGCGCCTTCCATTCCGCCGGGATGAAGTGATTGCACAAGCCGGGGCAGGATCATTATTAGCGGTATATAAATAAAATAAGCGAAAATATTGTAGACAGAAGAAACGCGGGCCCTTTTGTCCATATCGGTCATTGAACTGCGCAAAACGATATACGCTAAGTAAATCAAAACAGCAATTGCCGCAGCAATTTGTTTTGGATCATTACTCCAAAACTCACCCCATGTATATTTTGCCCAAATTGACCCGGTTGCTAATCCGAGAATTCCAAAAATAATTCCTGTTTTTGCAAATTCTGACGCATAAATATCATGTTTGAGATTTTGGGTTCTGAGATAAGCGATAGAATAAGCAAGCGATAGAGTAAGGAGTCCCATTTGCCCAAACCACATCGGAACATGAAAAAAGAAATTGCGAATACTTTGATGAAGATTTCCAATAATAGGAACCGGGATCAGAAAGCCGGCAGTGAAGGTGATAAGAAGGAAAACAATACACAATATCTTCCACCACTTTAATTTCATGAAGTTTTTTTTGTGGAGCAAAATTAAGGATAATATGCTTGTCTTTTACTTAATTCTTTCGCTGATAAATTCGTTTTTATTTAAATTCAATAGAAATGTAAAACTTCTTGAAAAATATCAAAATTGATTCATAAATTGAAGAATAGCAGGCAGAAGATAGTAAGATGATTTAGTAATTTAATAAAGAATACTCATTCTTTCCACAAAAAAGGAAATAATACAATTGATAAAACAATAACCAGCAAATCCAGTCCCGTTAATAAAAGTGAAATTTGCAACAGGGCCCCTTCGCGGAAAATTTCTCCAAAAGCTGATTTTGAAAGCCTGATCAATAATAATAATTGTGGGATAATCAATGGAAAACCGAGAATGGCCATTATTGCGGCATTCTGATGTGCTTTTGCTGCAATCGCGGACATTAATGTAAATACAAGGCTCAAACTTAATCCACCAAGGCAGGCAATCCCAATGAATTGAAGTTCCTTTATGATTGGATTGCCCAGTAAGATCCGGAACAAAATTAAACTTACGAAAACCATCAAAAGCATAATGACGCTGCTGTAGATCAATTTTGCAATAATAAATTCGACCGGACTTGTAACAGAATAAAAATAAAGCATTCTGCCCTGGCTTTCCTGAAGAAAACTTTTGGCAACTGCATTTACACAAACAAACAATTGGATCATCCAGAACAAGCCATTATAAACGGTACTTTCCGGCCTTCCCATCGCAAGGTATAATACAAATATTGTTGAGGCAACATATAATAAGATGCCAAAAAAAGTGTGCTTCTGCCGCAGTTCCAGTAGAAAGTCTTTTTTTAAAAGTGTAATTATTTTTGACATTAAAGTAATTTTCAGGAATATTTTCTATTGCAAAGCAACAAATACCTGACTTCCTAATTCTTTTACTAACTAATAAACCAACAAACTAATAAACCAATTTAACCTTTTAACTGCGCGCAAACCCTGCATCTTGGTTCATAAATATCTTTTTCTCCTAATAAAACCTGCCCTCCGGTATTTACTTTTCTATAACTGACATTCGCAATATTGCCACAAACTACGCAGATCGCATGAAGTTTGGTAATATAATCAGCGATTGCAAGAAGATTTGGCATTTGTCCAAATGGATTTCCCTGGTAATCCATATCCAGACCGGCAACAATTACACGGATGCCTTTTAAAGCAAGGGATTCGCAAACGACCGTAATCTGATCGTCAAAAAACTGCGCTTCATCAATACCAACAACATCCACGCCCTGCGCCAGCAAAAGAATAGTTTGTGAATTTTCTATGGGTGTGGAGTGAATTTTATTTTCATCATGGCTTACAATTTTTTGTTCATCATATCGTGTATCAAACGCTGGTTTAAATATCTCAGCTTTCAGATGTGCAATTTCAACTCTTTTTAAACGGCGGATCAGTTCCTCGGTTTTCCCGCTGAACATACTGCCACAAATCACTTCTATCCAACCGCGTCGTTCACCTCTGAAATTCGGTTCTATAAACATTTTTTGTATTTAATTTTAATTTTCAATTTGTAACTTAGCCTCAATTTTGCAAGGTTAAAGTGATTTTTTGTTAAATCAAAAACAGTTTTTTTTCTGATTTTTCTAAACTATTTACAATTTCTATGGAAAGAGTACCGACGCTACTGAAAAAACTTCAAAATCAATTTGATGATCATGCACATCCAAAAGAACTGTTGCGGACGGTACACCTTTTACAGGTGGAATTGATCAGTCAGTTAGAAAAAAATCCTTCCACTACAAATGAAAAAATAGCAGTTGTAATGCCTGTTTCCTTTATTATTAATGCACTCGAGTCTAACACAAATATAAAAACTGTAGAAGAAAGAGTAGTAGAAGTTTTGCAGGTAAATGAAAAAGAAATTGAAGAAGAACTGGAACAGATAAAGAAGCATGCTGAAGCCGTGAATGCAAGATCTTCGCATTCGCATCCGGGTTTTTTATTTGATCCGCTTGAAGACGTTCCAACATTAGCTCACCAGGACCAGGCTGAGAAAAAAGATACCGGTGATCTTTCTTTTGAATACCCTGAATCGTTAAACGACCGGCTAAAGGAGAGTAAGATTGAACTTTCTCAATCACTTACTTCAACCGCTATCAAGGATTTAAGAAAAGCAATAGGTGTAAATGACCGCTTTCTTTTTATCAATGAATTATTTCGAGGTGATGTAGATATGTATGAACGGAGCATTAAAACCATTCAGAATTTTTCTATTTATGCAGAAGCTGAGTTCTGGATCAGAAGAGAGTTGAAAGTAAAAATCGGATGGCTTGACACTGATCCTGTTGTAAAACAATTTGATCAATTGGTCAAAAGAAGATTCGCCTGAATTCTACTCAGCCTTGCAATAATTTATCTACTTCTATTTTTGCCATTTCCCTGATCGCTTTTACAATGTGGCTTTCATCAATTCCTGCTTCTGATTGTTGTTGTTTTTGAGAAGCATGTTCAATAATCTTATCAGGAATTCCGATAATTTTTACATCAGCTTTATAATGGTTCGCATTCATAAATTCCAGAATTGCAGAACCAAAACCACCAACCACAGTTCCATCTTCTACCGTAATGATCTTTGAATATTTTGTAAACACCTCATGCAATAATTCTTCATCAAGAGGTTTCACAAAACGTATGTCGTAATGAGCGGGATTCAAACCTTCGGGTTTTACATCTCTTATCGCTGCTGCAGCAAAATTTCCGGGGTGTCCAAAAGATAAGATCGCAATTTCTTCACCATCTTTTATTTTTCTTCCCGTACCGATTTTTATTTCTTTCATCCCGGTTTTCCAATCTGCTTTAACCGCTTCTCCGCGTGGATAGCGGATTACAAAAGGATTTTTTGTTGAATCCAATTGCGCAGTGAACATCAGGTTTCTTAATTCACTTTCATTCATTGGAGCGCTTACAATCATATTTGGAATGCAACGCATGTAAGCAATGTCATAAGCACCCTGGTGGGTAGCGCCATCTTCGCCAACAAGTCCGGCTCTGTCCAGGCAAAAAACGACGGGTAAATTTTGCAGTGCAACATCATGAATTACCTGGTCGTAGGCGCGTTGCATAAACGAAGAATAAATATTGCAAAAAACACGCATTCCCTGTGTAGCAAGACCGGCGCTTAATGTAACTGAATGTTGTTCGCAAATGCCAACATCAAAAGCGCGATCAGGCATTTGTTCCATCATGTATTTTAAGGAACAGCCGCTGGGCATAGCTGGAGTAACGCCCATTATTTTATTATTTTTTTCTGCCAGTTCAATGATCGTATATCCAAAAACATCCTGGTATTTTGGAGGTTGGGGAATATCAAATTTCTTCTTATAAATTTCACCCGTAATTTTATCAAATAATCCCGGAGCGTGCCATTTGGTCTGATCTTTTTCAGCTAATTCATATCCTTTTCCTTTAACTGTTTTTATGTGTAACAATTTAGGGCCGGAAATTTCTTTCATATCCTGCAAAGTGTCCACCAGCTTTGTAATATTATGCCCATCAATTGGTCCGAAATAGCGGATATTCAGGGATTCAAAAAGATTGCTGCTTTTGCTCACCATTCCTTTTAAAGAAGCTTCAATTTTTGAAACCATCTTCCTGGAGAAAGTTTTTCCGGGAAGTTTCCCCAATGCTTTCCAGAAATCATCACGCAGTTTGTTATACGTTTGAGAAGTAGTAATATCGGTAAGATATTCTTTTAAAGCACCAACATTCGGATCGATGCTCATGCAATTATCATTCAGGATAATCAGGAGATTACTTTTTTCAATTCCTGCATGATTCATTGCTTCAAAAGCTTCGCCGGCAGTCATTGCTCCATCACCGATAATTGCCACATGCTGACGATCTTTTTCGCCTTTATAATGAGAAGCCATCGCCATTCCAAGTGCTGCAGAAACAGAAGTGGAAGAATGCCCAACGCCAAAAGTATCATATTCACTTTCTCCTCTTTTCGGAAAGCCACTTAATCCATTTTGCTTACGGATGGTATCAAAATTATCACGTCTTCCGGTAAGAATTTTATGACCGTAAGCCTGGTGACCAACGTCCCAAACCAATTGATCATAAGGAGTATTAAAAACATAATGCAAAGCGATCGTAAGCTCCACCACTCCGAGACTAGCGGCAAAATGGCCACCATGAACACTGACGACATCCACAATATATTGCCGCAATTCACTGGACAACTGATGCAATTGAATCCGGTCGAGTTTTTTTAAATCAGCGGGTGAATTGATGGTCTTTAATAACGGCCCGGGTGAAATTTCCATTCGGTAAAAATTAATAAGTAAAAGTACAATTTTTTGAGAGATGGCACCTGCTAACCAAAAAATTGAGGATAACTTTTAAGTAAACTTTGTTTTAGAGAAGAGATCGTTTTCCAACTGGCGACAAGAATTACACAATAAAAAGTTTGAAATAAACAGTTGATCATGATCAAATAATTTGGAAAAACACCGCTGAATAAACTTTTATCAGTAAAGAACCTTGAAGCTGAACTTAAGAAAGGAGTAAGAATAAATAAAAGAAAAACCCATGTAAAGTTGAGCATTACAAAATGTCTCCTTTTTTTGCTCATAACTATTTTCACCCATATGGTATAAAAAGAGAGCATGATCAAACCTCCAATAGTAATGGAATAATAAAACCATTTGATTAAAAAAGGATCAAAAGAAAGGAATGTGTATAAAATGGCAAACAGGAAAATAAAGGGAATGCATTTCGGCCATCTCAATTGCTCTTCAAAAAAATTCCAAAATAGGCGGGAGCTTTGGTTGTGTGCCGCTTCCTCTCTTTTGGAAACAAAAGTTGCAAAGCCTTTTGGTCCAAATTCTTCGTGTGCTTTTTGAAGAGCCATTTCAAAAGTAAGTTTCGAATCTTTCATTTTTGACTCTACTGCTTTTGACAAATAATCAACTAACTCTACTTTCAGATCATCATATTTTACAAAGTGTTTTTTGCAAAATTCAAAAAGCAAATCAATTTCTTCTTCTGTGAGCATTAAAAGATGTTTTTACTCAAAGATAACCATCTGCAGTAAATGAATAAAAAAGAAGATCCTTTATTTTCTAAGAATCATTTTATCTACAAAAAGATCGTTGCCTAACATCACTTTTATAGAATAAATTCCTGGAGGCCATGTTTGAAAATCACTAACGTTTAATATAGAATTTCCTGCCGCAATATTCTGTTCAATCGTTCTCATGACTCTTCCGGAAGCATCAAAAATCATTACTTTCATTTTTTCTACAGATGTAGCGTAAATGCTTAGCTGCATATGGTCTGAAACAGGATTCGGAAATATTTTCACTCTTCCTCCTGAAATATTTTGGGTTGATAAAGCAACGATTTTGCTGTAAGAAATTTTGTTATAAATATCTACGATTTTTATCTGGTAATACATAATAGAAGCACTGGTAATTCTGCCGTCGGTTGCTGCATAATGAACTGTTGGAAAATCTGATAAATCAGGATCTACTTTTTTAAATGATGAAAAATGAATTCCATCGGTGCTGCTTTGAACTTCAAAATAACGGATGTCATTATTGTTCGTTACAGACCAATTCAGCTGGGCTTTTTTGTTGGACAACCATGCTGAAAAATCAGTTTGATTTTCTTTTAAAACCCTGCAATCTTTATTGAAAGGGGCAACTATAATGGAATCTTTTGCGTAAGACGGACAACTGGGTTCCAGCGCCTCGTTCACAACATACGTTCCGGCAGAATCAACCATTACCGAATCACCTGAAGTTTGTCCAAGTATGTGACCATCTGATGTGGTCCAGGTGTAACTGGCAGTTGGAACCGGATTTGTAACTTTTAATGCAGTTGGTCCCACAATTCCACATAGCAATGAAGCATCAGAAGCGGTTTTTACTTTAAAATCATAGGACAAATCAATCGGCGCAACAAAATCTTTTAGCTCTGCAGTAAACGAAGTTGAAGCGCGTGTTTTCACACAAACGCTTTTGATCAGCATATTGCAGCCAATATTTCCCAACAGCGTGTGCGGGTCTAATCCAAGTTTGGTAAGGTTTACAGCAAATTCCATAAACTGGCCTGCATTATAATTGGTGACAACAGTATTGTCAGATCTGACCAAAGAAAATGCGCCGGCCCATGTGCTGTCGGAGCTTTCAATTCCAATATAAAAACTTCCTGAACTTTTGGGTTTTATTCCTGCATAGCCAAAAGTAGCTGTAGAAGAAGCGCCATCAAAAGTTCCGCTCCATGCAAAATCTGCGGGAGTGATTGATAATGCCGCCCTGTTTACCCAGATCCTGGCTTCCAAGGATGACAAAGCAGAGCTTCCATAATCGGCGGATAATATCATATCGCCTGCCTTTATAATTTTTCCAGACGAATCAAATTGCCACGAAGTGTGGCCCGCATCCGGACCATAATTTAAAAATTTGCGTGTGGTCTTATCGTAAAAAATATCTGTTTGATACATTTCAAAATCAAAATAGCGATCGCCATTGGTATTTTCAATAGAAACCCCGCCAAACAGCCACAGGGAATCATTTCCGGTAACTCCGTCTCTTCTCATATGTGCCATCACGTCTAAAATTTCATTTTTATCCGGAACAGATTGGGCAGCAGGACAAATCCAATCGGCCGGACTCATGCCGTTTTTGCTACCACTGGTAAAAACGGTTGAATCATTTCCATGATAATCGCGTGAAAAAACTGCGGCGAGAAGTAATTTATTATTGACAATAGTTGCCGGAGGCACACTCATTCTGCGGCCAAAAGGAACAAAGCGGAAATTAGGATCTGACGCATAAAGTGCATTTATGGTAGCTGCTCCTGAGGTATCGATTACACCAATTCCTGAAAAGGGGTTTGACCGGAACCAATCGTCATCAGGATTATCAATGGAGATAAAGTTGTTAAAAAAATTGGCGCTTAGATCTCCATCCACTCCAAAATTTGATTTAATGACAGGCGAAGTGATCTGTCCAAAAGTATTTGAAGTAAAAAAAAGGAATAGAATATAAAAAATTCTTTTCATAGGCCACGGATTGAATTCGAACAGTTTTTTTCTTTTTTATTTAAAAGAAAAAAGTTTGCAACCCTAAAATTACTGCGCCTATAAGCTGAAATCAAGAGTAAAATGACGTCGATTTAATAATAGTAATTTCACTAAGAAACCCATATTTCTATTTCATCAGCATTGATAGAAAAATCGAATTGAAATTTAGATTATACAACTACATTTACCATTTTGTTTTTTACAAAAATGATTTTCTTTGGTGTTTTTTCATCTATCCATTTTTGAACAATGTCATTATTTAAAACGATTTTCTCAACCTCTTCCTGTGTAGCATCTAAAGAAATAGTCATCGTCGTACGCATTTTCCCATTAATGGAAACCGGGTATTCTTTTTCAGATTCAACCAAATATTTATTTTCCAATTTTGGATAAGTAGCGTTTAAAATGGACTCCGTATTTCCCAAAGCATGGTATAATTCTTCTGCGATATGCGGAGCATAAGGAGTGAGTAAAATCAATAAAGGTTCCAGGATTTCTTTCTTATGGCATTTCAAATCTGACAGTTCATTTACACAAACCATAAAAGCGCTGACAGCCGTGTTAAAAGAAAAACGCTCGGTATCTTCTTCAATTTTTTTAATGGTTTTATGAAGTGTTTTTAATTCTGCATCAGAGGCCTGTCCCCCCGCCCTCTCCAAAGGAGAGGGAGCCGAAGAAGTCCAGATTGCCCCCTTGACTTCATCAAAAAATAAGCGCCATAATTTTTTTAAGAACCGATGAACTCCTTCAATGCCTTTGGTATCCCATGGTTTGCTTTGCTCTACCGGTCCAAGAAACATTTCGTACATGCGAAAAGTATCGGCGCCATATTTATCCACCAAATCATTTGGATTAACAGTATTATATTTTGATTTGGACATTTTTTCTGTCTCTACACCGCAGATATATTTGCCGTCTTCTAAAATAAATTCCGCGTTTGCATATTCAGGTTTCGATTTTTTAAATGCTGCGATATCTAATTCGATGCCATCAACAATATTTACATCAACATGTAAAGGATTCAGTTCATATTCGTTTTTAAAATTCGAAGAAACAAAAGTGGTTGAATCTTTTATCCTATAAACAAATCTGCTGCTTCCCTGGATCATTCCCTGGTTCACCAATTTTTTAAATGGTTCATCAAAGCTTATCAATCCTAAATCATACAACACTTTTGTCCACAAACGGCTGTACAATAAATGGCCAACTGCGTGTTCTGTTCCGCCAATATAAACATCTACCTGGTTCCAGTAATCTGTTGCTTTTCTGTCAGCAAAAGTTTCATTATTATGTGGATCCATGTAACGAAGAAAATACCAACTGCTTCCCGCATAACCAGGCATAGTGGAGGTTTCACGTTTCCCATCTTTTGTATTTACCCAATCAGTAAGATTAGACAACGGCCCTTCGCCATTTTTTCCAGGACCATATTTTTCTACAAAAGGTAATTCTAAAGGAAGTTCTTTTTCACCCATAGGAATTGCAATGCCTTCACTCCAAATTATGGGAAATGGTTCACCCCAATATCTTTGGCGACTAAATCCGGCATCACGCATTCTGTAATTTACTTTTCGCTTTCCAATGCCCATTTCCTCAATTTTATTAATCGCAACAGGCAATGCATCTTTCATGATCATTCCGCTTAAAAACCCTGAATTTTCTAATGTTGCATCTTTGGTTGGATTCGCTTCTTTTCCATTAAAATCTTTTCCGATAATGTTTGTAATGGGAATATTAAAATGTTTCGCAAAATCAAAATCGCGCTGATCGCCGCATGGAACCGCCATGATAGCACCGGTTCCATAACCCGCCAACACATATTCTGCAATCCAGATTGGAATTTGTTTTCCGTCAAATGGATTGATGGCATAAGAGCCGGTAAAACATCCGGTGATTTGTTTTACTTCCGCCTGTCTTTCTCTATCACTTCTGTTTTTTACATAAGTAAGATATTCGTGTATAGATGACCGTTGTGCTTCAGTTGTAATTTCATTTACCAGTTCATGTTCAGGTGCAAGTACTAAAAAATCAACGCCGAAAATTGTATCGGGACGCGTGGTATAAACTTTGATGGAAAGAGTTTCGCTTTTTTTCGCCTCACCCCCGGCCCCTCTCCCCGCGGAGAGGGGGGAAGCCGCCAACTCATTTTGAATTTGTTCAATTACATTTTGAAAGCGATTATTCACTTCATCATTCGTAAATCTTATTATTCGGTAACCCAAGTTTTCTAAAAATTCAGTTCTGGAATCGTCATATTTTTTTTGTTCGGGATCGTTGTGATATTCCCCATCAATTTCTATTAATAATTTTTCATTCAGAAAGGCGAAATCAATAATAAACCCATCAATAACGTGTTGCCTCCTCACTTTTGATCCTAATTGATTATTTCTTAATCGTTGCCATAATTTCTCTTCAGCCGGTGTTTTTTCTTTTCTGTTTTCTCTGGATAAATCTTTTAATAAAGGCCAAAGCTTTCTATCGCTTGTCTGATACGATTCCTTTGCAGGAGAAGTTGTACTTCCCCCCTCTCCCTCGGGAGAGGGACCGGGGGTGAGGCCAAACTCCAACTCTGCGCCCTCACTGCGTCCAATCCAATTCCTTTGCATCTCTTTCATTGCATCGCTGAAGTTCACTGTTTCCAGGCCTTTCAGCAATCTCTCTGCATAATCAGTAATACGTAAATACCATTGCCGCATCTTCTTTTTTTCTACCGGAAAGCCGCCTCGTTCGCTTACGCCATTCACCACTTCATCATTTGCCAAAACAGTTCCCAGAGCTTCACACCAGTTCACTTCTCCATAAGATGAAAACGCCAAACGGAAATCCATTAAAATTTCCTGTTGTTTTTTTTCATCAAAACTTTTCCATTCGTTGGCAGTAAAGTGGTGAGAAGTGAATAATGAGTTACCAGCTCCTGATTCCTCAAAATTTTTTATCAGTGTTTCAATCGGCTCTGCTTTTTCATTTTTACGGTTGTACCAACTTTTAAAAAGCTGTAAAAATATCCATTGTGTCCAGCGGTAATATTCAGGATCGCTGGTTTTTATTTCGCGGCTCCAGTCATAACAAAAGCCAATTTTATCCAATTGATCTTTAAATGTGGCAATATTTTTTTCTGTAGTAATTGCAGGATGCTGACCGGTTTCCAAAGCATACTGTTCGGCTGGTAAACCAAAACTATCAAAACCCATCGGATGCAGCACATTAAAGCCTTTCAGCCTTTTGTAACGTGCATAAATGTCACTTGCAATATAACCCAAAGGATGGCCCACATGCAAACCAGCGCCACTTGGATAGGGGAACATATCCAGCACATAATATTTTGGCTTTTCGAATGAATTACTCACTTCGTAAATCGCGGATTCCTTCCATTGTTTCTGCCATTTTTTTTCTATCTCTCTGAAATTATATTCCATTCTTTTATTGTTAATACTTATCTTAAAAAACTGAAAAATTTTCCTGCAAATCTTTCGGTAAAATATAATCCTTTCACTTTTTTTTTGTGAAAGAAATGTTATTGATTTATTTCATATTCTTTTCAACCACTGATGTAAATTACATTAGCATTTGCGAAGGCGCAAAAATACTAAACCTGTTTAAAATCATTTATTTTTGCCGCGGCTTAAAAGGCAAAAACATCCTTATCATTATGGCTCAATTTGGCAAAGCATCAACAAAACGCGGAAAACCTTCTTATGTATATGCCATCATTGGCGTTTCTTTGGTCTTGTTTCTCTTTGGAATTGTGGCATGGATATTTTTAAATATTAAGAAAACCGGCGATTATTTTAAAGAGAACATTCAGTTGCATGCCTACATTTATCGCACTGCATCAGATCAGCAAATTGATTCTCTAAAAAATTATATCACTGCGCTTCCTTATGCAGTTAAGGTAGAATATATAACAAGAGAAAAAGCAATTGAAAAATACAACCAGGAGAATGATACGCTTTGGAAAAAGCTTGCCATTAGCAATCCTTTGCCTGAAAGTATTGATTTTTATGTAAAAGCTAATTATGTTGATAAAGATAGCCTGGCGAATTTGGAAGATTCGCTGATGACGAATTTTCCGCACACGGTTTCAGAATTTCAAACACCAAAGGCTACAGTGGCAGGCGTGAGCCAGTTTGTAAAAACAACGACGATTGTCTTGCTTGTCGTCGCTATTATATTGTCTCTTTTGGTAATAGTATCAATTGATAATACGATCCGGCTTGCCATGTACAGCAACCGGTTTATCATAAAAACAATGCAAATGGTTGGCGCCACGCGATGGTTTATTACACGGCCGCTTGATGGCCGGGCAATCGTAAACGGGATTATTGCTTCTGCCATTGCCATTGCGCTGATGATAGGATTCATCGGTCTTTCCGAAAAATTTATTCCTTACCTGAAAATTTTGCACGACACGTCCAATATGTTGTTAATCTTTGCCGGAATTATTATTCTTGGTATTTGTATCACACTTTTGAGTACACATCGTTCTGCATTAAAATACTTAAAAATGAAATTGGATGATTTGTATTAATCAAAAATCATCTGCATTTCTTAACATTGCAAAAAATTAAAAAGATGAGTACAGTTAAAAAAGCTACTCCGGTTACAAGTCACAAAGAAATTCATCATACTCAAGAAAGCGTATTATTTACAAAAGATAATTATAAATGGATGCTGATTGGATTGATTGTTATGACCATCGGATTTTTTTTAATGGCCGGTGGGAAAAGTCCTGATCCGAATGTTTTTAACGACAATCAAATTTATAGTTTCAGACGAATAACCCTGGCGCCAATTTTAATTGTAGGCGGACTGATCATTGAAATTTTCGCGATCATTAAAAAACAAAAGTAATTCTCTAACAAGCCGTTTAAGCGATGATTTATTCATCGCTTTTTTTTATGCTTGTTCATTTATTTACAAGCCTCCACAAAATGAATATTGTACAATCAATTATAATCGGAATTGTAGAAGGTATTACAGAATTTATTCCTATTTCTTCTACAGGACACATGATCATTGCAGAAAAATTATTAGGAATAAAAGAAGATGAGTTTACTAAAATGTTTACGGTTGCAATTCAGCTTGGAGCCATCCTTGCCGTAGTAGTTTTGTATTGGAAAAAGTTTTTTGATTTTAAAAACCTTCATTTTTATTTCAAACTAATTATTGGAATCATACCTGCAGTGATTTTAGGATTATTATTTTCCAATAAAATAGACGAGTTACTGGGAAGTGCTACTACTGTTGCCTTTGCGCTTCTTGCGGGTGGAATTATTTTGCTTTTTGTTGACAAGTTTTTCAATCATCCGACCATCCGTTCTGAGAAACAGGTTTCTTATCTGAACTCATTTACGATTGGGATTTGGCAATGTCTTGCGATGATTCCTGGCGTGAGCAGAAGTGCCGCTTCTATCATTGGCGGAATGCAACAAAAACTAACGAGAAGTGCCGCAGCAGAATTTTCTTTTTTTCTTGCAGTACCAACTATGATTGCAGCAACCGGATATAAATTATTCAAACATTATCACGACAACGGGGGATTTTCAGCGCCGGAAATAAAACTTCTTTTGATTGGAAATGTTGTTGCATTTTTTGTGGCGCTTCTTGCTATCAAATTCTTCATTAATTTTTTAAAGAAGCATGGATTTCGCATTTGGGGAATTTACCGGATCATAATCGGATTGGTTTTACTGGTACTTATTTACACAGGCTACCTGCAATAGTATTCTCCTTGAATCATTTTCAGAAAAAAAGAAAATTTTGATTTTTGTAAGCGATAATAAGCAAATTCCTAATTCTGTTTTTGATTTTAAAAGCTTAATTTTTTTCTACTCTTTTAAAAAAGAATAATTTTCGTCCAAATAAATTTTATTATTTTCAACCATTATTCTTTTTAAATGCAAACTGCTTCTAAAAAAGTGATTACAGGCTGGGCCATGTATGATTGGGCCAATTCAGTTTATAGCCTTGTAATTACTTCATCGATTTTTCCTGCTTATTACGAAGCTGTTACTTCCGGAAAAAAAATTGTTTTTCTTGGCAGGGTTTTTAATCAGCCCTCAGCTTTATATGCTTATGCGGTCGCATTTTCTTTTTTAACCGTGGCCATTATTTCGCCATTGCTTTCTTCCATTGCAGATGCTTTTGGAAGTAAAAAAAGATTCATGCAGTTCTTTTGTTATCTGGGTTCTTTAAGTTGCTGTGCAATGTATTGGTTCAAGCCTAATAATCCTCAATTAGGAATTATACTTTTCATCATTGCGTCTATTGGTTTTGGCGCCAGTCTTGTTTTTTATAATGCCTACCTGCCTGAAATTGCAGCCGAAAAAGACCAGGACCAGGTGAGCGCCAAAGGGTTTGCACTGGGTTACATTGGCAGTGTTATCCTGTTGATTATTTGTTTGATAATTGTTACCAAACCTGCTTTGTTTGGTATTGCTGATTCTGCCAAAGCATCGCAAATATCTTTTCTTCTTACTGGCATTTGGTGGATGGCATTTGCACAAATCACTTTTTCAGTTTTGCCCCAGGGAATCGCAAACCCTGTTTCAAAAAGCCACAACGTTTTTACAAAAGGTTATGCAGAATTAAAAAAAGTATGGAATGAATTAAAAAACCAGGCAACTTTAAAACGCTTTTTGCTTGCTTTCTTTTTTTTAGGAATGGGCGTAGAAACTGTGATGTATTCAGCTGCATTATTTGCAAAGCAACAAATTTTTCCAAACACAGGTAATAAAGAAACAGATGCTGCAAATAGTGGAAAGTTGATTCTTACTATTTTAATTATTCAGATTGTTGCTATCGGTGGCTCTTATTTATTTTCATTTTCTTCAAGAAAAATAGGCAATTTAAAAGTGTTGTTGATTGGCGTTCTCATCTGGGCAGGAATTTGCGCATGGGCTTATTTTGTTTATACAGAATTTGCATTTTATTGTCTTGCAGGAACTGTGGGACTTGTAATGGGTGGCATTCAATCTCTCAGCAGATCCACTTATTCTAAGTTTATGCCACCTACAAAAGATACAGCTTCCTATTTCAGTTTTTATGATGTTTGTGATAAAGTCAGTACCGTCATCGGTATGACAACTTTTGGTATGGTAACTGAAGGATTAGGAGGAATGAGAAATGCAGTATTATTTTTGATGACTTATTTTATTATTTCATTTGTTATTTTGTTATACACTTTGGCAAAGCAGCCAAGATTACAAATTGTGCAATAAGGAATCTTGAAAGTCGAGGGATTTTTTTAAAATTAAAATTCTATGAAATTATATTCTATAAATGCCGGTCATTTTAAATTGGATGGGGGCGCTATGTTTGGCGTTGTTCCGAAGAGCATGTGGAACAAATTAAATCCCTCTGATGAAAATAATATGTGCAACTGGGCGATGCGATGTTTGTTGATTGAAGATGAAGGAAGGATGATCCTCGTAGATAATGGAATGGGAAACAAACAGGATGAAAAATTCTTTGGTTATTATTATTTGAATGGTGATGATACTTTGGAAAAATCACTGAAAAAATATGGTTTTTCAAAGGACGATATTACCGATGTTTTTTTAACGCATCTTCATTTTGATCATTGTGGTGGTTCTATAGAAAAAATAAATGATCAATTTGTTCCGGCTTTTAAAAATGCTACGTATTGGAGTAACGAAAACCACTGGAAGTGGGCGGTTCATCCGAATGATCGTGAGAAAGCAAGTTTTTTAAAAGAAAATATTTTACCAATACAGGAAAGCGGAAGACTAAAATTTGTTGAAACAAAACAAGGAATTGAATTTACTAAAAATGTAAATATTCGTTTCGTAAATGGCCACACAGAATCCATGATGCTTCCGCAAATAAAATACAAAGACAAAACGATTGTTTACATGGCTGATCTTTTGCCTTCGGTTGCCCATATTCCAATTCCGTATGTGATGGCTTATGATACGAGACCTTTAGAAACTTTAGTAGAAAAAAAATCATTTCTAACAGAAGCTGTGGAAAAAAATTACATTTTATTTTTTGAACATGACCGGGAAATAGAATGTTGTAATCTTCAACAAACCATAAAAGGAATTCGCAGTAAAGAAACTTTTAAGCTTGAAAATATCTTATAAATAATTTTTCTATAATGAAAAAAATCTCTTTCATTTTTCTATTGGTAAGCGTTTCCATAATTATTTATTTTTTTATTCAAGAGCAATTCAGAGGCATTACACTTTCATCAACAGAAAATATTATTTTGTCGATAACTTATCTCGTTGTCGGCATCTCTCTTTTAATTTTATTCAGGCTGAAACATCTTGAAAATAAGCAGCAGTAAAAATTAAGAAGTAAAATTTTTTGTAAAAATTGTATTTACCGAAAGCTGATCAACGAAGTAAGCGGATAACGCAAATTTCTGTAAGCCATCATATCAACTTTGATAGAACCCACTGAAATCGGGCTTTCAGCTCGTAATAATAAATGATTGGCATCATCGCTGACCCATACATTCATGTTTTCGCCACCCTGGAAAATAGTTCCTTTGATCAATAATGGTTTGAATTTGATCGCCCGGAATTTTCCATATTTTGTTTTTACATTTTCCTTTCCTTCATAGCGCAGATAAAGATGATAGATCTGATCATCTAAAAACATATCGAAAGGAATTTTATCGCCAGGTCTGTATTTATTGAAATTAATATTTCTTGCGTAATAAACGGAACTGATCACATCCTGGATGCATGGAGTAACTTTAAAAACACCGTTTGTAGTTACTGCTGTTCCTGCCTTATGGTTAAAAGTAATATTGTTATAAATTTTTGATCCTCCTTCGTAAACGTTCCTGATAAATTTTACCGGAAGCATTGTTGCTGTATCAATGTAAGTTTCATAACGATCACGAACTTTATAAAAATTATCAAAGAAAGAATAAGATTCGCCGGTTCCTGTACAATGGTAAACGGGAATGCCATTATATCTTTCAAGTGTTGTGGTAAATTTCGCTTCTCCTGCACCAACATACATTCCAAGCGTAGTATAATAAACTTTCATTGTTACTTCTTCTCCTGCATTAAACGCCGTATTGTGAACTCCGCAAAATTCCCCGGCATCTTGTTGCTGGGTTGAAAAAAGTAACAGTAAAAGTGAGATAAATGCTTTCAAATTCAATTGTCTTTAAAAATTTTTATACCTAATATTAAAATACTTCCTGCCACCGCCGGAATAAATAAATTGATGAACCAAATACCAAAAGTAGTGCCTAAGATGCCCAATGTGTTCACACTATATATGCTGAACAATTCCGTACTGAACTTTCCACGAATTCCTAAATCAGCAATAGCGAAGGATGGAACAATTGCCAACACTAAAAAAAGAATACTGATAATCCAAAAACATTCTACCCAAAATATTTGAACCTGTAAAACCTGCAGTAGCAATATATACTGTATGACGAAAACCAAATAGCGAAAGAAAGATAGAGAAAGTAGCCTTAACAATAATTTAGCAGTGAATTCCTCTAAAACGTTAATGTATTGTATAAATTTTTTTGATGCCGGAATCTTTTCAATGATTTTTATAAGCCACGAAAGGCGAAAGAAAAATAAAATAAGCAGAACGGTTATCAAAGAAGAAATGAATAGTAAAACCTGGATCCAAAAAACTGAAAGTCCCATTAATGATCCGGTTGGAGTTTTTTGAAAATATAAAATGTATAACAATCCCCCACAACCTAAAATCAATGTAATGATGAGCTGACTTATACTTCCAGCGATTGACAAAGAAATTCCCTGGATACGGCTTCCTTCTTTTACATACAAAATTCTTCCTCCATATTCTCCCATTCTGTTAGGCGTGTTTAATGATAAAGCAAGGCCACTTAAAACTGATTTATAGGCACGCCAAAAACTCATTTGCTGGATTGGTTTTACCAATACCTGCCATTTACGTGCTTCCAGGCCCCAATTAATCAATGCAAGAAAAATTACCAGCCAAAATTTCCATGCCTGTTTTCCAAACGGAGCCTCTTTAATAAGCGCGATTGATTCATGAAGATGTGGCTGTGATTTTATTTGCTGGTAAAGTGAATAAAATAACCAACCGGCCAATAAAGGCGCAAGAACGTATTTGAAGATTATTTTAATATTTTTGTTGCCCGTCATAAGAAGCAGCTTCTGATTCCTCTTTCTTTAAAAAGCGGTAAAAATAAACTTCAATTGCATACAAATTCAAAAATCATTTTAGGTATTGATCCCGGAACCCTGGTTATGGGTTTTGGAATTATTGAAATCAGTTCGTCAGGAATGAGTTTGATTGTGATGGATGTTTTAAAGCTCTCTCCAAAAAAAGATGCTTATGAAAGACTTCAGATCATTCATGAAAAAGTGAGTGGCCTGCTTCGCGAATTTTGTCCTCATGAGTTTGCTATCGAAGCTCCTTTTTTTGGAAAAAATGTACAAAGTATGCTGAAGCTTGGACGCGCTCAGGGTGTAGCAATTGCTGCTGCAATGCAGGCAGGAATTCCGGTAACAGAATATTCTCCAAGAAAAGTAAAACAATCAATTACCGGAAATGGAAATGCTGATAAACTGCAGGTTTTGAAAATGTTACAACGACTGATTTCTTTTGAAGAAAATCCAAAATATTTTGATGCTACTGATGCGCTTGCTGTAGCAGTTTGCCATCATTTCCAAGGAAATAGTTTATTAAATAAATCTCCTAAAAAACTAAATGGCTGGAAAGATTTTTTAGTGCAAAATCCGGGAAGAGTGAAATAAAATCGTAATTGCTTCTTCGTTTGCTACATGATAAAAAAATGCTGTTATCAAAATCCCAAAACAAGAATCTTAATTATTTCTTCGTTTACTATTCTCCGCTTTCCAAAGCATTCAGAATTTTCTCCTGTGCTTTTTTTAATTGCACAGGAGTAGGAGAAAGTTTTTTCCGGGTAAAATTAATGTCGTCCATTGTATTTAAAGGAATCAAATGCAAATGCGCATGAGGCACCTCAAGGCCTATGACGCTTAACCCGCAACGCTTGCAGGGAAAAGACTTTTCGATGGCCAAAGCAATTGGTTTTGCAAATAATAAAACCTCTGAAAGATAATTAGCAGGCATATCCAAAAATTTATCTACTTCTATTTTTGGAATTACCAGGGTATGTCCTTCTACCAATGGATTGATATCAAGAAAGGCAAAAAACTTTTCATTTTCTGCAACCTTATAAGAAGGAATTTCTCCTTTGATTATTTTACTGAATACGGTCATATTTCTTACTACTTTCTACGCTGTTATTTTTTCAACCTTGAATTTAATCATTCCTGCCGGAACTTTTATTTCTGCAATTTCTCCAACTGCTTTTCCCAACAAGCCGTTTCCTATCGGCGAAGAAGCAGAGATTTTTTGCTCTTTTAAGTTCGCTTCTTTTTCAGAAACGATCTGATAAGTAACCTGCTTTTTAGTATTCAGATTGGTAAGTGTCACTTTAGTAAGGATAGAAACTTTGCTGGTATCGATCGAGCTTTCATCTACGATTCTGGCAGTGGCAATCACCGTTTCCAGCTGTTTTATTTTTGCTTCCAGTAATCCCTGAGCTTCTTTGGCAGCGTCATATTCTGCATTTTCTTTCAGATCACCTTTTTCACGCGCTTCCGCGATTGCTTTTGAAGCTGCGGGACGATCTACACCTTTCATATGCTGAAGTTCTGCCTGCATTTGTGCAAACGTATCTTTTGTTACATAATTTACCTGGCTCATAAATCAAAATTTTAATTTGAAACTTTACGGAATAACGAAAAAAAATACAACGCCCCATATTTACTAAGACGTTGTATGAATACAAATATAAGAAAGATGCGAATTATTTCAATCCTAATTTTTCCAGCAGAACTTTTGCCATTTTATATAAAGCCTCATGACTGTATCCTGCAATATGTGGTGTTAAAATAACATTTGGCTGTGCCAGCAGCCAGTTCAATCTTTGATTTTCTTCTTTCGAATAAGTTTCCAATCTTTCATTTTCCATTACATCCAATGCGGCGCCGGCAATTTTTTTATTTTTTAAAGCGTTGATCAATGCTGCAGTATCTGTGACCTTACCACGACACGTTGATATAAAATACGGAAATCGTTCCAAAGAATTAAAAAAATGCTCATTCGCCATATGTTCGGTTTCAGATGTAAGTGGAACATGAAGGCTCAAAATGTCTGAATACCTGCAAACCTGCTCAAAATTAGCTTCCTTGATATAACCCGAACTAAAACCAAACTTATATTTATCGTAAGCAAGAACAGTTACGTCAAAAGAAGAAAGTAATTTTGCCACAGCAGAACCGGTATTGCCAAAACCAATAATACCAACGGTTTTTCCTTCCAGTTCTATTCCCCGATTGGCATCCCTGATCCATTTCCTGTCTTTGATTTCCTCAAAGCTGGAACAAATTTTATTGGTCAGATTCAGGATCAAACCAAGCGCGTGTTCTGCAACTGCATTTCGGTTTCCCTCAGGACTACTTACGCACCGGATTCCTTTCGATTCAGCATAAGGAACATCAATCAATTCCATTCCGCTACCCAGCCTGCCAATCCATTTTAATCTCGTCGCTTTATCAAGCAAGGGCTTGTCAATCGGCATTCGCGTGGTAACAATCAATCCTTCTGCCTGGCTGATAATCGCACTTAATTCTTCATAAGTTATTTTTTCTGCAAAGAGAACTGAGTAACCTTTATGTTGAAGCGTATCCGTTAAATAATTATGCGCTTTGGATGTTATAATTACCTGCCTGTTCAACTTTTTTTATTTTAAAATATTATGACAATCGTCCCACTCAATATTACAACTCAACTTTCCACTGCCGCAATCATACTGATTTCCACATTAACCTCTTTCGGTAAAGTTTTAACTGCTACTGTTTCACGAGCAGGAAAATCTTTATCAAAATACTTTCCATATTCCTCGTTTACTGCAGCAAAAGAACTCATTTCTTTCAAAAAAATAGTCGTTTTTACTACGTTACTAAAGCTTAAACCAGCTTCCTCTAAAATTGCTTTGAGATTTAGCATTACCTGCGCAGTTTCATCTGTAATATTGGAAGTATTCAAATCAGAAGTTCCTGGAATTAATGCTACTTGTCCTGACAAAAATAAAAATCCTCCGGCTTTTACCGCCTGACTGTATGGGCCTATTGGTGCCGGCGCACTACCTGTATTGATGATTGTTTTACTCATATTTTCGATTTTTTAAAGAGTTTAAAGTTGCAAAACTTTCAATCAACTAACAAACCTATTTTTGTAAAAAATAAAGTATGAGGATTTTTATACTTGCCAATCAACAGCAAAAAAAGGAATTGGAGGCATTGGATATTGTTGAAAATGATACTTTTATTTTTAAGTCCCAACTCCCTGAAAATGATGAGTATAAAAATTATGATGCTTTTTTTATTCTTTCAGACTCAGATTACAGCAATTATGAATTATTTGGGGGGAAACCGGTTTTTATCAATAAAGTTGTTTCTACTTTAGAAGATTTGAATTTACCCGCAAACTTTAGCAGGATCAACGGATGGACTGGCTTTTTAAAAAGAGAAACGTGGGAAATAGCTTCCAATGCCCCGGAAAAATCACAACAGATTTTTAAAGAATTAAAACCCAAAATCATTTTTGTAAAAGATGAACCAGGTTTTGTAGCTGTCAGAGTCATTAGCATGATCATTAATGAGGCATTTTATGCATTAGGTGAAAATGTAAGCACTAAAGAAGAGATTGACCTTGCGATGAAACTTGGAACCAATTATCCAAAAGGACCATTTGAATGGGCGCAACAAATCGGGATAGAAAAGGTGTATTCTTTATTAAAAAAGTTATCTGAAAAAGAAGAAAGATATATTCCGGCGCCAGCCCTGCAAAAATTAATTTTAGAAAAAGCAACATGAATTACATTTTAAATATTGATACCACATCAGAAATAGCAATTATCAATATATCTGACGGAGATAAGGTGATTGGAACTTTATTCAACGAAGATGTAAAACAACATGCATCTTTTTTGCATCATTCCATCGAACAACTTTTAAAGGGAAATAATCTTAAACCACCGGAATTACGAGCAATTGGTGTAACCGGCGGCCCTGGCTCTTACACCGGAATACGTGTTGGACTTGCAACGGCAAAAGGGTTATGTTTTGCATTAAAAATCCCGATGATGATGTTTAATACTTTAGAAGTAATGGCTTTTTCAGCGATTAAACGTGTCGCCAAAGCGGATAGTTTTTACTGCCCAATAATCGATGCCCGAAGAATGGAAGTTTTTACAGCAGTTTATGATGAACAACTGAATCAGATAATGGAACCTTCAGCAATGATTTTGACAGAAGATTCTTTTAAAGATATTGTTCAAAATCAACCGGTATATTTTTTTGGAAGCGGTTCAGAAAAATTTGAAAAACTAATAAATAATCCTCCCAAAAACTATCTTTTTTTTGAAGAAAATATTTCTTCAGATTCTCTGGCAAAATTCTCGTGGAAAAAGTTTCAAAACAGTGATTTTGAAAATCTGGCAACTTCAAAGCCTTTGTATATAAAAGAATTCTTTTCAAACATAAAAATTGGCTAAAAGAAATAATTATTTTAATATTTCGTTACAAAATATATCTATTTACAATACGTACATTTGCCTTAGAAAAAAATTGAATTCGTTTGAAAACCATTTATCTACTATTTAAAATCTAATAAGCATGACACTCACAGCTCAAAGTCACGAAACAAGCCGTCTGGAGCACACTCATGAAAGTGAAGCTCTCAGAAACATGGATTATCTGAAAATTAAAAAAGCCGCACTGGTATTACGGGCTCTTAATCATAAACTCAGACAACTGATTCTTAAAACAATTGATGAACATAAAAGAATTACTGTTACTGAACTTTATGTAAAATTGCGCCTTGAGCAATCTGTTGCTTCCCAGCATCTTGCTATTTTGCGTAAAGCAGATATTGTAAATACCGTTCGCGAAGGAAAATTCATTTTTTATACTATTAATGAAGACCGCATTGCAGACATTAACAAGTTTGTAAATGAACTGGTAGGATAAGATGGATTTGGGAGAATGGAATTTGCAGACATTTGTTTGCTTACTGTTCTCCAAAAAATTAAGTTTCACAAACATTTGAGCCATATTTATGATCTTTACATAAATATGGCTTTCTTTTTAAAAACTAATTTATGAATATCCAACAAATTTATACAGGCTGCTTAAGCGAAGCGGCCTATTTTATAGAAAGTAATGGTGAGGCAGTAGTAATAGATCCGATGCGAGATACCAATGCTTATCTTGAAATTGCAAAAGATCACAACGCTACCATTAAATACATTTTTGAAACACATTTTCACGCTGATTTTATTAGCGGCCATCTTGATCTTGCTAAAGAAACCGGTGCTACCATTGTCTATGGTCCACATACGAAAGCAGACTTTAATTTTCATTTGGCGACAGATGGCGAAGTTTTCAAAATAGGGAATATTACTTTGGAAGTTGTTCATACTCCCGGTCATACTTTAGAATCTACCTGCTATCTGTTGAGAGATGAAAATGGTAAACCTTATTGCATCTTCACGGGCGATACTTTATTTGTGGGTGATGTTGGAAGACCTGATCTCAGCAGTGGAAATTTATCAAAAGAAGAACTGGCTTCGATCATGTACGATTCTATTCAAAATAAAATTTTGCCTTTGCCTGATGATGTAATTGTTTATCCGGCACATGGGCCCGGAAGCAGTTGCGGAAAAAATATTGGTAATGAAACCAACAGCACTATCGGAAGCGAGAAAAAAAGTAACTATGCCCTGCAACCTCAGAGCAGGGAAGAATTTATAAAATCAGTAACTGACGGTCTTGAAGAAGCACCTGCTTATTTTAGTATTAATGCAAGGATTAATAAAGAAGGTTATGAAAACCTTGATGAAATAAAAGCAAAAGGCCTTCGCCCGCTATCGGTTGAAGAATTTAAAACGAAGGCTAATGAAGGTACCATTATTTTAGATACAAGAGATGGAGGAGAATTTACCAGTGGTTTTATTCCCGGTTCCATTTCTATTGGCCTCGACGGAAGATTTGCTGAGTGGGCAGGAAGTTTGCTTTCCTTTGAAGAACCGATGGTATTGGTAACTGCGGAAGAAAAAGAAGAAGAAACGCTTGTAAGGCTGGCGCGTGTTGGTTTTGATAAAGTTGAGGGATATCTGAAAAACGGATTTGAAGCATGGAAAGATGCGGGTGAAAAAGTTGATCTTATCATCAATGTAGAACCGGATGAACTGGCAATGGATATTCCATTTGATGAAAAATTAACTGTACTGGATGTACGAAAATTTACAGAGTTTGCTGACGGACACGTAAAAGATGCGATCAATATTCCATTGGCAGAAATGAAAGATGTGGCCCAGATCGCACAATTGGAAGAAGATCGAAATTTGTATGTTCATTGCGCCAGTGGTTACCGGAGCGTTATCGCTTCATCTCTTTTAAAAAGACAAGGTTACCATAATTTGAGAAACGTGGCCGGAGGCTGGAAAAAAATACAGGAAGAAAAAAATATTCCGACAGAAAAAGAAGCGAACGTTTTAAATTAATTTTTCCCCGAGATTTTTTTATTACTAAAAAAGCTCAACAATTAATTTTATCTTTCTTTGCTTGATAGAAATAAATGGAAAGATCACAGCAAATAAGATATTTTCTTTTTAGCCAATACCTTTCAGATGGTATTAGAATTACAGCCGAAATTATCATTCCGGCTGTTGTTTTTTCTTACCTCGGCAATCTGGAAATTGGGCTGGCAATGTCCCTGGGAGCTTTGTGCGTAAGCATCAGTGATTCGCCCGGCCCTATCGCTCATAAAACAAATGGAATGTTGCTTTGCAATCTTTTCATTTTCATCAGTGCCTTTCTTACAGGGATGTTGAACGGAAATATGCTCTCTCTGGGAATTTTGATTTTATGCGCTTCCTTTATTTTCACAATGTTCTCGGTTTATGGAAATCGCGCAACTTCTGTCGGTTTTGCAGCATTGCTGATCATGATTTTGCAAATGACGAAAATTGTTCCTTCACAAGAGGTTCTTAAAGAAAGTTTGCTGATCTTATCGGGCGGTGTTTGGTATATGTTAGTTGCACTTGTTTTTTATCAGCTCACTCCATACCGGCCTGCACAAAGATCTTTGGGAGATTGCATTTATGAAACGGCCAAATATTTATTGATCAAATCGGAAATGTATAATCCGAGTTCTGATCTCGCTGATCAATATAAAAAATTATTGGATCAACAGGTGATCGTGAACGATAAGCAAAATCAGGTAAGAGAATTATTATTTAAAAACCGTGCAGTATTAAAAGAATCTACCAGAGAAGGACGTTTGCTGGTATTGACTTTTGTTGACGTAGTTGATTTGTTTGAACACATCATGGCCACCTGGTATGATTATTCTCTTTTAAGAAAAAAATATTCTTCAACAGGAATTTTGGAAGAAGTTTCTTCTATCATAAAGAATATAGCACAAGAAATGGATAATATCGCGCAGGCAATCCAATCAAACAGTCGCTATAGCAAACCATTTGATTGGATTAAAGAACTAAATTCCTTAAAGGAAAAAATTGATGCGGTGAATGATCAGGGAAGCACGCTCATGCTGAAAAAAATATTGGTCAATTTGCGAAATCTCGGTGAAAAGGTTGATGAGATTTTAAAATATTTCAATGAAGATATTTTGCTGAAAGGAAAACTGCGAACCGGAAAGGAATATTCAAAATTTGTAACGCATCAAACCATCAGTTGGGAAGTTTTTAAAAATAATCTCACTTTTCAATCTTCTATTTTTCGTCATTCTTTGAGGGTTATGATCACGTGTGGTGTGGGTTTTGCAATTTCAAAGTTAATATCTCATGGTCATCACAGTTATTGGATCTTAATGACGATCATCATTATTTTAAAACCTGCTTTCAGTTTAACCAAAAAGAAAAACTCAGACAGATTATTAGGAACGATCGGCGGGGGAATTATTGGATTGTTGTTGCTTTATTTTATCCAGGACAAAACGATTTTATTTGCGCTCATCATTTTCTTTATGCTCGGCACTTACACTTTCCAAACGCTGAATTATATCGTGATGGTCATTTTTTTGACTCCTTATGTGTTGATACTTTTTCATTTTCTGGGTCTTGGCGCTTTGAACGTTGCAAGTGAAAGACTGATGGATACTGCCATTGGTTCGACGCTTGCGGCGCTTGGAAGTTATTTTTTATTTCCTCAATGGGAATCGGGACAATTGCGAAAATATATGGCTGATGTTTTAAAAGCTAACATTCATTACCTGCAAAAAATGAAAGATCTGTTTTCAGGACGTAAGATTCCGACACTGGATTATAAGTTGGTCCGGAAAGAATTATTTGTAAGTACTGCTAATTTATCTGCGGCTTTGCAACGGATGCTCAGCGAGCCAAAAAATAAACAAAGGCATCGAAAAGAAATTTATGAGTTTGTTGTTTTAAATCATGTGCTTTCCTCAAACGTGGCAAGCCTTACTGCAGAAATGATCAATCAACAGAATGACAAAACATATTTTGAATTTATAAAACCAGTTAATTCTTCCATTTTTGTTTTGGAGAAAAGTCTTGAAAAAATTGATGAAGATTTTTTAATTCAAAAGCAATCAAATCATCTCAGTTCGACTGCAGTTGCAACAAAAACAGGGGATGAACAATTGAATGAACAAATGAATTTCATTTATAAAATCTCCTCAGATATTGGTAAGATCACCAATGTAATTACAGCATAATTTTCTTTCCGCGAAAATAAAAATCACCATTATTTGTTGCTTTATTGCTTTAAGTAAATCTTGAGATGAGAATTTTGATGCCGACAAGTCCGATAGAAACAGCAAGGGCTTTAATGATCAATTTTCCATTTATTTTTCTGGACAAATAAGCGCCTAATTGCGCTCCGGGAACAACGCCGATTATCAATCCGATTACCATTTTCAGAATCAGAGGATTATCATAATTGCCCTGAAAATAATGAACAATTACACTAACAGTAGACATAATCGCTAAAATAAAATGAGAAGTTGCTGTAGCGATATGTACCGGAAATAAAAGCCATTCAGCCATTGCCGGAACATGAATAATTCCTCCGCCAATTCCGAGCAAAGGAGAAAAATATCCAACAAAAACACTCAGGATCATCCCCAACCGAAGATCGTAGGAAAAGGAATATTCCTCGCCCCACTTATCTGTCAAATCCTGGTGAAACCAGCCTTTGCGGCCTTTTATACTTT
>DATNFV010000030.1:0-125539 GCA_035606215.1 Hanamia sp.
AAAGTAATTTCTGCATTGATAATTAATTCCGGAACTAATAAATAAGGATCTATGCTTAAAGAAACCACTTCTTCAAACTTCTTACTAAATGCCTCTACATTTTCAGGATGCATTGACATTCCTGCTGCTGCAAAATGGCCCCCATATCCGATCAGGTGTTCACGGCATGCATGGATCGCTTCATATAAATTAAAACCGGGAACGCTGCGTGCACTTCCGCCAACGATTTTTTCTCCCAACGTGAGAACAACAGTCGGACGATAATAAGTTTCGATCAATCTGCTTGCAACAATTCCTACCACACCTTTGTGCCAATGCGATTGAAACACAACCGTTGTTTTTCGTGAAGCCATTTCAGGATTATTTGCAATCATAGATAAGGCTTCTTCGGTAATGCTCGTATCGGCATCCTTTCTGTCGGCATTATCGCTGTGAAGCATTTCTGCAAACTCCATTGCTTTTTCAAAATCATCTTCAATAAACATGCGCACCGCTTTCGTTGCATCATCCATTCTGCCCGCAGCATTGACTCTTGGAGCAATAATAAAAACAACATTATTAATTGAAAAATGATTCTCGATTTTGCTCAGTTTTATCAAGGCTTTTATTCCTGCACATGGTGCTGAATTCAAACGTTGTAATCCATAAAAAGCAAGGATGCGATTTTCACCTGTTATTGGCACAATGTCGGCACCAATGGCGGTTACAACCAAATCCAGGTAACATAAATATTCATTTTCGTGCAGGCCTAACCGTTGAGCAAGCGCCATCACTAATTTGAAGCCGACGCCACATCCGCAAAGTTCTTTGAAAGGATAATTACAATCTTTTTGCTTCGGATTTAAAATAGCATTTGCCGGTGGTAATTCATCATCAGGAAGATGATGGTCGCACACAATAAAATCTAATCCCAAAGTGCGTGCATATCCAATCAGTTCAACTGATTTTATTCCACAATCCAGGGAAATAATTAAGTCAAAATTATTTTCTTTTGCAAAATCAATTCCACGCTTGCTCACTCCATAACCTTCGCGATATCGATGAGGAATATAAAAGTCAATTCTTTCTTCTGTATAAGTTTTTTTTAGGAACCGGTACATCAATGCCACCGATGTAGTTCCATCAACATCATAATCGCCAAAGACTAAAATTTTTTGATCATTACTGATTGCGTACAGAATTCTCTCAACCGCTTTTTCCATATCCTTCATCAAAAAAGGATCATGAAGTTGGGAGATTTGCGGCCTGAAATAATCTTTTGCTTTTTGAAAAGTATCAATTCCTCTTTGAACGAGGATATTGCAAAGGGGCAAACTTATGGATAAAGATTGATGCAATTGCTCAATTTTCTCTTCGTCAGCTTCGATTATTTTCCATCTTTTTTCCATAAGAAATTAATGTGCTAATTTGCCAATTAGCTGATATGGTAATTGATTTTTTACAAATATTTTTAAAAAAGGAAATTTACAGTAAACGAATAAATAAGTTTGATTTTAGATTTCCACATTTGCAAATAGGTTGCTCCAAAATGCATCATGTTGAATATTCACATTTTCTCATTAGGATATTAGCATATTAACGAGTTAATATTTTCTATCCGTTGTATATCTGACGAGTTCTTCCAACCCTTTTCTGATATCACTTTCAGGAAATTCGAACAGGATCGCTAATGCTTCATCACGATATTGAATCATCTTATTAACTGCATATTGAATACCACCGGTTTCAATTACTTTTTGCAAAACATATTTTATTTTTTCGGGATTTTTATTTTCGTTTTTAATGATATAGATAATTTTCCTCCTTTCTGATGAATCTATATTATTCAAAGTATAAATCAAGGGAAGTGTCAGTTTTTTTTCTTTAAGATCGTTCCCCGTAGGTTTTCCAACATCTTCATTTCCATAATCAAATAAATCATCTTTTATCTGGAAAGCAATTCCGGTTTTCTCACCAAAAAGTTTCATTTTCCCAGTAAGTTTTTCATCCCTGCTCGTACTCCAGGTTCCGACGGCACATGCGGAAGATAACAATGAAGCAGTTTTGCTTCTTATGATTTCGAAATAAATATCTTCCTTCAAATTCAATTTCCTTGCTTTTTCAATCTGCAATAATTCACCTTCGCTCATTTGTTTTACTGCATCTGATAAAATATGAAGGTGTTTAAATTCGCCGGCATCAGTTGAAAGAAGTAATCCTTTTGAAAGCAGGTAATCACCAACCAGGACTGCAATTTTATTTTTCCATAAAGCATTGATGGAAAGAAATCCTCTTCTTTCCAATGATTCATCAACAACATCATCATGAACAAGAGTCGCAGTATGCAACAACTCGACCAGGGCCGCCGCACGATAAGTCGACTCATTTACCTCACCATGAAGTTTTGCACTCAGGAAAACGAACATTGGCCGTAATTGTTTGCCTTTTCTTTTAATAATGTATTTCATTATTCTGTCGAGCAAAGGGGTCTGACTCTTTACGGATTGGGCGAATTTTTGTTCAAAAGTGGCTAATTCGCCGGCAATAAGATTTTTTGAAAATTGCATTTTTTAAGAAAAGGGCAATATAAGACAGAAACGGATAAATCAGGAAAATTAATCAGATTTAAAAAGAATTTCCGAAGGCTTTTGACATTTATATTTTATCTAAAGCAGCAATAGTAAACCATTACAAAATAAGTTTACGAAATTGTAAGAATATATAAATCACTCAAAATCTAATTATTTGCTAAAAAAAATTTGAATATTGACTTTCGTTTGATATTTTTGCCCAATCAAAACGTTTATTTCGAAATCATTAATCAAAAAGTTATGTCAAGCAAAAAGTTTAAATTACTGTTAATGGGAAGCTTTTTCCTACTATCCACTGGTGCTTTTGCACAGGATACTGGTGTTTATAACATTTATGACTCAAGTGTAGTTCCTGCAAAAGGAAGAGCACAACAAAATGAGTTTATGAATAATACGTACGACTTTCCTGCGAAGCCCCGCAGCGAAACAGAAATCGGAATTTCCGGTGGAATGTTTTCTGTTAGTGGTGACGTAGCTTCAAAGCTGCCAACCGGCGGTTTTGGTATTCATATCCGTAAACCTCTCGGATATATTTTCTCTTTAAGATTGCAATATCTTTATGGCGCTGCAAAAGGTTTAGATTGGAAACCATCTATTGGATATGCAAATAATCCTGCATGGAATACGCATTATACTGAACCTACTCCGGTATATTACAATTACAGAGCTCATGTTCAGGATCTTTCCTTACAAGGAATTTTTTCAATTAATAATGTTCGTTTTCATAAACAAAAAACCTCAATGGTTGTATATGCAGGAGCTGGTTTAGGTGCTACCATTTACGACACTAAGATCAATGCATTGAATGGTTCTTCGCCTTACGATTTTTCTTCTATCAGCGCTTCCGGCTATACAAGCAGAAAAGACATCCGCAAAGCTTTGAAAGATATGATGGATAACAGTTATGAAACAAATGCGGATAACAACAACAACAATGCTCCAAGATTATTTGGACAGAATTTAAGACCTTCTGCTACTTTCCTTGCAGGCCTTGCATTTAAATTAGGCAAACGTGTAAATCTTGCTATCGAAGACAGATTTACTTTAATAAAAGATGATTTACTGGATGGTCAAAGATGGCAGGAACGTCCGGTTACTGATCCGGTACTTACTGGTAACTTTGATACTTACAATTACCTTTCAGTTGGATTAAACTTTAATGTTGGAAACAAAGCGGTAGAGCCTCTTTGGTGGATCAATCCACTTGATTATGCTTACAGCGAAATTAACAATCCTAAACATATGAAAATACCACCACCAGTATTGCCTGATGCAGATGGTGATGGTGTTACTGATCAATTGGACAGAGAGCCAAACACTCCGGCAGGTTGCCCGGTTGATAGCCACGGTGTTTCAAGAGATACAGATGGTGATGGTGTTCCGGATTGCAAAGACAAAGAATTGATTACTCCAACACAATGTCAGCCTGTAGATGCAGATGGGGTAGGTAAATGCCCAGAGCCTGATTGCTGCAAAAATTTAAGAGATTCTATGATGACCGCAAAGGCATGCAACATCACTGATCTTCCAAGCATCACATTCAAAAGCAGAAGCATCAGCATTAGCAGTGACGCTAAAGCTATGTTAGCAACAGTTGCTGATAAATTGAAAAACAGTGCTACTTGTAACATTACCGTTACAGGATATCCTGCAGCTTCTAAAGCTTCACAGGCACTTTGCAACAAGAGAGTAAATGCAATCAAAGCTTACCTTACAGAAAAAGAAGGTATCAGCGCCGATCGTATCACTGTTAATTGTGAAGTTGGTGGTGGTGAAGCAAACACAGTAGATATTAAAGCAGACTAAAGAATACTTTTTGCTCAATGATAAAAACCCTTCTTTTTACGGAAGGGTTTTTTTTGTGCAATTATCAAAATATTAACTACATCGATTTTGTTCCAAAGTATTTTAAATTCATTTTTGTTTAAATTCACTTAATTTTGCCGCTCTTTATGAAGTTAGCAGTAGTTTTATTGATCGTACCATTTCTGATGCTGGGTGGTTGCACAAGCCAGTTTACAAAGGTTCTTAAAAGTACCGATTATGAGTACAAGCTGAAGAAAGCGGATGAATTTTATGCGAACAAAAAATACAGGTACGCAGAACAATTATATGAAGAATTATTTCCTGTTTTCAAAGGATCAGATAAGTTTGAAGAGCTGTATTATAAATACGCGTACTGTTCTTATTATCAAAAAAATTATGAAAGCGCTGAAAACCTTTTCAAAGGTTTCCTGGGCGTATTTCCAAACAGCAGCAAAGCAGAAGAAATTGCTTATATGGATGCACTGACATTTTATAAACAATCTCCCAATGTTCAGTTAGATCAGACAAATACTTCCAAAGCGATCGGCATGATGCAAAGTTTTATAAGCACTCACCCCAATTCATCAAGAGTAGCAGATGCTACTCAAATTATAGCAAAATGCAGGGCCAAGCTTGAGGAAAAAGATTATCTTGCTGCTAAGCTGTATTATAATCTTCAAATGTATCAGGCGGCAGGGCTTGGTTTTACCAATCTTTTAAATTCATACCCTGAATCGGCAAAAGGAGAAGAATACATGCTGATGGCGGTGAAATCTTATTATGAATTTGCCAAACTAAGTATCCCGGATAAACAGGAAGAAAGATACGAAAAAGTTACTGCTGCTTATTTTGATTTCGCTGATCGCTATCCGCAAAGTGAATTATTAAAACAAGCAGAAGATTATAAAAATTTAAGTCAAAACAATATCAAAAAAATACAAAATGAGCAAGTTAAGACGCCAGCAAAACGCTAATACCAGCAATGTTGTTGAAACACAAAATCTGATTGATATAAAGAGCAAAACAGGAAATTTATATGAATCAATCAATGTAATTGCCAAAAGAGCCAACCAGATCAACATTGCTATAAAAGAAGAACTGCACAATAAATTGGAAGAATTCGCCAGCCATACAGACAGCCTTGAAGAAATTCATGAAAATAAAGAGCAGATAGAAATTTCAAGAGCATATGAAAGAATGCCCAATCCGGCTCTGTTGGCTACTGCTGAATTTATGGAAGATAAAATTTATTATCGCAGAAATGAGGATAATCTTTTCGATTAATCTAAATCTTTTCATAATAAATGATAATTTTAATGGCGGTTTATTCCGCCATTTTTATTTAATAGTATCTTTCCGCTAAATTCTTATTTGTGCTAAAAGGGAAAAAAGTTTTACTCTGTCTTACCGGAAGTATTGCTGTTTACAAATCGGCATTATTTCTTCGTTTACTGATTAAAGGTGGAGCAGAAGTAAAAGTAATCATGACAAAAGGAGCCACAAATTTTGTAACTCCTCTTACCTTTTCTACCCTTTCAAAAAATAAAGTTCTTGTTGATTTATTTGAAGAAGAAACATGGGTGAATCATGTGATGCTCGGCCGTTGGGCAGATGTAATGCTAATTGCCCCTGCTTCCTGTAATACAATTGCAAAAATGGCAAATGGAATTTGTGATAATCTTTTGCTTGCTGTTTATCTTTCTTCCAATTGTCCTGTTTTAATAGCTCCGGCAATGGATGAAGACATGTGGCATCACCAGCTAACCAGGAAAAATATTACAACGATGGAACAAAATGGTGCTCATTTTTTACCAGTTAATAACGGTGAACTGGCGAGCGGACTTCATGGGGATGGAAGAATGGCAGAGCCTGAAGAAATGATAAAATACCTGGAGTTTTTTTTTGCAAAACAATCGATTCTTAAAGGGAGAAAAGCTTTGGTAACTGCCGGACCTACGCATGAAGCACTTGATCCTGTTCGTTTTATCGGAAATAATTCAAGTGGAAAAATGGGAGTTGCGATTGCGGAAAATTTAGCAAAAAAAGGCGCTGAGGTAAAACTTGTTTTAGGGCCTGCGGAAATCAAAGTTGATGAAAAAATAAATACTGTAAAGGTGGTTTCTGCAAATGAGATGTATGAAGCATGTATGGAAGATTTTCAATCTTATGACATCATTGTTATGGCCGCCGCTGTTGCTGATTATTCTCCCAAAACCAAATCGGATCAAAAAATAAAGAAAGAAAATGGGGGATTTACTTTGGAACTAATTAAAACAGCAGACATTCTTTTTGAAGCAGGAAAAATAAAATCTCCCAGTCAAACATTGGTAGGTTTTGCATTAGAAACGGAAAATGAAAAAGAGAATGCAATCAATAAATTATCAAAAAAAAATGCAGATATGATTGTGTTGAATTCATTGAATGATAAGCAGGCCGGCTTTGGAATTGATACTAACAAAATCACTATTTTTGATAAGAACAAAAAAGAATACCAGTTTGCTGCGAAAACGAAAAAAGAAGTTGCGGAAGACATCGTAAATACTATTATCCAATATAGAAATGAATAAATTATTCCTGTTTTTTTTATTGCTTCTTTTTACTTCTGCTGCTGATTCTCAATTGAGAGCAAGAGTAAGCGTTGCAAGCAATCGGGTCGCCAATAATGTTGATCAAAAAACATTTCAAACGTTACAAACCGCACTTAATAATTTTGTGAACAACAGAAAATGGAGCACTGATAATTTTGATGCAAACGAAAAAATAGATTGCAGTTTTTTACTTAATCTTGAATCTACCGGAGATCCTAATGTTTATAAAGGATCATTAACGATTCAATCCGGCAGACCGGTTTTTAATTCTTCCTATATTTCTCCCGTTATCAATTACCAGGACAATGACATCATCTTTAAATACATCGAGTTTCAGCAGTTGGAATTCAATGATGCCAGAGTTTCGGGAACTGATGCTTTGGTTTCAAATCTTACTGCTGTATTTGCTTATTGGATTGATATGATCCTTGGCTTTGATTATGATTCATTTTCACCCAGAGGAGGAAATATTTATTTTCAAAAAGCGCAAAATATTGTCAATAATGCACCGGAAGGGCGAAACATTTCAGGCTGGAAACCTTTTGATGGAACGCGAAACAAATATTGGCTGGCAGAGAATTTACTCAACAGCAAATACACTATTTTTCATGATGCTATTTATGATTATTATCGTCTTGGTATGGATAAATTATATGACCAGGAAGCAACTGCAAGAAGCCAGGTTTTAAATGTTTTGAGTATGTTGAATACCTTTAATACTGAAAATGCCAATACAATGATCCTGCAGTTCTTTTTCCAGGCAAAAACACAGGAGTTAATTCAAATTTTTTCAAAAGCAAATCCTGCTGATAAATCCAAAGCCCTGGATCTTTTAAAACGTCTTGATGTTTCTTCATCAACAAAATATGAGGAGCAATTAAAATGAGCCGCAAGTTCATCTACCTGATTTTTTTATTGGTGCTGTTTTCATGTTATTCAGAGAATAAAGTTCCATCCAATATCCTTCAGCCAAAGGAAATGAAAGGTATTATATGGGACGTAATGAGAGCACAAACTTTAGCTAACGAAATTGCAAGAAAGGATTCTACTTTAGATGTAGCCATAGAAACAAAAAATTTGTCTCAGAAAGTATTTAAAATACATCAAACAGATTCTGCCAGTTTTAATAAAAGTTACAATTGGTATATGAAACATCCCGATGTATTAAAGCTTATCTTTGATAGTCTTTATGTTCAAAAGCAAAGAGAAAATGATACTGATATAAAGAGGAAAAATCATTATCAGAAAATACTTGAAAAATAATTTCAGATGAAAAAAGTTTATAAGAATGCAGAGGAAGCTCTTTATGATATTTCGGATGGAAACGTAATCATGCTGGGAGGATTTGGATTATGCGGTATCCCGGAAAATTGTATCAATGCATTAGTGAAAAAAGGAGTAACTGAACTTACCTGTATTTCAAACAATGCGGGAGTTGATGATTTTGGAATTGGTTTATTATTAAAAAAGAAGCAATTAAAAAAAATGATTGCTTCTTACGTGGGTGAAAATGCAGAATTTGAAAGACAATTATTGACCGGAGAACTTGAAGTTGAACTTATTCCCCAGGGAACGTTAGCTACACGCTGTATGGCTGCGGGCTATGGAATGCCTGCAATTTTTACACCTGCAGGAGTTGGTACAGAAGTAGCGGAAGGAAAAGAATCAAGGGTTTTTAATGGAAAGGAATATTTGATGGAATATGCTTTTGATGCTGACTTTGCATTGGTAAAAGCGTGGAAAGGCGATACTGCCGGGAATTTAATTTATAAAGAAACAGCGAGAAATTTCAATCCTATGATGGCTATGGCCGGAAAAATCACTATTGCCGAAGTTGAAGAATTAGTTGAAGCAGGTGAATTAGATCCAAACGAAATTCATACACCGGGAATTTATGTTCATCGAATTTTCAAGGGAAGTGTTTATGAGAAAAGAATTGAACAGAGAACGGTTCGCTAATGTGATGATTAGCTAATTAGCTAATGTGCTAATTGGTCTGTCAGCACATTAGAACATTATCACATTAGCACATTATCACATCAGTACATTAGCACATTATCACATCAGCACATTAATAATGTTAGATAAAAATCAAATTGCACAAAGGATTGCAAAGGAATTGAAAGATGGTTATTATGTAAATCTTGGAATTGGTATTCCTACTCTCGTTGCCAATTATATTCCTGAAGACATCAACGTTACCCTTCAATCTGAAAACGGCTTATTAGGAATGGGTCCGTTTCCCAAAGCAGGGGAAGAAGATCCGGATCTGATTAATGCAGGAAAACAAACGATTACCACCCTTCCCGGCTCTGCTTTTTTTGACAGCGCAATGAGCTTTGGAATGATACGGGCAGGTAAAGTAGATCTGACTGTTTTAGGAGCAATGGAAGTGAGTGAAAACGGAAATATTGCCAGTTGGAAAATCCCGGGCAAACTGGTCAAAGGAATGGGTGGTGCAATGGATTTAGTGGCGAGTGCAAAGAATATTATTGTGGCAATGATGCATACCAATCCAAAAGGAGAATCAAAATTATTAAAGACATGCCAGCTTCCTTTAACAGGAATAAAATGTGTAAAAAAGATCGTAACGAATCTTGCCGTCATAGAAGTTACAGAAAATGGTTTTAAGTTACTGGAAAAAGCTCCTGGCGTTTCTGTTGATGAAATAAAAAATAAAACCGAAGGGAAGTTAATTGTGGAAGGAAATATTCCGGAAATGGTATTTTAAAAGGACGAAAAAGAACTGTAAGCTAATCTAACTAGTCCTTGATCTGTAGATTTTTGTTTTTATTAATTCTGGCAGACAGCTTTACTCTTGATTAAATTTAATGCTGTTCGTAATCCTGATTTTTGGGTTACTTAATTATTGTTTTGTCAATGTAACTAATCCCAATTGTCAGAGTCGTAGCATTTCACTTAAGAAAAAATAAATTGATCTTTCTAATAAATTCTTCTTTATGTAGAATTTGTAATTCAGCAGATTATTTCTTCCCTTTTTTAAAATCAAAGTTTATTCAAAAAACGATCAGGCAGCTACTGCTTTATTCACCAACTCTGCTGCTTCGCTCAATAAAATAGCGGACTCTACTTTCAACCCGCTTTTATCAATTAATTCTTTTGCAAGTTCTGCATTCGTTCCCTGCAGGCGAACGATGATAGGAATATTAATATTTCCAATGGATTGATAAGCGTCTATAACACCCTGGGCGACACGATCGCAACGAACAATACCGCCAAAAATGTTGATGAGAATCGCTTTTACTTTCGGGTCTTTTAAGATAATTCTAAAGCCTGCTTCAACAGTTTGCGCATTGGCAGTACCACCTACGTCTAAGAAATTGGCTGGTTCGCCTCCACTTAATTTGATCATATCCATGGTTGCCATTGCAAGCCCGGCGCCATTTACCATGCAACCTACGTTGCCATCCAGTTTCACAAAATTCAAATTATATTTTGCTGCTTCTACTTCGGTCGGATCTTCTTCGCTTACATCGCGTAAAGCAGCAATGTCCGGATGACGAATCAATGCATTATCATCAATATTCATTTTACAATCTACCGCAATTATTTTTCCATCACTTGTTTTGAACATCGGATTTATTTCAAGCATGCTGCAATCGAGGCCAACAAAAGCATTGTACAAATTAGTAACAAATTTTACGCAGTTTTTGAAAGAAGTTCCGCTCAAACCAAGATTGAATGCGATCTTCCGCGCCTGGAACGGCAATAATCCGCCGCCCGGATGAACCCATTCCTTAAATATTTTTTCGGGAGTATCATGAGCTACATCTTCAATATTTACACCACCCTCTGTACTATACATCACTACGTTTTTCCCTTTCGACCTGTCCATCAAAATAGATAAATAAAATTCTTTCACCGGTTCAGGCCCTTCATAATAAACATCCTGGGCAACGAGTATCTTGTTAACCACTTTTCCTGCTTCACCTGTTTGAACGGTTACCAGGGTTCCGCCCAATAAATTTTGTGCAATCGTTTTTACATCTTCCAGGCTTTTGGCAACAGCAACACCTTTTTGTTCTGTGCCGCGAATTTTTCCTTTGCCTCTTCCACCTGCATGAATCTGGGCTTTGACTACCGCAAACCTGCTCCCATACTGGCTATTAATAAAACGGTAAGCATCTTCAGCTTCTGTAACGGTGTTGCATGCAATTCCTTCCTGAACGGGAACATTGTATCTTTTTAATAATTCTTTCGCCTGGTATTCGTGTAGATTCATTGAAATTTTTTTGCAAAGATAAATGCAAAAAAATAAATGGCTTTTTGCTTTTGAGGCAATTGCAGGATAAACTTTTTTAAAATTGCAAAGTAAAAACAGTTCCTTCTCCCGGAACAGAGTGAACATTGATATTTCCTTTATGAAGCATCATGATCTGTTTGCATAAACTTAAACCAATTCCGCTGCCGGTTTTTTTAGTACTGAAAAAAGGAATGAAAATATTTTCCAGAACATCTTCTTGAATACCGGTGCCGTTGTCAGCTACTTTTATCAAAGGCTTTTGCTTGCTGCTTAATAAGCCGCTTAAAACAATTCTGGCGTCAGGCCTGTCTTTGAGCGCTTCTTTTGCATTTACGATCAGGTTAATCAGGACTTGCTCGATGAGACTTGGATCAACTTCCACGGCTAAATTCGGATCTTTTAAAACAATATCCATCTCTATATTTTTCTGATCCAGAGTTGGCTCCATTAATTGGTATAAATTTTCAAACAGGTCGCGTACATAAATTTTTTTTAGATTGGGCTTGGTTATCTTATTCAGATTGCGATAGGTTTCTGCAAATTTCAATAAGCTTTCGCTACGGCGCTTTATGGTTTCAATTCCAATCTCCAGGTCGTGAACAGCGCCCTGGCTGTTATCGATTTGCGGTATAGATTGTTCAAGCCGGTTCTTCAAAGTATCCGCCAGCGAAGAGATGGGCGCCACGGAATTCATAATTTCGTGTGTCATCACACTCAATAATTTTTGCCATGCTTTTGATTCTGTTTCATCCAATGCTTCGTTGATATTTTGAAATGCGATCAGCATAAATTTTTCTCCTCCTGTTTGAAAAGCAGTTGCCGAAAGTAAAATTTTAAAAGACCTGTTTTCCAGGTGCACTATTGCAATTTTACTTTCCGTAGGTTTCAAAGAAGTGATCTCATTAAACAGGTTTTCATCACGGGTCATCAATGAATGAATATTTTTTAAATAGGGCAACTGCAACATCTTTTTCAGCGATTCATTCATCCAGATAATATCTCCGTTGGCAACTCCATAAGACATAATTCCTGTATCAACCAATTCGAGGATTTTTTGCAAATATTGAAAAGAAGTTTCTTTCTCTTTGCTAATATCTTTGAACGTGTTGGTAATCTGGTTGAAGCCTTCACGCAAGGGCTGTAATTCAACAGGAGCATGCTTTACATCAAAATGTCTTGAAAAATCACGGTAACGGATGGATTGAACAAACTGATCCAGTTCATTTTGTGCTTTTGATTGAAAACGGTATAATTCCACCAGTTGATAAATGATTATCGGGGACAATAAAACGAGGTAAATAGAAATGTGCGTAATAAATAACACAGATGCGGTCATCAGCGTGATAAATAAGAGCAGTGTCCTGATAAATATTTTAAATTCTATTCTTTTTTTCATTCCTGATCTTTGAAAAAAACTTTAAAAAATCGTTCTGTAATAAACAAATATTGCGATTTTCTTTTTTCTAAATAAATTTTAAGGAACATTAGTTTTGAGAAAGATGCAAAGATGGAAATTTTTAAACAATCTCTTTTAATTGTTTTTCGGGTAATTCAATTATGAATGTGGCTCCTTCATTCAACTTCGCATGAGCAGAGATAAAGCCATTGTGTTTGTCAATTATTTTTTTACAAATCGAAAGCCCAACACCTGTGCCTTCGTATTCGTGAACACTATGAAGCCTTTTGAAAACAAGGAAAAGATCTTCTGCATATTTTTCGTCAAAACCAATACCGTTATCAGAAACGGATATCTTATAATAATCTACTCCAGGGGCGTGTTTAGAAGAATCTTTAATTTCAGAACTGCTCATTTTTTCTGCAGAAATATGAACTACAGAAGGGAAATCCTTTCTTTTGAATTTAATTGCATTGCTAATGAGGTTGTAGAACAACTGACGTATCAAAGCCGGTATGGCATATATTACCGGAAGCGGATCAACTTTTATGAGTGTTTCATTTTTTTCAATCTCCATTTCCAATTCTATCATCGCTTCTTTTACCATCTCGTTCATGTCCACATTAACAAAATCTGATGCATTTACTGATTGCCTGGAGAACTGCAAAAGATTGTCGATCAGCAATTGCATTCTCTCAGATGAATTGCTGATCTTATCAAGGTATTTTTCTACTTCCCTCTGGTTATCTTTTGCGGAAATAATTTTATCGCTAAACATCATAATTTTTCTCAAAGGCTCCTGCAAATCATGTGAAGCCACATAAGCAAAGCGGTCTAATTCTTCGTTGACTGTTTTCAAATGCAGGTTATTTTCAAGCAATTGTTTATTCAGCAGTTTGATTTTTTCTTCTGAAATTTTTCGTTCTTCAATTTCTTTTTCTAAAGACTTATTAGTCGCCAGCAATTTTTTTTCATGGTTTTGAAGCTGTTCATTCTTTCGGTATAGCTCAACAAAAACAGCAACCTTAGCGCGCAGCAAATCAGGGTTGATGGGTTTATAAATATAGTCAACACCTCCCATTTTATAACCGCTGAAAATATAATCTTCATCGTTGCTGTAAGCAGTAATAAAAATAATAGGAATTGATTTTAATTTATCACGCTCATAAATAATAGTAGCTGTCTCAAGCCCGTTCATATCCGGCATTTGAACATCCATCAGGATCAAAGAAAAATCATGACGGCGCAGTAACATTTTTAACGCCGCTCTTCCCGAATTGGCTTTGAAAACATTGTAATCATCTTTTTGAAGAATAGTTTCAATGGACAACAGGTTGTCTTCACGATCATCAACAACCAGGATATTAATATCGGTTTTATTCTTTACCAGTTCTTTTGCAACCTGCATGTTCTATTTTTTGTACAGCCATACTCGCATTAAGGACATCAACTGGCCTATTTTTAAGGGCTTGGTGATATAATCTGAAGCGCCTGCTTCAATACATTTTTCGCGGTCGCCTTTCATTGCCTTTGCCGTAACCGCAATTATCGGAAGAGAACTGTTTTTATGTTCACGCCTTATCTTCTGGGTGGTTTCGTAACCATCCATTTCAGGCATCATAATATCCATCAAAATGATATCGATCTGGTTGTTTTCGTTTAGAATTTTCATAGCTTCCATTCCGCTTTCCGCTGTGATGGTATTGATATTATACCTTTCGAAAGCAGTAGTCAATGCAAACAAATTACGAACATCATCATCGACAACAAGAACATTTTTGTTGATGAGTATATCAGTTTTTGAGCGAAGCCCCTCTATCAGTTTTCTTTTCTCAGGCAAAAGCTGATTATGATCAATATGCAGAAGCAGCACAGTTTCTTCAAGCAAAACATCCAGAGAATTTACTCCTTTTAAGATAATACGGTTCGCGTATTGTTTTAGTTTTGCAGTTTCTCGCGCAGAAAAATCTTTCGCAGAATAAATGAGGATCGGGGTCATTTGTTCTTTCAGAACTGTGCTGATTTCTGTGATCAATTCGAGCCCTGAAATATCAGGAAGCATGTAATCAACAATGATGCAATCATAAGAATTATTATTTATTAATTGCAATGCATCATTTCCAGAATTGGCTATTTCGATGTCAATAAGGTCACCGTTTTCGAGAATTTTCGCAACTTGTGAGGCATCAAAGTCATTGTCTTCCACAATCAGAAGGTGCTTTGTTTTTCTTTCGCTGAAATCATAAATATCAGAGAACAAAACAGTGAGTTCTTCTGCTTTCATTGGTTTTAAATGAAAGCTTTTCCCGCCGCGATGCATAGCAAGCAACCGATTTTCTTCGCCTGAAATAAGATGAACCGGAATGTGCCTTAAATTGATATCATTTTTAAAAAGATCAAGGATCCGCCAGCCACTTGCATGAGGTAATTTTACGTCGAGGGTTACTGCTGTCGGAACATGTTTATTAGCCAGTTCAAAAACATCCACAAAATTAGTAGCAACCACAACTTTCAAATCTTTTTCATGCGCTTTCTCCATCATGATCTTTCCAAAACGAATGTCATCTTCTATCATCAGAACAACTTTATCACCTGGAAGAATATTATTTCTGTCGTCCCCCATTTCATTAATGATCTCGTTTATAACATTCAGATCTTTTGCTTCTGAAGCCGGCATCGTTACTGGTTGTTTCACGCTTTCTTTTCCATAATCGGCTTTGTATTCTCCTGCATTCAAATCCCGTTCTTCTGCCATTTTTGTTGAAACAGGATTGTAATCAATGGGCAGGAATAAAGTGAAAGTACTGCCCTGTCCTACTTCACTTTCCAATTCAATAGAGCCGCCCAGCAAGTCGGCCAAACCGCGACTGATCGATAATCCCAAACCTGTTCCCCCATACTTTCTGCTTGTAGATCCTTCGGCCTGCTGGAAGGCTTCAAAAATTATATTTTGTTTGTCTTTTGAAATTCCAATTCCCGTATCGCGGATCTCAAATGCAACAACACGATGAGCATTTTCAAGGCCGGGATGTTTTTGTTTCCAATTGCGATGGGCTTCATAAATTCTTAAACTTACTTCACCTTTCTCGGTAAATTTAAATGAGTTGGAAAGAAGATTTTTCAGAATCTGGTTCAGTCTCTGTGCATCTGTTTCAAGGCTTGCAGGAAGTTTTTCATCAATGTCAATACTGAATTTCAGATTTTTATTTTCAGAAACATGCTTAAATGTAGTTTCCACGAAAGCCGTAATAGCGCTGAATTTCAGGTTCACAAAATCAGTGGAAATATAACCGGACTCAATTTTTGAGAGATCAAGAATATCGTTGATCAGTTGAATAAGATCATCACCGCAACTATGAATTGTTTTCGCATAACGGACCTGTTTTTCTGAAAGGTTTCCTTCATGATTTTCATATAATTGCTGCGCTAAAATGAGCAAAGAATTCAATGGGGTGCGCAATTCATGCGACATATTGGCAAGGAATTCAGACTTATATTTTGAAGTAAGCTGCAATTGTTCTGCTTTCTCTTCCAATGATCTTCTCGCTTCTTCCACTTCTTTATTTTTTCCTTCCACTTCTTCTTTTTGCTTCACCATCAATTGCGCTTTATCCTGAAGTTCTTCATTAATTCTCCTCAGCTCATCCGCAAGAGATTGTGATTGTTCCAATAAGCTTTCTGTTCTTGAATTGGCCTCGATCGTATTTAATACAATACCGATACTTTCTGTAAGCTGGCTTAAAAAGTCAAGGTGCGTTTCACTGAAAGTATCAAACGAAGCAAGCTCGATAACAGCTTTGATTTCTTTTTCAAATAAAACCGGAAGAATGATCAGATTGACAGGCTTTGCTTTTCCAAGACCGGAGCTTATCTTGATATAATCTTTGGGAACATTGGTAAGAAGGATTCTCTCTTTATTGACAGCACATTGTCCAACTAACCCCTGACCCAAAGCAAATTCGTTATTTATTTTTGTATTATCTCCATAGGCATAAGTTGCAAAAAGTTTCAACTTTGGATTTTGCATATTTTCATCCTGTTTCAAAATATAAAACAGCCCTTTTTGTGCATTTACTACCTGCGCCAATTCAGAAAGGATTCTTTGAGTTACGGTATTCAAATCCTTCTGTCCCTGCAACATTTGCGTAAATTTTGCAAGATTTGATTTCAACCAGTCCTGTTCCTGGTTTCTTAAAGTTGTCATTTTAAGATTAACAATCATCTGGTTGATCGTATCTTTTAATTCTTCCACTTCACCTTTAGCTTCCACGCTGATCATCTGGGTAAGATCACCTTTGGTAACAGAAGAAGCTACGTCAGAAATAGCACGGACCTGGGTCGTTAAATTTTCAGCAAGCTGGTTCACATTTTCTGTAAGATTCTTCCATATTCCTGAAGCGCCCGGCACACTGGCCTGTCCTCCCAATCTTCCTTCCACACCTACTTCACGGGCAACTGTAGTAACCTGGTCGGCAAACACTGCAAGCGTATCAATCATTTCATTGATCGTATCTGTTAACTGCGCTACTTCCCCCTGTGATACAATCGATAATTTTTGTTTCAGATTTCCTGTTGCAACCGCTGTTACCACTTTAGCAATTCCGCGAACCTGGTTGGTCAGATTCGATGCCATCATATTCACTGAATCGGTGAGATCTTTCCATGTTCCGGCAACTCCTTTTACTTCGGACTGGCCGCCAAGCTTACCTTCTGTTCCTACTTCACGTGCCACACGCGTTACTTCATAAGCAAAAGAGTTGAGCTGATCCACCATGGTATTGATGGTATTTTTAAGATCTAAAATTTCTCCTTTTACATCAATGGTTACTTTTTTGGAAAGGTCACCGGAAGCAACTGCTTTCGTTACTTCTGCAATATTTCTTACCTGCGAAGTAAGATTTCCTGTCATCTGGTTTACAGAGTCAGTCAGATCTTTCCATGTTCCCGCAACACCCGGTACAAAAGCCTGTCCGCCCAGTTTTCCGTCGGTTCCCACTTCTCGTGCCACGCGGGTAACTTCAGAAGCGAACGCACGAAGCTGATCCACCATTGTATTCAGCGTTTCCTTCAATTGCAGGATCTCTCCATGAACATCCACCGTGATTTTTCTGGACATATCTCCATTTGCTACCGCGATGGCAACATCTGCAATATTTCTTACCTGGTCGGTCAGGTTTCCCGCCATTTGGTTCACAGAATCTGTAAGATCTTTCCATGTTCCTGCTACACCCGGAACGTTGGCTTGTCCGCCTAGTTTCCCTTCAGTTCCCACTTCTTTTGCCACACGGGTTACTTCGGATGCAAATGCCCGAAGCTGCTCCACCATGGTGTTGATGGTATTTTTTAATTCAAGAATTTCTCCTTTTACATCTACCTGGATCTTTCTTGAAAGATCGCCATTGGCCACGGCGGTAGTTACTTCGGCAATATTTCTTACCTGCGAAGTAAGATTGGACGCCATTTTATTTACAGAATCAGTAAGATTTTTCCAAAGGCCTTCCACACCCGGAACATCAGCCTGTCCACCTAATTTTCCTTCAGAACCAACTTCTCTTGCCACCCGAAAAACTTCAGAACCAAAAGAGTTCAGCTGATCCACCATGGTATTGATCGTATTTTTTAATTCAAGAATTTCTCCTTTTACATTCACGGTAATTTTTCTTGAAAGATCGCCCTTTGCCACGGCCGTTGTTACTTCGGCGATGTTTCGTACCTGCGCGGTAAGGTTTGATCCCATTTGATTTACAGATTCAGTCAGGTCTTTCCATGTTCCTCCTACTCCACGCACTTTGGCTTGTCCGCCAAGCTTTCCTTCTGTACCAACTTCCAACGCCACGCGGGTAACCTCCGATGCAAAAGAGTTCAACTGATCCACCATAGTATTGATGGTAGTTTTCAGTTCAAAAATTTCTCCTGATACATCAACCGTAATTTTTTTAGATAAATCACCATTTGCAACAGCAGTAGTTACATCCGCGATATTTCTAACCTGCGCAGTAAGATTAGATGCCATTTGATTTACAGAATCTGTAAGATCTTTCCATGTTCCACCAACGCCTTGCACTTTTGCCTGCCCACCTAGTTTACCTTCTGTTCCTACTTCCAGCGCAACTCTTGTTACCTCTGATGCAAAAGAGTTTAACTGATCCACCATTGTGTTGATCGTATTTTTTAATTCCAATATTTCTCCCTGAACATCAACCGTAATTTTTTTAGATAGATCACCATTCGCAACCGCTGTTGTTACATCCGCAATATTTCTCACCTGCGCTGTAAGGTTAGATCCCATCTGGTTTACAGATTCTGTCAAATCCTTCCATACACCTCCTACTCCTTTTACCGTTGCCTGCCCGCCTAATTTTCCTTCCGAACCAACTTCTCTTGCCACACGGGTTACCTCAGAAGAAAATGAATTCAACTGGTCGACCATTGTATTGATGGTATTTTTCAATTCAAGAATTTCTCCTTTTACATCCACAGTAATTTTTCTTGACAAATCGCCACGGGCAACAGCGGTTGTAACTTCAGCGATATTCCTTACCTGGCCAGTCAGATTCGAAGCCATTTGGTTTACAGAATCTGTAAGATCTTTCCACGTTCCTGCAACACCTTTTACCTCCGCCTGTCCGCCCAGCTTTCCTTCTGTTCCCACTTCCAATGCCACACGGGTCACCTCGGAAGAAAAAGAGTTCAACTGGTCCACCATGGTGTTGATGGTATTTTTCAGTTCAAGAATTTCTCCCTGAACATCTACAGTGATTTTTTTAGAAAGATCACCTTTCGCCACAGCAGTGGTTACTTCAGCAATGTTGCGCATCTGGCTTGTCAGATTTCCGGCCATTTGGTTTACAGAATCTGTAAGATCTTTCCAAACGCCTGCAACTCCTTTTACTTTTGCCTGTCCGCCCAGAATACCTTCAGAACCTACTTCACGGGCCACACGGGTAACTTCCATTGAAAAAAGATTCAGCTGTTTTACCATGTCATTCACCTCTTTGGCTATTCTTCCAAATTCTCCCTGTAACACATGGTCTCCGATTTTCAAAGGCATTTCCTGGGACAGATTTCCTTTCGCAACTGAGCTGATAACGTTGGCGATTTCAATAGTCGGATGAACAAGATCTGAAATCAAACTATTGATAGATTCAGCGCCATCATTCCATGCACCACGTGCCGAGCGGGGCAATTCTACCCGGTGGTTCAGCCGTCCCTGTTTCCCGATTGTATTTCGTGCATTATGAAGTTCATGCACAAACATTTCATTCAAAGAAATGATCTCATTCAAGGTATCAAACACTTTTCCATTAATGCCAACGCCGTTCACGGGCATTCGTACACTAAAATTACCATTTCTGACCTGGTCTAAAACGTGTAATAAATCATGAACAGGAAATGCGCCATCAGGGGCAAAGGCAGCTTCAGAAATCTTCACTTTTCCATTTGGCTTTTCCCTTCCCGAACCACTGGCGCTGTTAGTTGGTGTGTGATTTTTGCGACCTCCTTTTCTCACTTCTACATCAACGGGAACTTCTACATCAGAGAAAACGGCGTCTGCACGGAGCTTTGATCCGTTCGGAGTTTTCTTCATAGTTATTTTTTAAAGAATGGTTTATGCTCTCAAATATACTACCAAACTTTTGAAAATACTTTTAAAGAAACATGTTAATTTTATATTTGGAATTACCTACCTTTAAAATGAAATTGCTACCGATGAAACAAACAAATAATCCAGGCAGGCTGGTACTGATTGGAGAAGATGATATTGATGATGAAGAAATCCTTAAAGAGGTTTTTGAATCCATTGATACTAGTTTTCAAGTTGAGTTCATGAATAACGGGCAAACAATCATTAAATTCTTAGAAGAATTAAAAAATGAAGAAATGCCTTGCCTCATCATTCTCGATTATAATATGCCTGCCTTGAACGGTGCAGAAATTCTCAAAAGATTGAACAGCAATGAACAGATAAAACATGTTCCGAAAATTATCTGGAGTACATCAAATGCCGCTGCCTACAAAAAAATGTGCCTGGAATCCGGTGCATGTGATTACCTGGTGAAGCCCAATAAAATCAAGGACCTGGAGAACATGATCCGGCATATGTTGTCGTATTGCAAATCATAATTTTTTTATAAAAGCTGAAGTATAAAACAAATTGAATGAATACTACAGAGCAATCCTATCGACAAAGAATTATAGATCTTCAAAATGAATTGCAAAAAAAGGAAAGAGAATTAGAATGCTGCAAAAAAGCGAAAGATCAATTTATTGATATCGCTTCCCACGACTTGAAAGCGCCGATGAGAAAGCTCCGGACATTTTCAGAACGGCTTGTCGAAAAATCGGAAGGATTGAATAAAGAGGCAATTGTATATGTTGAACGAATCGAAAAAACAGCCGTTGCGATGCAATCGTTGGTTGATGGATTAACTGCTTTATCCAATATTGGAACAGAGTTTGATTTTGATAGCTGTGATTTGAATGACACAGTAAGGGAAGTTTTAATTGATTTTTCTGATCTGATAAAAAAAGAACAAGCCAGAATCGATGTAGAAAATTTGCCAACGATAGATGCGGACAAAGGACTGATCAAAGAAGTTTTTAAAAATCTGTTGGATAATGCTTTGAAGTTTCAAACTAAAGAAAAGATTGCGGAAATAAAAGTTTCTTCAGAAGAGTTGGCGGAAAAAGAAAAACTAAAATTTAATTTACCGGTAAATAAAGTTTATTTTCAAATTAACTTTGCTGATAATGGAATAGGATTTAACCAGGAAAATGCTGAGGAAATTTTAAAACCATTCGTACGGTTAAATGGCAAGTCATCTTATGCCGGAAATGGCTTTGGTCTTGCTATTTGCAAAAAAATTATTGATATGCATTCAGGAATATTTCTTGCAACAGGAAAAGAAAATGATGGTTCGGTATTTTTATTAATTTTGCCTCAAATTCATCAATAACTATATGCTTACTCAACGCCAGATTAAAATCCTGATTATTGATGATGATGAAGATGATTATTTTATCATCACAGACTATTTAAAAGAAATTGATCATACTAAATTTATTGTTGATTGGTGCAATAATTATAGCGCCGCTGTTCATCAGATCCAGTTAGCAAGTCATGATATTTATTTTGTTGATTACAGGTTGGGAAATAAAACAGGACTCGATCTGCTGAAAGAGGCTACACATCTGCAAACCGACAGGCCCATCATCTTACTTACCGGGAAAGGAAATAAAGCAATTGATATTGAAGCGATGGAAAGTGGCGCTACAGATTATGTGATCAAATCAGAATTGAATAGTGAGAAACTGGAGCGATGCATTCGTTATTCACTTGACAGAGCACAATCATTAAGAACTATCAAAGAAAGTGAAAATAAATACCGCAATCTTTTCACCGGCTCCAAAGATTCCTTGTTTATTGCTGACAAAAAATTATTTTTCAAAGAAGTAAACCAGGCGGCCGCGCACCTTTTTGCCATAGAAAGTGGTGATCTGAACCAGGTGAGCCTGTATGATTTCATTCCCGATTCTTTCTTAAAGAAAAAGGTAAAATCAGCCTTACAGCAAAATAAAAATATCAATGAACTTGAAATAGAAATTAAAAACAGCAACGACGAAAAAAGAGCCTGCATTCTTTCTATTTTATTAGAATCAAAAACAGTTGGGGAAGATTTGGTGCATGGAATTATTCATGATATTACCAATATAAAAAAAGCCGAGCACATCAATCTTCAATCTGCAAAGCTCGCAGCAAACGAAAGACTGGTAAGGATCCTGGCACATGAGATCAGGAATCCTTTAAACAATATCCAGTTATCAGCCGATAATTTAGAAATGATCATGGATGGCAGCGATAATGAAAAAGCAATGATTGAAATTATTCAGCGAAATACGATTCGCATTAATCAAATGATCACAGAATTGCTTGAATCAACCAAAACCCTTGACCTTGATTTTCAGAAACATTCTTTGCAGGAAGTAGTAGAAGAAAGTTTATCAGTAGCCAGCGACCGCATCAATCTCCAAAAGATCACATTGAATAAAGCATTTCTTCCTTCACCATTGTATGTGCTTGCTGATAAATCAAAATTACAAATTGCTTTTTCCAATATTCTGATAAATGCAGTGGAATCAATGGAAACGCAGAAAGGCGAATTATCCGTAAGCATTAATGAAGCGCCAAATTCTTACCGTGTTTCTATCAAAGACAATGGGAAAGGAATTCCGCAGGAGCATCTCTCTAAAATTTTTGATCCTTTTTTCACCATGAAAAAAAATGGGCTGGGCCTTGGATTATCAGCCGCCTATGGAATCTTCCAATCTCATAAAGCCACTATGCAGGTAGAAAGCATGGTAAATAACGGCACCACATTTATTTTGGATTTTAATAAGAATGAGGAATAGAAATAGAAGTTTCGTACATTCATGCCTGTTATCTTCTTCATTTAAAAAATCTCCTCTTCTTTTTTTCAATTATAAGCCTTCGAAACACATTCGTTTGAAGTATGGTTTTTGATATACAATGTCATGATACTTTAATAATTCAATCATTAAAAATGCCTAACGCTCTCATCAACGAAACTTCGCCTTATCTTTTGCAACATGCGAACAATCCGGTAAACTGGTTTGCCTGGAATCCTGCTACTTTACAAAAAGCAAAAGATGAAAATAAAATGCTGCTGATTAGTATTGGCTATGCAGCTTGCCACTGGTGTCATGTGATGGAACACGAAAGTTTTGAAAATGAAGAAGTGGCAAAAGTGATGAATGAAAATTATGTATGCATCAAGGTGGATCGCGAAGAAAGGCCGGATGTTGACCAGGTTTACATGAACGCGGCATACCTGGTTAACGGAAATGGAGGATGGCCTTTAAATGCGCTTGCTATGCCCGATGGAAAACCTTTTTTTGCGGGCACTTATTTTCAAAAAGAAAACTGGATAAGCGTCTTAAAATATTTCGCCGACGTTTATAAAAATGATCGTAAAAAATTAGAAGAACAGGCAGAAAATCTTTCGAAAGGAATTCGTGAAATTGAAGAGATTCCAATGAACAATGATTCAACATCATTTGATGAAAATGAATTGAATGCAATGTTTGCGATGTTTGAAAAAAGAATTGATTTTGTATATGGCGGCACAAAAGGTGCGATGAAGTTTCCAATGCCTTCTGTGTGGGAATGTTTATTTAGCTATTATTATTTCTCTGGTGATAAAAAGGCTTTGAAGGCGGTTGAAGTCACTTTAGACCACATGGCAAATGGTGGAATTTATGACCAGGTTGGTGGTGGATTTTCGCGATATGCTACCGATCCAAGGTGGCATGTTCCCCATTTCGAGAAAATGCTTTATGATAACGGGCAGCTTGTAAGTCTTTACAGCCATGCTTTTCAGCTTACGAAAAACTATTTATATGAAAAAGCAGTTTATGAAACGCTGGAATTTGTAGCAAGAGAATTAACTTCTTTGGAGGGCGGATTTTTTTCTTCGTTAGATGCTGACAGCGAAGGAGAGGAAGGGAAATTTTATGTTTGGAGTGAGCAAGAAATCAAAAAGATTTTGGGTAATGATGCTAATTTTTATGAAGAATATTATGGAATAACGACAGATGGAAATTGGGAGGAAAATAAAAATATTACTGACGCCAATTTTGGTAAAAAGGACTCTACAGTAAACAAAGAAATATTACTGAAACTTAATTTCCTAAATAAAAAATTATTTTCTGAAAGAGAAAAAAGAGTTCGTCCGGCAACGGACGATAAAATACTTACTTCATGGAATGCCTTGATGGCAAAGGGTTTCATCGATTCTTATAAAGCTTTTAGTGAAGAAAGATTTTTATTTCCTGCTCAACTGAACATTGATTTTTTATTAAAGCACATTTGCGGCAACGACAATGCACTGTTCAGGAATTTTAAAAAAGGCAAAGCAACCATTCATGGCTTTTTAGATGATTATGCATTCTTTATTTCTGCTCTGATCGGATATTATCAAATCAGCTTTGAAGAATCTTATTTGCAAAAAGCAAAGGATCTTACCCGATATGTAATTGAACATTTTTATGATAAGACTTCAGGAATATTTTTTTATACTGATGATCAATACAGCAATCTGATCGCACGAAAAACAGAAATTACTGATAATGTTATTCCTTCTTCGAATAGTGAAATGGCAAAAAATTTATTTCTATTGAGTTTGTACTTTGATGATAAAGATTATGAACAAAAATCCCTGCAGCTGGTCAGAAATGTTTTCCATGATTTAAAAAACAATTTGAATTATTACAGCAATTGGGCACAGGCATTGATTTTACAGATATTTCCAACGGTTGAAATAGCGATTGTCGGAAAAGAATGGAAAGAAAAACTAAAAGAGTTTCAAAAGAAATTCTTACCCAATGTAATCTATTCAGGAGGTGATCACGAAGGGAATCTTCCCTTATTAGAAAATAAACTGGTGCAGGGAAAAACACTCATCTACGTTTGTAAAAATAAAAGCTGCCAGCTGCCTGTAGAAAATGTAGAAGAGGCTCTTAAGCAACTTTAAAAATCAATGATAAGAAGAAGAAGTAAAGTTTAATGGCATTTTAATTGTAAGAGTAATAATCGCAATACTCAATTCACTAAAAATCAAATTTATGAAAACGGTTGGATGGATTTTAATTGCTCTTGGAATTATTATGATTATTATAAAAGGGGTTTCTATTCCTGAAAAGAAAACGATTATTGATGCAGGGCCGATAGAGGTGAATAAAACTGAAAATCATTGGTATGGCTGGCCAACTTATGCTGGTGGTGTTCTCGCGATTGTCGGAGTTGTTATGGTGGTAAGTTCAAGAAAGAACAGTTAGATTTTAAATAATAAAACAAAAAATGCCCGTTGAATAAGCGGGCATTTTTTGTTAATCATATATTCTGTTATAATAAAAGTATCAGCAATAAAATAATAATAATAACAGCGCCGACTGACAAATAAATGCCGCGGCTGCGTGCCTCTTTTTTTAAACTCTTCACTTCTTTTCTTAATTCCTTTTTTTCAACGTTAGATAAATTCGTTTTATCCATGTCGCGGATTTCGATGAGGCGTGCTTCGATTTGTTGTGCACGAACTTCTTTTGGCACTTCGGTTTTTACAGGAGTTACCTTTGCAGCAACAATAGGTGTCACAAGAGATAGACACATTGCCATCAATAATAGCGGAACAATTTTTTTTGTGCTCATAATAAATGTTTTAAAAGTTTATAATTTTTTGTTTATCAATTTATTAGCTTTACAATAATCATTCCTATTCTTAAACATCTTTTATGAAATGTTTCTTTTATGATATAAAAAACCAATGGTCGAAACCAATGGTCATTGACGCTTCCGCGTCCAGATTATTTTAATGGAGCCTTTTCTAATTAGAAATTTAGAACAGGCATCCATGATCTATCTGTAGATTGCATGAATACCTCCTTTTTTTTGATGAGGAATAAAGGTAGAATAAAAAGTGAAAAAAAAAGCAAATAAATGATCATTTTAAAAGTAATCTTCGCAAATCATATTGCAGATCAGGATGAAGAGAGGACAAAGCCTGGTCAATCTTTTTAAGTTGTGTTTGATATAAATTCATCAATTGCTGGCTTTTTTTTATAGGAACAGCATGAGAAATAATGCAATTACAAAAATGAATTAACAACTCTGCCTCCATTTGTTTTGATAAAGAAAAACGAATGTATTTATTAAGGCTGCGCAATATTTTCCGCACACTTTTTTTAATGAAATAAATGTTGCTTTTATTAATTTCCCGGAATTGCAGATCCGTTTCCTGCTTAATATTTTCAATGTATCCGGAAATATCATTCGCATCAAAAAGCAGGAAAGAAAGCAGCTCTTTATTTTCTTTTTTAAATCTTGCCAGATGAAGACAACAGGCAATTACCTCTTCAATATCCCGGTTCTCCAGGTCTTTTTTTATTTCATTTATTGATGCGGCTTTCATTCAATATGATTAATAAGCAAATCAAATTTTTGTTCTTTTCAATTTTCAAAACGCTCAAATTTACTTCTTTATTCATGTTCAGATTAAGCAGATTATCATCTTTTAAAAGTTGCAGAAGTAAATAATTTTAAAACCAGCTAGTTGAAATTCTCCGTTTCTTTCTTCTCATATTTAAACTATTTTCAAAAAATAAAGTCTTTCCTAAAATCAAAATATGAATCATTTATTAACAAACTGCTTTTCTTTTATTCTCGTTTTTTCTTTTCTTTCCTGCAAAAAATCTACAGACTCAAATACGCCGGCTCCGGCAACAGACAGCTTTAAAGTTGTTGTAACAAATGGCTATGGAAGCGGAACATATAAAAGGGGCGATACAGTTCATATTTTCACCAGTCATTATTCCACTAATCAGCTTTTTGATAAATGGAGTGGAGATGTTTCAATTTTAAATGCCCCGGAAGAATGGCATACATGGTTTATTATGCCTGAAAAAAATGTAAATATAACCGGAAGTGTAAAAAACATTACGCCATTCACTTTACAATATGAACAAATAATGGGAAGGGACCGGCTAAAACCTGTCTATTCCTATTTTCCTGCGGGACACAAAGGAATTATTTATTTACTTCATGGAACCAATGGAACTGCTGCAAACATAGCGGGCGACTATGAATGGCAGCAATTAATTAAAGAACTGGTGAACGATAATTTTGCTGTGATCGTTACAGAAGCGGAGGAAGCCACGACCGGAATCGATGCCAACGGTGATGGAAAATTAAGATGGTATCTTTTGCCATTGGATACGGTTGCCAACGTCGATTATGCCAACATCAGGATCATCACGGACACGTTTTATAACAGAGGGGTAACAGATCGTTCCGAACCACAATATTCTGTCGGGATGAGCGATGGCGGATTCTTTTCCGCCTCTCTTTCCTACCTATATCATTTTAAAGCAGGAGTGCAATATTGTTCGCAGGGAAGTCCGAACCTGATGCAGATTACTTCAATACCTACTCAATTTTGTATGATGGCCAATGACAACAATCCTTCAGTCGGAGCAACCGGAAATGCAGAAGCTTTATCTGATTTTAATTCATTAAAACAAAGAGGTATTTGCAGCAAATATTTTATCAATGAAAGAAGCCCGGTTTATCCTGAAAGATTTGCCAGAAGTGGCGCCATTTCTATTACACAATCAATTGCAGTTTACAACGAATTGAAATCAAAAGGTTATATTGATAACAAGAACTTTTACATTGGTTATTCTGATGCATTTATGAATGCTTTTACAAGTAACCCTTCCGCGTTTCCTGTCATCAGCAGCCTAACCATTCCACAACAAGTATTTGTGTTGGAGCAAATTAATATATCAGTTGCGGATCATCATATTTACAGTGATTTCGGTAAGGCAACCTTGAAGTTTTTGGATAACCAGTGTGAATGATTGAATCGGCTATGTTTGATGAAGTTGCCAGTTTATAAAATTTAAAATTGTTATTAAACCATTAGTAAAAACAAAAAAATATCTCTATTTTTAAAGAATATATCCCTGCTGGCTTTTAAAGAATAAAAAATGAACCAGTATAGCTATTCACGACTAAACAGGGTGTATTCATCCTTCGCTCCTAAGGCATTCATCCTTCGCTCTTAAGTCATAGAAAAGACATATCTAAAGTATAGATACAGTACCAGCAGTGTATAAGCAGTATATCCCATCGGCGTTTCTGAATTGCATTGTAAATCTGCCTTTTTCCCGGCAAAATCTCACCCTTTGACGTTGCCTATAGTCTTTTTCTTTTTCTCAGTTAACTTCTCACGGATTTGCAGGGTATAGCAGAGAAAAAAATATGAAGAAGATGTTTGGCAAAGTTCAAATTTTATTATCTTCGCGCTCCAATTGAAAGGATCGGTAGTTCAGTTGGTTAGAATGCCGCCCTGTCACGGCGGAGGTCGCGGGTTCGAGTCCCGTCCGGTCCGCAGGTTCGAGAAACTAATCTAACGAAAAGCCGGAAAACAATATGTTTTCGGGCTTTTTCGTTTTCTTGCGTTACACCGCTAACAAAACTGCTTCCTGCTTTGCATGTTCAGATGCGGTGTGCCGTAAGATGGATTTCTATTTTATAATAGTTGTATCCCGGTGATACCAGCCGCAATTATTTTTCCCGTTGAAATTCCCGTGCCGGCTGCTAAAGCGGAAAAAGAAAATATTGGCTGAAATGAATAATACTATGGCAAGTATGCAGGCAACTTTTGTGATAGTTGTAAGTGCTGTATTTCTTGAAAAATTGCCAAACACGTATCCGATAATGAATACCATACAGGCTACAAATAATACTCTTATTAAAATGATCATTCCGAAAGGCATAGTTTTAAATTTTTAATTGTTAGAAAATTTATTTGAGTTGTTTTAATAAACCATCTGCTTCGTTCTTTCCCCAATGTGGTCCGATGCCAGGCGATGGTTGTGTTTCTAGTTTTTGTTTTGCCTCTGTTAATAGTTGTTTTGCCAGCACTTTATCACCACCCCACATTTTTGGTGTAGTTAATTTTTGCCAGCCCAACAGGTAAAGCATTCTTGGGTTATCAGGATTGGCTTGCTTTGCAAGCTCCAGATAGTTAAATGCCGTGCGTCCAAACCTGGGTCCGTATGTTTGCGGATTCATAAATACCCTTGCCTGGTTCAGCATCATTTGCACACAATAGATTTCTGATAGTTCCTTTCTCTGTTTCGTCGTGTCGATCAGTGATTGCGCTTTGTTTATCTCTTGCGCTGCTTTGTCGGCAAATGATTCTATATTATCCGGATCATCTGTTTGCTTCAGCCAGCCAACTTTTGCATTGCAAAAGGCTGCGTAGTAGTAAGGAAGCCATTGTGTTTTTTGCACAGTGGCAATACGTAAGAAGTCATTCGCCAATTGCTCATAATCTTTTACTGCATTTGCATTGTCAAGCCTTGTTACTGTCGCCTTCATTTGTTGTGTATATGCTTCCTGCGCATATGCAGTTGCACAGGTGATTGATATTACTGCGATTAAAAAAAATACTTTTTTCATTTCCTGATTTTTTTATGTTTATAAAATTTTTTGTTGAACACTGTTCAGAACATTAAAGTGAGTGACTCAATAAACTAACCATTCACTACCCACTTTCATCTCATTACAATTTGTCATTGATAAAATCATCCCGCCGGTCAATACCAAACGTCATGAACAAACCGATGTAATAACTGCGGGCTGCGGGTTGTGTGATGGGCGTTTTGAAAAGACCGTTATAACTATAATTGTATCCGAAGATCTGCTTTGTACCAAACACGTTGTTGATGCCGAAACCAATTCCCGAAAAATCCTTTTTCCTGAACATGCTGAACAGGTACGCGAAACTTAAATTCATTTGATTATACATGTTCGTAGTTCCATGATCAAGCACAACAGGCTTCCCTGCAACATCGTTTTGTATGTTGTAATAAGGACGACCTGTTGCAAGCGTGTATGACAGATTCGCATTGAAATTGATGTCCTGGAAAAATCTTTTTATTGCGATTGATGCGGTGTGTGGTGTTGCAAAATCGGGCTGCAACTCATAAGGATAATTTTCAAACTTTCTCTTTGTGTCAAGATAAGTGTATGTTATCCAGTAATCAAAATTTTTAAATGTTTTCTTATCACGAAAAAACAATTCCACTCCTTTTGCGTATCCGCTGCCATCATTTGCTACAGTGGGTTCCGTAGTAATAAGTCCCTTATACTTTTTGTAATAAGCTTCAATCCTTAAGAGACGATTGTTTTCTTTTTTCTGGTAATTGATGATGTAGTGCGTCGCCTGCAGATAGGTGAGATCTTTATTTTCAACCAGGTAAATTATTTCCGGCTTTTGATAAAAAATTCCGTAACCAATGTTGAACTGTCCACCATTATTCAACCTGTAAGCAAAACTAATCCGGGGTGCAATATTTAGCTTGTTAAGCAATGCAGAATTTTCTGCGCGTACGCCAATCTTTGCAGCAACATTTTTTGCGATATACACATCTCCTTCGGCAAAGGCTGCAGTAAGATTATCTTTTAATGTTGCTGATGTGTCATTCGAATTATAATCTTCATCATCGTAAAAATGCTCGGCTCCAAAACGCAATGCCTGGTTACGATTGAACAATTTTGTAAATACCACTCTTGCCTGTGCAAAATTGGACTTTGTGTTTATCGTGTTATTCTTTTCGTAGTAAGGAAGCCATTGAATAAATAACTGCTTGTAATCACTATCTTCTAATTTGGTTATTATGTTTTGCCTGTTGTAATTGTATGCAAGCGCCGCATCGATCTTCCATTTATTTCCCAATGATTCGCGATAAGAAAGATTCGCGTAAAGATTCGGGCCTTTTGTTTCAAACGATGATAACAGATCACTGCTGTCAATATCTGGATTGCGCATGCCTGTGTGATCGTAGCCATAATTCGTATAAAATTTCAGCATCCCTGTTTTGCTTGTCCTGATGCGAAAATTGGCATCTGTTTCCAGGTATTCAGGCGCATGAAAAAAATCAGGTTTTTGTTTCACTATCCTGTTATACAATGCATAGCTGCCATAGTTTACATTGATGCCATAGCTGCTTTTTTTGTTTACAGCAAGATTTTGAAAACCTGCTCCGGCAGACATCGGAAAAATGTGAAGGCTTGCAGAAGATTTATCAGGCAGATCAATGCTCTCAAGAATCAGGGCACTGCTCAGAGCTTCACCATACAAAGCAGAATAACCGCCCGTGTTAAATAAAATCCCTTTGAACAAAAACGGGTTCACTCTTGCGGGCTGTAAAATGCCGGGCACAGTTGCATAATTCGGGCTCTTCATCCATGTGCCATCTACAAATTGTTTTGCTTCTTCGCTTGTTCCACCGCGCACAAACAAACCTTCTTTCTCACCTATCTGCTGGGCTCCCGGTAATGACCGCAGCGAGTTGGCAATATCGCCGCCATTGCCTGCAACTGTCATTGCATCCATTGGTGCGAGTGAAGCGCCTTTTGCTTTGTCGCTTGCTTCAAAACTTCCTGCAGAAACAACAACCGGCTCCAGGGCTTTATCTTCCGTTTGCAGCATAAAATTTATTTCGATAACCGTATCACTGGTCTGAATTTTTTTTTCAACATCTTTGAATCCAACAAAAGATGCAACAATTGTTTGCTCACCTTTTGCATTAACTGTAAATAAAAAATGTCCTGAGGAATCTGTTGTTGTTGCGTTCATCGTTCCTTTAATATATATAGTTGCATCACTGACCGGATGTTTGCGAGTATCGGTTACCACACCTTCAATTGTTGATTGTGCCCCGCAACTGGTTGTAATAAGGGCACAAAAAATAACGGCATAATATTTCAGATGTTTAAGAAATTTATTTTGAGCCAGGCTTCTGCAACACAGGTATAGCCGGAGTTGTATGGCAGCGCGGCTAATACCTGCTGCTATCTTATTCACAGCCGTCGCAGCCTTATATGGTCGGTTCTTTATTGAGCAAATGGCTCTCCGGTATAATTCTTTTTCAGGTGTTTTAAATGTTCCTGTCATAACTTTTGTTTTGCAACACAAAGCTCGACCGCATTATTGCTGAAAATTTTAAGAGTAGATAAAAAGGGCAATTGTTTCGACGAGAGAGCAGAAAATGAAAGTTTGATTTTTACTTGTTGGTTATTCGCACCAGGTTTTCTTTGTAAAAATCGCTTACAGGGATTTCATGATTGCCGATATTGATAAGGTCTCTTTTGATTACCCTGATCTTATCCGCTGCAACAATGTAAGATTTATGAATGCGAATGAATTTATCCGCAGGAAGCTTTTCTTCCATGGCTTTCAGACTCATCTTCGTGAGCACCGGTTTGTTTGCAGATGCAAGATGTATCTTGATGTAATCTTTCAATCCCTCAATAAAAAGGATATCTGAGAATAAAATTTTTACAAGTGTATATTCAACATTCACAAAAATATGATCCGGTAACTCTTCCTTTGGGGTAACGCTTTTATCCTTTTTGAGATCAAATAATTCTTTTGCCTTATTGCATGCTTTTAAAAATCTTTCAAATGAAACAGGCTTCAATAAATAATCGACAACGTTCAAATTGTATCCTTCCAATGCATATTGTTCATAAGCTGTGACAAGTATTACCATTGGTGGTTGCTGCAAGGTTTGTATCAGTTGCAAGCCACTCAGTCTTGGCATTTGAATATCAAGAAAAATGAGATCAACTTTTTCTTTCTGCAGCACTTCTATTGCTTCCATTGCATTTCTGCAAGCCTTTACCAGTTGCAGGTATGGCACCTGCCTGATATTATCAATCAAAAGGTCGAGCACGAGCTTTTCATCGTCAACAGCAATACATTGCATCATTTTAATTGAAGCGTTAAATGAATATGAAATAAATAATTCTCTTTTTTTACCTCAAGCTTATGTTCTTTTGGGTATAATAACATTAATCTTGACCGTACATTCTCTAAACCAATTCCGGAATTTGCATCTTTACTTTCATCCTGGTCATCATTAAACTTATTCTTCACATCAAATTCAAGTTGATTTTTATCCACAATAAGATGAATTTGTATTAAAGGCTCATCAACTCCCATACCGTGTTTGAAAGCATTTTCAACAAACGGTATCAGCAACATTGGCTCAATGCTTTGTTGCTCATCGCTTTCAGAAAGATTGATGCCTGTTTCTATCGAAACATCATGCCCAAATCTCAGCTTCTGCAATTCAATATAACTTTTTAAGTATTCTACCTCTTTCGATAAGGGAACTTTCTTCTCATCAGATTCATACAACATGTAGCGCATCAGATCAGAAAGCATGATCAATGCCGGTTCCAGTTTTTCAGATCTTTTTCTGGCAAGCGAAACAAGATTGGTCAGTACATTGAAAATAAAATGCGGACTTATCTGTGATCTCAAAAATTTCAATTTGACGGATAACTGTTCCTCAACTATTTCTTTTTGTCTTTTATCACGTGCAACTTTATCAACGATCGATCTATAAACAATAGCAGCAATCAAAAACGGAAGCGGTGGAAAAAAAAGAATCCTGCGCGCCCAGGTATCCAACACAACTTCCGGGTACCATTGCTTTACCATCAGAAATTTCAAATAGTAAGAAGCTATCATCACGGCAGCAATCATTATAATAAAAAGCCACCATCTTCTTTTATTAAAGAACAATGGGTATAGTACAAATGCGGTAAGATAAAACAAGCCAATGTGATAAAGATTGGTAATGATAAAAAACGTACCAGGAAAAAATCCGGGTTTTATATTCCGTGTATCAATAAAAAGATGCGGCAATACAAACAGTGTGCTCCATATGATCACATGCAACAGAACCGAAGTATATTTCGAATTTAGCTTTAATGTCATTACTGCGAAGTTAGCATTCACTGCTGTTGCAGCTTCAATGTGCAAACGACAAAGCCAATTGTATCTGCAACACTATAAATTGTGGAGACGAAACATTTTGTTTAAGGGGCTTTTTAATTTTTCGGGATCAATTTGCCAGGAGATTTACATCAGAATTTATCTTCCCTTTATCCAATCTTTAAATGGAGAAAAAGGTTACCTTTTCTGATAACCTTTTTACAAAAAAATAAAATCCATTTGTATCAAACTATTTTTGCATCTTTCCATGAACCTGGTCGCACGATAAACTCAGTTGCAAAATTTCGCCTCCTCCCGGAGGTTGTCCGAATCCCCAATTCGAAACATATAATTTCCCATCAGGTCCGAATGTCATTGCTGTTGGCAAATTAAGTCCTGATGTAATTATTTGCCGCGATCCTGATGGATCAACTCTTACGATATCTCCTGTACCCGGAGTTGGAAAAGGATTATTCGTAAAATTCTCCAAAACATACATTCCTCCCATTTCATCAAAGGCAACTCCAAGAATCGCGTTAAAGCCACCAACGCTGTCCACTATTTGTCCGTTCATACTGATCTTATACACTTTTGAGTTTGTCATGGCAGGAAATGTCGAGAGATTTCCGATATAGAAATAACCATTATTAAATGCAACCGCAGTAGGAACAATATGTCCCTCTTTTGCAGAAATATCAATTACCCGACTAATATTCCCGGCAGAAGTTATCCGATCGAGTTCGCCATGATTCGGTTCAACTGCGTAAAGATCACCATTGACGTTAATCATGCTATACCATGTTCCGTCGGGTTCAAAATCATCCTCTTCAGGATTGGCTACAGGATTATTCATTAAATAATTGCTGAGATTAGCAACCATTGACCATGATTTGTTTGAATTAGCCCGAATAATTGCATTGGGAATATCAGCAACTCCATGAGAACAACCTGCCCCTCCTAATAAGGCATACAAAGTTTGTCCTACAAATGCCACATCAGCCACCCCACTGATTAAACTACCCTGCGCCGGGCTTGTTTGGCTGGAAGGTAAATTATCAATGTAGGTTTCACGAATTCCTGCCGGATTGATTCTTGAAATACGGCTGCCGCTGTCGCTTCCGGTATAAGGACCAACGGGCGGAACGACCTGGGTGCAGGAAGTACTATTTGTTCCGCCTATACCGCCTTCAGCTACATACAGTTGATTGTTTGGTCCAAATTTCAACCCCCTTGGATTGTTTAATCCTGTTGCAAACACTTTTGTTGTTACATTAATTTGATCACTGCCATTACAAAAATGAACGCCATTTTTTTTACACGAAGTGAAAAAGAATGAGATGAGGATAATTCCACATAATTTAGATATAGTTTTTGTTTCCATTTTCTTCCATTTTTAATTTTTAAAAAATCAGATGAATTTTTCCTGTTCAAACACCGCCAATATCACATCTTCAGAAGTTAGTTAAAATCCCTGTCAGGATCATTCCGGCAATGTGGGATGCCGAAATAAATAACAGCCATTTCTACAAAATGAAAAAAAGCTTTCATGTCCATATTTTTTTCAACCACAGATAAAAAGAATGAACAGTAAGTTCTGATATTACAGAAGATTTTGGGGAATTACTAATTCCAAATATTCGAAGTGGAAAAAGAGGTGTAAGGTGAGTGTGGATTTAGATCAGGAGGGCAAAAGTAATGAGATTTTTATTGCCTTCTGAAATAATTTGATCTTTTTGAAAAAAAATAAAATCAAATTATTTCTTTCTTTACTGAGCTTAAAATCCGGAAATAGAAATTGTAACTTCGGTTGTTCATTCAGAAAAAATTTCAAGTTTGTGTAATGGCAAGAATTTTTGCGATCGGCGATATTCATGGTTGTAGTAAGACTTTTGAAAAAATGATTTTTGAAAAGATCAATATTCAAAAGACGGATCAGATCTATTGCATCGGTGATTATATCGATCGCGGCAAAAACAGCAAAGCCGTAATAGACCTGATTTTAAAGCTTCGGGAAGATCAATATAATATTTTTACATTGAGAGGAAATCACGAGCAAATGCTGCTGGATGCAATGTTTGAAGAAGAAGCTTTGGATCTTTGGATTAAAAACGGAGGCGCAGAAACGATCAAAAGCTTTGGCATCGGTTCGCTGAAAGATCTTCCTAAAAAATATGCTTCCTTCTTCAGGGAAACACAACTTTATTTTGATACCGGAAAATATATCTTTGTTCATGCTGGTTTGAATTTCAAACGCGAAAATATTTTTGAAGATAAAGAAGCAATGCTTTGGGAAAGAGATTTTTCAGAACAACAACCGGCATTGAAAGATAAATTATTGATCCACGGTCACACACCAAAAGCTCTGAAATCCATTCTAAACCAAAAGGGCAATTGTATCAATATCGACGGAGGTTGCGTTTATTCTCATTTCCCTTTGCTGGGGAAATTAGTATCAATTGATTTAAATGAAAACAAATATCTGTGGATAGAAAACTGTGATTGATAAAATCTTGTTGAAAAGAACTTTTTCTTTTACAATCCAATACTAAGGCTGCTGGAAAGTCATTTAAGTCAAAATAGAAATAGTAATTAAAACTTTTACTGTTCATTTTAAAAATCCGGCTTCTCAGAGTAACCGAATCAAATTATCTTCGTTTTTATGTCGAAGTTTTTAATCATTGGTTTGGGAAATCCCGGGAATGAATACGCCCATACAAGGCACAACATTGGTTTTGATGTTTTAAATGCCTTTGCTTTAAAACATAATGCTTTTTTTCAATCATCGCGATTGGCTGATGTAGCTGAAATAAAATTTAAAGGCAAAATATTCGTTTGTATAAAACCGACGACATTTATGAACCTGAGCGGAAGAGCGGTAAAATATTGGTTGGATAAGGAAAAGATACCAATAGAAAATTCTTTGACGATCGTGGACGACCTTGCTCTGCCTTTAAGCAAAATCAGATTGAGAAAGCGTGGCAGCGATGCGGGACACAATGGTTTGAAGGATATTCAGCAAATTTTAGGAACAGATGAATATCCGAAATTACGTTTTGGAATTGGAAATCAGTTTCCAAAAGGAATGCAGGTAGAGTTTGTTTTAAGCCGATGGTTTCCTGAAGAAATGCCGGTGGTAAAAGCAAAGATTGAAAAAAGTGTTCAGATCATTGAAGAATTTGCTACAATTGGAATAGAGCGAACAATGAATGATGTAAATAATTTAAATTTCTAAATCTTTTTTTATTATTAGATAAATTCTTTTTTAGATTTGTTTTTTATATTTTCGCACAACCTTTGGAAAGCCCTTGACTAAACCTGATTGAAATGAAAATATTTTGTATAGGGCGTAATTATGCCGAACATGCCAAAGAAATGGGAAGTGCCATTCCGGACGAACCCATTATCTTTATGAAACCAAAGAGCGCCCTCATTCAGGGACATACGCCGTTTTATTATCCTGAATTTACCAATGACCTTCATTATGAAGCCGAGCTGGTAGTCAGGATCAGTAAAAATGGAAAATACATCCAGGAAAAACACGCTTCCAATTATTATAATGCTATTTCTGTTGGAATTGATTTTACCGCCCGTGATATTCAACAGCAATTAAAAGAAAAAGGACTTCCGTGGGAAAAGGCGAAAGCGTTTGATAACTCAGCGGCGGTCGGAAAGTTTATTGATTTCACACCTGCAATTGATAAAAAGAATATTAATTTTTCATTACTGAAAAATAAAGAAGTTGTTCAGAAAGGAAATTCAGGCTCCATGATCTTTTCGATTGACAAAATTGTTTCCAACATCTCTAATTATTTTTCAATCAACATCGGTGATCTGATCTACACAGGCACACCTCCAGGCGTCGGCGAATGCCTCGTCGGAGATTTGCTGGAATGCTATTTTGAAAAAGAACAAGTCCTTTCTCTCGAAATCAAATAATTTATTTACTGTTTTTCCCGCTACTAAGCAAAAAGTGCATTTAAATTTTGAGCAATCTGAAAGTGAACAATTAAATTTGAAAAAGAATTTCTTTGTTCATCAGAAAAAACTTCTTTTATGTCTGTTCCTCAGCGTCGAAAGGCTAGATTTTTTGCCCATTTATTTCTAGCATTATTCCTCTTCTCTTTTCCGGAATTTTCTTCAGCTCAAAGTCCTGTCACTGTAAATGTTTCGCAGCAAACCGGAAATTATTCTATCTCTTCAAACGTGCTCCACTGGCAGTTCTCAGGAACGATCGGACAAAAGCTTTCTTCCATCAAATCCTCCAAAGGACATGATGCTATCGGAGATTTTCAGTCCATTTATTTTACATGGAAAAATAAAGACCAATACGCCGCTACCATTCGCTGGTATGACCAAAAACCGGTGATCATTTTTTCATTATCGCTTCCGGATGGCGCAGAAAATCCGATCGTTTCTTTTCCTGAGTTCAATGCCATTCCTGCATCTCTCTTTCATTTCAGTTATCGAAATGATGTTTTTTCTGCACCAGAATTTTCATTAACAGAAACATCCACTCCATGGCTATTTTTTGATAAAAATAAAAACGCGTGTGTGATTTCTCCGGCTTCTGATTTTATTGTTTCCAAATTAACAGGAGATGGCAAAACCCGCATCAGCAGCGGTTTAAATGAGGAAATAAAAAAACTACCGAAAAGCTTTACTCATTCAACTATCATAGTTTTTAATAAAGGAATTGAGACTACCTGGAACACATGGGGAGACGCAATGAGAAAATTATATAATCGCACACGGCCTGAAAATGATGCAGATGTTGTATTAAAATCTTTCGGCTATTGGACAGATAACGGCGCAGATTATTATTATAATTATGATACTGCCAAAGGATATGAAACGACTTTGCTGGATTTGAGAAAAGTGTATAAAAAAGAAAATATTCCGCTCGGTTATATGCAGCTTGATAGCTGGTGGTATGAAAAATCCATTTACGATCCTGATGGAAAACCAGACGCGGATCATAAAAATAAAGCCTTACCAAAAGGAGAATGGAACCGCTATGGTGGCTTACTTGAATATATAGCTGACCCTTTTTTATTTCCTGACGGACTTGCTTCCTTTCATGAAAAGATCGCTTTGCCTTTGGTCACTCATAACCGCTGGATCGATCCGCAAAGTCCTTATCATAAAAAATATAAGATATCTGGTTATGCTGCCATTGATCCTCATTTCTGGAATGACATTATGCATTATCTGAAAACTTCCGGAGTGGTTTGCTATGAGCAGGACTGGCTGAATTATATTTATAACAAGAGTCCTGAAATGCTTGCGAATATTGAGATTGGTAATCAATTTACAGACGGGATGGCCAATGCTGCCAAAGCAAATGGTCTGCATCTTCAATATTGCATGGCGATGCCGAGATTTTTTTTGCAGGGACTAAAATATAATAATCTGACAACGATCCGCACAAGCGACGATCGCTTTGAACCACGCAAATGGATGCCTTTTATCTTCACTTCACAATTTGCATATGAAATGGGAATATGGCCATGGTGTGATGTTTTCAAAAGCAGTGAAACAGGAAATATGATTGTTTCTGTTTTATCTGCCGGAGCTGTTGGAACCGGCGATGCGATTGGAAAAGAAGACAAAAAAAATATTATGCTTGCTTGCAGAAATGATGGCGTTTTAGTAAAACCGGATGTGCCTTTGCTTCCGCTGGATGAAGATTATTTGCAAATTGCCAACCAGGAAAATAAACCCTTACTTGCTTCAACTTTTACAAAACATTCCAATGTAACTACGCATTATTTGTTTGCATTTTCTGATCAAAAAACAACAGACAATCATTTTGATTTTCGGCCTTCTGCTTTAGGGATGTCAGGAAAAATAGTGGTTTATGATCCGATGAACCATGAATTAAAAGTGATGAATTCAAAAGAAACATTCTCAGGAACTCTCCTGGAAAAATATGGATATTACATCATTGCCCCCGTCAATTTTGGGATTGCATTTTTAGGGGATGAAAATAAAATCGCAGCAACAGGTAAAAAGAGAATCGCAGAACTGAACAGTTCTGCAAATAATCTGAAAGTTAAAATTCTGTTTGCCAAAGGCGAAAAAGAAATTACTTTATGTGGCTATTATGAAAATACTGTTTCTGCAGATAAAGGAAAATTATCAGCTGATCCGCAAAAGCATTTCTTTACATTGCAATTAACTTCTGATGGAAATGGAGGCACTGTAGAAGTGAATCTGAAAAAATAAAATGGTTTTCTTTGTTTACTTTAAAAATCAGCTAAAAGTTTCTCTTATTTTTTCCCAGAAGGTTTTATCGTTTTTATCAGGCTTGGGTTTAAAATTTTCACTTTCCTGCAAACTTTCCAGAGATGCCTTTTCAGTTTCGGAAACATTTTGTGGAGTCCACACATTCACCTGGATCAACTGGTCTCCTTTCTGATAACCGCCGTTGATCGAAGGAAATCCTTTTCCTTTTAGTCTAAAAATCTTTCCACTTTGTGTTCCCGGAGGAATTTTAATTTTAGCGCGGCCATCGATAGTTGGCACCTCAGTCTGGGTTCCAAATACTGCATCAGGAAATGAAATATAGAGGTCAAAGGCTACATTCAAACCTTCCCGGTGTAAATATGGATGAGCTTCTTCTTCAATTAAAATAACAAGATCGCCGGGACCGCCGCCACGTTCGCCCATATTCCCTTTTCCTGCCATGCTCAATTGCATTCCTTCCTGTACACCTGCCGGAATTTCCAATGTTACCATTTCTTCGCCATAAACTCTTCCTTCGCCTTTACAAACCGTACATTTATTAGTGATCACAGTTCCCTCCCCGTTACAATCGGGGCAGGTAGTTACCGTTTGCATTTGTCCAAGAAAAGTATTTTGAACTCGTCTTACCTGGCCGTTTCCGCCGCAGGTTCTGCAGGTTTGAGAACTGTTTTTATCTTTTGCTCCGGACCCGCCACAATTTTGGCACGAAACATATTTTTTTACCTTGATGGTTTTAGTCGTTCCTTTTGCAATCTCTTCATAGTTCACTTTTATCTTCACCCTCAGGTTAGAACCTCTTGTGCCCCTGCTTCTCCTGGCCCCTCCGCCCCTGCTGCCGCTAAAGAAACTTCCAAACATGTCATCCCCGAAAATATCTCCAAACTGGCTGAAAATATCGTCCATATTCATACCGTGGCCTGAGAATCCGCCACCGCCTCTTCCCTGACCAAAAGCACTGTGTCCAAAGCGGTCATATTGAGCCCGTTTGTCTGAATCACTTAAAACTTCGTATGCTTCTGCTGCTTCTTTAAATTTATCTTCTGCCGTATGATCTCCCGGGTTTCTGTCCGGATGAAATTGCATCGCTACTTTTCGGTAAGCTTTTTTTATTTCATCAGCGGAAGAATTTTTACTAACGCCCAAAATTTCATAATAATCTCTTTTTGAAGACATGGTATTTGCCATAGTATTTTTATGTAGCCTGCCATTCTGAACTTTTGACAGTTACGGTTATTTTAAATTTTTGAATATCAGGAAAGATCATTTGCCGACAACCACTTTGGCAAAACGGATCAGTTTATCGTTCAGGTAATATCCTTTTTGAATTTCAGCTACCACTTTCCCTTTTAGTTTCTTATCATCTACTTCAATTTCAGAAACAGCTTCGTCTTTTTCGACATCAAATTCAGTATGCATGGTATTGAGCGCTTTCAATCCCTTAGATTGAAGATTTTTTCTGAATTTGTCAAACACCAGCAAGATCCCTTCTTTTAAAGATTTATCAGCATCGCTTTCTTTTAGCTGCTGTTCAGCACGATCCATATCGTCTAAAACATCAAGCATTGATACTATTACTTCTTTTCCGGCAGTTTGCCTTATTTCGATAGCTTCTTTTGCAGTTCGTCTTTTATAATTATCAAATTCTGCGAAAAGACGAATGTATTTTTCTTTTTGTTCTGCTAACTCATCTTTTAATTTCCCTGATTCATCAGGGGTTTCTTCAGGCGTTTCCTCATTCTCTTCTTTTTCAGGTACATTCTCATCCTGTATCTCCATTGGCAATTCTTCTTCTTCGGTCGTATTTTTAGGGTTATTCTCTTGCATTTCTTTCTGTTTTTTCCGTTACTAAAATTGACTGCAAAGGTAGTACAGTCAAACTTTTTGCCAATCTTAAATATTAGACAAAATGACACAGAAGCGTGGATGAAAAGGGAAAATCTGTTACTATTTAACTACCTGGAATTTTCCGGATTCTACGATGGTTCCTTGTTTATCACGAAGCTGAAAAATATAAACACCGCGATAAAAGTCGGTAAGTGAAACAGACATTTTTTGGCCGGTAACCTGGAGGTCTTCTATTTTTTTGCCGATAAAATTAAAAATCAGAAGGCTATAGGAGTTATCATAGTTTTTTGAAAATTCAAAATTGATGAAACTAACGGCAGGATTGGGGTAAAATTTAACCGTTTTCACAACATCTGTTGTTAAAGCTAGAGGAACAGATCGGCTCTGCGAAAAACCGCTAAACTGAAAACCACTAATAAATATAAGTATGTAAATAAGTCTTTTCAATATTACAAAAGTATCATTTTAAATTAAATCTACAAGTTTCGCGCCTTTTTAAATTCTTGAAAAAAAATATATCGTTAAAAGTATTTTGTTTTATCAGATGAATAACGGAAGGATGAAGTTTAAAATTGTCATCACAATTTTTTTTCAATTAAATTTTTTTGGATAATCTTACTCTCCTATATTTGCACTCCAAAAATTAAACAACTTCTTCGGGAGCATAGCTCAGTTGGTTCAGAGCATCTGCCTTACAAGCAGAGGGTCCGCGGTTCGAGCCCGTGTGCTCCCACAAATAATAAAGGGTTTCAGCAATGAAACCCTTTATTATTTTGCTCATTTCCCCGGTTAGGGCGCTTCAGGGGCCTGAACACTAAGAAACCAACCAGGAGCATGTCGGAATGCTGCGTGAAGGTTACATAAAAAGTTTCTGAAAAGGCACAGGAAACCGGTTAGTGGTTCAGCAGGAAGTTTATGCTTTTTCGCTAATACCTACTACAAAACCTAATTATCATCTTCATCATCTTCATTGTCCTGATTATCACCTTTACGATCCCTTTTCTCCATATAAAAAAGGATTAACTGGTTAATAAAAGCAAGGATAATAAATGTCAATGCTAATATAGGTTTTCCGGTAACATTAAATGCGGTAGCTCCGGCACTAAAACCTAAAATTGCAACGATAAATCTATGCGGTTGCTCCAATCTCCTCGGCGATTTAGAGGACTGGTACGTACCCCAACAGTAGATAGCAATCATTGGTAATATCACACATAAGAAGATGCTGATGACAATGTTTTCCGATAAATTAAATCCTAAGTTTCCTACTGAAATGAAGAGTACCGTTTCAAGTAAAAATGCCAGGAAAAGATTGAAAGTCTTAAAAGCATTCACCTTCATAATAAACAGTTTTATGACGTGAATATAAGGTTTTAATTCCAGCTGTTTTTCCAATGAATCATCCGCCAAACCTCATCTTTCTGCTTTTGTAATTTTCCTAAAACTTTTTACAGTTCTTCAATCCAGATAGAAATCGTATGAGGCGCTGTTTCATTGCCTCCAAAGTAAGGCCAAAGTTTGTATCCTTCTGCTAATGCGGTAGTGCTTTCGCGTGGCATTTTTAATTCTGTTTTATTCAGAGTAAAGGTGTATTGATTGCCTGAGACCTTGATGGAACATGAATTTTCCACTCCTATTTCTACTTGTCCGATGTCTTTAAAACTCATGAGCCCGTTGTTGTAAACGTAAGCGAAAAGATGAAGACTGTTATCGCTCCAGCGCCAGCCAAAACGTGCGCTGTACTGGTGATGATCCGCATTATCGTCGCTGAAGCCAAAAAGTTTATTAATGTCATCCTGGTTTGTTGCATTTGCGGTTTTATAGATGGCTGAGCTATCAAATTTTACCTTAAAAGAAAGAGATGAAAGATGTACGGGAACGAAGATGCTTTTATCGCAATATTGCTGTCCCTGCCGTATGATATATTTGGTAAAATTGTTGGAAACACTTTCAGAATCAGCGCGAGAGTTGGAAATTTTACTTTCAGTCTGTTCAGTTTTTTTGCTGCATGCCATAAGCAGGATCATAGCAATGCTCACAATAAATAATTTATTTTTCATAGGTTGTAAATGGTATTTCATTGTAGGATCTTAAAAACGAAAAGTTAGCTCGGAGATTGTCTTTTGCAGAAAAGATTGTCGTTAAAAGATTGTAAAGGAAATCTTACAAAAGCTTGTTTTGATTTTGTTTCCTAATCAGTGTGTAGCAGCTTCCCTGCGCTTTGGCCTTTTGCCTGTAATACCCTTTATAGAGATCACAAAATTGGTTTAAGCATCTTTCGGTAAATTCTTCATAAATGGATAAAAGGAAGATTTAACTTCTCAAATCCGATTTATGAATATAATCTTATTAGCAATTGTATTGCATTTCACTTAAAAGAACTGCAAACTAAACCATTTCCCGATTCCGTAAACTCAGTTCCTCATTTCGTAAAGTACTTTTTACAATTAAAAATAGTTTCGCTGCCGGTAAAAAAACATCTGCGGATGTTGCTATTTTAAAACAGTGAAAAAAATAAAAATGATATCTTTCTTTAAAAACTTCTCAACAACTTTATTGATAATCATCCTTTCATTTCCTTTTTCAGTTTGCTTTGCCGGTGACGAATACAATGGAAAAATATCAGGAAAAGTCATGACTTCCGACGGGCAGCCGGTAGCATGGGCGAGCATCGTTGTTAAAAACACTTCACTTTCTGCCATCTCAGATGAAGCCGGAAATTTTGTTTTGAAAAATATTAAACCCGGCACTTATTCTTTGATGGCTTCCTGCACCGGATTTCAGGCGATCGAAAAAACAATAACCGTTTCAGACGATCAAACTGCTGAAATTATATTTGCGATTAAAACTACTGCCAAACAATTAAATGAAGTAATTGTTGACGGAAGAAGAAGTCAAAATCTTCAGCCTGTAACCATTGGCAAACTTCCTGTTCCGGCAATGGATCTTCCACAAAGCATTGCTGTTATTAACGAGAATATGATCAGAAACCAGCAATCGCAACGCATGAGCGATGTTATTAAAAATATAAATGGCCTTTACCTTTCTTCTACAAGGGGCGGCGTACAGGAAACTTTTTCAGCGCGTGGCTACAGGATGTCAAACGATAATATGTATAAAGATGGTGCCAGGGTAAGCGCTTCAGTAATGCCTGAAATGAGTTCGTTGGAACGTGTAGAAATTTTGAAAGGAAGCGCCGCTATTTTATATGGAAGCGTAGCGCCAGGGGGTATTATTAACATGGTAACCAAAAAACCAAAGTTTGATTTTGGTGGAGATGTTTCATTGCGGGCAGGAAGTTATGGGTTAATAAAACCAGCATTCGATATATACGGTCCGTTATCTGGAAAAATCGCCTACCGTGTCAATTGCACTTATGAAGGCGGCAACAGTTTCAGGGATAACGTTCATTCCAAAAGATATTACTTCAACCCGTCATTGCTTTATAAGATGAATGAAAAAACAAGCTTTCTGATTCGTGCGGATTATTTAAACAGCAATTTTACTCCTGATTTTGGAACCGGTTCCCTTGACAATACGATCATTGCCCGATTGCCACGAAATACTTTCCAGGGAGTAAGCTGGCAGTATAATAAAATCAATGAAACCAATGCTACTGCTGAACTGAAACACAAAATAAATGATTCATGGTCGCTGAATGCAACTGCATCTTATGACGTTTACAAAAGGGATTATTATTCAACAGAAAAGATACAGGCAGCCGCAAACGGAGATTGGGCAAGGCCTTTAAATAGAATAGAATCAAAGGATGAATACCTTTCAGGACAAATGAATATAACCGGGAAATTTAAAACCGGAGTCTTCGGACATACATTTTTAGGAGGCATAGACGCTGATCGTGATGTGACTGCCAATTTCGCCTTTGACAATCCTAAAATCTATGACACCATTAATATTCTGGATCATTCTAAATTCATTGCACGACCTGATGTACCCGTTGCTTCAAAAATTTCAGAAACGCAAACCCCTGTTAACCGTGCCGGTACTTATGTACAGGATTTAATCAGCATTTCCAACAAAATAAAATTGCTGGCGGGTGTCAGATGGTCAATCCAAAAAGCGGAAGCAGTGCAAACGACCGATTTAAAAAAGGATACTACTGTAAAAGGTACGCCAAAAACAGATAAAGCATTTTCACCACGCTTCGGAATTGTTTATAAAATTTTCCCGAATACCGCTCTGTTTGCAAGTTATTCCAATTCGTTTTCTGTTAATAAAGGAACCGATGTGTTCGGAAATGCACTTGCTCCTTCTATCATTGACCAGTATGAACTTGGGGTAAAAAATGATTTTATCAACGGAGCACTTTCTGTCAATATCACTGCTTACAGGATCATTAATAATAACCTTGCCCAAACTGCTCCTTTTGCTGCTGATGGTGTTACTCCCAACAGCAATACTTCCTTGCAGGAACTTACCGGTCAAACTACCAGTGACGGAATAGAACTTGATATTTCAGGCCGTCCTGCAAAGGGGCTGGATGTGATTGCAGGTTACAGTTACAACAATATGCGCTATACAAAAACACCTGGTGCCGAAGGAAGTTATGTAGAAGGAGAAAGATTGGTAGGAACGCCTGCGAGCACTGCCAACGGAAGTTTATTTTATTCTTTTGATCATAAGCTAAAAGGTTTTAAAATTGGCGCTTCTGTCTTTTTTACCGGACAAAGATTTGGAGGCTGGAACAATACAAAAGGACAGGCACAGAATTATTCAAGATTGATTCCCGTAGATGGCTTTACTACGCTTGATATTTCAGCAGGTTATACTTTTAAAAGGTTTTCTTTATTGGCAAAATTGAGCAATGTGACAAACACCTATAACTTTTATGTTCATGAAAATTATAGCATTAATCCAATCGCGCCCCGGGAAATTATTGCTACAGTAAGATATATTTTTTAGCTGAAGGTTGAGTACCGGCCACCAGCAACGGATAGACGAAGTAATTCACAGTTGAATATTCTCACCGGTCGTCAGTCATCGGTCTTTTTATGTTAACATTAAACTATTTATTACTTTAAAAATTTGTTTTTTACGAACAGCTTTTTACTTTGGGGAAATCAATTTTTTTTATTTCAAAATCATAGTAAAATGAAAACATTTTTTTTATCAGCAATGTTTATAGTTTGCTGCGAATTGTTAAGCAACAATGGTTTTGCACAGGATCAGCAACCATCCAATGGTAAGAATGAAGAGATCATTATTCGTAAAAATGATCAGAGTCCACAAAAAATGATTATCGAAATTGACAGCAATAAAATAACGGTTAATGGAAAGCCGCTTGCCGATTACAATGGAGATGTGACCGTCCTGAAAAGGAATTTTATGGGTGGCAATGGAAATAATCTCTTCAGAATGACACCCGGTAACATGAGTGTTTTCAGTTCCTCCAACAAGGCCTTTTTAGGAGTTTTGACTGCAAAAAGCGATAAAGGTGCAGCCGTTAAAAACGTAATAGACGAAAGTGCGGCTAAAAAAGCGGGTTTGGAAAATGAGGACATCATTACCAAATTTGGGGATAAAGAAATTACTTCTCCCGATGATTTAAGAAACGCGGTTAGCGAATATAAACCCGGCGATAAAGTAACAGTAAATTATTTAAGAGATGGAAAGAATAAATCTGTAACAGTAGAATTAGGTAAAGCCCCTGGCTTTTCAATGAATTACAACATGGACAGTTTGAGAGACATGATGAATGGTTTTAATCCGGGAAATAATTTTGATTTTAGAATGCCCCGGCAGAATTTTGATTTTCATTTTAATAACAACCGCCCTAAGCTCGGTTTGCAAATTGAAGATACAGAAGACGGCAACGGAGTCAAAGTAACGGAAGTACAACAAGGTTCTGCGGCAGAAACGGCAGGATTGAAAAAAGGCGATGTGATCACTCAATTCAATGGAGAAAAAGTAACTGGTGTGAATGATATCACTTCAAAGATCAATCAATCAGAAAATAAGAATGATTTTAAGATCAAAGCAACGCGCGATAAAAAGGAAATGAGTTTTGATGTGAAGATTCCAAAAGTATTGAAGAGTACAAGAATTTAACTATTTAATAGCGTAGGTCGTAGTTATTGAGTTAGTAACTACGACCTATCAACTATCAACTAAACTTTTACATAAATTCTTCTCTTGTTTAGCCACCAGCCGATGCTCCAGCAGATAAGCATATAAAATATTGCAAACAAAAATGAGCCAAACGGACCCGGAGCTGCTGTTTGAAAAATAACTCTGTTAAGCCAGTTAAATAAACTTTCCTTTGGACTTATATGAACCATAAAAAGTATTACCACCAGAAGCTCTGAAAGAATATAGATGAACAACGGGTTTCTTCCAAAGATCTGAAAGAAATCAGACCAGCGGAATGCATTCCAGTTTTTCATTTCCAAAATATAAATCAGGCCTGAAATGAGGATCAGATCAATGCCGCAGGTCACCAAAACAAATGAACTGCTCCAAAGTTTTTTATTGATCGGGAAAACAATATTCCAGCACAATGCAATAAAAATAAACAAGGCCCCCACCAGCATTAACTTAGACAAACATTCAAAAGTTTTCCCTTTTTCCTGTATGAATTTTCCTGCAAAAAAACCGATGATCACATTTACAATTGCAGGCAAAGTTCCCAGCCATCCTTCCGGGTCGAAAGGAATTCCTTCGCCGTGATAAAGATGATTATTTCCCATTAAAAATTTATCGAGGTAAAGCCCTGCATTTCCCGACATGCTCAAAGGTTGTGACGGATTTCCAAACACAAGCAGCAACAGCCAATACCCGATTAATAAAATCACACTTACGATGATGACTTTTTTTGAAGATAAATAATGAACCATCAGTGAGCCGAAAAAATAACAAAGTGCAATGCGCTGAAGAACTCCCATAATCCTGGTGTTTGCAATTGGCGCTCCGACAATTTCTCCCGCAGCATTCAATCTGAAAAATGGAAACCAGTACATTAAATATCCTATTAAAAAAATAAGGATTGTTCTCTTAATAATTTTTGTAAGAAAGGCCGCATTACTAATGAGTTCATATTTTTTTAAAGAAAAGCTCATTGCGTTCCCAACCGCAAATAAGAAAGAAGGAAACACAAGATCAGTCGGTGTAAAACCATGCCAGGTCGCATGTTCGAGCGGTGGATAAGGAATTGCCCCGCTTCCGGGAGTGTTTACGATGATCATAAAACAAATGGTCATTCCCCTGAAAACATCCAGTGCTAAAAAGCGTTCTTTTAATGAACTCATAATTGAAAAAAATTATTTTTTAGGAATAAAATTAACGGTCAGTTATTTTTGAATTGATGATAGAGTTTCCATCCGGAGTAAACATTACAATTGCTTTTTTCTTTTGAAAAACTTTATTGGAATCGAGGTATTCAATATCCAAAGAGTAGCGTATCTCTCTTTTAAAATTGGAATCATCCGGCGTTTGCACTGTGTCTTCTTTAAATCCTGTCACATCAAAAGACCTGGCTTTGTGAAGCTGATCCATGATCAGGTCTTTCGCCATGATTTGTCGTTTATCACTGTCGAAGCGATGATTTTCACATGAGAAAAATAAAGGGAGCAAAAGAATAAAAAAGAAGATTTTTTTAAACTTGTGTTTGAAATTAGAATTGGTATTCACCGTAAAATTTGATTTAGTTTTTAAATGAATCTTTAAAAGAAAGCCGGCTGAGGGAACGAAATGATTTTTTAAAATAAAACAAAAAACAAAGCAGTTTAGAATTTAGTTTTAATTAATCATTTTCAAATGTAAATAAAGTTTATAATTTCCTGTAAATGTTTTTGAAGAATAGTTTCCTCTTGAATTGATTTTCAAAAACCATTATTTTTACCGCTAATCACTTTGTATGGGTATAGTAGCGGAAAATATAAAATCGTTTTTTGAAAGATTTAATGCTGAAAAAATTATCAGTGTTGAAAAGCTGCCAAAATCGGGTGGAGACAGAATCTATTTTCGAATTCTGACAGAAGCAAAATCCTACATAGTGGCTTATAACGAGAACATAAGAGAGAGCAATACATTTTTATATTTTACCGATCATTTTTCAAAGATCAACGCGCCGGTTCCTGAAATTTATTTTATTTCAGACGATGCTACAATGTATGCTGTACAAGACTTTGGACCTACTTCCCTTCTGAATGAACTGGAAAAATTTGGCGAAAATGATTATGTGTATGATCTGTTTAAAAAAAGTTTAAAAGCGCTTGCAGAACTTCAGATAAACGGAATTAGAGACCTGGATGATTCATTTTGCCTGACTTCAACAGAATTTGGCAAACAGGCAATCATGAGTGATCTTTTATATTTCAAATATTATTTTTTAGATACACTGAAAGTTCCTTACGATAAAGAGAAACTGATTGATGATTTTGAAGCACTGAGCAATTACCTGGAGCGCGTGGAACACAAATATTTTATGTTTCGCGATTTTCAAAGCCGCAACATTTATGTTCAGAACAGCGAAGTTCATTTTATTGACTACCAGGGTGGCATGAAAGGCGCTTTGCAATATGATGTGGCTTCTCTGCTATGGCAGGCAAGAGCGAACCTATCTGACGAATGGAAAAATTCCCTGCTTGAATATTATGTGGATTGCGTAAGTGACATTTTGCAAAAGCCTATCGACAGAATTCGTTTTATAAGCCAGTACAATGGTTATGTTTTAATAAGAATGATGCAGGTTTTGGGTGCTTATGGATTTCGCGGGTTGTTCGAAAGAAAGGCGCAGTTTCTCACAAGTATTCCTTTGGCGCTTTCCAATTTGAAATGGTTTTCTGAAAATAAAAAAATGGGGATTTCGCTTCCTGAATATGAAAAAATTATCGAAATGATCGTTCAGCCGGAAATCGTAAACCTCTTCAAACCACTGCAGGCAAACGATTCTACTCCTTTGATTGTTACGATCAATAGTTTTTCTTATTTAAAAAGAGGATACCCTGAGGACAAAACTAAAAATGGTGGCGGCTTTGTTTTTGATTGCAGGGGAATGTTGAATCCTGGAAGATTTGAAGAATATAAAATGCTGACCGGAAGAGACAAACCTGTCATTGATTTTCTGGAACAAAGAACTCCGATGCCACAGTTTCTAAATGACGTTTACAATATCGTTGATATTTCTGTCGAAGATTATATCAAAAGAAATTTTGACTCGCTAACCATCAGTTTTGGCTGCACAGGCGGACAACATCGAAGTGTTTATGCAGCTGATTCTCTTGCCTTTTATCTTCGGAATAAATTTAAAGTAAAAATTGAATTGAATCATCTGGAGCAAAATATTTTTGAAAGGAAAGGATTTTAGAGAACACGAATTAAGAAAGTTAGAGAACACGAACTATTAGCACGAATTACACGAACAGGAAAATTAAATTTTCTTTACATGAAAGCAATGATACTTGCTGCCGGGTTAGGTACACGACTGAAACCTTTTACTGATAATCATCCTAAGGCACTGGCGAAGGTAAATGGTAAAACAATTCTGCAAAGAAATATTGAATACCTCGCTTCTTTTCAAATAAAAGACATCATCGTAAATGTGCATCATTTTGCTGATCAGATCATTGGTCTGATAAAAGAAACCAACGGATTTGGAAGCAATATTTTTGTTTCTGACGAAACGGATGAAGTACTTGAAACCGGAGGTGGGCTAAAAAAAGCTGCATGGTTTTTCGAAAATGATCCGGAACCTTTTATTGCTATCAATGTTGATATTTTAACTGATATGAATTTGAAGGAAATGATTTTTCAGCATCAGCAAAATGAACCGCTTGCAACGCTTGCAGTAACATCAAGAACTACTTCACGGTATTTCTTATTTGATGAATTCAATCATTTATGCGGCTGGAAAAACGAAAAAACAGGAGAGCAAAAAATCAGCAGGAAATCAGAAAAATATGTTCAAAAAGCCTTCAGTGGCATTCATATTATTTCTCCAAAAATCTTTCCTTTGATTACAATGAAAGGAAAATTTTCGATGGTAGATGTTTATCTTGAATTAGCTAAAGAATATTCGATTGAAAGCTTTGATCATAGCCATTCAAAATTTATTGATGTTGGAAAATCTGAAAGCGTATTAAAAGCGGAAGAAATATTTGGATAAAAAAAGTCTGGCTTTAAACTTGTGTAGGATTTTTAAACTTTTATCTTTACAGCATTAAAGCGATTTTAGAAAATTTTGTATGCTCGAAAATAAAGAAATATCCGCTCTCTTTCATCTGATTGATGATCCTGATGACGAGGTTTTCAGTTCAGTAACTGAGCGAATTATTTCTCATGGGCGTGCAATCATTCCTAACCTTGAAAACCTTTGGGAAAATAGTCCGGACGAGAATGTTCAGAGCCGTATCGAACTGATCATTCACAAATTACATTTCAGGGATCTGGTCGAAGAATTCAATGATTGGAAAAACGGAACCTGTGAATTATTGCACGGCGCTTTACTGGTTTCCAAATATTGTTACCCTGAAATGATCGCTACATCAACGCTTCAGGAAATAGAAAAAATCAGGAGAAATATATGGCTGGAGTTGAATAGCTATCTTACTCCTCTGGAGCAGGTAAATGTGATCTCCGGAATTTTATACAGCTATTATAAATTAAAAGGTAACGAAGTGACATATGATGTCCCTGATGATTTTCTGCTCACAAAGCTGATTGAAAATAAAAGAGGAAATTCAATAACGAATGGCGTTCTTTACCTGATTCTTTCAGCGCTGCTGGATATTCCGGCAAAAGCGATCAACATTCCCAAACAATTCATTCTCGCATATTTTGATATTGATTACCAGTTTCCAAATCCATCAAAACAACAAAGCGAAAAAATCAATTTTTTTATCGACCCGCTAAACGGACAGGTCTATTCTCATAAAGATGTAGAAAGTTATTTTAAAAGAATTTCTGTTCCTCCGGTTCCTTCTTATTACAAGCCCCTCGACGAAAAAAGGATCATTCAGCATCTGCTGGAAGAATTCAGTAAATGTTTTACTGATGCTCACAATCTTTACAAAAAAAATGACCTCCTGTTTTTGGCAAAATTGTTGGACGATTGATCTTATTCCAGGAAAAAGAAAATAGCAATTGAAATTATTTCCTGGTTCATTGCAAGTTTCATTATTTCTAACTTGTATTTTATAAATTTGTAATTATGAAATTATCAATTATCAACGGGCCAAATTTAAACCTGATCGGCACAAGAGAAACAGCCATCTATGGCGCAGAAAGTTTTGAGCATTTTTTTCAAAAACTTCGTAAGGAATATGAAAGAGTTGACTTTGATTATTTTCAAAGCAATGTGGAGGGAGAACTGATCAATGAAATACAACATGCAGCAGAAACAATGGATGGGATTATTCTGAACGCGGGAGCTTATACGCATACATCTATTGCCATTGGTGATGCAATTGCAGCCATAAAAATTCCTGTAGTTGAAGTGCACATTTCAAACGTGGAAGCACGGGAAGAATTCAGAAAATTTTCACATATCTCTGCAAAATGTGCCGGTACTATTTCAGGCTTTGGATTGAAAAGCTACCTTCTTGCGGTAGAATCTTTTGTAAAAAATATCTGACCTTTTCTAAAAATAATTCCATCATTTTTTTCAGAAATAAAATAATAATTATTTCTTCATTTACTGCAACCATTAATATTCATACACCAGGTATTCCCAAGGCTTCATGCTGTAAACATGATTTTTAAATAACTTTTCTTTCTGACCGGTAAATACATTCGTAGGTTTTCCATAAACATCAGCTTCTTTGATGGTAAAGCATTGTGGCTCCGGGGAAAGATTTAGTACAACCAGTATTTTGTGAGTTCCTTTTTGCCTGATGTAAGAAAAAATGGCAACGTCATTACAGGAAACTACTTTTTTATATGCAGCGTCAGCCGCAAGCGCTTCATTGCTTTCGCGAAGATGAAGGAGTTTGCTGTAGAAAGGAGCCATTTCATATTTATCCCAAACTATAGGATCTCTTACAAAAAATTTCAATCGTTTTTTATTGGGCACTTCCTGGCCGCTATAAATTAACGGAACACTTTCATACATCGTCTGGGTGAAGACAGCAAACGCTTTGTAAGCATCACCATATTTTTCAAACTCAGTTCCGTTCCAGCTATTTTCATCATGATTGGTGGTGAAATACATTCGTTCTGCATTTTTTGGAAACGTAGTAAAATTTTGATTGACCACAGAATCAAGCCCCATCAATGTTTGTTTTCCCTGGGCCACTGCAACTGTTGTCCACATAATGTTCCATGCATATGTAGCATCAAAACCGGCATAATGGAACTGCGGTTTTTCACTTTCAGCAAGCATAAAAACATTTTTCACTTTTCGTAGTTCTGTTATACATTTTTGCCAGAATTCAACAGGCATCGGATCTACATGATCACATCTGAATCCATCAATATCAGTCTCATTGATCCAGAACTTCATCGCACTGATCATACTGTCCTGCAATTCCTTATTCTCATAATTCAAATTGCGTGTGTCGGTATAATCATTATCATAAACTGTGTTTCCATTTGCATCCCTTTTATAAAAAGCAGGATGCTCTGTTATCCATGGATTATCAGGAGAAGTATGGTTGGGAACCCAATCGATAATTACTTTGAAGCCCTTACTGTGAGCATCTTTCACTAATTCTTTCCAATCTTCCATTGTTCCGAATTCAGGATTTACTTCCTTATAATTCATCACCGCATAATAACTTCCAAGATCAGACGAAGTCATTTTTCTTCCTTCAATTCCAATTGGATTGATTGGCATGAACCATAAAATTTTTACGCCCATTTGTTGCAAACGCGGAAGGCTTTTTTCAAATGCTTTAAAAGTTCCTTCAGCAGAATATTGCCTTACATTGACTTCATAAATATTACTTTGTTCTGTCCAGGAAGGAGGCGAAAATGAAGTGGCTGGAGCACCAATATTCGCAATAGGTGTAAGTTTTTGACTGCATGAAAAACAGAAAACGGAAATAAAAATTACCACCGTGGCGCGCAATGATCTTTCATTCATAAAATCAATATTAAAAAATAAAGATAAAGAAATTGATTTAGAGAAGATTTGCAGTTAAAATTTTTGCTTATCAATCCTAAAAAATAGGGATTATTGATTAGATTACTCTTCCATTTCCTTCCTGATCTCATCAGAAATATTCACCAGAACTTTATCAATCCTTTGTCCGTCCATATCAACGATTTCAAAATTAAATCCCCGCCATTCAAACTTGTCGCCGGTTACAGGAATGCGTTTTAATTCGTGAAGAATAAATCCGGCCAATGTATCAAATTCATTTTCACCTTCATTGATCCAAATGGTTTTATTGAATTTTGTCAGGAAATCGTAGAACTGAATTTGTCCGTCAATTAAATAGCTTCCGTCTTTTCTTTCAGTAATAACATATTCATCATCTTCTTCTTCAGGCATCTCTCCTACTATGGCTTTAAGAATATCTTTCACGGTAATCATTCCCAGTACACTTCCATATTCATCAACAATAAAAGCGTAAGGAATTTTGGTAATTTTTATTTTTTCAAGAACCTGGTAAGCAGAATTATTTTCAGGAATAAACAAGGCTTTTCGGATAATTTGTTCCAAAGGTGCATCAGGCATCAGGTACATATCTTTTACATAAACAATGCCTTCGATATCATCAATCGTTTCTTTACAAACCGGGTAAACCGAATGTTGAAACTCTTTAATTTTTTGTTTCACCGACGATCGTTCTTCGTTTAGATCAAACCATATAATATCCGTCCGATGTGTCATTAATGAAGTAATATTTCTATCGCCCAAATGAAACACTCTTTCGATAATATCTTTTTCTTCTTCTTCAATTGCACCAAGTTCGCTGCCTTCATTGATCATTGCTTTTATTTCTTCTTCCGTTACCTGCGTGTCTGTACTTTCTTTGATATTAAACAGCCTAAAAAAACCCGAACTCATTTTACTCAAAAGCCAAACAAGCGGATAAGAAATGCTGCTTAATGTTTTGATCAGCTTCGCAACTCCTTTTGCGATTTTCTCCGGATTCATTAAAGCAATTCTTTTCGGGACCAGTTCACCAAAAAGAATTGATAAAAAAGTAACAATAATTACAACTATTACTGTTGCAATTGTTCCGGCATAAGGTTGGACAAAATGTATTTTTTCAAGATATGGTTGCAAATAAATGCTGAATCTTTCGCCGGAATAAACGCCCGTCAAAATTGCAATAAGCGTTATATAAATTTGAGTAGTTGATAAAAATATTTCCGGATTTTCTTTAAGGTCGAGTGCAGTCTGCGATTTTTTGTCACCCTTAATGGCTGTGGTTTCCAGCCGGCTTTTCTTTGCCGAGACCAGTGCCATTTCGCACATCACAATGAAGGCGTTTAGAAGAATTAAGAAAAATAAAATAATCAGTTCAACCATATATTAATTTTTCATTTTGGCATCTCCAACCCAACCTTAGTGTTGAAGATCTTTGCCGGAATATATCCAAGAATTACACCGACAATAGTACCGCAAAATACATCAAAAGGAAAATGAACTCCTACATATACCTGCGCGTAAGAAATAGCAAATGCCCATATAAAAAGCAACGCCCATTTCGAACTTAGTGATCTTCTGAACGTTGTAAATATAAACATTGCTGCGGCAAAATGATTCACAGCATGAGAAGATGTAAAACTGGAACTTTCAGGACAATAAGCGACCAAAAAGCGAATATTGCCTGCAAGAAACGGATCATGACATGGGCGCAGGCGGGCAAAGCTTTCTTTGATAAGTGTGCTGCTTACAAAATCACTAAGCATAACATTTAGTAAAAAAAACAACACCCATACCCATCCTTTAACTTTAAAATTGAGTGTCACAAATACAACCAGGAAAAAATATAAAGGAACCCAAACCGTTGGCTCACGTATAAAAGGGAAAAAAACATCGAAAAATGAATTGTGCCACTGACCATTCATTTTTGCAAACAGATTATAATCCATTTGTTTAATTACATCCGGCAGAAAAGATGCATTTTGTATTTCCATAAAAATCATTACCGCAAAAATAACCATTGATTAAAAACAGTGGTTAAATATTTACATTTGCCAAGACACAAATACCAATCATTATTTTTAATACCCGCAAATTCTCAGAATGAAAAAAAAATCGAGTTTTCCCCGATTGGTAAAATGGATGTTTTTAACCGCAGGTGCTTTTTTAATTTTTATGACGATCATGCGGTTTGTGTTTTTTTATCATTTTGCTCCATTGAATTATAGTTTTTCAAATTGCCTTCGTGCATTTTTTTTAGGATTAAATTTTGATGCAAGGATCGTTTGTGGATTTATAATTTTCCCATTTGTAATTGGAAATCTTCATTTAAGATACAATGAAAAAAAACGGCTTTCTATTGGAAGCATTATAGAAATCATACTAACTGTTGTGATCATGGCATTGCTGATCTTCTTCATGAAGAAAGGACATGCCTCTGTAGCAACCTTAATCGGAACAGGCATCTTATTTTTGCTAATTCTTGTATGGCTATTTATCACAGGAAATTGCAATCCATTTGAAAACCGCATTTCTAAAAATATTTTCAAGATCTATTTTTTTATTATTACCCTTTCGCTTGTATTCCTTTATGCTGTTGACTTTGAAAACTTCGATTACCTGCATGAAAGACTAAACGCAGGTGTTTTAAATTATTTATCAGATGCAAAAATCTCGATGAATATGGTTTGGGAAACCTACCCTGTTTTTACTTTACTTATCCTGATCATCATTGCCACAGCAGTAATATTTTGGTTAATCAACAGGTGGTATAAAAAAATATCTCAATCAGTTTATGAAGGAACACCGGTTGCAAGATTTATCATCGGTTTTGTTTTTACTTTATTATTAGGATTGGGAGTTTTTGGCAGATTAAATCAATATCCTTTGCGGTGGAGCGATGCGTTTTCATTTGATGATAATTTCAAAGCCAATCTTTCTTTAAACCCTGCACAAAGTTTTTTGAGCACGTTGAAGTTTAAAAATTCAACTTACGATTTAAAAAAGGTAAAAGAATATTATCCTTTGATGGTTCAGTATCTTAACATTCAAAATCCGGACAGTGTTCATTTAAATTATAAAAGAATTATTCAAAATGTTGCAGTCGCAAATCCGCCAAATGTAGTAGTAGTTATTTGTGAAAGTTTTTCTGCATATAAAAGTAGTATGTGGGGAAATCCTCTGAACACAACTCCATATTTTGATCAGATATGCAAGGATGGGATTTTCTTTGATCGTTGCTTTACTCCGGCTTACGGAACGGCGCGGGGGGTGTGGGCAGTAGTTACCGGAATTCCTGATGTTGAATATCCCAATACTTCCAGTCGCAATCCGGCATATGTTAATGAACATTCGATCATGAATGATTATAAAGGTTACGGAAAATATTATTTCATTGGCGGAAGTTCAAGCTGGGCCAACATCAGGGGACTTCTTACCAACAATATTGATGGTTTGCATCTTTATGAACAACAGGATTATAAATCAAAGCCTATCGATGTTTGGGGCATCAGCGATAAAAACTTATTTCTCGAAGCAAATAACGTTTTGAAACAACAAACACATCCATTTTTTGCAGTAATCCAAACAGCAGATAATCATCGTCCTTATACAATCCCAGATGAAGATAAAAAAGATTTTTCTTTAAAAAATTATCCTGTTGACAGTTTAAAAAAATACGGATTTGAAAGTAATGATGAACTAAATGCATTCAGGTATACCGATTTTAGTTTTGAAAAATTTATTGAAACAGCAAAAAAAGAATCTTATTTTAAGAATACCATTTTTGTTTTTGTTGGTGATCATGGAATTCGTGGTGATGCCGGAAATATGTTTCCAAAAGCGTGGGAGGCTGACGGATTAACAACGCAACACGTGCCGTTGCTTTTTTATTCTCCTTCGTTATTATCACCACAAAGAATTAACAAAACCTGCTCGCAACTTGATCTTTTACCTTCCGTATCTTCACTTGCAAAAATCTCTTTTACCAATACTACTTTAGGAAAAAATTTATTTGATACAATTCAAAATAACGTACGTTTTAAAAATACCGCTTTTTTATTTGATCCGATGGTAAAACAAATTGGAATGGTTACAGATGAATATGTTTATGTACATAATCTTTTAAGTGGTAAAGAAGATTTTCGTTCTGCAAAAAATAATTTACCGCTTCCGCAAACCTCAGAAATATTAGCAGATAAGAAAACTTTACAAATACTTTCAGACGCTTATTACCAGACAGCAAAATATATGCTTTCGAACAATAAAAAAATTACTGAAACGCCGGAGAAATAATCATGATCTTCAAAGCAAAAATTCCAAAAACGATTCCATTAACGATCCAATGGCTTTTGATGCTTTGGTTTATTTACCTGATCATTTTTTCACTGCTGAGAGTTGCGACTGTTGTCTTATTTATCCCTTCAAACACTGATGTAAGCTCACTTTTACCTTCCTTCTGGCTTGGTTTCAGATACGATTCAAAATGGATTTCGATTATTTTATTACCAATAGCGATACTGTCTGTTTATCCGAAGCTCTCTCCATTTTATTCACAAAAAAATAAAAAATTCTGGTCTTATTATCTTGCTGCGGCCACGATGTTTGTTTTATTTTTCTTTGGAGCAGATTTTGGAAATTTTAGTTACAATCATACCCGTATCAATGCAAGTGCTTTAAACTTTGCAGAAGATCCCGTGATCTCTTTTAAAATGCTTTGGCAAAGCTATCCGATGGTTTGGCTGCTCACGGCTTTGGTAGTTGCGGTTATATTGCTGTCAAAAGTTTTCAAACATACTCATGTTCTTACGACAAAAAGAAATCTGCAGGAAAATATGATCTATAAAAAGCGCTGGCATTTCGGCGCTATTCTTTTTTTACTCTGGAGTTTGTATGGTATTTTTTCTATTCATCCTATTAAATGGAAAGATGCTTTTGAATTGAATGATAATTTCAAATCGTATGTTGCTTTAAATCCTTTGCAGAATTTTTTTACAACATTGCAATTCAGAAAGCCTTCTTTTAACGATGAAAAAGCAAAGCTTTATTATCCTCTGATCGCTGATTTTTTACAACTTGGATCAAAAGATATTGCTGAAGGAGATTATTCAAGAACTGTAATGCCAAATAGTAAATCGCTGGAAAGCAGGCCGAATATAGTTCTGGTGATCTGCGAAAGCTTTAGCATGTACAAAAGTAGTATGAGCGGAAATCCTTTAAACACTACTCCGTATTTTAAACAATTGTGCGATAGCGGGATTTTTTTTAACCGTTGTTTCACGCCAACATTTGGAACAGCACGTGGCGTTTTTGCAATTGTTACAGGGATTCCTGATGTGCAGCTTTCCAAATTTTCCACGAGAAATCCGGAAGCCATTCATCAACATACCATTATTAATTCATTTGAAGATTATAACAAGTTTTATTTTCTCGGGGGCAATAGTGACTTTAATAATTTTGAAGGTTTGATAAAAAATATAAACGGGGTAAATATTTACCAGGAAGGCTCTTTTAAATCAAAGCCATTAAATGTTTGGGGGATCAGTGATAAAAACCTTTTCCTGGAAGCGGAAGGTGTTTTTTCTCAACAAAAAAAACCTTTTTTTGCAATCGTTCAAACAGCGGATAATCATCGTCCATACAGCATTCCACCTGAAGATTCTGATTTTGTAAGACGTATGGTAGATGAAGACACGTTACATAAATATGGTTTTGAATCACTGCAGGAATTTCAATCTTTTTGCTACACAGATTATTGTTTTAAAACATTAATTGAAAGTGCTAAAAAACAAAGCTGGTTCAATAACACCATCTTTGCATTCGTTGGTGATCATGGGGTTGAAGGCGAAACTTCACTAATGTACCCGGATGTGTGGGAAAAGGGAAGTCTGAGCGATGAACATGTTCCACTTTTGTTTTATGCTCCTCAGCTTTTATCTCCACAAACAAGAAATGAAGTTGTTTCTCAAATCGATATACTTCCAACAATTGCAGGAATGCTTCATCAACCTTATGTTAATACAACTTTAGGCAGGGATCTTTTGAATTCAAAAAATAAAATGGATGCCGCTTTTATTATTCATCATGATGAAGGAAATATCGGCCTTGTAACAAATGATTATTATTTTGTAAAAAATCTTAGAATCAGCAAGAAAACTTTGTTTCCGATGAATTCAAACACGTCTTCTATTAATAATCACCAGGAGGATTCAATTGCTAATCATCTTTCGCAACTCACTTCAGCTATTTATGAAACTGCAAAATGGATGTTGGTAAACAATAAGGATAAGTGATTTTTCGAAAATTAAAAGAAAATAAAACCTTATTTACTCTGAATCATTTCAAAAAATTCATCAAACAGATATCGGCTGTCATGTGGACCAGGAGTGGATTCAGGATGATATTGAACTGAAAAAGCCGGGCGATCTTTTAAGCGAATTCCTTCTACAGAATTATCATTCAGATTGACATGAGTGACTTCAATATTCGGATTATTTCTGACTGCATCAGGATTAACGCCAAAGCCATGATTTTGCGTAGTGATCTCACACTTACCACTAATGATATTTTTTACAGGATGGTTTAATCCACGATGCCCATGATGCATTTTAAAAGTAGGAATATCATTAGCAAGCGCTAACAATTGCTGGCCAAGACAAATTCCAAAAAAAGGTTGTTTTGCTTTAAGAATTTCTTTTACTGTTTTAATAGCATAGCCCATTGGTTCTGGGTCACCGGGCCCATTGCTGATGAAATAACCGTCTGGCTTAAATTCCTGTATTTCATCAAAACTGGTTTTTGCATTAAATACTTTTACAAAAGCCCCTCTTTCTAAAAAGCAATTCAGAATATTCTTTTTAATTCCAAAATCAAGCACAGCAATTCTTACATCACTGTTTTCATCACCAAGCGTATAATTCTCTTTTGTGGAAACTACTGAAGCCAGCTCCAGGCCGTCCATAGAAGGAACAGAAGAAAGTATTTTTTTTAATTCATCAATATTGTCATTGTCAGAAGAAATGATACAATTCATTGCTCCCGCCTGGCGGATATGTATCACCAAAGCACGTGTATCAATTCCAGCAATGGCAACAATATTTTGCTTTTCAAAATAATCCTCGAGAGAATTATCAGCTGCAAAACGTGAATATTGCTCCTCAAGATTTCTTCCGATAATTCCTTTAACTTTTATAGAATCACTTTCAACTTCGTTGTTATTGATTCCGTAATTGCCAATATGAACATTGTTCATGATAACAATTTGTCCATAATAACTTGGATCTGTAAAAACTTCCTGGTAGCCGGTCATTCCTGTATTAAAACAGATTTCGCCGGTTGTGGTTCCTATTTTTCCAAAAGATTTCCCCTCGAAAATAGTTCCATCTTCTAAAATTAAAATTGCTTTGTTGGGAGATTGTGTATCAGGCATGTAAAAAGTTTTGCAAAGAAAAGAAAATGAAAGCAAATAATAATCCTAATTTTTTATTTATAAAAAGTACTCGTTAAGATAAATTCGAACCCTCAGCTATTATATGACAAAAAAAAGCCTGCAATTAAGCAGGCTTATCTAAAATATTATGCATTCTTGTCAGAATCCGGTTGTTCCGGTTTTTCTTCAGGCGCTATTTCATTTTTAGCTTCCTCAATCTGGCTTTCAGGAACTGGAAGTTGTTCCGGCCTTACTTCAGGAAGTTTTGCTTCTGCAGCAGGTTTAGCTTCTGCAGCTTTTTTGCTTCTTCCTGCTCTACGGGTTTTCTTCGCTGCTGTTGTTTCTTTTTCACCAATGCCTTTACCGTAAATTTCATTGTAATCTACCAGTTCGATTAATGCCATTTCAGAATTGTCTCCTACTCTCTTTCCAAGCTTGATCACTCTTGTATATCCACCCGGACGTGCCGCTACTTTTGGACTGATTACATCAAATAATTCTTTTACAGCCACCTTATCCTGGAGACGACTAAAAACCAAACGACGTTGATGTGTGGTATTTTCTTTTGCCTTAGTGATTAAAGGTTCTACAAAAGGACGCAAAGCTTTGGCTTTGGCTAATGTTGTTACAATCTTTTTATACTGAAATAACTGGCAGGAAAGATTGATGAGCAAAGCATTTCTATGACTTGCCGTTCTGCCTAAATTGTTGATTTTGTCTCCGTGACGCATGACTTTTTGTTTTTAAAACCCTGTACCGTGTCAGGAATTACAGGGTTAATTAATTAATGTGCTGATGTGCTGATTAGCTAATGGGCTAATGGGCTAATGCTTTCAAATTAGCACATTAGCACATTAGCATATTAGCTAATTATTCTTCGTCTAATTTGATTTTACTAAGGTCTAATCCAAATCCAAGGCCTCTTTCGTTTAAAACCTGTTCAATTTCACTTAACGATTTCTGGCCGAAGTTTCTGAATTTCATCAGGTCTTCCTGCTCGTACTGAACCAGTTCGCTCAATGAATTGATTTTAGCTGCTTTCAAACAGTTGAAGGCTCTTACAGAAAGATCAAGATCTTCCAGCGGAGTTTTCAATACTTTGCGAAGTTGTAAAGTTTGTTCATCAACCAAATCTTCTTTCTTTTCTTCCTTATTATCGAAAGTGATATTTTCATCAGTGATGATCATGAGGTGCTGAATCAAAATCCTTGAAGCCTGTTTAACAGCTTCTTCCGGATGAATTGTTCCATCAGTTACCACTTCCATCACTAGTTTTTCAAAGTCAGTCCTTTGTTCCACCCTGGTATTTTCAATACTGTATTTTACATTCTTGATTGGAGTGTAAATAGCATCAATTGGAATATATCCAAAATGAGAACTTCTTTCTTTGCTTTCTTCAGCAGGAACATATCCACGTCCTTTTGCTACAGTAATTTCAATATCTAATTTTGCTGAAGTGTCCATTGTGCAAATAAGCAAATCAGGATTCATTACTTCAAAATACGGAGAAGCTTCTCCAATCATTCCTGCAGTAAACTCTGTTTTATTTTTTAACGATAAACTGATTTTTTCTGTACCATTATCCTGCTCAGTTTTTCTTTTAAACCGAACTTGTTTAAGGTTAAGAATAATTTCAGTTACGTCTTCTGTAATACCTTTGATTGTTGCGAATTCATGGTCAGCACCAGCGATGCTTACACCAACAATTGCATATCCTTCCAAAGAATTAAGCAATACGCGGCGAAGTGCATTACCAATGGTAACACCATATCCCGGCTCTAACGGGCGGAATTCGAATTGCGCTTCGAAATCTGTACTTTTTTGAAGAACAATTTTGTCTGGTTTTACAAAATTTAAAATGGCCATTTTTTATTTTGTTTTGATTTGATTTAAAAATTTTATTGTTTTTATTTATTCTCTCTTCACTATCCCTATCCTAAGCTTCTAAGGCATCATTCATCTTACTTACTATACAACTCGACAATAAGTGATTCCTTAATATTTTCAGGGACGCTTTCTCTTTCAGGATAAGCGATGAAAGTACCTTTCATTTCAGTTTCGTTAAATTCGATCCAGTTAAATTTTGGATTTTTTGGACGAAGGTTAGAAGTGATAGAGGTATTATGAGCTGCTTTGTCTTTAAGCCCAACTACATCACCAGGTTTTAAAGAAAAAGAAGGAATATTAGTTATTTCTCCGTTTACTGTAATGTGTTTGTGAGAAACAAGCTGACGTGCTGCCTGGCGGCTTGGAGCAATTCCCATACGAAAAACAGTATTATCCAAACGTGCTTCCAGCAATTTGATTAATTGCTCACCAGTAACACCTTTACGACGGGCTGCTTCATTAAATGTATTCCGGAATTGTTTTTCCAGTAAACCATAAGTGTATTTCGCTTTTTGTTTTTCGCGAAGCTGAAGAGCATATTCACCAAGACTTTTGCGCTTGCGTGCTGCTCCATGCATCCCCGGAGGGTTGCTGTTTTTTGTTAACCATTTTCCATTGCCTGTGATAGGCTCTCCGAATATGCGCGAGATTTTGGTTTTTGGTCCTGTGTACCGTGCCATAATTGATTATTGATTTTTTAGTGTCGGTGCATCATCAGTAAAAATCGAAAATTAATGGTGCACCCGTTATTAATGAATATGCGAAGTACGATGTTGAAATGTTTGATGTAACATGATACATCAAACATTTCACATCATACATTTTTAAACTCTTCTCTTTTTTGGAGGTCTGCAACCATTGTGAGGCAAAGGAGTAATGTCTTTGATCATTACTACTTCAATTCCTGATTGAGATAAAGACCTGATAGCGCCTTCGCGGCCAGAACCTGGTCCTTTTACAAAAACATCTACGCGTTTTAACCCTGCATCAGATGCTACTTTCGCTGCATCCGCCGCCGCCATTTGGGCAGCATAAGGAGTGTTTTTCTTAGAACCTCTGAAGCCCATTTTACCGGCAGAAGACCATGAAATAACCTGGCCCTGCTTGTTCGTTAAACTGATAATGATGTTGTTGAAACTTGCTACGATGTGCGCTTCTCCGTAAGAGTCTACTTTTACAACTCTTTTCTTTGAAGACGCTTTTGCATTTGTTGCTTTTGCCATAATAAATTCTGATAGGTAATCTTTAAAATATTTTCTTTAAAATCCGATGTTTATCGGTTGAATCAATCCTACTTCCGGCTTAAGAGATCTGGCATTGATTCAAAAAACAAGCCTTATAAAAATACTTTGAGCTGCCAGTTAAAAATGACAGCTCAAAGCAGATTATTTATTTCTTGGGTGCCTTTTTCTTACCGGCAACGGTTTTACGTTTTCCTTTACGGGTACGACTGTTCGTTCTCGTGCGCTGACCACGTAATGGCAAACCTTTACGATGTCTTAATCCACGGTAACAGGCGATATCAAGCAAACGTTTAATATTAGTCTGAACCTCACTACGTAGTGCACCTTCTGTTTTAAATTCATTACTAATGATATTTCTAATAGCAGTTTGCTCTTCATCATTCCATTGGTTCACTTTTTTATCATGATCCACATTTGCCTTATCTAAAATATAACGGGCAGTAGATCTGCCAATACCATATATATAGGTAAGTCCAACTTCGCCTCTTTTGTTTTTAGGTAAATCTATACCAGCAATACGCGCCATAAGAATTTTTTATTTTTAAATTTTAAATTTTAATTTCTATTATCCCTGTCTCTGCTTGAAGCGGGGATTTTTTTTATTGATCACATAAAGAGTCCCTTTTCTTCTAACGATCTTGCAATCAACACTTCTTTTTTTTATTGCAGCCCTTACTTTCATGATGCGCTTTTGTTTTAAACTGTGAAAAGTTTGTTATCTATATCTGAAAATGATTCTTCCCCTTGATAAATCATAAGGGCTCATCTCTACTCCTACTTTGTCTCCCGGCAAAATTCTGATATAATGCATTCTCATTTTACCGGAAATTGTCGCCAAAATTTCATGTCCGTTTTCAAGCTTAACCCTGAACATCGCATTGGATAAGGCTTCCAGGATTGTACCGTCTTGTTTAATGAGTGCTTGTTTGGCCATATAATTTTTGGAGGCGCAAAGATAGGTTTAATATTTTAATTTTTAAAAAAATATGCCTTCTTTTTATGTCAAATAGTTGCAAAAGAAATATTTAATTGTATTCACTCCAAAAAAAAATATTATTTATGCGATCTTCTCTTCTTCTGCTATTAAGGATTTTTCTATATTTGTATCTGACCCTTAAAAAAGACAATTATGAAAACAAACCTGTTCCTACTTTTAGCCGCAATTTTATTTTTTACAGCGTGCAACAAAAATGATTCCAATCCGAATACTACTTCAAATGCTTATATTAATACCAATGCAGGAAGTAGCTGGACTTATCACGAAACTGATTCATCAGCAGCTACTCCTTCCAATTCAGATTATACAGTAACGTCAACGTCACAAGATTCAACTATTAACGGAAAAAAATATCATGTGTATAATTATTCCAACGGTGGAAATGAATACCTTAGTCATACCGGATCTGATTATTATCAATATGATTCTATTCCGGTAAGTGGAGGTGTAAATATTGACAGACTTTATTTAAAAGATAATGCTTCTGTAGGAACAACATGGAGCCAGAGCTTTACTTTATCCATTCCTAATGCTCCAATTCCGGTTCCTATCACTTTAACTAATAAAGTTGTTGAAAAAGGAATCTCCAGAATTGTGAACGGAACCTCTTATTCCAATGTAACTCATGTTTCTTCCAGCATTTCATCATCATTAATTCCTTCGTCATCATTCTCTTCCAGTATTAATGGTTATTACGCACCCAATTACGGAATGATCGAAAGCAGCACAGTGATTCAGCTCAATTATTTAGGGCTAACTGAAAATGTAAATATCAGTACAAAATTAACCGGGTCTAGCTTAAAATGATTTAAATGACTTCATCTGTAAGATGAACTTTTGTCATTGCTGCATAATGGTTTTGAAGTACATGAACAGGAATCGGATGAGTAATAATTCTTTTTTCATTACGATACCAGATTTCATAATGAGAAAAATTATCCTGCTCAGGAATTTGAATTCTGAAAGCGCCTTTCATGTACTTTATAGAACCATCTTCATTGACATGTTTTGTAAATTTTAATTTAAATAACTGTTCTTCATCTACCGGCAAGGGATAAAGGTCTTCCGGTTTAAAATACATCTCCTGAACACCATTGTTTACACAAATTTCCTTTTCATCATTATTAAATTGAGTTACTTCTCCGCGCCATGCCTGGCCATCGCTTTCTGCAAGTATATAATCTCCTTGCTTTAATTCGCTGAATTTTATCATACTGATTTTTTTGAAGATAAAAATATTAGGAGAAATAAAACTAAGAGAAAAAAAAGAGAAGGCAAAAAAATTTTATAAAGTCCCGACCGCTCTTTATAAAAGTACGGACAATTAAAAAACTTCACCCAGGTTTACCGCAAAGCCTTTAGACCCATCTATACCCATACCATAATCTATACATAGATTTGTGTTTGTAAACTTGTTGAATTTTATTCTCGCACCAGCACCGAAACCAGGTGAGAATAAACGCAATTGCCTGTTTAATCTTGAAGAAAAAGATTGTGTGTTGGCGAAGACAACTCCACCTAAAAGTCCATTTTTGCTTATTCCAAACCGGTATTCGGATTCTCCATAGATCATGTCTTTGCCTCTATATCTTCCCTGTACATAGCCTCTTCCTGTATTAAAAAAATCATCCCAGCCAGTGCTCGGCAGGAGAAGATAAGGTGGTTTTCCTTTTCCAACTGTAAGCCAGTTGTAACTCCATATTGCCAAAACATTTTTGCTCCTAGAAGTAAGATGAAAATATCCCCGATATTCGTCCAGAAACGAATTCCAATTATTCGAACTTCCCATCCAAATCCTGTTTGGCCTGTAAACAATATTGAGAAAAGTGCCTTTTAACGGGTTTACCGGGTTATCCCTTGAATCATATTGTAGCCTTATTGCAACTCCGGCAGCATGTATCTTTTTTTGAAATCCATACCGATCAAAACTCGTTTTTACTGATGAATCTACGCCTATTTCTTTTACGTTCCAAAGGGCGTCATAGTAGAATCCCATTCCTCCAAATAAGTTCTTTGAAATTCTTCGCATTATAGATTGATGCAATTTGAGGTAATTAAAGTTGATAGTATAGCCGTCATTTAAAGTAGTTTTACCACCAAGGCCAAAAGTAGTAGATGGATATTCCATAAATCTCCAGTCCACAATATAATTATAAAGACCGCTTTTACTCCACAAATCAGTTTGCATTGGAAAAATAATCTGATTATACTGAGAATAGGTAAGACTTGAGACAAGTGTGGAAATATGGCTGTCAGTTGCCGGATTTTTGAAAGCGTAAAAAGTGCCGCTAATTGAAAAAAGAAGGGCAAATCCTGTTTGAAGCGAATAGCCGGCCGCAGGTAATAATGAAAAATGATTACCAGACGAGTCACGTGTATTCTTTTTGCTTCTGAATACTTTTTTTACTACTTCCGGAAAATCAACTTGTTTTATTTCCTTTTTCTTGTTTACTGAAGAATCTGTTGTAAGGTTTATTGATAAATTTCCTGTTTTGTCTAACTGTTGTGAAAAAGAGTTGCAACAAAAAAAGAGATTAAAAATGATAATCAATAGAGGCAATCCAATAAATCTTAATCCCTTTTTCAATCTTATTTTCTTTTATTAATTAATAGCGGTGCTCCTCAAAGATTTACTTTAGACGTTTAATTTTTGTAAATCCAGCATTCCAATTTACTTTTTTTGCTGAGCCTTAGGATTTAAATTGAATCAAACAATTTATTGCAATAAAGACAGTTTAAATTTAAAAAAATTAATGCCGGTTCTAAAAAAATTAACAGAGAATAAAGGATAAGTGTCGATTTACCAATGAATTTAATCTTCATAGCAGAATGATTTAGCTAAAAAGTTACTCGGCCCAGCTCATCACATAATTTTCATCTTCAATCTCAAGCGCTTGCTTAGTAAGCTGCAACGGATGAAATGTATCCACCATTACTGCTAATTCCTTTGTTTCCTTCATTCCAATACTTTTTTCGACAGCGCCGGGATGCGGCCCATGAGGAATCCCGCCAGGATGTAAAGTGATCATTCCGCGTGTAACATGCTTGCGGCTCATAAAATCTCCATCAACGTAATAAAGCATTTCATCACTGTCGATATTGCTGTGATTATAAGGAGCAGGAATAGAAAGAGGATGATAGTCAAACATTCTTGGAACAAAAGAACAAACAACAAAATTATGTCCTTCAAAAGTAAGGTGAACCGGTGGTGGTTGGTGAACACGTCCTGTTATCGGTTCAAAATCATGAATAGAAAATGCAAACGGATAACAACACCCATCCCAGCCAATCACGTCAAACGGATGATGTAAATAGTGAATACCGTACATTATACCTTTCTTTTTTACCATTAATAAGAAATCTCCTTCTTTATCAATTGTCTGCAAATTTTCAGGAGTGCGAATGTCTCTTTCGCAATAAGGAGAATTTTCTAAAAGTTGCCCGTAATTACTCAAATATTTTTTTGGATAACGAACCGGGCTGAATGAATCAATAATGAGCAATCTGTTGTCTTCTTTTTCAAACCCGATCTGATAAATAGTGCCACGCGGAATCACTAAATAATCTCCATAAGAAAAAGGAATTTCTCCGTATTGAGTTTTTAATTTTCCACTTCCTTCATGTATGAAAATGATTTCATCAGCATCCGCATTTTTATAAAAGTAATCATGCATACTTTCCTTCGGCGAGGCAAGAGAAATCTGGACATCATTGTTTACCAACAGAGGTTTGCGACTTTTCAGATAATCTTTTTCTGGGTTAATATCAAATCCCTGAAAGCTTCGATGTTTTAGCATTTTTTCTTCAGCTACTTCGGGAATGACACTAAATGGTTTATCCGTTTTGATGATTTGAGTGGGTGGATGAGAATGATAAAGCAAAGATGAATCGGACGAAAAACCTTCTGTAGAAAATAATTGCTCAGAATATAAACTTCCATCAGGTTTTCGAAATTGTGTATGGCGTTTATGTGGAATGGAACCGAGTTTATAATAATGAGGCATAATACAAGAATTTTAAAGAAATAAAATTACGAAAGAAACCGAAGCATTTCTTATATCAGTAGCCATCTACATTAAATTAAGAAATAATGAGAATTTGTATTTGAACTGTTTCTCCATAAAATGGAAAATAAAAATCATTTTACTTTGTCAAAAAATAAAAATCTTGAAACGCATTGGCCTTATTTCTGACACTCATAATTATCTTGATCCGGCAGTTTTTGAACATTTTAAAAATTGTGATGAAATCTGGCATGCCGGAGATTTTGGCACCGCAACAATTGCAGAAGAATTAAATTCATTTAAACCGCTTCGCGGGGTTTATGGAAATATTGATGGTTTTGACATAAAAAGTGTGTATCCTGAACAAACTATTTTTATGTGTGAAGATGTAAAAGTAATGATGCGTCACATAGGAGGATATCCGTCAAAATATAATGCTGAAACAAAAAAAGAAATTTTGATTCATCAGCCACAACTCTTTATTAGTGGGCATTCTCATATTCTCAAAGTTATGTACGATGAAAAATTAAATTGTCTTCATATGAATCCGGGTGCTGCAGGAAAACATGGATGGCACAAAATGAGAACTTTAATGCGGTTTGTAATTGATGGAAAAAATATCCGGGATTGTGAAATCATAGAACTAGGTTCGCGTTAAACTAATATTCAAATTAAAATATCGCTTATTAAATTTGCAAAATGATTCGATCAACATTTTTGTTTGTACCTATATTTTTGATGTTGTTTATTTGTGCGTGCAATTCGTCTGATAAAAAGATCAAACGCTTCCACGAGGATCCCAATTCAATACAAGCAATTAAAAAATCGATTAAAGAGCATCCTGATTCATTGATGCTGAAAGAAGATTTAATTGAAGCTTACAGAAATGCAGGTTATTACGATTCTGCCATTTTAATTGCCAACCAGGAAATCATGAAAGATAATGGCAGCGCGTATTTATGGAATATTAAAGCATCTTTATATTTTGAAAACAATGATACTGCAAATGCTATCAACTCACTTCAACATGCAATAGATATTTATCCGCTTCCTGATTATCTTGTGGCACTTGGAACCGTTTATGCAGAAATAAAAAATAAGAATTCTTTGTCAATCGCCAATGAACTCTTAGGTTCAAATAAAAGCAAATATGGTAAAGACGCTTATTTTATCAAAGGGCTTTACTATAATTATATAAATGATCCGGAAAAAGCAATTAAATACCTTGACAGTTGTCTGAATCTTGATTTTACTTACATGTATGCATATCGTGAAAAAGGAATTGCATTATATAATGAAAAAAAATACGAGGAAGCAATTAAAGTATTGAAACGGGCTGTTACGATTCAGAATAATTTTGATGAAGGATATTATTGGATGGGTCGGTGTTATGAAAAACTGGATCAAAAAAATGAAGCGATACAAAGTTACCAGAATGCATTGCTGTATGATAAAAATTACTCAGAGGCACGCGCAGCCCTTGGTTCGCTTGAGAAAGAGAAATAAAAAACAAATAATATATGCCGCTCATTGCTCCATCACTTTTAAATGCAGATTTTTTACATCTTGAATCAGAATGCAACATTTTGAATGAAAGCAAAGCCGATTGGTTTCATTTGGATGTAATGGATGGCAGGTTTGTTCCAAATATTAGCTTTGGAATGTCGATCATCAAACAAATAAGAAAGACTACTTCCAAATTTTTTGATGTTCATTTGATGATCGTTGAACCTGAAAAATATGTTGAAGAATTTAAAGATGCAGGCGCTGGTGGTTTGACTGTTCACTTAGAAGTTTGTCCGCATCTGCACAGAAACATTCAACAGATAAAATCTCTTAGAATGAATGCTGGCGTGGCTATTAACCCTTCTACTCCTGTCTGTCTCTTGCGGGATATCATTTCTGATCTGGACCTCGTTCTTATAATGAGCGTTAATCCCGGCTTTGGAGGACAATCATTTATTCCACATTCAATAGAAAAAATTAAAGAATTAAAAACACTGATCAATCAGACCAATTCTTCTGCAAAAATTGAAGTAGATGGTGGAGTCTCTTTGAAAAATGCTTCTGAAATTATTAATGCAGGGGCCGATATTTTAGTTGCCGGAAACGCGATCTTTGGTTCTGAGAACCCAAAAGAAATGATTGAAAAATTGAAGAATATAAGTTGATCTTTTCGGAAATTATTGATTACAAAATTTAATTTTCAATAAACCTTCTTCAAAAAATTATTTTTGAAAGTACCTGAACAGCTATAAAAAACTCTTTGTTGTTAAAGATATGTTTCTTATTTTCGATATAGATAACTGTTTTATTCTTTATCCTTCCTAAACCAGTAAGGTAGCAATCTGTCCCTCCCCTTTTTTAAACTGGTAAAGCAAAACTATGACTTACTCTGACCACTTTATTATTAATGTGTTGCACCAAATCTCTGCCAATTGCCCATCACTTAACGGCTTCATGTTCTTTCTTTCAAATGATGATTTTTTGGCTAGCGGAATTGTAGTCTCTGTTTTTTGGTTTTATTGGTTTCAGCAAGACAAGGACATCATCGAAAAAAGGAAAAAGATCATCAATGCATTAATTTCATGTTTGATTGCCATTGCTGTCGGACGGTTGCTTACAAGAGTTCTTCCTTTTACCATCAGGCCCGTTTTGAATCCTGATCTAACAGATCTATATCCTTTTCATGCAGTTGCTGATAATTTAAACTCAAATAGCTCCATGCCAAGTGACCATGCAGTTCTCTATTTGGCTTTAGTCATGGGGATTTATTTAATTTCAAAAAAAGCAGGATTACTTTCACTCATTTACATTTTCGCTGTTGGGCTTTTCCCAAGGGTTTATTTAGGATTGCATTATCCAATGGATATTTTTGTTGGAGGAATTGTAGGCGTCTTAATCACATTAATTTATTCGCATCTTAAAATCAATAACAAAATCAATCAAAAGATTTTAAACTTTTCTACAAACTATCCGGGTTTATTCTATGTATTATTTTTTATACTATCGTATCAGATAGCATCGATGTTTATTTCTATGCGCGACATGCAACATTATATAGTTACAACAATAAAACAATTTTTTTAAAACCTTTTTCAAGTAAAGAATATTTTACAATTTATATTTCCGATCTCAACGTCACATCTGATCATGAATCTGCTGCAATACAGATGCAGTTTGCTTTAACCAATTGGGTTCTTTCTGATCCCAATTATATTTTTTAGTGATCGCATCCTGCAAAATCTGCCTTCCTTCATAAGCCTGGTCTTTGGAATAAAAACAACTGATCCATTTTTTATTCAGATTTTCTTCATTCTGAATGGTAATGCCTCCCTGGTACCAGTTAAGACAACAAGGCAATCCTGAAAAAATAATTTTATCAGCATTACCATTTACAAAGCCATCAAAATAATATGCATAAAATTGTACACTTTCTTTTACCCGTTCTTTTATTTCTGCATCTGTTTCCGGTTTTCTTGGCTTTACTATCCATTTATAATTTTCCTTTGAAAAAGGACTTTTCCTGGCATCAGGCCAGGAAGTTTTGGTGCCTTCATATGTCAATTCTGAAGTGTGTTTATTCCCGGTTCTCTTTAATAAAAGTTCATCTTTACGCAAACGTTGAATAGTATAGATTGCTTTCCTTCCGTCATCAAAATTTACATGAATTACATTTCCTGTAAGAGTAAATTTTCCATAACTCATTTCTCCTGTTGGATTTTCAAGAACTGTTGAATCAGTTATAAAAACTATTCCACATTCAAGAACCCCATTATCATTTGTAAAAGAAATATCTTTTTCAGTTGGATGATCTGCGTCGGTTAATTTCCAGTATTGACACAAAAGATGGAATGTATCATTTTGCTGAAGCGACGTTGAATCAATTATTTTCTCATTCCTCTTCTCAGAAGGCATTACACAGTTGGCAAAAATGATAGAAGAAAAAAAAATTAGTAATGAAAGTTTTCGCATTTTTCAAAAATATAAAATTAAACGGAAGCAAATAATAAATGTAATTTCATAAAATATTATCTTCACTTTATGAGATTAACGGTTTTTATTTTTCTTCTTTTTGCAACCCTCTCCTCTTCAGCTCAAAAGAAATCTGCTTATGTTTCCGGAAAAGTAATTGGTGAAAATGAAGATCCGCTAAGTGCCGTTACCATTACGATTCTTGGAAAAGAAAATGGAATTATCACTTCTGATTCCGGCTATTTTCGTATCAAAGCTCCCTCCGGAAAAGCCTTTGCTTTAGTTTTTTCTCATTCAGGTTTTCACGATCAACAAAAGAATTTCTTTCTGCATGAAGGAGAAGAAGAGAAAATAACGGTCATGCTTACACGTAATAGTAAAACATTGCAAACGGTAGTCATAAAAAACGAACAGGAAAGAAAAGAAACCGGGCTGATAAAAATAAATCCTAAAAGCGCCATAACACTTCCGGGAGCAACAAGCGGTGTGGAAGGTCTTATAAAAACTTTAGTAGGAAGCAATAATGAATTGACTTCACAATATTCTGTTCGGGGAGGAAATTATGATGAGAATCTGATTTACATTAATGACTTTGAAATTTACAGGCCTTATCTTGTTCGCAACGGGCAGCAGGAAGGGTTAAGTTTTATCAATCCCGAACTTGTAAAAAATATCGACTTTTATACAGGAGGTTTCCAGGCAAAATATGGTGATAAGATGAGCAGCGTTCTCGATATACAATATAAAAAACCGGTTTCTTTTGGAGGCTCTGTCTACGTAAGTCTTTTAGAGCAGGGGCTGCATCTGGAAGGAACTTCTAAAAATAAAAAACTTACATTCTTAATGGGCGTGAGAAGTAAAACAAACAGGAATTTATTGAGCAGCCAGGAAACAAAAGGCAATTATATTCCGTCTGCGTCTGATCTTCAAACTTATCTTACTTATACGATTTCAAAAAAACTGGAGGTTGAAGTTTTAGGAATTATTTCTTCTTCTAAATTTACATTGATACCGGAATCAGCACAAAAATCAACCGCGGTTTTTTCTCCTTTATTTACTGCAAATATTGGCCTTGACATATTTTTTGACGGCCAGGAAAAAGACAATTATAACAGCAACGTAATTGGAGTAACTCTTGTAGAAAAGGTGAACCAGAAAGTAAAATTAAAATGGATGTTTAGCCGCTATGGCGATAATGAAAATGAGAATTTTGATATCACGGGAGCTTATCTTTTTGGTGAAAGAAGTTTTGATAAAACACAACCTGATTATGGAAAAATAACTAATCCGCTTGGTGCTGGCATATTTCAAAATTACGCTCGAAATGCATTGCAGATACAGGTTTATAATGTTAGTCATAAAGGAACCATTGAGTTGGGAAAACATTTTCTGCAATGGGGCGCAGGAATTGACCATACTATAATCAATGATCATTTAAATGAATGGGAGTACCAGGATAGTGCAGGTTATTCCTTGCCCTTCAATCCCGATCAAATAAATCTTAGCAGTGTTTTAAAATCAAACGCAAACCTTCTAATTGATAAGTACAGTGGCTATGTTCAGGATAATATTCGCTTGTCAAAGACTGCAACTAATGTAACATTCCAGGGAGGTGTAAGATTTAATTACAATTCATTAAACAAAGAATTCCTGATAAGTCCACGCGCCCAAATAAGTTACAAGCCGGATTGGGACCGCGATATTATTTTTAAAGCCTCGGCAGGAATATACGATCAGCCTCCTTTCTACAGGGAAATGAGAAGGCCTGATGGAACGATCAATACTGCTTTAAAAAGTCAAAAAAGTGTTCAGTACGTTGCAGGTTTTGATTATAATTTATCAAATTCAAAAAGGCCTCTTCGGATTACAACTGAAGCTTATTATAAATCAATGTGGGATGTTGATCCTTACGACATTGATAATGTTCGCATCAGTTATTTTGGCGAAAATGATGCACGTGCATATGCAACAGGAATTGAAACAAGAATCTTTACTGAGTTGGTAAAAGATGCTGAAAGCTGGTTCAGCATTGGTATTGGCCAAACCAAAGAAAATATTGACAACGATTTTTATTATACTTATAAAAATGCTGAGGGCAAAGTAATCTCTGCAAATACAGTTGACCAGGTTGTGGCGGATAGTGTTCGTACAAACGTAGGATGGATCAGGAGGCCGAGCGACCGGTTAATTACGATGGGATTATTTTTACAGGATTATTTAAGTACTAATAAAAATTTTAAAGTACATTTAAATATGATTTATGGAAGCAACATGAGTTATAATATTCCGAACAGTGTAAAATATCGCAACGCACTCATTATCGAGCCGTATATCAGAGTAGATATAGGTTTCAGCGCTTTATTACTTTCAGAAAAATCTTTAAGGCGTAGCCATTCTCCATTTCGAAGTTTTGAAAACATTTGGGCCAGCCTGGAAGTTTTCAACTTGATTGACCGGGCAAATATTATTTCTTATCAACTAATAAAAGACTTTAATAACAATATTTTCAGCATTCCAAACCGGTTGACACCGAGACTGCTTAACTTTAAGCTGCTGGCAAGATTTTAAATAAAAAAAATAAAACAATGAAAAAAAAAATCTTTATTTGTTTCGCTTTTATGGCAACCGGAATGTTATCCGCTAATGCACAACAACAAACTATGAAACCTGAAGACACTGAATTTTATTCACCGGTGCCGCCCGTAGTTACTCCGGGTAAAACCTGTGGTGATGCGCCTTCTGACGCAATTATTTTATTTGGAGGAAAAGATCTCAGCAAATGGGTTTTGACAAATGATACAACAAAACAGGCGGACTGGTTTGTAAAAGATGGGATCATCACGGTAAATAAACAATCCGGAAACATTCAAACCAAACAATCTTTTATGGACTATCAGTTGCATTTGGAATGGAGAGAACCAAAAGATATTGAAGGTTCAGGACAGGCGCGTGGTAACAGCGGATTGTTTCTTGCATCAACCGGAAAAGGTGATGATGGATACGAATTGCAAATTTTAGATTCTTATAATAATTCCACTTATGTAAACGGACAGGCAGGAGCAATTTACAAACAATATCCGCCTCTGGTGAATGCTAATTTTCCTCCCGGTGTTTGGCAATCTTATGACGTAATATGGACTGCGCCTCGCTTTAATGAAGATGGAAGTTTAAAATCTCCGGCAAAAGTTACTGCATTTTTCAATGGTGTTTTAATTCAAAACGATGCGATATTAAAAGGTCAGACTTTGTATATTGGAAATCCTTCTTACAAAGCTCATGGCCCTTCTCCTATAAAATTGCAAGCTCACGGCGATAAAAGCAAGCCAATTAGTTTTAGAAATATTTGGGTAAGGCCTTTATAATTTGAATTTGTGAAATAAACTATTTGAAAGCTCAATGAAAATTGGGCTTTCAATCTTTTTGAGATAAATTACTGATCTCTCTTGCCGCGATCCAGCCGCTCGTCCATGCATGTTGAAAATTAAAACCACCGGTGATTCCATCGACATCTAAAATTTCTCCGGCAAAAAAAAGATTAGGAACAATTTTACTTTGCATAGTGTTCGCATCTACTTCATTTAATCTTATTCCTCCAGCTGTTACAAACTCTTCTTTAAAAGTTGTTTTTCCTTTTACATCAAACTGTTGTGCACACAATTGTTTCGCTAAAATATTTTGTTGTTTAGCAGGAAGATCTGCCCATTTTATTTCCCGGTTAATTCCTGATTGTTGCAAATGATATTCCCATAATCTTTGTGGCAGAGTAAAAGGATTTTTATTGACGATTTTTGTAGATGCCATTTCTTGTCTTATCAATTTTAATTTTTCTAAAACTGAATTTTCATGATAATCAGCAAGCCAATTGACAGAGATTGAAAAAACATAATCCATTGTTGAAAGTTCTCTTGCAGCAAACGCAGATAATTTCAAAACTGCAGGCCCGCTAAATCCCCAATGAGTAATCAGGATTGGACCTGTCTGAGAAAATTTAGTTCCGTTAATTTTTACCTGAACATTTCCAACAGATATTCCCATCAATTCTGAAATAGAATTATTAGGAACATTGAATGTAAATAGCGATGGGACGGGCGTTTCAAAGCTATGGCCAGATTTTGTAAGCCATTCATATTGTTGGGGTTTATGAAAACCACCGCTGGCAATACAAACAAAATCAGCTTCCATTACAGTACCATCTTTTGAAAATAATTGAAATAAATTCTTATTTTCCTCTGAAGGTTTTTCCATTTTTATGATCTCCCGATTCATTAAAATTTCTACCTGGTTTTGATTCGCCTCATGCAATAAACAATTAACGATCGTTTCAGAAGAATTAGTAATTGGGAACATCCTTCCGTCTGGTTCGGTTTTTAATTTTACTTTTTTCTTTTCGAACCAATCTATTGTGTCTGTTGTAAAAAAATGATGAAAAGCGTGTTTTAAAAATTTTTCTCCGCGCGGATATTTTTTAATCATTTCAGCAATGCTACAACAAGCGTGAGTAACATTACAACGGCCACCACCACTCACTTTCACTTTACTTAATAATTTATTCGATTTTTCAACCACATAAACTTTTATGGAAGGATTTTGCGTAGCAACATTTACTGCGCAAAAAAAACCTGCAGCTCCACCTCCGATTACAATAAGTTTCTTTTGTTGCATGAAATTAATAAGTGAAAGAATAAAACTACTTTATTTCTTTTTCAACATGTGTTAATTGACCTTCTTTATTCATGCCCTCAATAATCAGTCTGAATGATTGACTAATATCATTATTAAAAAAAGAAAACGTGATCTTATCTTGTCCGGGAATTGTAACTAAAGAAGGATTCCAATATAAAGTAGTTCTAAAATCTTTTTTATTGTCTGCTTCATCTGTACTATCATAATCAGGAGAATAAAATTCACGAATTGCGGAGTAACCTGTAACGACGTTATTATCAAGTCCTTTTGAGCTACTTAATGGTTCACCATCTGCTCCCTGCCGGGCGTAAATAACAATTGCGCCACCTGTTCCGCTTCCGGCTCCTCCTACAAATCCTGGACGAAAAACTTTTATAAAAGCAACATTGGCGACAGCAATACTCGAAAGCATATCGTAAGTGGTTGGCATTTCATTTAAATACAATGTCGGTCCGTTTTCCCCGGCGCGATTACGCATCCACAAAAATTTTGAAGCAACATGATCATAAGTAAGACCTGGAACTTTTCCTTCAATATAACTGATAAGATCTGTATAAGATGTTGACAGAGGATCATTGATCAAATCCAATTCTGTTGCATTTTGATTTTGGAAAACTCCTGTTGTATATTTTTCATTCAACAATTCTTTCTTTGATTTGATCCTTGTTTTAATATTTACAGTTGCTAAAACTTTCCCTTTAAAAAATTCCAATTCTTGCTTTGCAGCATCATTCAGCTGAATATGATAATGATAAGAAGTATCAAAAGTTCCGCGATAAAAATCATTAGTATTAAAATAATTTGAAAACGGAGGTTGAATATCAGGCATGAATCGCACAGAAATATTTTTCAGATTTTTTGAATTGGAAAGTGAATAAAATACATGTGCAGTATCAAAAAGAATTAATGAAGGATCATTAAAATATCCATTCGACTGTATTGGAATAGTGAAAGTTTGTGTCCCGGAGTTTTTTTCTGTAAGCATCAAAATAATATCCTCTGCCTTTTTCAATTCATTAGAAGTAGCACCGGAAACAATTCCTGATAAAGAAAGATAAGAAGTGTCTTTGGGATATTTAATTTCAGGAAAATGTCCATTGATTAATTTTTCCCAATTGAACCTTCGCCATCCATGCGTAAGCATTACAAGATCCAGCTGGTGTGTAATTGAATCACTATTATTGATAAAATAATGGGCCGCGTTATAAACTTTTCCCTTTAATTCTCCGCTAAGTAAGAGATGCGATATGATATTATCGTTGTTATCGAAATCCAGTTTAGAATCTACAACAGAAACAGAAAAATCAGAGGCAATATCATTGGGAAGAGAAATGGAAATTTCATTCTTCTCTCTCTTATCCAAACCTTTTTTCTCTATTAAAATTTCTGGTTTGGAAAGATATTCTTCATTGTTAACGTAAGTGATTCTTTCTGCAAGAGGTTTATAATTTTCATCAAAAACTGTGATGGTTAAAATACCACTCGGCAACGATTCTGTCGGAATTGTTCCTTCAACAGTTCCATCATTTAATTCTTCATCAAGATCAAAAATCTTTTGCTGATACATCGTCCCGAGGACATGTATTTTTTTTAAAGAGCTTACTGATAAAGGAGAAGCAGTTACTGAAAAATTTCTTCTGGTTCCTGAAATGGTAACATGCAATGCAACTCCCAAATTTTTTATTGCAGGCAAAGCCGTTGTATGATTTTCTCCATTGGCATCTTCCCAGTATGCGGAAAATGTTTCATCCTGCTGAGGCCTTATGAAAAAAAATCCCATCCCATCATGAATAATATTGAGACTGTCGATTACGGAGCCCTTACTGCTTTTTATAATTCCTTTTATATCAATTGGCCTTCCAAACTGGTCATTCACCTTGAAAACAACTTTATTTAAAACGCCAGCCACTGCATCACCTCCTTCGGGAAAAAAAGTAATTTCAGGATGAAGAATTTCTTTTGTAGCTACCTGATTTTTTTTATCAGAAAGTATTTTTAGATTTTTATCATACAGAAATGAAGAATCAAAATTAAGCATCCATTTCGTGTATGCTTTTACATGGATATATTGTCCCTCATAATTTGCAGGAATTTCAAATTGCCCATACGAAGAAGCATTTTCAATAGCAGAAACAGTGTGTAATATCAATTTACCTTGATCATTTATCCAATCAACATACAAAGTTTTACTTTCATTATCCGGAACCATTCCTTTCATCAGATAGGCTTTAAACCAGACAGTTTCCCCGGCAGCATAAGAACTTTTATCATAATGAAGATATATTTTTGCCTCTCCATAATCTTTTGCAAATTCGGATAAACTTGTTTCTATGTTTTGAGAGGAAGCTCTAAAGAATGAAAAAAAGAGAATGGTAAAAAGCAATAGTCTCATAGCAGTATTTTTAGATTAAAATAAAGGTAATGGATATGATCTTTTTGGAAAAGATTTATTTGAAAAAAATCTGCCCTTCAAAACAGTAAATAAAGAATAATACCATCTTTATTTTTGCAGTAAAAAAATTTCAGATTAATAATCCGAGCAAAGATTAGGGTTAGTCTTTTCAGCAGCTTCAATCGCAGAGAAGGTAGAAAGAATATCTGCTTTGTTTTTTCTTACACAAACGGTATGTTCATAATGGGCGGCAGGTTTTCCATCCGCTGTTCGAACTGTCCAGCCGTCTTTATCATTATAAACTTCCTTTCCCCCCAGGTTGATCATTGGTTCAATGGCGATAACAAGTCCATCTTTTAATTTATTTCCTTTTCCTCTTTTGCCATAATTGGGCACTTGCGGATCTTCATGTAATTCCTTTCCGAGGCCATGACCTACCAATTCGCGAACAACACCATAACCAAATTTTCTCTCGGTATAATCCTGAATAGCAAAAGATATATCACCAATACGATTTCCTACCACCGCTTTTTCAATGCCCAGGTAGAGAGAATCTTTTGTAACCCGCAACAGTTGCTTTACTTCATCAGGAATTTGTCCTAATGCAAATGTATAAGCGCTATCGCCATGGTATCCTTTTTTTACTGCTCCGCAATCAATAGAAATTATATCACCCTCTTTCAATTCATCATTGGTAGGAAAACCATGTACTACCGCATCATTCACCGAAATGCAACATGCATAAGGAAATCCATGATAATTTTTAAAATTGGGAATACCGCCATGATCATGAATATATTCATCTGCAAGATCATTTAGCTTCATTGTTGTCATGCCTGGTTTGATTAATGCAGCCACATAAGCAATACTGTCATTTACAAGCTTACAACTTTCCCTTATCAACTCAACTTCCGCATTTGATTTATAATGAATCATTTTTTGTATTTTAAAAAACCCCGGCATAAAAGGGCCAGGGCTTCAAAATTATTTTAAATAAAGTTTCTTAAATTCCTCCTGTAACACCTGGAGCCGCTGTTCTTCCCTGGATGCGGCCACCACTCATCAGACCATCGTATTGGCGCATCAGCAACTGAGTTTCTATTTGTTGCAAAGTATCCAAAACAACAGCCACCATGATCAATAAAGAAGTTCCTCCGTAGAATGTTGCAAAAGCCTGTGTAACGCCAAACAACTGCATGATACCTGGAAGGATACCTACTATCGCCAGTAATACAGAACCTGGTAAAGTGATTCTATCCATTATCGTTCCAATATAATCAGTTGTCGGCTGCCCTGGTTTTACGCCCGGAATAAATCCATTACTGCGTTTCAGGTCGTCAGACATTTGCTTTGGATTAAAGATAAGAGAGGTATAAACGAAAGTAAATCCTATCGTCATTAATCCATAAACAATCATATAAACTCCATTCGTTGGATCAGTAAAATAAGTAGCCCAGTTTTTTCCGCTGGTTTGAAACCCTGCAAAAATTGTCGGAAGAAACATGATCGCCTGAGCAAAGATGATAGGCATTACACCCGCAGCATTTACTTTAAGAGGGAGAAACTGCCTTGCTCCGCCAAACTGCCTGTTTCCTACAATTTGTTTTGCATAATTTACCGGCACTTTTCTTACACCCTGAACAAGCACGATCAAACCTAAAATAACAGCAATAAATGCAGCGATTTCAATTAAGAATATTAACAATCCGCCACCTCCATGAGTTTGTTTTGCTGAAAACTCCTGCATAAAAGATTGAGGAAGACGGGCAAGAATTCCGATCATGATAATTAAGGAAGTTCCGTTACCTAATCCTTTGTCAGTAATCTTTTCTCCAAGCCACATTACAAACATAGTTCCTGCTGTAAGTAAGAAAACCGTAGAAACCCAAAAATAAGGTTTGAAGGCTTCCAATAAAGCGCCCTGGTTGGAAGATTCAAGAAAGCCAATATATGCCGCTGCCTGGAAAGCAGTAACAATCACAGTAAGGTAACGTGTCCATTGATTAATTTTTTTCTGGCCAGTTTCACCTTCTTTCTGAATTTTTGAGATTTGAGGAACCAGTACAGTTACCAGCTGCATAAAAATAGATGCAGAAATGTATGGCATGATTCCTAATGCAAAAATGGATGCTTTGGCAAAAGCACCGCCGACAAATGCATCCAGAAGTCCGAGCATACCGCCTTGCGCACTATGCTGCAGACTGGAAAGTTTATTGGGATCTATTCCGGGAAGAACAATAAAGGAGCCTACCCTGTAAACAAAAATGAGCGCTAAAGTCACAAGAATTTTACTTCTTAATTCTTCTATCGACCAGATGTTTTTTAATGTTGTGATGAATTTCTTCACAGAGTTATCAAGATTTAAATATTTGCAATCAATAAATGGAGTGCAAATATCACGTAATTTATTTTATTATTTCTAAAGAACCTCCGGCGGCCTCGATAGCGCCTTTGGCTTTTTGGCTAACAGCATTTACTTTAAAAGCAATGTTTGCTTTCAAAACACCGTTTCCCAAAATTTTTACCTTATCATTCTGGCTGATGAGATTGTTGATATAAAGAGTTTCAGGATTAAATTCTTTCAACTCATGTTTCTCTATCAACTGGTCAATTTGTCCTAGGTTAAATACTTTATATTCTATACGGTTGTTATTTTTAAAACCGCGTTTTGGTAACCTTCTTTGAATAGGCATCTGACCGCCTTCATGGGCCATTTTAATTTTATAACCCGCACGGCTTTGTCCTCCTTTGTTTCCTTTTGTGGAAGTACCACCTTTTCCTGAAGCTTCTCCTCTACCTAATCTTTTTTCCTTGTGTGTAGCACCTTTTGCAGGCCTTAATGTTTGTAATTGCATTGTACTTTTTTTGAACTTATCGCCCCTGTACGGAGCTCGCTTTTAATAATAATATAAAAAAGAAAAACCGGTTAAGCCAGTTCTTCAACCTTTACCAAATGATCCACTTTTTTTACCATACCCAAAATCTGTGGTGTTGCTTCCACTTCTTTTGAAGCATTTAATTTATTGAGGCCCAAAGCCTTTAAAGTGAGTTTCTGCCGCTCTGAACGGTCAATACCACTTTTAACCTGTGTAATTTTAATCTTTTTCATTTTGTTATTTTTAGGTATCAGATTTCGAGGTGAATATCTTCCTGCTACTAATACTTTCTACTTACTTCTTTTTATCCGTTAAAAACTTTCTTCAAAGAAATATTACGTGTTTTTGCAACGACTGCAGGTTCTCTCAAAAGTGACAATGCCTTTACAGTTGCTTTTACCACATTATGCGGATTAGCAGAACCAAGAGATTTTGCCAAAACATCAGTAATTCCTGCGCTTTCCAAAACCGCCCTCATGCTTCCTCCTGCGATAACACCCGTACCGGCAGCTGCTGGTTTAATAAGCACTTTCGCTGCACCATCTTTGCACCATTGTTCGTGGGGAATTGTTCCATGAGAAAGAGGGACCTTAATTAAATTCTTTTTAGCATCATCAATTCCTTTTAAAATAGCTTCCTGCACTTCTTTGGCTTTTCCCAAACCATGTCCCACTACGCCATTTTCATTACCTACTACTACAATTGCAGAAAAACTAAATGCCCTTCCGCCTTTGGTAGTTTTTACAACACGGTTGATAGACACCACTTTCTCTTTTAATTCAAGATCAGCGCCTTTTATTCTTTGTGTATTTGATTTCAACATTATAACTGTTTATAGTTTTTTTTACTTTTTTGAACTTCTTTTGGATATAAATTAAAATTCTAAACCACCTTCTCTTGCGCCCTCTGCAACTGCTTTAATACGGCCATGATATAAATAACCGCTACGGTCAAAAACCACATTTTTAATACCCAGTTCCTGTGATTTTTTTGCAATCGCTTCACCTACTTTTTTGCTCGCCTCAACTTTTGTTGTTTTTTGAGAAGCTAGATCTTTCTGGCGTGAAGAAGCTGAAGCAATGGTGGTTCCGTTTGCATCATCAATCAATTGAACATAAATATCTTTATTGCTTCTGAAAACGCTCAGTCTTGGCTTGGTAGCGCTTCCACTGATTTTTTTGCGGATTCGGTATCTTATCTTTTGACGTGCACTTACTTTTGAGTTCATTTTATTCTATTTTTATTTTCCGATACTGCCGGAAATTTTTTATTTTATTATTCTTTCAGCCTTCAATTATTTACCTGCTGATTTACCTGCTTTTCTACGTAAAACTTCACCTTCAAACTTCACACCCTTTCCTTTGTATGGTTCAGGTTTACGCAAGCTGCGAATTTTGGCGGCCACCTGTCCCAGCAATTGTTTGTCAACGCTTGACAAAATCACTTTTGGATTTTTTCCTTTCTCCTGAGCGGTCGATACAGAAAGTTCTTTTGGAATTTCAACAATAATGTTGTGAGAATAACCCAAAGAAAGATCCAGCAGATTTCCCTGGTTTGAAGCTTTAAAACCAACACCGACTAATTCGAGGGTTTTGGTATAACCTTCTGTAACACCGGTAACCATATTCTGAACCAAAGCACGGTATAAACCATGCATTGCTCTGTGCCTGATCTGATCTGTAGGACGGTTAAATTCAATTTTATCTCCGTTTACTACTACTTTTATATCAGAATCAATTGCTTGTTTTAATTCTCCCTTTGGTCCTTTTACAGTAATCACATTATCTGTACCTACACTAACATTTACACCTTTGGTAATTGTTACAGGATTTCTTCCAATTCTTGACATAGCCGGTTTTATTTTTATTTTTTAATCTGGTAGTGTTCAGCCACGACTAAGGCTTAATTATCTTACCACTTTTAATTATTTTTATTCGAACTTCTCAAAATGAATCGTATTGCAAAGAATAATACTAAAAAAGTAATAATTACTCCAACAATTGAATTCATTTTCAATTAATATACGTTACACAATACTTCTCCGCCAACGTTTTTAGCTTTCGCTTCTTTATCAGTCATGACACCAAGAGAAGTTGAAATAATTGAAATTCCCAATCCATTATGCACTCTTTTAAAATTCTGAGGCCTGGAATAAGTACGTAATCCCGGGCGGCTCACTCTTTCAAGACTTTCAATTGCGGGAACTTTAGTTTGAGGATCGTATTTAAGTGCAATTTTAATAACACCTTGTTTGGAATCATCTTCAAATTTGTATTTCAAGATATATCCCTGGTTGTATAAAATTTCAGTAATACGCTTTTTTAAATTACTTGCCGGAATTTCCACTATTCTGTGGCTGGCCATTTGTGCGTTGCGGACTCTTGTTAAATAATCTGCAATAGGATCAGTAACCATTGTTTATTTTGTCTTTTAATTTTTTGTTTAATTACAATGCGATATCCAGCTTTCTGCCTTCAGCTTTTTGCTTTCAGCCTTCAGCGTGACTACCAGCTTGCTTTTTTTACGCCCGGAATTTTCCCTTCCAAGGCCATGTCACGAAACATATTCCTGGAGAGTCCAAAATGACGCATATATCCTCTTGGACGGCCGGTAAGCTGGCAACGGTTTTTTAATCTAACCGGGGAAGCATTTTTAGGAAGAAGATCCAATGCCTTGTAATCTCCGGCTTCTTTCAATGCTTTTCTTTTTTCGGCAAATTTCTCCACCATTTTTACGCGTTTCCTTTGCCTTGCTTTTATTGACTCTTTAGCCATTGTTTTATTTTTATAATTAGCTAATTAGCTAATTGAGTTATTTTTTAATATTTTTAAAAGGCATTCCCAATTCTTTAAGCAATTCATATGCTTCTTCGTTGGTGTTTGCTGTTGTTACAAAAGTGATATCAAGCCCGGTAATTTTATTTACTTTATCAATATCAATTTCAGGAAAAATGATCTGTTCTGTAACACCTAAAGTATAATTACCACGTCCGTCGAAAGATTTATCATTAATGCCTTTAAAATCGCGAACACGAGGCAGAGAAACTGAAACCAGACGATCCAAAAATTCATACATATTTTCTCCACGCAAAGTAACTTTTGCACCAATAGGCATATTTTTACGCAGCTTAAAGTTGGAGATATCTTTTTTAGACATGGTTGCTACCGCTTTCTGACCGGTAATTGTGCTCAGTTCATCAATAGCAATATCAATTAATTTTTTATCCGCAACTGCTCCGTTTACGCCACGGTTGATACAAACTTTTGTAAGTTTAGGTGCCTGCATAATAGTTTTGTAACTAAACTTTTTCATTAAAGCAGGTATCACCTCTTTCTTGTATTTTTCTTCCAGTCTTGGAGTATATTTTTCGCTAGCCATTATTTAATTACCTCCCCTGATTTTTTTGCTGTTCTTATTAATTTTCCACCTTCCCTGGTTCTGCTGATTTTAGAACCCGAATGTGATTTAGCATCCCAAAGCATTACATTGGAAATAGCGATAGGAGCTTCTACTTTCATGATCCCGCCTTTAGTGTTCTGAGCAGAAGGTTTAGTGTGTTTGGTTACGATATTAACACCTTCTACCAACACACGGTTTTTTTCTGTTATTACTTCCAACACTTTACGCGGCTTCTTCAGATCTTTATCTTCACCGGTAATGACTACTACCGAATCGCCTTTTTTTATGTTGAACTTTGGTTTAAATCTTGTCTTCATTTTTGACAAATATTTTGTCTGGTTTATTACTTATTAAATACCCTTTTTTTAAAGGGGTGCAAAGATACAATTTATATTACAATACTTCCGGAGCAAGAGAAATGATTTTCATATATCCCTTGTCGCGCAATTCACGGGCAACGGGCCCGAAAATCCTGGTTCCTCTTGGTTCATCAGCTGCATTTAAAAGCACCACAGCATTATCATCAAAACGAATGTAAGAACCGTCTTTGCGGCGAAGTTTGTTCTTTGTACGAACAATAACGGCTTTACTTACAGTTCCTTTTTTTATTCCGCCGGCAGGAATAGCATCTTTTACGGTTACTACTATTTTATCGCCAACATGAGCGTAATCCTGGCCTGAATTTCCCAGTACCCTGATGCACAATACTTCCTTTGCACCACTATTATCTGCTACATTTAGCCTGCTTTCTTGCTGTATCATTTTTTTACCTTTGAGCCTTTAGCATTAAGCCTTTGGCGTTTAAAACAATTATTTAAATTTTTATTTAACTTTTTCCATTACCTCTACAAGTCTCCAGCGTTTGGTTTTGCTTAATGGCTTGGTTTCCATTATTTTTACCACATCGCCGATGTTGCATTCATTCTTTTCATCATGAGCATGAAAACCGGTTGTTTTTTTCACAAATTTTCCATAAAGAGGATGTTTTACTTTCCTTTCTACTTTTACTGTGATCGTTTTATCCATTTTATTACTGGAAACAACACCAACCCTTACTTTTCTTAAATTTCTTTCGGACATCTTTTTAATTTTATAATTTGATAATGTGCTAATCTGCTAATGGGACTCCATCGTGCTTCGCATTAGCATATTGGCTAATCAGCACATTAGCTCATTAATTGTTTTTTTCTTAATTCGGTTTTAGTGCGTGCAAGATCTTTTCTTACTTCACGGATGCTCATTGGATTTTCCAACGGAGAAACTGCATGAGCAAATTTTAATTTCTTTATCCGTAATTCATCTTCCTGAATTCTTGCCTTCAGGTCCTGCTCACTCATGCTTTTCAGACTGTTTACGAAATCGTTTCTGTTTGACATTTTTTTAATTTTATCGTTATTTGCAATTGCAAATTAAATCCCATGCTTTTCATTAGCACATCAGCTAATCAGCACATTAGCTTATTGGTTAATTAAGCTTCATAATCCCTTCTCACAACAAATTTGGTCTGAATTGGAAGCTTTTGTGCTGCCAGTTCGAACGCTTCTTTCGCTACCTGAAGCGGAACTCCGTCGGCTTCAAATAAAATTCTTCCTGGTTGAACTACAGCTGCCCAGTATTCAGGGTTACCTTTACCTTTACCCATCCTCACTTCCGCAGGTTTTTTAGTAATTGGCTTATCAGGGAAAATTCTGATCCATACATTTCCTTCACGTTTCATGTGACGGGTTAATGCCTGCCTTGCAGATTCAATTTGCCTGTTTGTTAACCACACTGAATCAAGCGCTTTTAAACCAAAGGTTCCAAATGAAATGGTATCTCCACGCTTAGTATCGCCTTTCATACGGCCTTTCTGCATCTTTCTGTGCTTTGATCTTTTTGGCTGTAACATAATTTGTCGTTATTTGTTTGTTTATTGCAGCTCAATAAACTTTTATAAATATTTTTAAATCTCTATTTTCTGATTCTTGTTATTGATCGTCCTACCTCTGTCTTACCTTCTCCCTCCACCTCTTCTTTCGCCGCCACCGCCTCTTCTATCTCCGCGATCTCCACCGCCTCTTCTATCACCAAATCCGCCACCTCTTCTTTCACCATGAGCTTCATGATCGCTCTTTCCGCCGCCGGCAATAATGTTCGGATTCAAATCTCTTTTTGCCAAAACCTCACCTTTACAAATCCAAACTTTGATACCAATCTTTCCATAAACCGTCTGAGCAAAAATGCTGGCATAATCAATATCCATACGCAAAGTGTGTAATGGAGTACGTCCTTGTTTGATTTCTTCACTACGCGCAATTTCCGCACCACCCAAACGACCTCCTACTCTTACTTTAATTCCTTCAGCACCCATTCTGAGAGCGGAAGCAATAGACATTTTGATCGCTCTTTTATAATTGATACGGTTTTCAATTTGCTTTGCAATAGTATCTGCTACGATTGCAGCATCCAATTCCGGACGGCGAATTTCAAGAATATTGATCTGTACGTCTTCTTTACCGGTCAGTTTCTTTAATTCTTCTTTGATACGATCAACTTCTCCACCACCTTTTCCAATAATGATCCCAGGTTTGGAGGTATGAATAGTTACAATAAGTTTGTTTAGTGTACGTTCGATAACAATCTTTGCTATTCCACCTTTATTGATACGGGCATTCAGATACGTTCTGATCCTGTCATCTTCAATCAATTTCTTACCATAATCTTTTGGATTTGCAAACCAGTTACTGTCCCATCCACGGATAATTCCTAACCTGGCCCCAATCGGATTTGTTTTTTGACCCATTATTCGGTTTTTATTTTGTTGAGTTTTTTTCTGTTTTTTTCTTTTCTGCTTTCTCTGTTGCAGGTTTTGCTTTTGCCTTTGTTTCAGCCTTTGGAGCTGCTTTTTTCGGTGCTGCTTTCTTTGTTTTTTCTGCTACTACAGGTTCTGCAACCGGTGCCGCTCCTACCTTTTCTGCTTTTTTCTTTGAAAGTTTGGGCTCATTGCTATGAATACTATCTACAACAATAGTAACGTGATTACTACGTTTGCGAACACGGTATCCACGACCTTGAGGAGCAGGACGCATTCTTTTGATCACTCTTCCACAATCCACCATGATAGTTTTAACTACAAGGCCTGCATCTTCTACTTTTTCATCAGCATTTTTTTGTTCCCAGTTGTTGATGGCGCTTTTTAATAATTTATACATCGGCACTGCAGGATGCTTCGGATTAAATTGTAAAATACCCAAAGCTTTTTCTACTTCCATTCCGCGAATTAAATCAGCCAGCAAACGCATTTTACGTGGCGATGTCGGATAATTATTAAGTTTTGCTACTGCTTCCATATTTATTTAATTTCTTGATACTTTCTACTTGTTTCTTACTACTTGTATTAAGCAATCTTTTTACTTGAGTGTCCTTTAAAATTTCTTGTTGGTGCAAATTCACCTAATTTATGACCTACCATAAATTCTGTTACATAAACCGGGATAAATTTATTCCCATTATGAACGGCGAATGTATGTCCCACAAAATCCGGTGTAATGGTTGATCTGCGCGACCATGTTTTAATCACTCCTTTTTTAGCGGTTCCCTCATTGATCTTTAAAACTTTGTCTTCAAGTTTTGCTTCTACGTAAGGACCTTTTTTAATTGAACGAGCCATTTTTTATGTACTATTTTAGATGTACGATGTAAAAACTTTATTTATAATTTAATTTCTTTCTTCTTCTTGCTACTTATGACTTTCGTCTTACTACTTTCTATTTATTCGGTAATTTCTTTCCGTTTCTTCTTTGAATGATCAGCTTATCAGATCCTTTTCCACGTGTACGGGTAATTTCACCTTTGGCATATTTCCTTGTTCTGCTGCGTGGATGTCCTCCGGATGCTTTTCCTTCTCCTCCTCCCATCGGGTGATCAACAGGATTCATCGCAACACCACGGGTTCTTGGTCTGATACCTTTCCACCTGTTTCTCCCGGCCTTACCTTTGCTTTCCAAACTATGATCACTGTTGGAAACCACACCTACGGTAGCATAGCAGTTGATTAATACTTTTCTTAATTCTCCGCTTGGCATTTTTAATACCGCATATTTATCTTCCTTATTAGCCAGCTGTGCAGAAGAACCTGCGCTTCTTGCCAATTTGCCACCTTGTCCTGGTTGCATTTCAATGTTGTGAACTACAGTACCTAATGGGATATTTTTTAACTGCAAAGCATTTCCAAGTTCAGGAGCAACAGCATCACCACTGATAATAGTAGCGCCTACCTGCAAACCCTGTGGAGCAATTATGTATCTTTTTTCTCCGTCAGCAAATACGGTCAAAGCAATAAAAGCACTGCGGTTTGGATCGTATTCAATGCTTTTTACAGTAGCAGCAATTTCTTTTTTATTTCTTTTAAAATCAACTACACGATACATTTTTTTGTGGCCGCCACCAAGGTAACGCATACTTCTGCGTCCCTGCCTGTTGCGTCCGGCAGTATGATGTACTTTTTCTACCAGGCTTTTTTCAGGAACATTGGTAGTTACTTCCGCATAGGCATTACCAATTCTCCAGCGGGTTCCTGCGGTAGTCGGTTTGTATTTTCTTAAAGCCATGATTTTTAATTTTCGATTTTCAGTTCTAAAACCTCAATCTTTTTATAATTAATAATTCTAAATTCATTGTTCTACCCGATCTCACAACTCACACATTTCCGTACAAATCAATAGTATCGCCTTCTGCAACAGTCACTATTGCTTTTTTCTTTGCCGGTTTTCTTCCGGTAAGAAGTCCTGCCTTTGTATTACGCTGTTTCACTTTTGATGGCATTGTCAAAGTATTTACATTTTCTACAGTGATGCCATAAAACTCTTCAACCGCTTTTTTTATTTCCAGTTTGTTTGCTTTCCTGTTTACGATGAAAGTGTACCGGTTGTGCTTTTCAGAAAGACGGTTTACTTTCTCTGATAAAACAGGTTTTATTAAAACTTCTGACGATTTCATGATCTTATTTTTTTCCGGTTATAACCGTATTTTTATTTATGCTTCTGCTTCTTCAGCGATTTCTTCTACAAATATTTTTGCCGCGCTTTCTGTGAATACAACAGAATCTGCGTTGATAATGTCGTAAGCGTTGATATCGCTTAATAATGTGCCACAAACTGTTGACACGTTACGAAAACTCTTATAAACATTTTCGTTGTATTCAGGCATTACAAACAATGATTTCCTGCTTTCCGGATTGATGCTCAAAAAGATCTGGTTAAATTGTTTGCTGCTCGGTTTTTCAAAGCTTCCTTCAACATCTTCAACAATGACAATCTTATTTTCTTTTGCTTTTGCACTTAACGCACCGATCTTGGCAAGATCTTTCACTTTACGGTTCAGTTTAATATCATATCCATGAGGCTTAGGGCCAAAAACAGTACCACCACCTTTGTATAAAGGGTTACGAAGATTTCCTTTACGGGCTCCGCCTGTTCCTTTTTGTTTATGAAGCTTTTTAGATGAGCCGTGAACTTCAGACCTGGTTTTAACCTTGTGGGTTCCCTGGTGCTGTGCAGCTAAATATTGTTTTACTGCAAGCCAGATCACGTGACTGTTCGGCTCTGCGCCAAAAATTTCTTCCGGCAGGTCAATAGTTCTGCCAGTTTTTTGTCCTTCTATATTTATTATATCTACTTGCATATTATTTCTGGATTAAAACGATTGAACCGTTATGGCCGGGAACCGAACCGCTGATTAATAAATAATTTTTTTCGGGGAAGATCTTTACGATTTTCAAACCTTTCATCTGCACTTTATCATTTCCCATACGTCCTGCCATGCGCATTCCTTTGAATACCCTTGACGGATAAGAGGAACCACCAACAGATCCTGGAGCACGTGATCTATCATGCTGTCCGTGCGATTGTTCACCAACGCCATGAAAGCCATGACGCTTCACAACACCCTGGAAACCTTTTCCTTTAGTGGTGCCAACAACAGATATTTTGTCGCCTTCGGCAAAGATGTCGACTCCGATGGTGTCGCCAACATTTTTATCTGTTTCGCTATCGCGGATTTCTTTTACGAATTTTTTTGCCGGGGTGTTTGCTTTGGCAAAGTGATTTTTTTCTGAGAGAAGGGTATGCTTTTCTTTTTTATCTCCAAAAGCAATCTGAACAGCATTATAGCCATCAGTTTCTATGGTCTTTTTCTGGGTTACAACACATGGACCCGCTTCAATAATGGTCACGGCTGTCTGCCTGCCATTACTATCGAAAATGCTGGTCATGCCAACCTTTTTTCCAATAATACTTTTCATTTCTTTTTTATTATACTCAGCGGTACTGGAATTCCGGTACTTGAGTGTTACAATTTTTTATAAGAACTTATAAGGTCCTCTCCTTTCGGAAATCCTTACGCTTTAATCTCAACGTCAACACCTGATGGCAAGTCCAATTTTGAAAGTGCATCAACGGTTCTTGAACTGCTGGTATAAATATCCAGCAAACGTTTGTGAGTACACAACTGAAACTGCTCACGCGCTTTTTTGTTAACGTGTGGAGAACGCAAAACGGTAAATATTTTTTTATGAGTTGGTAACGGAATAGGTCCTGTTACTACTGCACCGGTACTGCGTACTGTCTTTACGATCTTTTCTGCAGATTTATCTACCAGATTGTGATCGTAAGATTGAAGTTTTATCCTGATTCTCTGAGACATGTTAAAGAACTTTTTTAATTCCCGTTTTATTTTGGGAGTGCAAAAGTAGGTTGATTGCTTTGAATAACAAAAAAAATATGTGAAGATTTATAAAATAATTTGAAGTGGATCAACCATATAGAACATTTAGCTTTAATGCGTGCCGACCTTCCGCGAACTTCATAACCATTTTAATTTTCTCTTTTACATATTCATAATACTTTTCAATGACAAGAAGAGATACGCCTACATGAACAAGAGAGGGATAAATTCCCGATCCATACCGGCAATGCCTTTTCAGTATAAGACCACATGGGAAAAACAATTGTTTCTTCCTGAATTCCTTCGATACCCCTTCGATACCTTTTCGATACATCTTCGATCTTTTCACCGAAGCTTATACAAATGGATAACAAAGAAATAATGATTAATATTACGGGTAGTATATCTTCAATTAGCGCGTTCGAAGCGTTTTCAATTATACATATAAGTTTAAATTTGAATCCCTGTCTTCGATTAAATTACCCTTTTTTAATTGATATTGAAGTTTTTTAAGATTACTGGCATTATATTTTCACGCTAAAAATAAAAAGATCTTATGCCACAAAATCCCATCAACCCAAAAAAAGATCAGCTTTCTGATCAAATTGATTCTCCACATGATCGGGAAGAACTGGAGAAACCGGCAGTGGAAGTAGAAATCCCGGATGTTCATGAGATTCCCGGCCAGGAAAATTTTGACCCTGCACCACTTGGTGAATTAGCGGATACAACCATTTCTTCAGCAGATGAAGAAGGCGATGATATTTTTAATGAGGATATTGATAAAGAAATTAAGGAAGGTGAAGATTCCAATGTTACTGAGCAGGAAAAGTATGACCTGATGAGAACTGCAAACGATATGCCCGGGGATGATGATGAAAACCTCCGCAATGCAGCTCTTGATAATACCGACAACGATGGAACTCCGCTGAATGAAGAAAGCTTTAAATATAATACTACAGCTTCCGACCTTGATATTCCGGGCGCTGAATTAGATGATGCCAATGAAGAAATTGGTGAAGAAGATGAAGAAAATAATGATTATAGTCTGGGCGCAGGCCATGGTCTGGGCGCAGATAATGATATTATTCCTGAAGATGATTTCTAAAGATTTGCAGGCTTTTGTGGATTATTTTCCATGTTGGAGAAACATTTTTGTTCTTTCAGAATATAAATTTTACTATAAATTTCTTGGATAATTTTTTACTATAAATTTCTTTCGTAATTTCTCTGCTGTCCGTTACCAATGGTTGTATCAGCAATTTTTAAAACAGGCAGAACATTTTTTGTTGTATTGCTCACAAATGTTTCTCTCGCATTTTAAAATCTTCACAAATAATCTAAAAATTCAATAATTCAATTTTATTTTACATCATGGATCTTCCTGACTTTACATCAGCTTATTGGCTTTTTTTACTCACGCTGATTTTCTTTATTATTATAAGTGGAAGATACTTTTTGGTAGCAGGATTATTTTATCTGATTTTCTATAAATGGTTTTCTGTAAAATTTAAAGAAAGAAAGATCAATCAAAAAAAATATAAAAAAGAGCAGTTCAGAAATGAGATAAAATGGAGCCTTATCACCTCTTTTCTTTTTTCACTTGCCGGAACGTTCACGGTTGTTCTTTGGCAAAAAGGGTATACAAAAGTTTATACAAATATCAGCGATCATGGCTGGTGGTACCTGCCTTTAAGCTTAATCATTTTTATGTTGCTTCATGAAACCTATTATTACTGGCTTCACCGCTGGATGCATAAGCCGGCGGTTTTTAAAATTGTTCATAAAGTACATCACGACAGTAATATTGCTTCGCCTTTTACCGCCTTTTCTTTTCATCCGATCGAAGGAATTTTCCAGGCAATTTTTTTACCGGTAATGCTGTTGATTTTGCCAATGCATTATATGGTAATTATCGTTGTTCTGTCCATCATGACTTTTAGCAGTGTGATCAATCACCTCGATATTGAAATTTATCCAAACAATCCAGACAACTTTTTGACAAAATGGATTATTGGGGCCTCGCATCACTCTCATCACCACAAATTCTTCAAATATAATTATGGTTTATATTTTACTTTTTGGGATAAAATCGGAGGCACCGAGAAGGCAACCAAATAGTTAGGCAATTAAGTAATTTGATAGGTAGTAATCACTCTTTTTTTTGATCATTTGTAAAAACACAGGTTTGAACACACCAAAAGTTAAATAATTTAAAATCGGCAAACAGAAGCACTTTTTCAATTTTTAAAACCTATCTTCGCTGCTAATTTTTTTATAAACAACAATACAATGGACAACAAAAACACAGGAACCGTAAAATTTTTCAATTCTGAAAAAGGATTCGGTTTTATCAAACACGATGATTCTTCTAAAGAAACTTTCGTGCATGCAAGCGGATTAATTGATGAGATCAAAGAAAACGACAAAGTGGAATTCGACTTGCAAAATGGCAAAAAAGGCATGAATGCCGTTAATGTGAAATTAATCGGCTAATAATCGATATTTCAATGCAAAAGAGCCGTCTCAAAAAAAATTGAGACGGCTTTTTTGTGCCTGTTTTACAAAAAAATTTACTTTACTTTTTATCAGCAAAATATAGATGTTCATATATTTCTTCATACCTAAAATGAAATCTGAAATTACTTTTACCAATGCCTGAATCTTTCAAAAGCAGCCTTCTCCAGCATTTCTCTGTGATCAGGCTGAGCAATATCAATTAATGCACTTGCTCTTTAATGCACTTGCTCTTTGCTGCATGTTTTTTCCAAACCAAAAAAGCGGTTCAATACTCCGTAACCACGTAATGCGCATGTGCTTTTGTGGTGACAACACCGGCGCCGGGCTTAAGAAAAGGAATAATCTTTGACTCTCCCTTCGATGTGGAGTGGCTGCACCTCCATGAACAAATATTTTATCATCCGATTTATAACTTTTACTGCTTCTTCTGCTGAAATATAAACCAGGATTTGATCTTAATTTTTCATTTATAAGAAAGCTCCCTTGTTTACAAATACCTTAACGGATTTCGCCTGGAATTTTTAATGTAATTTTTTACGTTCATCCAAAAAGCAATGATAAGATAGAAAATAATGGGTGAACCAAAAGTGAGGAACGAAAGATAAATGAAATAACGTCGGATGGCTGAAGTAGCAATTCCCATCCTTTCACCAATGGCAGTGCATACTCCAAAAACCTGCCATTCAATAAAGTGTTTTATTTTATACATTTTTCAAAAAGAAAGTAAAGGATTATTATGATTTCAATCTTCAATTTTTTCAAGAGCTTCACCTGTTGCAAACTAAGTTCTTAAACCCCATAATAGCAATCGTTGCAATCAGTATCAAAACAAAACTTTTCATACAAAGCCAATGAGGCTACAATTTATAGAAAAAAAACTTTTCAAAAAAAATAATTGCAGTTTTTATCCAAACGGCAACTGTACTTTAAGTAATTTTGCGGCGGTTTTTACAAATCAAAGATTTTTTATCACATTCAATAAAAGAAAAAATATGGTTTTTGATCTTGACATGATTAAAAAAGTTTATGCCGGGTATTCTGCAAAAATAGATGCTACGCGTAAAGTGGTTAATCATCCTCTTACTCTGACAGAAAAAATTTTATATGCTCACCTCTGGCGCGGAAATCCTGATATGGCTTTTGAAAGAGGAAAAGATTATGTAGACTTTGCACCAGACAGGGTAGCCATGCAGGATGCTACTGCCCAAATGGCTTTGTTGCAATTTATGCAATCCGGAAGAACGAAAGTTTCGGTTCCGTCAACTGTCCATTGCGATCACCTGATACAGGCGCAGATTGGTGCCGTTCCTGATCTTACAAGGGCAAAATCGCAGAATAAAGAAGTGTATGATTTTCTGGCTTCGGTTTCTAATAAATATGGAATCGGTTTCTGGAAACCGGGTGCAGGAATTATTCACCAGGTGGTTCTGGAAAATTATGCTTTTCCAGGCGGAATGATGATAGGAACTGATTCGCATACCGTAAATGCCGGAGGTTTAGGAACGATCGCGATTGGAGTCGGAGGCGCAGACGCATGCGACGTGATGGCAGGTTTGCCATGGGAATTAAAATTTCCAAAATTGATTGGAGTTAAATTAACCGGGAAACTAAATGGCTGGACAGCAGCAAAAGATATTATTTTAAAAGTATCCGGTATACTGACCGTAAAAGGTGGAACCGGCGCTATTCTGGAATATTTTGGTGAAGGCGCCAGGTCATTGTCCTGCACAGGAAAAGCTACCATTTGTAACATGGGTGCAGAGATTGGTGCTACCACTTCTATTTTTGGATACGACCAAAAAATGTCAGAATATTTACGGGGAACCGGCAGGGCAGAAGTAGCAGACGAAGCCGATAAACTTTCAGAACAATTAACAGGCGATACCGAAGTTTATGAAAGTCCGGAAAAATATTTTGACCAGGTAATAGAAATTAATTTATCAGAATTAGAACCTCATATCAACGGGCCTTTCACACCTGATCTTGCATGGCCAATTTCTGAGTTCGCCAATGCGGTGCGAAAAAATAACTGGCCTGAAAAACTGGAAGTAGGATTGATTGGTTCATGTACCAATTCGTCTTATGAGGATATTACCCGTGCCGCTTCCGTTGCCCAACAGGCCACAGAAAATTGCTTGAGCGCTACATCAGAATTTACCATTACTCCCGGTTCCGAGCAGGTAAGATATACTGTAGAAAGAGATGGTTATTTGAAAATTTTTGAAGAAATGGGCGGCGTGGTTTTGGCAAATGCATGTGGCCCCTGCATTGGTCAATGGGCAAGACATACCAACGATCCTGATAAGAAAAATTCTATTGTAACTTCCTACAACAGGAACTTTGCAAAAAGAAATGATGGTAATCCAAATACACATGCATTTGTTGCCTCTCCGGAAATAACCACCGCTTTGGCAATTGCAGGAACCCTAACCTTCAACCCTTTGACAGATTATTTGATCAATGATAAAGGCGAAAAAGTAAAACTGAAAGAACCTCAGGGTATTGAAATGCCGGTCAGGGGTTTTGCAGTGGAAGATGCAGGATTCCAGGAGCCTGCAGCAGATGGAAGCAATATCCAGGTGATCGTTTCCCCCACTTCTGATCGTCTTCAGCTTTTGAAACCTTTTGAGCCATGGAACGGAGCCGATCTTTTGGGAATGAAATTGTTGATCAAGGCCAAAGGAAAATGCACTACTGATCATATTTCTATGGCTGGCCCCTGGCTAAAATATCGGGGGCATTTAGACAATATCAGCAATAATTTATTGATCGGAGCAGTTAACTTTTTTAATGAACAAACCAACCTTGTTAAAAATCAAATAACAGGTGCTTATGGACCATTGCCCCAAACACAAAGAGAATATAAGGCTGAACGAATCGGATCCGTGATCGTTGCTGATGAAAATTATGGTGAAGGTTCTTCACGTGAACATGCAGCAATGGAACCAAGGTACCTTGGAGTAAAAGCTGTAATTGTAAAATCGTTTGCCCGCATCCACGAAACCAATTTAAAAAAGCAAGGTTTGCTCGGTGTTACTTTTGCGAATAAAGAAGATTACGACAAAATTCTTGAAGATGATGAAATCGATATTATTGGTTTAACTGAATTTTCAGTAGGAAAACCATTGAAAGTTGTGCTACATCATAAAGATGGCACTACCGACTCTTTTTTAGTAAACCACACTTATAACGAGCAACAGATAGAATGGTACAAAGCGGGAGGCGCATTGAATATTATCAGGAGAGAATTTGAGAAAAATAAGAATTAAAAATTCTCCTATAAAAGTAAAGAAGCGAAATTGTAAAAGGTTTCGCTTTTTTTGTTTTGTAAAAAAAATAATCAAAGAAAATTAAAGCGGGAATACTGACTATTGGTGATTAAAAAAATCAATCATCAGAATCATTACTAAAAGATTAAATCCTAGATGAACAAAAAAACAGCAATTACTAGTCCTTTATGAAATAGCAAATATATTTTTCCTCACACCAATCCATTCTGAACAGCAATTTTTATTAAGGATGCTGTATTATTCGCGTTCAGCTTGGTCAATAAATTTTTTCTGTGTGAATCAACAGTGAGTGGACTGATAAATAATTTTTCGGCAATCTGGTGGTTGGTGAGTCCTTCTGAAATCAGCTGTAAAATTTCCTTTTCCCTTTTCGTTAGTTTGGGCAAACTGTCAGCAGGTAGTATAGATAAGGGTTTCACAACATGTTCCAATGAAACGCTGATATACATTTTATCCTGTAAAACGGTATTAACTGCAGCCCCAATTTCTTCAGCAGAAGCACTTTTAATCAAATATCCGGCTGCTCCGTTTGCAATCATTCTTGAAATATAACTTCGTTCACTGAATGTGCTCATCCCGATAATTTTTATCTGCGGAAATTCTTTGCAGATCTTTTTGCAAAGATCAATTCCGCTGATGTCGGGAAGGTTGATGTCGAGCAAAACAATATCTGTTTTATTTTTTTTCAGAAAAGGAATTGCTTCAAAAGCATTGGAAACAGCACCCGTCACTTCAATGTTTTTTAAACCACCAAGTAAAGAACGCAATCCGGCAACAACCATGGGATGATCATCAATAATAAAAATGCGTACAGACATTTCTAAAAATAAAAAGAAAATTCAAAAGAAAAAATTATCAGCAATTTCCTTCAATGGTAACAGAAGTTCCTTCGCCATTTAAAGAAATAATATCTACCGTTCCATTCAAATATTCAGTACGTGCTTTTATGTTTTGTAATCCCGCTCCGCTCCTGGTTTCTTCCGGGTCAAAACCTTTTCCGTCATCTTCAACAGTTAATGTAAATCGATCTTGTTTGCGAACAAGTTGTATTAAAACATTTTTTGCATCAGCATGTTTGATCACGTTGTTCAGCAATTCCTGAACCATTCTATATACTACAATTTCATTGCTTTGTTCCATTCTTTCTTCCATGCCATATGTTTGCAATTGCACTTTAATTTTTCCTGAAATATTTAACGTCTCACAATAATTTTCAAGCGCTTCTTTCAAACCATATTTAATTAAAGACTCAGGCATCATATTATGTGAAACACGCCGCAGTTCTGCAATTGACTGATCCAGTTGCATAATGACATTATTCATTGAGCGGGCATTTTCTTCTGATAAAAAAACGTTTCCTTTCATATTTGACATAGATAATTTGACTCCGGATAACAAACCTCCTACTCCATCATGAAGATCACGAGCTAAACGTGTTCTTTCTTCTTCCTGCCCTTTCAGTAGCGATTGAGCGGCTACCAATTGTTTTTCTTTTTCAAGTTCAATAATCTTTTGCTTTTTCAATTCTTCACTTTGTTTAAGGATCTTATGGCGGCTCAGAAAATTTCTATAAATCAATAAAGCAACAAATAATAACAAAATGATTCCCGCCATCAAAATGGAATTCAGTGTATTTTTCTTTTGAATGATGTTTTTATTTTCAATAATGGACAATTGTTGTTTTGCAATCTGGTTGTCTTTTTTTGCACTGTTGTATTTCTTTTCCAAAGTGTGCATATTCTTATTTGTTGTTTCACTCATGATCGTGTCATTCAGTGAATCATATTTTTCGCGAAAAAACAAAGCAGGTTGAAAATGTGATTGTGCTTTTTTTAGTTTTGACATCAGCAAATAATCATCGCGAAGCGCGTACTTCTGATCTAACTTTTCTGCAATGCCTGTGGCTTTCGAAAGATTTAATTCTGCGTTGGCAAGATCATTTTTTTTCAATTGTGCCGCACCAAGACCACTATAAATATATGACATCAAAGAAGGATCAATATGATCGGAAAGCTCTAAAATCTCTTCATACTTTTTGATGCTTTCATCTGTTTTATTTTCTTCCAAAAGCATTGCTGCATCATTACCCATCGCACGAAACAAAACGTAATTATATTTTGCCGGATCATTACTTAATTCTTTCACTTTGCTGTACAGAATTCGCGCCGTGTCATATTGTTTTAATTGCCCTTTTGCGTTTCCTAAATTAAAAAGACCGTTGCTCATCAGCATCGTGTCGCGCAATTTTACACCGTTAAAATAAGCGGTTGATGCATATTTAGCAGCTTTTTTAAAATCGCCGATCGACCAAAAAAGAATGGAAAGATTATTGGCAATTTCGGCAGAAAATTTATTATCATTAATTGAATCAGCAATTTTTAAAGCATCAATAAAATAATATGTAGCAGAATCATATTCCTCCTTATTTTGAAAAATCCAACCTTTCAAATCCAAAACAAGTCCTGATTCTTTTTCGTTCTTAAATCGCCTTGCTTCATCAAATGCTTTCTGCAAGGCAACTTCAGTAGAATCATCTTTTTGCTGAATAAAATAAGAAAGTGCTTTTATCCTGAAATATTCAACAATACCTTTTGAATAATTTTTATTTTTCGAAGACGTATAAAATTTGTTGAGGTAAAAATGTGCAGAATCAGTTGTGGCAGGGCTTTGTGCAAAGAGCAATGCTTTTTTTATTTCCAGGTTGATGACAGTTGTATCATCTCCGGACTTAATTGACTGGCTTCGAAGTTCAAAATGAATAAGAAAAAAAAAGAGTGATACTGCCAAATATTTGTGCATAAATGAAAGCAGTTTATGTTACTGCACGAAACGAATTTCTCTAAAAAAAATCATCTCTCCAACCATTTGCAATAAATCCCCTTTTTCGGGGAGAAATAAAAAACCCGTTTTACCGGGATTGTCTGAAACACAGTTCTCACGGACTTTTGCAGAGGGTTTTTAAAAGAATCTTTTATCATTATTTAAATACTTTTTTATGAAAACATCTTCAGGATTTTTCTCATTTATTGCTACCATCTTTTTTGTGTTTTGCTTTCAAAATTCTCAATCGCAACTTCTCAAAAGATTAAAAGACGAGGTAAAGAACAGAACTGAAAATAAAATAATTAATAAGGCGGGAAATGCTACCGACAAAGCGATTGACAAGACAGTGGATGCGGCAACCGTAAAAAAAAGTGACGTAAATGTGAGCAGCGCATCTGGTGATAATTCTTCAACCGAAGGAACAGTAAAAGCAACACCGGTGAGCATGAAAAGTTATAAAAACTATGATTTTGTTGCAGGAGACAAAATTATTTTTGAACCTGATTTAAGTGATGAAGCAGACGCAGAATTACCGGCACGTTTTATTGTAAAATCCGGCAATGCAGAAATTCAGAGTTTTAATGGCGAAAAGATTTTACATCTTCAGAAAGATGGCAATGCAACGGTTGCACCTTTGATGAATTCTGATAAATATCTTCCGGATCAATACACGATTGAGTTTGATATGATGTGGGAAAATGAAGCCAGCTATTTTCAATATGTAAGTGATTTTGCGGTAGAGTTCCGCAAGCCCGAAGATCAAAATTACAGAAGCTATCCTCTTTATCAATTTGTCATCTTTGGGAATTCAGCAAGCATATTTGGAGGCAACAATACAAGCCGTCAAAACTTTTCAAAAGAAGTGTCAGATGCACTGGGGGCAGGCAATTCATGGCATCACATTGCAATTTATATCCGTAAAAGTATTGGAAAAGCTTACATAGATCAATATCGTGTTTTTGCCACCAACGCCTTGCCTTCCGGAGCTACAAAAGTTAACATCAGAGCAGGCCGTTATGGGATCAAAATTAAAAATTTTCGTATTGCTGAAGGGGGCGACGACAAATACAATAAGATCGTCACTGATGGAAAATTTATCAGCCATGGAATTTTATTTGATGTAAACCAATCTTCTATTAAACCCGAATCAATGGGCGCTTTGAATGAAATTGTAAAATTGATGAAAGAACATTCTGATTTGAGATTTGAAATTGACGGACATACCGACAGTGATGGAAATACAGATGCTAATATGAAATTGTCGCAACAAAGAGCAGATGCAGTAAAAGCGAAATTAGTTGAGATGGGAATTTCAGAATCAAGGCTTACTACCAAAGGTTTTGGAGCAACAAAACCCATTGATAAAAATGATTCTGCTGAAGGGAAAGCGAACAACAGAAGAGTGGAATTTATAAAAATATAATACCTCCAACAGTTCATACGGTTAGCAAAAGAGAATCCAAAGAATAGTCTTTCATGAAATTTTATTTTAAAGAAATCATCATCATTACCATCTTTATTACAGCAGCAATTGCGGCAGGTGCTCAAACAAAAATTGTGTATGCGGAAGATGCTGTTGGAAAAATAACCGGTAATGAAACAGCAGGTATTTTTAAAAGAATTGATGCCGTTCAAAACATTGACAAAGCAAAAGCGTCTTCATTAAAAAACTGTCTTGCTTCCCAGTTAAAAATATTTTTATCAGATCCGCTGTTCAATCCGCCAAAAGGTTTTAATACAAGAATCAGCTTTGGAATTTCAAAAGATCCTTTTGCAAAAACCATTTTGTTTCCTTCATGCAGTTATACTTTTAATTTTTATTATCTTACTAAAGACGATAAAACCGGCGCAACGAAGGTCTCCATGGATGGAACGTTAATGGGGATAGAAACGAATGCGGAAGATCATTTCTTTCGTCAGATAGGCAATTTCTGGGAAGATTGTTCCAGGGCAAAATTTCCACTTTTTTTTGAACAGCCTCCCGTCTCAGATTCCACCGCTGATTACATTGAACTCAACTTTAAGAATTATGGTTATGCTGCAATCGCCCCGACAAAGCCTTTCAGGATCATCAGGAGAAATGACAAGCCGCTTTTTGTTCCGTTAACGCGCAAAGAATTTTTGCAGTTTTTGATCGCAGAGAAAAAATACCAGGTCAGGGAAGATGAAAAGAGTATTCCCAATTTACAAAAGAATATCCGCGAAACGCAGGAAACACTGAAAAATCCGCCTTCTTATATGACTGAAGAATTTAAAAAAGCACTTGCGGAATCTGTCTCAAAAATTAAAAAAGCAATTGATGATACAAAACTCACAATAACAAATGAACAGGAAAAAATTAAAGAATATCAAAGTATGATCGATCTGATGAAAGCGGAGGAGGCAGCATCTCCGGCCCGTTTGGATGAAGGCAAAAAAACGTCCGGCTTTGAAAGGTTGAACGAATTAGTGCCAATCGGAAGAATGGAAGGCGTCGGGTTGTATAAAATCAATCCAAACTACTATGATCATTCTGCCTCAGCTTCCGGAGCCCAATTAATTTTTGTTTATTATGATCTTCCAAACGCAATTGCGATTGAAAACGCATCTTTTAATTATCTTCAAAAAAAGACGATCAATATTTTTAATCAAATTAATTATCACCAGTTAAAGGAAAGCATGAAATAGCAAACGAACAAAGAAGCGTGTCTTTATTTTGTGTCCGGACCCGTTGTTACAAAGGCCTCGTTTTCTATCTCTCCATCATCAACGCATTTATCACCTCCGCCACCCTTTCCGGATCTTCTTTCTGTATTAAATAAAATTGCCCCTTCCCTTTCACGTCCCATGTATTGCTGCCATCATCATTTATTTTAATCTTCCCTTCACGCAGATCAAAGTATGGTTTCACTCCTTTAACTGCTACCAACACCGTGGTTTCATCCCAGCTCATTCTTCCTGCCGAGTCGGTTGGCGATTTTGGAATAGCAATAGAAAAAGCATCTTTTACAGGGCTGTTTTTTATGAGACTATTTCGAATTAAGGGAATTCCGGTTTTAATATTTTTACCAATTTCAAATCCGCTGAATATAACTTCTGTTGGCCAATATTCCAACGCTTCTTTCGAGGACCGGGCATCTGTATAAATATTAAATTCACGGCCGGAGGGAAACCATCCTCCCATACTTACCAATAATTTTACTTTACGTTTTACCAGCTCTTTACCCGGTAGTGACGAAAATTCGTCAGGCGGGGAATTCAGAAGATTGAATAAGTTTGTAAAAAAACCAACAGTAACCACTGTCACACTGTTATTCGGTTGTTCAGATAATACTTTCCGGTAGACTTTTACTGCATCCGGCACTTCGCTGTTAAACTTTATCTTATGCGGATAATTCAGAAGCAGCGAATCTGTCCAATGCTGCGGATCTTTAAGGCTCGGGGCGTGTCCTTTTGGTACCCCGGTTGGGATTTCAGCCCTTTTAAAATAAGTATTGAAAATATTTAAAATGGCAGCAACACCTTCATATTTATTGCTTGCAACCGTTGCCAGAATGTTAGCCTGTCCCTTCTCTTCCAAAACATGAAGAATGGCAATAGCACCCACATCATCATAATCCGGCCCTATATCAGTGTCGAAAATAATATTTGCTTTTTGTGTCTTCTGTCCAACAGCAGTCGTAGCAAAAAAAATTAAAAAGATGAGCAGGAATTTATGCATTTGATCAAGGCTATGCTAGCAACACAACCATTCGTTTTTTTAAAATTAACTAATTTATTTTATTAAAGTTAAGTTCATTGCAATGAAAAAGATGATCATAATTTTGTAAACAGTAGCGGGTCGTTCAGTTTCTTCCCTGCTTCAAGTCAACTGTTTGCTTTGCGTGAATGACGTCAACAGGCCTGCTTTAATATGGTTGTTATTCGCTCGCAGTGAGCGAATAACAACCGAATAACAACCGAATAAGAAGCGAATTACAAGGATCAGAGGTTATACAATCATTGCCTCTGTCTTAAAAATAATTTGCCGTAAAAGAAATTTTATATTAAGTTTGGATTGAGTTTACCATTAGATCACAGCTACCCTTCGAACAATCCTGTTTTCAAATTTTTAATCAAAACATTTACCATGAAAAAAATTTTGTTGAGCATCCTTGTTCTTTTCATTCTTGTAGTCGTAGTTGCAGCTTCTTACGTAAAATTCGCTTTGCCAAAAGTAGATGCTGCCCCTGATTTGCATATTGCCTCTACTCCCGAAAGAGTGCAACATGGCCAATATCTTGCCAACCACGTTACCTTATGTATGGATTGTCATTCAACCCGCGACTGGTCAAAATTTTCAGGACCAATGATTGCCGGAACCAACGGAAAAGGCGGCGAACTTTTTAATCAAAAAATGGGATTTCCCGGTACTTTTTATTCAAAAAATATCACACCTGCCAACATCAAAGACTGGACTGATGGCGAAATTTTCCGCACGATCACAACAGGAGTGGACAAATTTGGGAACGCCCTTTTTCCTGTGATGCCGTATCATTATTATGGGCACATGGACAAAGAAGACATTTATGATATCATTGCCTACATCAGAACCCTTCCTCCCATCGAAAATAAAACGCCTGACAGAAGTATTGATTTTCCAATGAACTTTATTGTCAATACCATCCCTGAAAATGCATCGTTTGTTCAGAAGCCATCAAAATCAGATACAGTGAAATATGGTGCTTACCTGGTAAATGCTTCGGCCTGTATGGAATGCCATACTCCCGTTAATAAAGGTCAGATCATTCCATCACTGGCATTTGAAGGCGGACGGGTGTTCGAGATGCCGAACGGAGACGTTCATTCTGCAAATATTTCTCCGGACAAAGCAACAGGAATCGGAAACTGGACAGCAGAGCAGTTTGTAACAAGATTTAAGGCTTACACTGATACCGCCAATATTGTCAAAATGGGTCCTAAAGATATCAATACCATAATGCCCTGGACTATGTTTGCTGGTATGGATACTTCCGATCTCAGGTCCATTTATGCTTATTTGCAAACAGTGAAGCCAATGAATAATAAAGTAGTTCATTTTGTGGAAAGGGACGCTAAATAAATTTACGAAAATACTTGCCGTTGAAAAATGTATGGAGTTTTAAGTTACTAAAAGACTTTGTTTTTCTTGCTGTCTGTGGATTAATATTTTTTTCATGCACGCAAAAATCTTCCGATTATTCCGGATGGAAAGTTTATGGAGGAAATAAAGAAGCAAATCATTATTCTTCTTTAAATCAAATTGATACCAAAAATGTTTCACAACTTGAAGTTGCATGGACATATCATACCGGCGATGCTGATAGCATGACGCAAATCCAGGTAAATCCAATAATTATTGATTCCACTCTTTTTGCCGTATCGCCCAAACTGAAGCTTTTTGCCCTCAATGCTGCAACAGGAAAAGAAAAATGGATTTTCGATCCAATGAACGATTCAACGGTTAAAAAGAATGGAAACTTTGGAATGAATGTTTGTCGTGGCGTTACTTTTTATGAAGATAACAAAGACAGCCAGCGGATATTTTATTCTGCTAATTCACAATTGTATTGTATTAATGCAAAAACCGGAAATCCTATAGAATCATTCGGGCAAAGTGGTAAGATTGATCTGCATAACGATCTGGGAAGAGATGTTTCGAACCTTTACGTGGCGATGACTTCTCCTGGAATTATTTATAAAGACATGATCATTATTGGTTGCCGGGTTTCTGAAGAAGCTGCGGCAGCGCCCGGTTTTATCAGGGCTTACGATGTTCATTCCGGAAAGCTTCGATGGATATTTCATACGATTCCACAACCTGGGGAATTTGGTTATGATTCATGGGATGATAAAGATGCGTGGCAACATATTGGCGGCGTAAATGCCTGGTCAGGATTTAGTCTCGATGAAAAGAACGGAATTCTATTTGCTCCTCTCGGATCCGCTTCCTATGATTTTTATGGAGGAAGAAGAACGGGAAATGATCTTTTTGCCAATTGTGTTCTGGCACTAAATGCGGCAACCGGAAAAAGAATGTGGCATTTTCAAACGGTGCACCATGATGTGTGGGACAGGGATTTGCCCACAGCGCCTGTGTTGATTTCAATCAAAAAAGATGGGAAAGAAATTGATGCAATTGCACAAACTACGAAGTCTGGATTTATCTTTTTATTCAACAGGAAAACCGGAGAATCTGTTTATCCGGTTAATGAAACACCGGTTCCAACTCAGAGCGAATTGATTGGCGAGAAACTCTCTCCTACCCAACCAATTCCTTCTTTTCCAAAACCATTTGCGAGGCAATCATTAAGTGAAAGTGATTTGAACAACCTGGTTCCTGATTCTTCGTTTGCCGACATCAAAAAAAGACTTTCCAATTATCATTCGCGCAGGTTTGATCCTCCATCAAAGGAAGGAACGGTGATCTTTCCGGGCTTTGACGGCGGCGCTGAATGGGGTGGTCCGGCTTACGATCCTTCAACCGGAATTTTATATGTAAATGCGAGTGAAATGCCATGGATACTAACGATGGTGGATGTAAAAAATAAACCAAAAAAATCCGAAACGAACCTGCAGGCTGGAAGGCGTATCTACAACACCAATTGCATGAATTGTCATGGCCCGCAAAGAGAAGGAAGCCCGAATTATCCTGTGCTGATCGGCATAAATAAAAAATACAATCAACAACAATTTGAACAGGTCGTTTCATCCGGAAGAAGGATGATGCCCGCTTTCAAACAATTGGGCAAAGAAGAAATGAATGCACTTGCCTCATTTATTTTGGACGACAGGAAAGAACAGCAACAAAAGTTTATTGCATCACAAAAAGCGAATGACAGTTGGTATGATCTTCCCTATTCGTCTACCGGCTACAATAAATTTTTAACCAAAGAAGGTTATCCTGCAGTAAAGCCACCATGGGGAACTTTGAATGCCATTGATTTGAACACGGGCAACCTTATTTGGAAAGATACTTTGGGTGATTATCCCGAATTGAAAGCAAAAGGAATTCATAGCGGAACGGAAAACTATGGAGGCCCGGTAGTAACCGCAGGAGGACTATTATTTATTGCTGCGACCAGCGATGCAAAGATCCGTGCTTTTAATAAAAGAACCGGCAAACTGCTGTGGGAAGCGGATTTACCGGCCTCTGGTTTTGCAACACCATCGGTTTATCAAGTAAATGGAAAACAATTTGTGGTCATTGCCTGCGGTGGCGGAAAGCTGGGAAAAAAGACCGGAGATGCTTACGTCGCATTTGCGCTTGCGGGAAGTACGAAGTAATCAGAAATAAGCATCATACCCGTGCCACGGTCATCCACATCACAACAACCCGTTATGCTCCATCCAGATTTTTAAAAGATCCATCCAGTTATCTTTCCCTTCCGGTAATCGTGTTCCAAATCCATGTCCTCCATTTTGAAAAAGGTGCATTTCAGCAGGAACGTGATTTTTTATCAGGGCTTCATAATATTTGATACTATTTTCCGGGTTGACAACATCATCATCAGCCGCAAGAAATAAAAACGTACGCGGAGTATTTTTTGTAACCTGCAGTTCGTTGGAGAAATCTTTGATCAGGCGTTGTGGCGGATTTTTGCCGATCAGATTTTCGCGGCTTCCAATATGAGCGAGTGAATCTGTGAAACTAATAACCGGGTAGCCAAGAATTGAAAAATCAGGGCGCAATGAAATATTTTTGGGATTATCAATATATGATCTTTCGAAATGAGTAGATGCAGCGGATGCAAGATGGCCACCGGCTGAAAAGCCCATGATTCCTACTTTCTGCGGGTCTATTTTTAATTCAGCAGCATGTTCTCTTACATATTGAATGGCAGATTGGACATCCTGCAGCGGCCCGATCGATTTATCTTTCATAATGGCATCATCCGGTAAACGGTATTTCAAAACAACAGCCGTAACACCCCAGGAATTTAAAATTTTGGCTACATCTGTTCCTTCTAAATTATAAGCAAGAATACTATAGCCACCACCGGGACAAATAATTACCACGGTGTTTTTCCTGCCCCGATCGGGAGCCTTAAAAACAGTAATTTCAGGAACGGACACATGGCTGATCCTGATCACTCCATCTTTTCCGGTATCGGCTTTTTCTTTATAATTCAAATCAGGCTTACTGTTTGGCACTTCTTTGTATAAAGGGATGACCGTCTGAGCTGTTGAAATAGTAAAAGACATGATAGAAATGGTTACAAAGAGTAAAGGCCTGAATTTTTCGACAAACAAAATAGTTTTAAACTCTGATAAAATCTTTTTCTTTTTCATGAATTAATAATTAATAATCAAACTTTGAAGACCCATTTAATTTAAGGATTGCACAAGTTGCAATTAAGAAATCGCCTGCGTTATAAAATAAATGTTCAACAGAACATAAATCAGCAGAAAAGCCTGGGCAGCAATCATATCAAATTTCCCGGCCTTTATTTCTTTATCTTCTTTAACCAATTTTAATGAATATGCGTTAGCGGCAATGATAGCGAAAATAAAAAATAACGTGAGCGCGTGAAGCATATCTACTAAAGTAAAAGAAGTGGATTCGGGCAATGAAGAATCAATGATATATTTATTACCAATAACCGCAAAAAGCGCTCCCACACTCAATCCAAATCGCGAATCCATTCCATCGGAGTGGATATAAAAACAAATGTAAGCGATCAGAAAAGCAATGTACATTCCGAGAAACATTTTCCAGAATAAGCCACCTGCATCCCTGCTGATATTGATGAGGACTTTAAAAGAACTGTAATCGCTATACGGAACAGTAATAGTCGGATCTCCAAAATTAGTTTCATATCTTTTGACACCGACAGAAATGAGGCAATTATTAATGGTCCAGCCACTCAGCGTGAACCGCGGGTCATAATTTTTGCCTACAGTATCGGGTACAAATACCAAAGATTTGGAATCAAATTGCGAGTTCTCAATCGAAAGCCTGAGCTTTTGTTTGTCGAATGGAAAATTGCGGATACGCCACGAATCTTTCATCAGGCATTGCATTTTCATTAAAAGATAAACCTGGTTGTTACTTGTATCAATTGTAGCAAATGACCTGGTGACTGTTTTCGCCTGAGGCACTTCAAGATTTTGCATAAAATCAAAATCCTTGTTTTTATATTTCAGCCATAACCAGAATGTGATTGCATATTCTTTTTGCTTAAAATCAATGTCGTGGATGCTGGTAATATAAATTCCAACTTTTACAGTATCAGGAACTTCTTTGGCAGCGGCTTTCTTTGAAGTTAGCACCAGAGAGATCATGCTAATAACCACAACTCCGAAAATATGCTTCATCTTTTAAAATAAAACGGAAAGATAGAGAAAGGAAGTTGGAAAAGAAGGTGGCCGGGTAAAAATTTATGAAATTTTGAAACTGTCTTATTACATTAGGCATGATTCTGTTCAGTGACCTAAACGAACAAATGAATCGAATTTCTTTTAGAATTTAGATCCTGCACCGATCCTCATTGAAAGCATTTTTGCAAATTTTGAATAAGAATTTCTTGCAATAAGCCGAATTGCAAATCTTAGAAATATAAAAACAAAACTTAATTGTTTACTTTTTTATTCGATACTTTTACTACCGGCTTTGCTACTAATTGTTCTTTAACATGTCTTCAACTGATCTTATTTGGAAAGAAATGAAAGAAGGCAACAAAAACGCTTTTCTTATCATCTATAGGCAAAATTATAGGTATCTGTTCTCTTATGGCTTTAGTTTGTGCATAGATAAAGAACTTACTAAAGATTGTATTCACGAAATGTTTCTTGAATTATGGGATAAAAGAACTGCCGTCAATAGCGAGGTAGCAAACGTCCGCTCTTATCTTTTTACGTGGCTCCGCAGAAAAATCAGTCGTGCCCAATCACTTGCCAAAAAAGAAAAAGCTTTGGAAGGATATTCTGATACAACAGACAATTATCAAAACTCTTATGAATATTTATTGATCGCGTTTCAGGAAAGTGAAGAGAAAAAAGAAAAATTAAGACGGGCATTAGACAATCTTACAAAAAAACAGTTAGAAATTATTCGTTTGAAATTCTTTGAAAATTTAAGCTATGAGGTAATTTCAGAAAAGACCTCTCTTACAACCCGCACAGTTTATAATACCATTTACGAAGCTATTTCCCGGTTAAGGGAGTTCATGAATATTTTTTTTTAAGGACAATTCGTTTTTCAATTTTCATTTTACAGGCACCTAAATTTCTTTTTGAAAAAAGCCGGTAAAAAATGCAATCCTCTGACACTATATAAATAACACAGGAGACTGCTCAAGCTTGTGCCGCACTAAAATAGCTTCTAATCATTTTCAAAAAACAGGTTTGAGTATATGGATAAAAATTTATTAGTGAATTATCAGGTAGAGGATTTTGTAGCCGATGAAACTTTTTTAAATTATTGGTTTAATTCTGATGAGAATGACCGTTTATTTTGGGAAGACTGGCTTTTACAGCATCCTGAAAAAAAAGAAATAGCAAAAGAAGCGATTGAAATAATTGAAGCTTTGTCATTATCTATCCCGGAAGAAGAATACCATGAGGAATTTTTAAAACTTCAAAAATCTATTAATAAGCCTCATTTATTTTCAGATCGCACCAAATTAAGACGGTTTCCGCTGGCAAGATTTACAAAGAAAAGGAAAATGGAACTTGCAGTCGTCCTTTTAATGGTTATTCTTTCAGGCTGGTTTTGGTTTGTTAAAGTTTCCGAAAACCGGCCTGAAAAATTAACTGAGATCGGTAATAATACCGCTTTCCCTAAAGTAATTACCTTAAGTGACAGTTCTGTTGTAACGTTAGCGCCGCATAGCTATATTCAGTATCCATCCACTTTTAAAGAGAAGATTCGAAATGTTTATTTACATGGCAATGCAGGTTTTTCGGTTAAAAGAGATATAAAACATCCGTTTAAAGTACACGCAGAAAATATTGTTGCAACTGTTTTGGGAACGGTGTTTAATATCAAAAGATCGGGTGACTCAGCCATTGTAGTTGAATTATTAAAAGGAAAATTAAATGTTGAAATTGTAAATGGCCAAATGGGATCACAGCAGTCGGTTCTATTAAGTCCCAACGAAAGAGCAGTTTATGTAAGAAATGATAAACACCTTTATAAAAACCTTATTGTTCCGGATCATTATTTGAATTTTAAACAAAGCAATTTTCATGAAATAGCTGCAAAAATTAAAACAGTTTATGGGATTACCCTTATCAACAAAAGTTTAAAAACAGATTGGAGTTTTACAGGAGAATTTAAGAATAAGGATGTAAAAGAAATTATTGAAAACATGTGCCTCGTTAAGAATTTATCCTTTTCAGTTCAGGGAGATACGATTTTGATTAAATAATAAATTAAGCTTAAACATACAGTTATTAAACTTACAGTTATGAGTAATTTTTTCATAAAAATTTTGTGCACTTGTTTTATTGTTTTAATAAATACTTATCCTGCTAAAGCAAAAGATGTAAACATTGACTCCTTTGGCGATGTGTATGTAACGGTGAGAGTTGATAAGGCAAAACTTAGTCAGATTTTTGATCTTATTGAGAAACAAACAGCTTACTCATTCGCATATGATGAAAATGATATTAATCTTTCTAAGGAAATAAAACTTAGAAAAGGTCACCAGAATTTAAAGGATCTTCTTAATAATGTTTCAAAACAGGCAGGACTACGCTTTACCGAGAAGCAAAATATTATTCTTGTCATTGCAGAAATTGATGAGAGTAACAAAAAGATTAATAGTATTATTAAAGCTCAACCGGTAACAGGTTTGGTATCTGATATTTCTGGTAATCCTTTGCAAGGTGTTACTGTTACAGTGAAAGGGACTAAAACCGCTGTGCAAACGGATCCCCAGGGTAAATTTTCAATTGATGCCCCGGACGATGGTATTTTAATTTTTTCAGCGGTTGGATACAAAACACAGGAAGAACCGGTAAAGGCAAACCTTTCTTTGAATATAAGGATGATCACTTCCAATAAAGAATTAAATGAGGTGGTTGTAGTTGGTTATCAAACACAAAGACGAGGTGATCTTACCGGAGCAGTATCGGTAGTTAATGTTGCAGGAATTTCAAAATTACCTGACTTAAGTGTAGATCAGGCACTACAGGGAAAAGTACCAGGCGTGAGGATTACTCAAAATACAGGTCAACCAGGAGATGGGGTTATTGTAAGAATTAGAGGAGTAGGTACTATTAATGACAATAATCCGCTGTTTATCATAGATGGCGTTCCTACAAAAGACGGCATTAATTTTCTTTCGGTAAATGACATTGAGTCAATAGTTGTATTAAAAGATGCATCTTCAGCTGCTATTTACGGATCACGCGCTGCCAATGGCGTTGTGGTCGTGACAACAAAAAGTGGTAAAAGAGGTGAACCTCAGTTTAACTATTCAGGGTATGCAGGTTTTCAGACCCATGGCACTTTGCCAAAAATGTCAAATACCAACGAATATGTAGAGCTTTATAATGAAGCCGCCGATAATGACAATACTGGCGTTACAAATCCGGCATTGATTCGCCCAAAGATCCCATCTACATTAAATTTAGCTAATACAGATTGGCTTAAAGCAATTTTTCAAAACGGGCAAATTGAAAGTCACCAGATTTCTGTCAGAGGAGGAAGTGATAACACACTGTATTATATTTCTGCTAATTATTTTAAACAGGACGGTATCATTATTAATTCCTGGTATGAACGCTATTCTTTGTTGTCGAAATTAAAATTAAATCTCACAAAGAATCTGACTGTTGGCAACAATATTAATATCTCTTATTCAAATAAGAATATGGTCGGGAGTTCCGGAGATGGCTACGGCGGAAATGGCGGCAGTGTTGTCCGCTATGCTTTATTCCGCACTCCTCCAATCCCGGTTTTTGATAGTACCGGACTTTATTCAGACCTTCCATTGTATCCGGCTTTTTTTGGAGATGGATACAATCCTGTAGCCCTTGCGAATAAAACGGACAACAAAGAAACTGAGTATCGTGTGTTTGGGGATTTATATGCAGAATATAAAATCCTTAAAAATTTAAAATTCAAAACGGATTTTGGTCTTGATGCGATTGTTACAGACGGGAAGCGCTTCGATGAAAATTATGGTACCAATCTTAGAATTAATAACCCAAGCAGACTTAGTGTAACTACAACAAACAATATCAATATTGTTTGGAACAATACGGTTAACTATAATAAAATATTTAACGGAATTCATAACCTGAGTATTCTTGCCGGTACAGAAGCAATCAGTGATCAAATAAAGGGGCATACAGGAACAGATCACAATTTTCCAAATCAATCTGCAAATTTTAGATATCTGGGAAATGGAGATGGATTAACCGGCTCTACTACAGCTTCAGAAAACCAGGTGGAATCAGCGCTTTTTTCTCTTTTTGGAAACGTAAATTATTCTTATAAAAATCGCTATTTGGTTTCAGCAAATGTACGTCGTGATGGGTCTTCCCGTTTTGGTCCGGATAATCAGTATGGAACATTCTTTTCAGGATCGGCTGGCTGGAATATACAAAACACTAAATGGGTTCAGGATCATTTATCTGCTGTTTCAAAATTGAAAGTAAGAGCAAGCTATGGTCAGTTGGGTAATCAGGAAATACCTGATTATGGCTTTGTTTCAATTATTGGGAATAAATATAATTATCCCTTCGGTGCAACTCCTGCTAGTAATCCCGGTTCCACAATTGCTGCCCGTGGTAATCCAGGTGTAAGATGGGAATCTTCTACCCAATCAGATGCAGGAATTGATTTAGGCTTATGGGAAGACAGATTAAATCTCACCATTGATTATTTTAATAAAACAACTTCTGATATGCTGATCCCTGTTCCTCTTCCCGTAATCGGTGGAAGTGCAACTCCGCCATATTTAAATGCAGGCAAAGTACAAAACAAAGGGCTGGAGGCCCAACTCGATTATAAAAATGATGCTCATGGTCTTAAATATGATGTAGGAATTAATTTTTCAACGCTTAATAATAAAGTTTTGTCCTTAAGCAACGGGCAGCCGATTGCGAGTGGCAGAATTGATAACAATTACAATGCTACTTTAACTACAGTTGGACATCCAATTGGTTCATTTTATTTATACGAACAGGAAGGTATTTTTCAAACTGCGGCTGATGTGTTTGGCCATGCTTACCAGGGCAAAAATATTCAGCCTGGGGATGTTAAATTTAAAGATCAGAATGGGGATGGGGTTATTGATGAAAAAGACCGGGTTTTTCTTGGTAGTGCTATTCCCAAATATACTTTTGGTGCAACCGCTAATCTTGAGTACAAAAATTTCGATTTGTCAGTTTTCTTCCAGGGACAATATGGAAACAAAATTTATTCCCAGGTAAACATGGATATTGAAGGCTTCTACCGGCCGTTTAATGTCACTCAACGTGTCTACGATGAACGCTGGCATGGCGAAGGAACAAGTAATTCAATGCCTAAAGTTTCATTCAATGACGCATCTAACAATAAATTTCCATCCAGTCGTTTTCTCGAAGACGGTTCTTATGTGAGGTTAAAAAATATTCAGTTAGGTTATACCATTCCTGAAAAAATAGTAAATCGTTTTCATATAAAAAACTTGCGCTTTTATGTAACCGGTCAAAATCTTTGGACATTGACAAAATTCACAGGGCTTGATCCGGAAATGAATATCAGTGATAACGTAAAAAGAGATACTTACGGGGGTGATGTAGCTGCGGGCATTGATTGGGGAACTTACCCAAGTGCCAAAAGTTATATCGTTGGATTGAACTTAAATTTTTAAAATGAAAAATGGTCCACGCTGTAAAAGAATGAATCAACAATTTCACAGAAATCGAATTTGCGTCATTACTTATAAAATGATTGTTATGAAAAAAATTAGAATTTACCGCATATTACTCCCCTTGCTGCTTTTATCTTTAGCAGCGTGTAAGAAATTCATCAGTAAAGATCTCGTGGGGCAATATTCTGAAACCAATTTTTATCAAACCCAGGCTCAGGCAATATTAGCAGTTAATGCAGCTTATCAGCCGCTCGCATTTACTACCGCTAATATCAACAGGATATGGGTTTTTGGAGATGTGGCCTCTGATGACGCAGTGAAAGGAGGAAATCCCGGTGATCAGGCCGATATTGATTTTATTGATCAGTTTAATATAAATCCTACCAATGGAAATCTGGCAAGTGAATGGGCACTTTTATATGATGGAATTACCCGTAGTAATCTGGTACTTGCTAAAGTGCCAGCAATACAAATGGATAAAAACATTCAAATGCGAATCCTTGGTGAAGCCAGGTTCTTAAGAGCTTACTATTACTTTCAGCTGGTAAATATTTTTGGTGATGTTCCCGTTGTCTTACAGCCTTTGGCTGCTGACCAATTGCAAATAGCTCAATCCGCTGAGCAACAGATTTTCGAGTCAGTTATTGAGCCTGATCTTCTCGTAGCCTCAAACAGTCTTCCGGAAAGCTTTAGTGGAGCCGACGTTGGCAGGGCCACATCCGGCGCTGCCAATGCGCTTTTGGCAAAGGCATATTTATTCCAGGGAAAATGGGATAGCGCCGCTTCTGCTGCCGCCAAAGTCATTAATAGTAACGTTTATGATTTGATGCCGGTTTATACCGAGAACTTTAATCAGAATTTTAAAAATAATAAAGAGTCGGTTTTTGCTGTACAACAGCTAAGCGGACAAGATCCAAAATTGGGAAGTGAATTAAATCAATACTTTGCTCCTCAAATTGATGGAGGATATTTCTTTGATGCTCCTACACAAAATTTTATAGATGAATTTGAAAAGACGAAGGGAGGAATTTCAGATCCACGTCTGGATTATACGGTTGGCCGCGATTCAATGCCATGGTTTAACGGAAGAAAATTTGATCCGTCATGGTCTCCTGCTACAGGTTATCTTACAAAAAAACACCAACAACCTCTCTCCGAGGTAGCCAATAAGAGTGATGGCAATCTGAATTATGAAGCCATTCGCTTTTCGGATGTATTATTAATGTATGCAGAGGCCTTGAATGAATCCGGACATATTGCAGATGCATTAATACCGCTTAACCGGGTAAGAAAAAGAGCGAGGGAAAGTTATTTGTATGATTCCACGTTGATTGGTTATCCCATCATTCCGGATGATCTTCTTCCTGATATTACATCGCTTAGTCAGGCGGAGGCGCGCACAGCGATACAACATGAGAGGCGTGTGGAATTAGGCTTTGAATTTCATCGCTATTTCGATTTGATTCGTTGGGGGCAAGATTATGCCCGCCACGCATTAAGTGATAAACCAAATTTTAATTATGATATAAACAAACATTTCCCTATTCCTCAAATTGAAAGGGATAGAAATAAAGCTCTTCATTAGTTCCTTAAATATTTAAACAATCTAAAATTTTCATTATGAAATCAGTTCTTAACTTTAAATTAATTAAAAAACTGCTCCTTTTTGGGCTTGTTTTAGCAATAATTTTTGCTGCATGCAGTAAAAAAGATTCCACGCCGCCTGTACCAGTCAACACCGCCTCTTTAAAGACTGCTGTTGACACTGCACAATTATTTAATGACAATACGGTCGAAGGAGTTAAACCGGGCGAGTATGAAGTTGGATCAAAAGCAGCATTAACTTCAGCTTTGAATGCTTCAAAATTAGTTTTAAATGATTCAAAATCTACCCAATCCTTAGTAAATAATACGATAGCGCAATTAAATGCTGCTATTGCTGCTTACAAGTCTCATTACATTCAGGAAATTGCGGCAGCCAATCTGATAGGCTACTGGAAAATGAATGGCAATGCAAATGATTCTTCCGGCAACGCGAATAATGGTACAGTTACAGCGGGCCACGCCTATTTTGGAGCTGGGATGCCTTCACTCACTGCTGATCGTTTCGGAAGAGATGGGATGGCTTATCATTTTGACAAAGGTGGAAATATTGATGTTCCTTATAAGGCCTCATTAAATCCTCCTGCCATGTCAATAAGCGTATGGGCAAAATGGACTTCTACAGGAAGAACCCTAAATACAGATACATATACCATGGTTGCAATGAATCGCTGGAATGGATATAAATTTCAATTGCAATCTTCTCATTTACCATTCTACACAGTAAAAGTTGTAAAACCTGCCGGAGATACAACTATTTATGATGAAGACACCGGAGATGGTTTTTCAATCGCTGAAAATACATGGAGACATTTGGTAGTAACTTTTACATCTGGAGTTGAAAGCTTTTATATTGATGGTGATTTGGTTAAAACCTGGGATGCAGCTTCATCTAAGCCCGTTCCTGGAAATGCTTTAACTCTTGCCAATCCTATTGATTTTATAATCGGCCAGGATTTGCCTACTACTAAATATCTTACTGTTGATGGAGATTACCAGGTTGCATGGGGTGGATTTTGGACCGGCGATTTAGATGATGTAATGTTTTACAATATTGCCTTAACCGGACCGCAGGTAAAGTCTATTTTTACTAATCAAAAAACACTTTAAATGAATTGGTTAAAATAATATTTCAAAACCCCTGCAGTAACACTGAAAAACTGCAGGGGTTTTTCTTGAAAAAACACAAATAGTTTGAAGTATTTTATGGAGTTTTTATATCTAAAAATTTCCTTTTGCTTTTAAGATTTTCCTCCTTAATGCTTATATGTTTTCTCCTTGGTTCCTGCAAAAACGAAGAGAATAAACACAAAGAATTATTATTCTGGTGTTCCAATAACAACCAGGAAATAAAGCTTTGCTCAATGCTTACAAGTGATTGGAATCTAAAAAATCCTGCCAACACGGTTCATATGCAGCCAGTGCCTGAAGGGCAATCGAGCGAGGAGGTAATACTTGCTGCAGTCGTGGGGAAAACAACACCGGATATTTATGCAAATATGTGGCAGGGAAGTGTAGAAATGTATGCAAAGGCACATGATCTAATTCCCTTAGACACTTTAAAAGGGTTTTTGGATTTTATAAAGGAACGATGTGACAGCCGTGTTATAAAGGAAATCACTTCTTCAGACGGACATATTTACCAGGTGCCGTGGAAAGTAAATCCTATCATGACAATCTACAATAAAAGCTTGTTTACTGATAATGGAATCATGGCGTCACCAATCACTTACAGTTCTTATTTAAACGATGCACAAATTTTTAAAGAAAAAAATATTAATAGTTTAAAAACAATGAGGTTTGGTTATACAGAAGTAAGCCCGTTATGGTACCAGCGCCTCTTTAATTTTTACCCGCTATACCTGGCTGCATCCAATGGCGGATCCCTGGTCATCAATAACAAAGCCGCTTTTAATAATAAATACTCCATAGAAGTTTTCCGTTTTTTGCAATCGCTTTATGCCAATGATTATTTTTCCAAAGAAGGTTCCGGTGCTTCAAGTGATCCTTTTGTTGAACAAACAATTGCTACCAAATGGACAGGCCCATGGGAAATACCACATTTAAATGGTATTCCGGGCAGAAGTTTTGATTATGAATATTACTCCCCAATTGTGCCGGATAACCATTCAGGGCCTGTTTATACTTATGCTGATCCTAAAAATATAGTTGTATTCAATACCTGTAAAAATCCGCAGAAGGCCTGGGAATTTATAAAAACAATGATCAATAAAAATGGTGATTTACAATTATTGGAATTAACCGGCCAGTTACCGCGGAGAAAGGATCTTGAAGCCGACGATTTTTATAAATCTTATTTCACTAAAAATCCGATGATGATCGCGTTTGCAAAGCAAATTCCATTTTTAAAGGGAGTTGATAATTGTGAAGTTATTGTAGAAGTGCTGGATATTATCTCACAGGAATATGAGGCTTGTGTAGTTTATGGAAGAAAGACTCCTGAAAAAGCTATCAGAGATGCAGAGGTGGCAGTAAATGTTTTATTGAAAAATGCAAATGAATAAATATTGAAAGACGAATTAAACATAGGAGTGGTAGGTGCAGGTAGCTTTTCTGCTTTCGCTATGAATGCATTTTTAAAAATTGAAGGTGTGCGGATAATGGCTATAACAGACATTAAAAAAGAGAATGCGGTGCAGGTGGCTAAAAGCTATAATGCAATTGTAGCAGATGATATGAGTGCTTTACTCGAAAATGAAAACATTGATTTGATCTATATTGCTACGCCACCATGTTTGCATTATCAGCAATCTAAAATGGCTTTGCTTTCAGGGAAAAATGTTATTTGCGAAAAGCCTGCAGCGCTGAAAACAAGTGAAGCAGAAGAACTAAGCTCGTTAGCAGCATCACGTCAGCTTTTGTATGTCGTCAATTTAATGCAACGATACAATCCATTATATGATATGGTAACTGAAATTATAAAGGAAAAAGTATTGGGAAACTTTTTGCATGGCTTTTTTGAAAATTATGCCAGCGATGAAAATCTGGATTCTGATCATTGGTTTTGGGATGAATCAAAAAGCGGTGGCATTTTTATAGAACATGGGGTGCATTTTTTTGACATGTTCGAAGGCTGGCTTGGGAAAGGTAAAGTGATCAATTCTTTGCAGCTTCATCGCCCGGGAGTTGAAAGAATTAAAGATCGCGTTCAGGCAACTGTTTTATACAAAGACGCAACAGTGAACTTTTATCATGGATTTGACCAGCCAAAAGTTTTAGACAGGCAGGAAATGAGATTACTGTTTGAACATGGCGAAATCACCCTGTATGAATGGATCCCGGTAAAAATGAAACTTCATGGGCTGGTAACTGATAAGCAGTTAGAATACATTCAGGCGATAACAGGCGAATCAAAAATTGTTTGTAACAGTAATGTACAAACGAAAAATAAAAAGGTAAAAGGAAGATTTGCAGAAATCATTTTTGATAAAGAAGTAACACTTGAATTTGGAGATGCTGCAAACAAAGCAAAAACGTATGAACAGCTTTTGATAAATATGCTTACTGATCAATGGAATTGGATCAAAGATCATTCTCACAAAAGAAAAATAGATGCTTCAAACGCTGTGGCATGTTTGCGTGTCGCAGAAGAAGCAACAAACCTTTCAAAAAAACTTTAATTCCTGTAATTAATGCAAGTAACGATTTCACATAAAAAGAAAAGGTTCAGTAAAAAAAATCTTTTGCCTTATGTACTGGTTTCACCTTACCTGCTATTTGTGATTGTATTCGTTGTCTTTCCTGTACTATTCTGTTTTTTTCTCACTTTTAATAAATGGAATATTATTGCTCCGATGCATTTTATCGGATTAAGTAATTATTCGCGCCTGTTTCATGACCGGTTATTCTGGAAAGCAATTTTAAACACCCTGCAATTTTTATTGCTACACATTCCTTTGCAATTAATTGTATCGTTATTTCTTGCTTATTTATTAAATCAAAAAATAAAAGCAGCTTCTTTTTTTCGTGCATCTTTTTTTATGCCGGTAATTGTTTCAGGAGTAGTTGTTACTATTCTGTGGCAACAATTGCTGGGATTCGATTCGGGTTTGATCAACAGGATGCTTCTGTCAACAGGTTTCAATAAAATTGGCTGGCTTACTAATCCTGATATTGCCATTTATTCAATAGCGGTAATGGCTACCTGGAAAAATGTAGGATTGTATGTTATTCTTTTTTTGGTAGGGCTGCAAACCGTTCCCACACAATATTATGAAGCTGCCAGAATGGAAGGCGCTACCAAATGGCAACAATTCTATCACATTACCTTGCCCATGATCAACCCGACTATTTTTATGGTAGTGATATTGTCGACCATCGGAGGATTTAATTTGTTTATAGAACCCTATATTATGACAGGCGGTGGCCCTCTCAATTCAACGCTTTCTGCTGTTCTTTATATTTATAAACAGGCATTTCAATATTATAACATGGGATATTCAGCAACACTTGGCTTTTTTTATGCGATCATGATCATGAGTGTCGTTGTACTTCAAAAAAGGTTTATCGAAAGGGAAGTCGATTAAATTTGAAAATGTGCTGATGAGCTAATATGCTGATGTGACAATAAAGGAATCGGAAAATATAAAATGCAAAAATGCATTATTTGTGTGTTCGCTGATAACAAAGATCTCGAACCAGCGCGTCCCTCTCCGGATGCAGAGGGGTTGGGGTGAGGCCGTTAAACGTTCATTTACTGTTCAAATAAAAAAGAAGCAATAATAAAAATATGAAGCGTAAGTTTTCCATAAAAAAAATGTTTTTGTATGCAATTCTTCTAATTGCTGCATTGACGTTTATATACCCTTTTTTATGGATGATCGGTGCTTCTTTTGCATCAATGAACGAAATCAGTTCCATGATTTTGTGGCCTGCACATCCTTCATGGCAGAACTTTAAAACCATGATTGAAAAAATTCCGATCTGGCGATCGCTTTTCAATAGTTTATTCGTTGCTTTATTTACAACTTCATTGGTAATTATCACCGGATCTATGGTTGGTTATGCTTTGGCAAAAATGCATTTTAAAGGAAAGCAACTCATATTTTATATCATTGTATTTACGATGTCTTTGCCTTTCCAGGTTACGTTAATCCCAAATTATATTACGATTGTGAACCTGCATCTTGTGGATACTTACATGGCTTTAATAATTCCTTTTGCCGTGAGTGCATTTGCGATACTGATGTTCAGGCAGGCGTTCCAGGGTTTGCCAGAGGCATTAATAGATGCCGCACGACTTGACGGTTGTAATGAAACAACCATTATTTTCAGAATCCTCTGGCCCAACATAAAACCAACCATTGTAACCGTTGCAATTTTATCTTTCATCGGTTCATGGAATGAAGTATTGTGGCCGCTCATTGTAGTAAGAAATGAAAAGCTTATGACCATGCCACAATTGGTTACACTTTTTGCGGTAGGCGGCAGAGCCGATAGTCAATTGGGAGTAAAACTGGCGGCAGCCGTTTTGCTGGCTTTACCGGTAATGATCGCTTTTTTATTTTTTCAAAAATATTTTATACAAAGTATGGCATCTACCGGTTTGAAAGATTAAGAAGGTGAATGGAATGAATGGTCAATAGTAATAAGTGAACAATTTTAAAAAAAAGAATAAAAAATGGAAGTGGTAAAACAAAATTTAAAATTATATGCAGATCCAAAAGCTGTGATCACGCGGTTTTTGCAATTGCACGGAAAGAACAGAACCAGTAATATTATTCAAAGGATAAAAGATCTGACAGAGGAAGA
>DATNFV010000031.1:0-6978 GCA_035606215.1 Hanamia sp.
TGATAAACTCACCATCACTGCAAGGCCGGTTACCATCACTGCCGATCCTAAAACAAAAGTATATGGTGATAATGATCCTGCTTTGACTTACCAGATCACTTCAGGTTCCCTTGCTTTCACTGATGCATTTACAGGTTCACTCACAAGAGATGCCGGTGAAAATGTTGGTCAGTATAATATCACCCAGGGTTCTGTAGCATTAAGCAGTAACTATACCCTTAGCTATGTTGGTGATAAACTCACCATCACTGCAAGGCCGGTTACCATCACTGCCGATCCTAAAACAAAAGTATATGGTGATGCTGATCCTGCTTTGACTTACAAGATCACTTCAGGTTCCCTTGCTTTCACTGATGCATTTACAGGTTCACTCACAAGAGATGCCGGTGAAAACGTTGGTCAGTATAACATCACACAGGGCTCTGTAGCATTAAGCAGTAACTATACCCTTAGCTATGTTGGTGATAAACTCACCATCACTGCAAGGCCGGTTACCATTACACCCGATCCAGCACAATTCAAATATTGTGGCCAACCTGATCCAACCTTTACCTATAAAGGAAGCGAACAGCTTCTGACTGGTAATTCATTTTCAGGTGCATTAGGAAGATCAGGAACAAATGATGTAGGTACTTATAGTTATACACTGGGAACATTAAGTGCGGGAAATAATTACACTTTAACCCTGGATGGCTCAAATACATTCACCATTAAAGGTGTTTCAATCGATGCAAGCGCTACCAGCACTGCTATTCAATTAGGAACAGCAATTAAACCACTTTTAGCAACTGTTACCAGCGGTACAGTTCCTGTAAGTAATGCAACCGTTAACTTTACAGTTACAAATAATGGAAATATTTCTCCAATTAAAGTAGTAACAACAAACACTGACGCAAATGGAGTTGCTACTTATAATCTTCCATCTGGTTCATTAGGAGTTGGCTTATACCAGGTAACAGCAACGGCGGGAAGCGGTTGCTCTACTTCTATCGGTTACTTCTCCGTTTATGATCCAAATGCAGGATTCGTAACCGGTGGTGGCTGGATTAATTCACCTAAAGGCGCATACAGTGTTGATCCTACTTTGACTGGAAAAGCAAACTTTGGATTTAATGCTCAATACAAAAAAGGTAATAATACACCTGATGGTAATACAGAATTCCAGTTCCAGGCTGGTAACCTTAACTTTAAGAGCACCAATTATGCAACAGGATCGTTAGTAATTGCTGGCGCAAAAGCCATCTTCCAGGGTACCGGCACTATTAACGGATCTGGTAATTACAACTTCATGATCTCAGCTATTGATGGAAGCATTAATGGTGGTGGCGGAGTTGATAAGTTCCGCATCAAAATACAGACTGCAGGTGGCGGGGTTGTTTACGATAATAACTTTGGAACATCTGATAACGGTGATCCAACCACAGTATTGGGCGGTGGCTCGATTGTGATTCATACCTCTGGTAACAATAAAACAAGGAATATGAACACCACCGCCACAGATGTAAATCCCGCTCCAACTCAACAACAGGAAACTCTCGGCAAACTCTCCATCAAGGTAATGCCTAATCCAACTTCATACTACTTTAATCTCTCCATGAAGAGTCAGAGCAAAGAAAATGTGAAGATGACTGTATTGGATGTTACCGGGAGAGTGATCGAACAGAGAACAGACATCCCGGCAAATAGTACATTGCAGTTGGGAAATAATTATCATCCGGGTATTTATATTGCAGAATTCGTGCAGGGTAACGATAAAGTAACACTTCGGTTGATAAAAGAAGGTAAATAAGGGTTTTGAAAATCAAAAGAGGTCGTTGAAAAACGGCCTCTTTTTTTATGGAACAAATTTTTGGTAATTTATTTTCTGTGTGGAAATCGAATCAGCAGTATACAAACAATTAAAGTAATTTTTTATAATCATTGCAGATAGTGGATCTATTGGAAAGAAACATTATCCTCTTTGTTGATTCATTTACCTGATTAATTGTACGGATAAACGTTTTATTGTTATTTTGTTCGGCTATGCAAAAAATTGCCTTTTTTTTATTCCTGATAAATATGTCTTTTACAGTAAACGGACAAAAAGATCAGTTTCCTGGTTCTTATATGAAAAATGATTTCCCGGTTCTTGTTGAACGATCAAAAACGGTTTTGTCGCATGCATATATGGCGCAAAAACTGTTATCAGTTAGTGATACAATCCCCGGCTGGGAAGGCTTTCCGGTAAAGTTATATGAATATCAAACCGGCAACGACCTTTATACAGGAAAGCCTAAAACCGGCAAAGTTTATCTCCTTGATCCATCACCGCAAAAACTGGCCATGTGGGTGGCTACTGCGTGTTGGCAAGTAAAACATAGCGTGGACACTATTTATACTTTTGCTTTATTAAAATGGATAGATGGACAATCTAACGCACAATTTCCTGTGAAAGGCGTAGTATATGAAGATCAATATACGAAAGACTTCCAGGAGCCTTATCTTTTCAAAGATGGCGTAACAGTTTACATCAAAGACAGCACCATGTGGCCAAAAGATAAAACCTGCACGGTTGAGCAACTTGATTTTTATTTGCACATAACCAACGATGATTTAAAACCTCAAACCGGCCAATATGCACGCATCGCCAGCACTACCCGTGAAGATTACAATGCAAACGGCGGTACAGAAGATGTAGGTAACAAGGATGACCGGAAACAAAAATGGATGGAAGTGGTTCGTGAACTTTACAAAAAAGCATGGAACTCAGATCTCAATGAACTCATCATCATGTGGGCGAAAGACAAATTGCAATAATACCAAAATGTTTTAGGCATTTCGATTTTTTTAAGGGCTGAATGGAATAGAGCGTTTATTCCGGGCAAGCTATCGGGAAGCGAGGTAATTATAATCTGCTAACAATGTTTCTAAAAAATTTATCGAATACTGGTTAGAAGTAACTTGCAAAACTTCCTGAACTTTAAAAGCAAGACGGTCGCAGGTTTGTGTATTAAATTCTTTATGATAAAGATTCACCACATTTTTTATGGTATTAATATCGCGGTCAGAAAGTTTTAAAACTTCCGGGAAAGTGACCACATAATTTTGTTCTTTGATGTCCATGAAAACGGTGTCATTCACAGAAAATGGAGATTCCGTATTTACCACAACGGTGTTGGCGGCAAGATCGCCAAGACGCTGGTTTTTCTTACTTACTGCAATAAATATTAAAACAACTACTCCCCAGAATCCTGTAATAATAATATAAGCAAATATGCTTTGCAGGCTAAAAAAAGTATATCCGAAAAAGAAAGGCCATTCAAAAACCTTAAACATCCAGCGCACCAGGTATTGCCCGATGGAAGGCTCTCCGCCATCAAGACTGATAACCCGGATATTCATTATCTTTTTCCCAATTGTCTGCCCATGCATCATGATCTCGCAAACCAAAGAATAAAGCAACATAGGAATGGAAATCGTGAGTATGTCAAGCCCAATACGGCTTTGAAGTGCCTGCGTCCCTGTAAGATTAAACCCTCCATAATAAAAATATTTCATGCTGGTAAAAAATAACAGCAGAATAACAAAGTCAATAACATAGGCAAAAAGCCTTTTGTGCGCCTCAGCAATTTCAAACTCAAGGTCAATATTAAAAGGTGTTGCAATTTGTATCAGCGGCATGAAAGGCAATTTATTATTTTAAAATAAAAATGGCGGTTTTATTTTTTTTAATGATTAATTTGTTTCACTTTCAGATAAATTTTCAGAGTGGCTTTGAGAAGCTTTAAGGTGAAAAAGAAGGGCCGCTTTTTAATTTTTAATTTATGCGTGAAGCAAGGTTTATAAAGAAAAATGTTGAAAAATGGAACGAGTACCAGCACCAGGAAACAAAAGATCCTGATGAAATGGCTGACAGGTTTGTTACCTTGCTGGACGATCTTTCTTATGCAAAAACTTTTTATCCAAAAAGCAAAGTAACCAGGTGGATCAACGGAATTGCCGGCCACATTTATCAAAGTATTTACCAGAATAAAAAACAGGATCTTTCAACAGTTTTCCGTTTTTGGAAATACGAACTGCCACTCTTATTCAGGCGCTATCACAAAGTCTTTTTATTTACGTTTCTCCTGTTTATTTCCTTTGTTTTTGCAGGCATCATTTCCTCCACTACCGATCCTGATTATGCCCGCCAGTTTTTTAACCACCAGGTTCAGCCCGGGTATTACGATCAGACAATTGCATCCATTCAAAAAGGTGATCCGTTCGGCGTTTATAAAGATGATAATCCTTTTTCGATGTTTGTAAAGATCGCATACAACAATATCAGCGTTGCTTTTAAAACCGTGATCTTCGGGGTTTTATTTGGAATAGGAACCATTTTATTTATGTGGACAAATGGCTTAATGCTCGGATGTTTTCAATATATATTTTTTTCACAGGGTCTTGGTTGGCAATCTGTTCTGGTGATCTGGATTCACGGAACGATCGAAATTTCATCTGTTGTAATTGCCAGTTGCGCCGGAATTATTTTAGGAACCGGCTGGTTATTTCCAGGAACTTATTCGCGAAAACAATCATTTATCCGTGGTGCAAAAGATGCTGTAAAAATTTGTATCAGCCTGATTCCTTTTTTTATTATCGCCGCTTTTTTTGAAAGTTATGTAACGCATCTGATGAGCAATACTTTTCAGCGAAACTCAACAGACATAGGTCTTCCGGTACCCGTTAGTATTATGATCCTTGCAGGTTCGTTCTTCCTGGTGCTGTGGTATTTTGTATTATATCCTGTTCGGTTACACAGCTCCGGTTTTGAGTTAAAAGATGGTAAAATACTTAAGGATGGAATTATCTATGAAAATTAAATTGTCATTATTTTTCTGCTTACTGTTGCTGACGGGTGTCGGATATAACAGTGATGCACAAACGAAAGCTTTTCGGAACGAATTGCAGGATACCAGTTTAATTAAAACCTATTTTCCTGAAAATGACAGCTTTGCGAAATACAGTCAGAGTCATGAGTTCGCTTATATTCATTACCTGGACAGTCTTTTAAGAAAGCAAAAAAACATTCACTCCGATACCGTTAGCATTGATGAAAACACAGGAAGAATTGTTCGTCACCATTCTTCTGATGCGGCAGAAAATTCCGGTGTCGGCAGAGTTTTAAATAGTCTTCCATTAAAGATTTTCTTCTGGACATTGGCGCTCATATTCATTGTTTTTATTTCTTACAAAGTGTTGTTTAAAAATGGAATTTTTGTAAGAAGAAAAAATAAATTCATTGCGGCAAATGATGAATCATCTTTTGAAGACTTTGATGATATCTCAAAATATGATGAACTGATTTCTGACGCAGAAAAAAGAAACGAACTGAACCTTGCAACAAGATATTTATTTTTAAAAACACTTAAAAACCTTGCCGACAAAGAGCTTATCCGTTTTACCGCAGAGAAAACCAACAAAGAATACATAAGAGAAATGCAGCAACATGATTATTCAGACAGGTTTCAAAAACTGGTGCGTGATTATGAATATGCATGGTATGGAAAATTTTCTCTTGATAAAAGCAGGTATGAAAAAATGAAAGAATTATTCACTTCATTTGATCAAAAAGTATAACAGGAAATTTGAAAATATTCTTACGATATTTATTGTCCACACTGCTGATTCTTTCAGGAATTTGCAGTTGCACGCAAAACGAAAGATCACTTCCTTCATTAAATGAAAGTTACCGGAGAACGGATAAATTACCATTTGGCTCTTTCATTGCCTACAAGCGATTTCAATCAGAATTTCCAAATTACTGGATCAACATTGCCGAAAAACCCTTTAATAAAACATGGGAAGATCTTCGAAATGATACGACTAAAAATTATTCACTTTATTTTTTAATTACCAAAAATCTGATTCTTTCCATTGATGAAGTAAACTCAATGATCGAGTATGTAAAAGCAGGAAATGATCTTTTTATTTCTGCCGATTATATTGATGAAAAATTATTGGATGCAGTTTATTGTACGATCGACAGAAAGAGTGAGATCATCAGCGAAGTAAATGGAAAAATGCATGACACGCATGTTAGCCTGTTTTATGGAAATGATTTTAAAGCTCCGCAATACAGCTATTATTATTTCCCTTTCTTAAATTACTTCAGCAGCTACGACACTGGATACACAAGGGTTCTCGGCGTTAATGAAAAGAATCTTCCGGATTACATTATTCTTTTTGCCGGTAAAGGAAGACTCTATCTTCATGTTGCTCCACGAATCTTCAGCAATTATTTTTTACTGACCAGGGACAACTATCACTACTTTGAATATGTAACTTCTTATCTGCGTTTTCAGCCACAATATGTTTATTGGGATGAATATTATAAAGATTTTTCTTCTACAAAAAATAAAAACAATCTGAATAACAAAGATAATTTTTCGTCAATGCAGGTGATCCAGGAAAACCCGGCTTTAAGGTGGGCTTTCTATCTTGCGCTGGCAGCACTTTTGTTGTTTGTTTTGTTTAATGTAAAAAGAAAACAGCGCGAAATTCCGGTGCTGCCCGTAAACACGAATGCAACCGTTGCATTCACCGAAACGATTGGCAGGCTTTATTTACAGCGAAAGGACAACCGGAATATCGCACAGAAAATAATTACTTACTTTTATGAATACCTGCGAAAAAAATATTTTATCAACACATCAGTCATTCATAAAGAATTTATAAACTCACTTTCCGGTAAAAGTGGCGTTTCAATAACAGAAACAACTGAATTATTTGAATTGATTCAATCGATTGAACCCCAGGAAAATATTTCTGATGAAGAATTAATGAATCTGAATTCAAAGATTGAAAATTTTAAAAATCAAAAAAAGCATGGAAGAAAAATTGTTTGAAGAAAGAATTGATCTGAGCACACTGAACGACGCGGTCATCAATATCAGGAATGAGATCAGCAAAGTAATTGTAGGTCAAAACAAGATGGTTGATCTGTTGCTTATCGGCTTG
>DATNFV010000032.1:0-3204 GCA_035606215.1 Hanamia sp.
AGTTCTTTATCTAATGTAAAAATTGGTGGAGGAACTCCACCTATTCTTACTGCTGAAGGCTGGCTGATGTTGTATCATGGAGTTGAAAACAAAGGCGATGTAGGAATCTACAGGACATTTTGGGCACTACTTAATCCTGAAAATCCAATCCACATTTTACATTTGGAAGATCACACCCCTTTGTTGGAATCAAATCCCATTCTTACAAAAAATATCAGTGACCGGATATACTTAAAGGATGTTGTTTTTACAACCGGCATTGTACGCAATAAAGAAGATTTTATTATCGCATCGGGTGAACTGGATCTTGCCTGCCGTATAACAGTTATCAATCAAAATTATTTCAAACTCTTTTCTTAAAATACAATTATGGCAACTGTCACACTTGAAAATATTTCAAAAATATATGACAATACCGATAAAAAGGCCGGAGAAAAAAAAGCAGTTGATGACGTTTCATTCACAGTGGATGATAAAGAATTGATGGTAATTGTGGGCCCTTCCGGATGTGGAAAATCCACTTTACTCAGAATGATTGCCGGATTGGAAGAAATCAGCGAAGGTAGCTTGCTGATTGATGGAAAGAGAATGAATGAGCTTAGTCCACGCGACAGAGATATTGCCATGGTTTTTCAGAATTATGCATTGTATCCTCACATGACCGTCTATGAAAATATGGCTTTCGGTTTACGGTTAAAAAAAATAAGTAAGAAGGAAGTTAAAGAACGTGTAATGCAAACTGCAAAACTTCTTGAGATAGAAGATGAATTATTTAGAAAACCAAAAACGTTATCCGGTGGGCAGCGACAAAGAGTTGCTATTGGAAGAGCCATTATAAGAAGACCTAAAGTCTTTTTGTTTGATGAACCTCTCAGTAATCTTGATGCTAAATTACGAAGTCAAATGCGGATTGAATTGCAAAAGCTGCACCGCGAAATAAACGCAACTATGATCTATGTAACTCACGACCAGACAGAGGCAATGACCCTGGGAAACAGAATTGTAGTTTTGAATAAAGGGAAATTAATGCAATTAGATTCGCCGATGAATTTGTATAATAAGCCTGCAAACAGGTTTGTAGCCGGATTTATAGGATCACCAGCCATGAATTTTATAGACGGAAATCTAAATTTTGAAGGAAGGTATTTCTTTTCGCATGAGTCAGAAAAGCTTACTATTTTATTTGATATTCTTCCTGACAATTTAGAAAAGTTTATAAATAAGCGCATTACTATTGGAATCAGGCCAGAAGATCTTTTTGTAACAGAAAACATAAATGAAAAAAATGATTGCAGATTAAAAGTAACGGCATATGAAAATATGGGTAATGAGCAAATTATCTATCTTTCTTTAGCAGATCAGATTGTAATTGCAAGAAGACTTCAGGTAAATTCGTTAGAGATTGGAAAAGAAATGGGTATATTCTTTTCAAAAGACAAAATTGTTTTTCTTGAAGAGAAAAGTGGTGAAGTAATCAAATAATTGATACCACGCTACCCTACAATTTAAACCCAAAAGTTGCCACAATATTTCCACATGGTTTTCAAATAAGCCGGATACTGAATAAACACGAAATCCAATGATCCATAATCACTAATACCTTCAGATAAGAAAATACATCTTCACTGAATCATGGTTCTTTACTTTAATTTCTCCCCTGTATTCGCACGGAAACTCATCTTTGATCTTCTGATATGTGCTTTCAGAAAGATTAATGCGGCCGGCGGTTGAATTTGCTTCCATCCTTGACGCGATATTCACCGTATCGCCCCAGATATCATATTGCCATTTCTTGATTCCTACAATTCCTGCCACCACAGGGCCGGTATGAATGCCAATCCTTATTTCAAAATGATTCAGATCATCCGCATTTTGGAATTCATTTTTTACAAACGATATCATTTCTTTTGCAGCCCGCGCTACCTGTTGTGCATGAGAAGGATTGAGTGTAGGAAGGCCACAGGCGCACATATAAGAATCGCCGATGGTTTTTATTTTCTCCAAATCATATTTCAAAGTTATCTGATCAAAGGCTTTAAAATAATGATCAATACTTTTTACCAATTGTACGGGATTGGTATTTTCTGCAGCACGGGTAAATGATACAAAATCAGTAAATAAAACAGTTACTTCATCTAATTTCACGGCATCCACTTTACCATTTTGCTTTAATTCTTTTGCTGTTTCTGCAGGCAGGATATTCAGCAACAAAGTTTCTGATACTTTCTTTTCTTTAGCAATCTTTTTATAGAACCTGAAGAGCAGCATAAGAATTCCGATGGTGAGTCCCAGGATAACAAACGTAGCCACCATCACCGTCCATTGATTTCGCTTTTGTTGTTTGAGCAGATCTACCTGCACCTGCTTTTGCGACACTTCATAATTGGTGCGCATGTCCGCCATTTTTTGCACCGTATTCAGGTTCACCACACTATCCCGATAGATGATGTAATTCTTATAATATTGGTAAGACGCATCAGTATTTCCGGCTTTTTCATAAAGCTCTGAAAGCTTCTGGTTGGCACCTGCAATTTGCTCTTTTAACCCATGTTGCCGGGCAAGATTAAGACTTTGTAAAGCATAATCAAGCGCTTTATGATGGTCGCCTTTTTTGGTATAAATATCAGATATGGAAATAAGATAAACACAAATGGGATAAAAGTCGCCCTGCTGCTGAAGAATAGTAATGGCCTTATTCATATTTTGCGAAGCCAGGTCATCTTTTCCTTCAGCAGCATAAACCATTCCTGTGTTACCAAGGCAATAAGCAACTCCGATCAGGTAATTTTTCTTTTCAAAGATATTTGCAGATTCCTTAAAATAGATCAACGCAGAATCGTAACTGCCATTCTCTCTTAATTCATCACCGGCATTTAAAATTTCGGAGGCAAGGGCTATGGTATCTTCAGAATTTCCGAGTACGGAAATCGCCCGGTGATAATATAGCATTGCATTCGCAGGATCTTTTGATTCCGAATAAACACCGGCGATAGCTCCGTAGTCCGCTCCTTCTCCAACTGTGCGTTTTATTTTTTTTGATACTTCCAATGCATTAAAATACGCCTTCAGCGCTTCATCAAGATTGCCCAGAAGTGTTTCTTTATTTCCTTTCTGAAAATAGCCGGCGTGCAGATACTTGTCATTGCCTTCCTTATGAGCAAGACTGATCAGTTCTTCTGCATATCGCAAAGAAAGATCCAGATT
>DATNFV010000033.1:0-23246 GCA_035606215.1 Hanamia sp.
AACTCCTGCAATCACATCCCTTTCCGGCAGTTTGGATATTGCTGCTTTATGAAGAATAATCTTTTCGGCACTCATGTCAAAACTTAATTCAACCCATCCATTAAACCGTTGATTATTAACCAGCACCTGTACAGCCAAATAGTTATGATTGCTTGACTTTAACAAATAAATAATTCACATTCTTCAATTAGCACATTAGCTGATCAGCACATTACTCACTCCTCAAACTCTTTACAGGATTTGCTACAGCAGCTTTTATCGCCTGAAAACTAACTGTCAGTAGCGTGATCAACAATGCACCAACTCCTGCTGCTGCAAAAATCCACAATGACAAGTCTGTTCTGTAATCATAATTCTGTAACCAGTTATTCATCATCCACCATGCTACAGGAAAAGCAATCAGGCAGGAAATAAATACCAGCTTTAAAAAATCTTTTGATAATAATGCTGTAATACCATGTACACTTGCTCCCAGCACTTTACGAACGCCAATTTCTTTTTTACGTTGTTCTGCCACAAATGACGCAAGCCCAAATAAACCGAGACAGGAAATAAAAATGGCCAAACAACCGAAAATAGTTGCCAGTGAACCAATGAATTGCTGATAGTGAAATTTTTGTTCAAAATCTTTATCTACAAAATGATAATCGAAAGATTGGGTGGGATCAGCTTTTTGAACAATGCCCTGAAGTTTGGTAATCGTTTTTTGCAAATCATTATCAGGTTTTACTGCCATAAAAATATAGTTCGTGTTTGATGGAGAGTTAAAGAATATTAATGGCGCAGGATGTGCTTCGTTCATGTTATTGTACACAAAGTTTTTCGTAATGCCGATAATGGTCAGCCGTGTTTGGTCTCTCCAAATTTGACCTCCGATATGCCCGGCTTTGCCCATCAGTTTTGCAAAAGATTCATTGATAATAATGTTCATGCTATCCACGTTCGGATCCTGAGAAAAGACTCTGCCGGCTGCCAGTTTTATACCAAATGTTTTAAGATAATCGGCATCTGTGCTCACATTTGTAACGAGAATATCCTGATCGGTGCTTTTTCCTTCCCAGTTCCAGCCTCCGCCATTATTGTACATTGCCAAAGGAGAAAATCCACCAAGTGAAACAGAACTTATATCATTTGTGTTTAAAATATCCTGTTTTAATGACGCAAAACTCTTGGTTAAAGTGGGCGTGGCAGGAACATACATTACCATGTCTTTGTTAAAACCCAAATCCCTGTTTTTGGTAAATTGAATCTGGTGATAAACCACTGCCACAGCAATAATGATGATGACAGAAATAGCAAATTGCAGCACTACCAATCCTTTTCTGATAAAACCCGCATTTCCTGCATTTTTGGTGATTTGGTTTTTTAGCGCCAGCACCGGTCTGAAGGAAGATAAATACAATGCAGGATAGCTACCTGCCACCAGGCCACATAAAGCGCCGATGATAATGAGGAATAAAAGATGTGAAGGATAGAATAAATTCAGGCTTAAATGAATGCCAATCAGATTACTGAATAATGGCAACACGACAGCCACAACAACTACAGCAAAAAGAACAGCAAGATAGGCGACGATCAATGATTCAGATAGAAGGGCAGCGATTAAACTTTGACGGGTAGAACCTAATACTTTCCGCATTCCGATTTCCTTTGCACGTTGCTGGCTGCGGGCAGTAGAAAGGTTCATAAAGTTGATGCAGGCAATAATTAAGATAATTAATGCTACCATGGAAAACATTTTTATATATTGGATTTTCCCTCGCGATACATCTTCCTTTCCATTGGTAATTACTCCATATAAGTTGAGTCTTTTTAACGGATACAGCCACAAAGATTCGTTGGTTGTTTGTGCGTCTTTTTGATGAATAAGTTTCCGAAGTTTTTCATTAAAAGCAGTAACATTGGTATTTGGATTTAGCTTCACCCACGTATTGGTCCAGTTGTTTCCCCAGGCGTCAATACCTTGTCCTTTATTTTGATTATAAAAGATCTGGAAAGGCAGCAGGAAATCTACTCCGTAAAATTGGACATTCTGTGGAATATCTTTATATACTGCTGAAACTTTGTAAGGATGATTATCAACTAATAGTGTTTTGCCAATAACGTCGGCATCACCGAAGTAGTTTTTTGCCAACTTTTGCGAAACAGCGATTTTAGATATATCATTTAATGCGTCTATCTCGTTGCCTTCAATCAAAGGAAGCCCAAACATTTTCAAAAAAGATGAATCAACGTATGCCCCTGACTGTGCCAAATGTTTATTGTCCAGCGAAACTGTAGCACCGGCGCCGTCATATCTTGAAACATCAACTACTCCCGGAAACTCATTCATTAGAGCGTCTCTTACAAGTACTGATGTAGCAGCAAAAGTGTACATATCCTTGCCATAAGCCTGGTCGTTCTCAATTTGATAAATGTTGTTGACATCCGGAATGGAAGAGTTAAAATTTAGATTGTATTCTACCCACAAAAAAATAAGGCTTGCACACGCAATACCAACTCCGAGTCCGGCAACGTTTATGAAAGAAAAACTTCTGCCTTTTATTAAATTGCGCCAGGCTGTTTTGAAATAATTTTTAAACATTTTATACCCGTTTAGAAATGTAATTTTGTATATTTTGTTTTACATTATGTACAGAGAAATTATCATACCTACAGAGACGAAGCAAACCATCGAATTTCCTGAAGAATTTGTTGGAAAACAAGTAGAGATTATTGCATTTCCTATCGAAGAAAAGGAAAGGAATCAATCTAAAACTGAACAAGCTTTCAACTTTTGGAGAAAGCACAGTATAGATATGAGTCACTTTAAATTTGACCGCGATAAAGCGAACGAACGCTGATTTTTTTGTTGACTCAAACATCGTTTTATATGCTTTCGACTGTGCTGCTTTCAAAAAAGAAATAGTCTTTAATTTAATAAGAAAACGGCCAATAATTAGCACGCAGGTTATAATGGAAAGTGTGAACATCTGCCTAAAAAGATTTAAACTTTCAAAAGAGATTGCTTACCAAAACGGAATTAATTTAATAAATACATGTTCATTAAAATTAATTGACGAGACAACGATACTTTCTGCTTTCAAAATTTCTCTTCGATATCAATTTTCCCATTGGGACAGTTTAATCATTTCTTCTGCTCTTCAAAAACGATTGAACAATTCTTTTCTCTGAAGATTTGCAGAATGGTCAAATAATTGAAAAAAAGCTAACCATTATAAATCCTTTCCTCGAAGAAAATAGTAAATATTTGTAACCATAGACAGTGAACAAACAAATATTTATTATTCTTGTTTTCTTCATTTTCCCATTAAACCAAAATATTCTCAGTAACAGTTTGTCCGTCCAACATCCGTATAATACGATGACTGTATCGTGCATCATGCTCACTGTGAGTAACCATCACGATCGTTGTTCCCTGCTCATTTAATTCAGTTAACATTTGCATTACTTCATTACCATTGGATGAATCCAGGTTTCCTGTTGGCTCATCCGCCAGGATTAATTTTGGATTGTTTACAACAGCCCTGGCTACGGCAACACGCTGTTGCTGTCCACCGGATAATTGTTGCGGATAATGATTTTTTCTGTGCATGATCTGCACTTTATCCAATACTTCTTCAACACGTTTTTTTCTTTCATCACTTTTTACGCCCAGATAGATCAACGGCAGTTCTACGTTTTCAAAAACAGTTAATTCATCAATCAGGTTGAAGCTTTGGAAAACGAAGCCAATATTGCGTTTGCGCAGATCAGCTCTTTTTCTTTCGTTGAAATGAGCTACTTCAATTCCATTGAAAATGAAGCTTCCGCTATCAGGGTCATCCAATAATCCAAGGATGTTTAGCAATGTGGATTTTCCACATCCTGACGGTCCCATCACTGCAACAAATTCGCCTTCTTTTACATTAAAAGAAAGTTTGTTGAGCGCAACTGTTTCCACTTCTTCTGTACGATAGATTTTTTCGAGGTCTTTAATTTTTATCATGGTTTTGTTTTTTGTTTATTGTTTTTAATTGTTGGTTAAATTTTTATCAAAAATCCTTCATCGGACGGGAATAAAGGAAATGCATTTTGTTGATTTAATATTTCAGATTCTATATTTTTTTTAAGAATACAGTTAAACTTTGGATTACAGCACCTTTCACTTTTAATTGCTATTGATGCCAGCAGAAAAAACAGGATGGCAAATATTTTCAGGAAAAGATTTTGTTTCATAAAAAATGATTTAATAAGTGTTTATGCTTGTGAACCTTCAACCTTGAACCTTCAACCTTGAACATTCAACCTTGAACATTCAACTAATTTAATCTTTCTTCAACACCAGCTCCTGCATATCACCATAATTTTCATAACTGCTGGTTACCACTTTATCACCTGGTTTTAATCCACTTAATACTTCATAATAATCGGGGTTCTGACGGCCGAGTTGTATATCTACTTTATAAGCTGTTTTTCCATCTGCGCTTACTTTAAAAATCCAGTTGCCGCCGGTTTGCTGGTAGAATCCGCCTTTTGGTAAAAGCAACGCTTGCGTTTCATCACTCAAAGCCAAACGGATTTGCAAAGTTTGTCCGCGCCGAATTCCCTGTGGCACATCGCCAATAAATTCCATATCTACCTGGAAGCGGCCATTGGTAACTTGTGTATATACTTTCTTTATTTCGAGTTTGTACGTTTTATTGTTGAAATCAAATTCTCCCTTTAGCCCGATAAATATTCTTGAAATGTAGTGTTCATCAATATCTACACGTACTTTATATCCGCTCAGCACATCTATTTGTCCGAGCCTTTCACCTTTATTTTTTGATTGTCCGATCTCCGCATCCAGGGAAGTTAATTGTCCGTCAATCGGTGCACGAACTATCAGATCGCCTACTTTCTGACGCATTACATTCAATGCATTTTGTGAACCTTCAAACGCCTGCCGTGATTGTTTAATTTGTTGTTCATTTGATAGTGAGTCCTGGTGAAGTATTTGCTGAGTCAATTTTTCCTTTTGCAAATAATAATCATAATCATTTTTTGCTTTTTGAAATTCCTGTGAGCCAATAGCTTTTTGTTCGTACAAATGTTTGTCTAAATTGTAAATCCGCTCTGCTTCTTTTAATTCACTTTCCACATCAGTCATCTGGTTTAATTTACTAACCGTATTTTGTTGTGCCGCATTTTTCGAAATTTGCATTTGAGTGAGTAAATTATATACATTGGTTTGTTGAGTTACCAGGCCAAGTTGAATATCTGTGTTTGATAATCTCAATATTGGCTGGCCTTTTTTCATCATTGCTCCATCATCCACATATTTTTCTTCCACACGTCCGCCTTCTACAGCATCCAGGTAAATTGTTGTAAGCGGAAGCACTACCCCATTTACCGGAATAAATTCCTGGAAAGTTCCTTTCTGTATTTCGCTGATGGTAACACGATCCGTGTCAACATTCAATTTGCTTTTTCCTGATGTAAAATAATAACTTGCTCCAATGAGCGCTACAACTGCAACTATTCCACCAATGCTTAACAGTTTTTTGGTTGACCATTTCTTTTTTTCTATTACTCTGTCCATATATTTTTTTTAAAGTTCACTGAGAAAATTTTTGTTTCAGTTTGTTTTTCGAAAAATTCAATTTTTATTGTCTGATAAATACACAAAGACGTGCCAGTATCTAAACAAATGAAAATGAATCTGTTAGAAAAAAGTGTTTTTATAAAAGTGTTCGGATATGATACACTTGTCGTTCATTTTTGATACAGAGGAGACAGCCGGAAATTAATATAAAATAAGCGGGTGAAATTAAATATCATATTTACTTAATCGTCTGTACAATGCTGTCCTGGTAAGTCCAAGCTCTTTGGCTGCTTTGCTTATATTTCCTGAATGTTTTTCAATGACCCGTAAAATGGTGTTTTTTTCAACAGAGTTCAGATTCAATTCTTTCGGTTCTTCTTCTTTTTTTTCTACAGTTTCAATTGGAGAAAAAATAAGATCCGAAGCAGTAAGTTCATCTCCTTCCGACATGATAACTGCACGCTCCATCGTATATTGAAGCTCACGCACATTGCCGGGAAAGGGATATTCTTTTAGTTTTTCAATCGCTTTCGCATCAAAATCCAGCTGGGGTTTTAAATATTTCCTTGCATAAATATTCGCAAAATGGCGTGCCAATAAGATAATATCAGTTCCTCTTTTTCTCAGAGGCGGCACGGTTATCTCAACCGTATTGATCCGGTAGATCAAATCTTTTCTAAACCGGTTTTCATTCGCCAGTTCTGATAGAGGCACATTGGTAGCGCATATCAGTCTGATATCAATATTGATCGGAACATTACTGCCCAATCTTGTCACCTGGCGGTTTTGTAAAACACTTAATAATTTTGATTGTTGTTGCAGCGTAATATTTCCTATTTCATCTAAAAATAAAGTGCCGCCGTTAGCAGCTTCAAAACGGCCTTCCCTGTCTTCATTGGCCCCGGTAAAAGATCCCTTTTTATGACCAAATAATTCGCTTTCAAAAAGCGATTCTGTCAAAGCGCCAACGTCCACCTTGATAAAAGGTTTTTTTGCACGCAAAGAATTTTGATGAATGGCTTTTGCGATCAGGTCTTTTCCTGTTCCATTTTCTCCAAGAACTAAAATGTTGGCATCTGTAGGAGCTATTTTTTCAATCTTAAAAAAAATATCTTTCATCACTTCAGAATTACCAATCAGTTCTTTGCCAATCACTGAAGCATCAGAGCCCGGCCTTTCATCAGAAGCACTTCCTTTTTCTTTTATGATCTTTTTAATGCAATCCAATAATTTTTCATTATGCCATGGCTTTACCATAAAGTCTTTGGCACCTTCTTTTAAAGAACGAACCGCAAGGTCAATATCACCATAAGCCGTGATCATGATCACCGCTGCTTTTGAGCCAAACTCCCGGATTTTCTTTAGCCAGTAGATCCCTTCATTTCCTGTGTTGATAGAACTGTTGAAATTCATATCAAGCAGGATCAGATCAAAAGAATATCTTGACAAAAGATGCCGCAAATTCTCAGGATTTTTTTCTGTGATCACTTCCTTCACTTCTGTTTTCAATAGCATTTTCACAGCAGTCAGCACGTCAGTATCATCATCAATAATTAGTATGGTCGCATTCTTTACATTCATAGATGCAGGTTTTTTTTAAGAACATTCAAACAGAAATCTTTTGTAATGTTAGTTTATTATTCTTCTCTTTTTAAAAAATAAAAAATTAATGAGATTCTTTAAATGTAAAAATACAAAACAGCCTTATTGGTTGCTTTACTGTTTCGATAAACTTTTCCAAAAGTGATTTCAGACTATACCGGTAAAAATATTTTTTGGCAAAGGAGAAATTATTTCTTCTTTGGTGTACACCTGTTTCAAAAACGGATATACACTGTATCATAAGCGGACAGTGGCTTCAAAAAGCATTTTCATGAAACGTTGATTATCAATAAATTAGGTTTTGGCATGCCTTTGTATAATCATTGTAGCAGCAAACAAAATCTTTAAAAATTAAAAATTAAAAATCATGAAACTCCAATCAAACACTTTGTTAGAAAATCTGACAAGAAATGAATTAAACATTCTTACAACAGAAGTAAAGGAAACAATAGCCATCTTTAAAAAGGACAGAAAAAAAATATTCAGCGCAGCCCAATTATGGGATATCCAACGCCGGAAAAAAAATATTCTTCTTAGAAGAAGTTTGTTCTAAAAAAGTTTCAGCCAGGTAATTGCTTTTTTAAAAAAGACAATTAGAAACATCATTTTGAAAATAAAAATGATAATATTGAAGTTCACGACCTTTTAAGGTCTGTAAATTCTGAAATGAAATTGTAAATCAAAACACAAACACAACATGCTTTCTTTAAAGAAAATTTTTAAGTGGTACAATAATGGCGTTAACCGCACTTTTGTTTTAAAAGATATTCATCTGGATGTAAAGGAAGGTGAATTTATCTCAATCATGGGGCCGTCAGGCTCAGGCAAATCCACTTTGCTGAACGTGATCGGAATGCTAGATGACCCAAACGAAGGAGAATATTATTTTATGGGTGAAAACGTTTTTTCATTAAAAGAAAAACAACGTTCCCATCTTTTTAAAACCCATATTGGCTTTGTGTTTCAGGCTTATCATCTCATTGATGAATTAACAGTTTATGAAAATATTGAGACACCATTAATTTATCAGAACATAAAAAGCTCTGAAAGAAAATCGATGGTTGCGGACATGCTTGATCGTTTTCAAATCGTTGGGAAAAAAGATCTTTTTCCTACACAACTTTCGGGAGGTCAGCAACAACTAGTTGGTATTGCAAGAGCATTAATTGTAAAGCCGAAATTAATTTTAGCAGATGAACCAACAGGAAACCTGAATTCAAAACAAGGCGAAGAAATCATGAATATTTTTAAGGAATTAAATAATGATGGCGTTACCATCATCCAGGTAACCCACTCAGAAAAGAATGCTGAATATGGATCACGCATCATCAATTTATTAGATGGACGGGTTGTTTAATTATTCAATTAATCAATTTTTAAATTATTATTTATTGCAACTACTGCAAAAAACTAAAAACAAGAACTAGACCATGAAATCATTTTTTTTAATTGCGGCATTTATCTCTTATACATTTTTTGCAACCGCACAAAATAAATTAACTCTTAAAGACGCTATTGAAATTGGAATTAAAAACAATATTGATGTTTCTCAATCAGATCTGTTAATGCAAAAAGCAGGCATCAATTTGACGCAATCAAAAGAAAATATGTTGCCTAACCTCAATGCCAATGCAGATCACGGCTATAATTACGGACGAAGCATTGATCCTTTCTCCAACGCTTTTATCAATCAAAAAGTTGGTTATGCGAGTTATGGTGCTGCCAGTAAAGTTTTATTATTCAATGGATTTTCATTACAAAATCAGATTGCTGCAAATCGCCTGGGATACGAAGCTTCAAGGATGGAATTGCAGCAGGCTAAAGATAATCTCACTATCAATATTATTCTTGATTACCTGCAGGTTTTGAGTGCCGAAGATGTTTTGACACAATCAAAAGAACAAGTGGAAGTGACACAAAAACAAGTAGATCGTCTTGCCGTTTTAAATCAATCAGGTGCAATTTTGCCAGCAGATTTTTATGATTTAAAAGGACAGCTTGCAAGCGATCAAATCGCCATTGCGGATAACCAGACAAACCTCGAAACTGCTAAACTCAACCTTGTTCAGCTTTTAAATATTCCTTATCATAAAGATATGGAGGTTGAAAGAATGCCGGAAGATAACTTTAATATTAATTATTCCGGAACGCCTGATTCTATTTACCAGCAAGCGTTGCAGCAGTTTGCACAAATAAAAGCAGTGAAGCTCAGAACAGAAAGTGCACAGAAAAATATCAGTTCTATCAAAGGAGAATTGTTTCCTACTCTGTCATTCGGAGCAAATATTAACACCAATTATTCAAGCGTTGCCACTCGCGATTATTTTTTAAATACAACTGAAAATCCTTCATCAAATTATGTAGACGTAAATGGCTCACAATATCCGGTGATCGTAAAACAAAATAATTACGAATCAAGAAAGATCAATTTTGGAGATCAATTAAGCAACAATCTTTTTTATACATTGAATGTTGGATTAAGCATCCCCCTTTTCAATTCAGCGCGGATCAGGAATCAAATCAGGCTCGCGAAAATTGATTACAAGAATACTCAACTTGTGGAAAATAATGCGAAAACACAGTTGCAGCAATCGATTGAGCGTGCATATGTCAATCTTACTTCATCATCCGATAAATATAAATTATTGCAAAACCAGGTGGCAGCCTTCACCGAATCTTTCCGCACTGCTGAGATTCGTTTCAATGCCGGCGCTATTACATCCGTTGATTATCTGATTGCAAAAAATAATCTGAACCGGGCACAAAATAACCTGATCATTGCAAAATATGATTTTGTTCTGAGAGAAAAAGTTTTGGATTATTATGGTGGAAAGCCACTTTGGTAGGACTTACTCAAAATTAGAAATACAGGTATTTATTCTTTTGCTGATCCTATCTTTGGTTCAATCACCAGTTTTTTTCTTATGAAATATTTCCTCATTGTTCTTGCTTTTTTTTGTCAAAATGCTTTTTCACAATCTGATCAGTTAAAAGGAATTGTTCTTAACGCCGATGATAATTCAGCATTAGCTTCGGCAAGCATTTTTATCAACAATGCGTCTGTTGGCACTCTCAGCGATGCAAATGGAAAATTTACACTTAATGGAATTGCCCAAAAGAATTTTGAGCTCATCATTTCTTATACAGGTTTTTCTACCGTCTCATTAAAAATTACACCTGAAAATGTCGCGCAGTTCCATACTATTAAAATGGTTCCGCGAAAAGAAATGCTGGAGGGGATTTCAATTATGGTCCCGGAAAAAGATGGGTGGAAAACATGGGGTAAATTCTTTACTGAAAGTTTTTTGGGAGAATCTGATTTTGCTAAACAATGCATTATCGAAAACCCAAAAGTCCTTCGCTTCTTTAATGATAAAGAACACAATCGCCTTACTGCTTATTCCAATGGAAATTTAATTGTCCGCAACAAAGCGCTTGGTTATTTAATAAAGTACCAGTTAGAGGAATTTGATTATGATTTTAAAAATAAAATTATCACTTACGTTGGCTACACAGGTTTTGAAGATTTAAAAACCAGGAGTTCTAAAAAAAGAAGCCATTGGCTCAAAGCAAGGGCAGAAGCTTATTATGGCTCAATCATGCATTTTATGCGCTCACTTTATGCCGATAGTATTTTAGAAAACGGCTTCGATGTGCGGGAAAAGATCAGGATAAATAATAACGACTCTTTATTCAATAAAATATATCTGCCTGGAAATATGCCTGCTGTAAGGATCGGGAATAATACTTATAAAGCAAGGCCCGGGGAAATTCCCGAATTTAAAAAAATTCCTGACTATGTTGACCTCATCAATTTAAAAAGTTTTTCTTTTAAAGACGCGTTGACATTTAATTCTGCAACAAAACAAAAAGAGCTTTATTTTGATAATTCTCTGCAGGTTATTTATAAAAATGCAAATTTTAAAATGGATTATTTAATAAAGAATGGAATGCCAAAATATTTAAAAATGAACCAGCTTTCCACTGCTTATTTAGTGAATACCGAACCATTGGAAATTGAAAAAGATGGCAGTTATTTTGATCCGATGAATCTAATGAGTTATGGCTATTGGGGCTGGTGCAAAATGGCTGAAATGCTACCAATAGATTACCAGCCGGGAATTGATTCTTTATCTGGAAAATAAAAAATGTGATTATTTGTTGTTTCACTTACATTAATTTGAAAGTACTGGTTGTATCTCAGAAATTAATACAGAAAACCTTTCTTTTTTTAAGGAATGAATAACTAAAACCAATATTGCTGTCAAAGAATTCTAAATTAATCTTCACTTATCTTTGACCACAATTTTTTAACCATTCCTTATGCTGAAAGAAATTAATGAAGCGGTAGATTTTATCAGATCAAAATATTCGACGCAACCAGGAGTTGGAATCGTGTTGGGAAGCGGGCTTGGAAGCTTTGGGGATGAAATAGAGGTTGAATGTGAGATCGCTTATAAAGACATTCCGCATTTTCCGGTAAGCACTGTAGAAGGGCATTCAGGAAAATTAATTTTTGGGAATCTGAGTGGTAAAAAAGTAGTGGCAATGTCAGGCCGCTTTCACTATTATGAAGGTTACACAACCAGAGAAGTTGTTTTTCCCATTCGTGTTTTTAAATTTTTAGGAATAAAAACTTTGGTGATCAGCAATGCCGCCGGAGGAATCAATCCCGCATTTAAGGTTGGAGATCTGATGATCATCCGCGATCACATCAGCATGCTTACCATCAATCCGTTGCTCGGGAAAAATGAAGATTCTCTTGGCGAACGTTTTCCAGACATGAGCGAGCCTTACAAAAATTATTTAATAGAAAAAGCAAAACAAATTGCTCGCGAAAATAAGATTGAATTAAAAGAAGGAGTTTATGTAGGAGTTACCGGGCCTACATTTGAGACAAGAGCAGAATATAAAATGCTGAATATTCTCGGAGCTGATGCCGTGGGCATGAGCACCGTCCAGGAAGTGATTGCAGCGGTTCACCTCGGTTTGCCCGTTTTTGCAATCAGCGTCATAACTGATGTTGGCATCAGGGAAGAAGAAAATACGATTACACATGAAGAAGTTTTGCAGGCGGCAAAAGAAGCGGAACCAAAGCTGACATTGATCTTTAAACAATTGATCGCGCAGTTATAAGAATTTATTTCATGTCTATTTTGAAAAAAATATTTATTAATATTACGCTGATCAAAAAATGTAGTGTTTTCATTTTATTGCTTTTTTCAGTTCAGTTTTCTTATTCTCAAATTCCCGGACGCGGAAGACCAATGAACCTCGGAACACTGGGCCAGGGAAGAAGTTCGGGTTCGCAGAGCGACACTTTGGGCTTTCAACACCGGAACGATCTTAAAGATTCTATCACCATTTCTTATCACTATTTAAATTCATTGAACAAAGAAGTTCTTGATTCTTCCATCAATGATTTTGGTAAAGTTTATAGCGTTCCTGCCGGATATGTTACGCTTGGAAATAATGGAAACGCCGCCTATCCGATCTTATTTACGCCAATTCTAAAAGCAGGATGGGACCCTGGCTTTCACGCTTTTGATGTTTATCAATACACAATTGAAAACACACGCTTTTATAAAACAACCAGACCTTATACACAACTTGGTTATTTTCTTGCTTCAGGAAAAGAGCAGGTGGTAAAAGTGCTTCAGACACAGAATATAAAACCAAACTGGAATGTAGGAATTGATTACCGGCTGATTTCTTCGCCCGGTGTTTTTCAAAACCAAAACACCAATCACAATAACTATCGTTTTTTTAGCAACTACCAGGGAAAGAGAAAAAGGTATTCTGCTTATTTTGTTCTACTGGGAAATAAACTTTCATCGTCTGAAAACGGAGGAATACAAAATGATTCTTTTCTCCTGGATCCCAACAGAAAGAAGCGTCTGGCTGTACCGGTAAATTTAGGAAGCGATACTTTGCAAAACCGGAACATTTTCTCAACCCGGATTACTACAGGAAATATTTATAATAATTTCACCGCCTTTCTTCGTCAGAGTTATGATTTTGGAAAAAAAGATTCTATCATCATCAACGATAGCACAAAGGAATATTTATTTTATCCAAAACTTCGTTTTCAACATACGGTTACCTACACTTCTTCCAGCTATGAATTCAAAGACACATTGGATAATGTTGGTTTTGCAAAAGCTGATTCCGCCTTCTTCAGGCAACACTACGATACTGCGCTGAATGCAAAATACGGATTGAATTTTTTAGTAAAAGAACAATGGAAATTTGTTTCAAATGATTTTGTGATCAGGCAATTTCCTGAAACAAAAAATCCGGGACAATACATTGAAGCAGGCTTAAGATTAGAAAATTTTTCAGGATATTTTTCTGATGGAAAGAAAAATTTTTATAACGTGGTGTTGCATGGAGAGTACCGCAACAAAACAAGAAATAAAAAATGGGATGCCGGTCTGAATGGCGAATTTTATCCGACAGGATTGAATGCCGGCGACTTCAATGTTTACGCCTCTCTTGCACGAACACTGAATCAAAAATTAGGCGATGTGCAGGTAAGTTTTGAAAATGTAAACCGCTCTCCTTCCTATATTTATGAAGGAAGTTCTTCGTTCAATTTTAATAATCAATTGAACACAAAAAAAGAAAATATAACGGTCCTGACAGCTGTTGCCGATAACCCAAAGTTTACTTTGATGGCCCGGAATATTTCTATCGCCAACTACACTTATTTCAAAAACTTTTATCAGACTGATCAGTTCAATGGATTGGTAAATATTACTCAGTTCACAGCTTCTAAAAAAACAAAAATTGTAGGCCATTTAAACCTGTACAGCGATTTTATTATTCAACAAACTGCCGGAAAAAATCCGGTAAGAGTTCCATTGTTTTATACAAGAGAAAGACTTGCCTTTGAAGGAAATTATTTTAAAAATTTAAACCTCAGCACCGGCATTGACGTAAAATATAATACTCCTTACAAAGCTTATAATTATTCTCCCGTGATGGGCAAATTTTTTCCCCAGGATAGTGTGTTGGTCAGCAACCTGCCGGAGGTAAATGTTTTTTTTAATTTCAGGATAAAATCGTTAAGTGTATTTATAAAAATAGAAAATCTGAACACGATAAATTTTGCAAAAGAAGATTTTGGATTTACAGATAATAATTTTGCAGCACCGTTGTATCCTGAACCAGGCATGGTTTTCCGGTTCGGCGTAAAGTGGGGATTTGTAAATTGATAAAATCCAAAAAGTTAATATTTCTTTGTTCGCTTCAAAAAAACTTTTTTCTTCTTGCCAATTACGAATGTTTTTCTAAAACAATTTCCCCGCGCTTTTCTTTAAAATTTTATGTCTATTTTTGAATGAAACAAATCTAAAAAACATGAGACGCTTTCAAATCTTCGCCATACTCATATTCAGTCTTTTATCTTTCCAATTTTCCTCTGCACAAACGGCCGCAAAAACAGAAAGTATTAAAGTAAACGGGAACTGTAGTTCATGCAAAAAACATATTGAAAGCAGCGCTCTTGATGCCGGGGCAACAGTTGCCAACTGGGATAAAAAAACAAAATTTTTGCAGATCAGTTATGATCCTGCTATTACCAATTCAGCTAAAATTCAAATTGCTATTGCAGCCGCCGGTTATGATACACAGGATTTTAAAGCCAGCGATGATGCTTATAAAAAGCTTGATGAATGTTGCCGGTACGATCGCGTTGATTAAAAAGCGGCACTCAAAAAAGTGGTGATCAAAAAGAATAACTTTTGAAATGTTAATAAGAAAAATTGTTACGGATGATAATTCGGCAATGGCCGGTATCATCCGTAATTCATTATTGGAATTTAATGCAGCAAAGCCAGGCACCGTTTTTTTTGATCCGGCTACCGATCATTTAAGTGAGTTGTTTACACAAAATAAATCCGCCTATTTTGTAATTGAAGTGAATGGCGAAATTGCCGGTGGCTCCGGATTTTTTCCGACTGAAGGGTTGGATGAAGACACGTGCGAACTGGTAAAAATGTATGTATCAAACAAATTCCGAGGCAAGGGTTTTGGCCAGACACTTTTAGAAAAATGTATTGAGGAAGCAATAAAGGCCGGTTATAAAAAAATGTATCTTGAATCAATGCCTGAATTAAAAAATGCTCTCGCTATGTATGAAAAAAATGACTTCCATTATATTCCTGCACAATTGGGAAACAGTGGCCACTGTGGCTGTGATCTGTTTATGATGAAAGATCTGAATGATAATTAAAAGAGTGAGATTGCATTTGGAAAAAGCAGATCAGTTTCGAAAATTTTTAAAAACAAACAACAATTCATGCAAACAATTTTAGGCGCCGGTGGCGCAATTGGAATTCCATTAGCAAAAGAATTATCTTCTTACACAAACAAGGTTCGGCTGGTTGCAAGAAATCCAAAGAAAATAAATGAAACTGACGAGCTTTTTGCAGGCGATATAACCGGTAAAGATTTTGTAAACAAAGCTGTAGCCGGTTCAGAAGTAGTTTATCTTACGGTTGGTTTGGCTTATAATATTAAAGTTTGGAAACATCAATGGCCGGTCATCATGACCAATACAATTGACGCCTGTATCTTGCATCATGCAAAACTTGTTTTTGTAGATAACGTTTATGCTTATTCGAAAAACGAAGTTGCTCACATGACAGAAGATTCGCGGATCGCACCGGAAACAAAAAAAGGTAAAGTAAGGGCACAATTAATTCAAATGATTGAAGATGCAATTAAGAACAGAAATTTAACTGCTATCATTGCAAGAAGTGCCGATTTTTATGGAGCTGATGCAAAAACAAGCCTGTTGCAAATTTCAGTTGTTGACAAATTTAAAAAAGGTCAAAAAGCATTTTGGCAATCAGATGCTTCGAAAATTCATTCATTCACTTATACGCCTGATGCAGCAAAAGCAATTGCGATTCTTGGTAATACACCGGAAGCATATAACCAAACATGGCATTTACCAACGTCTTCTGAAAGATGGACAGGCAGAGAGTTTATAAAATTTATTGCCGGAAAGATGAATGTAAAGCCAAAGTATTTTATTCTTACGAAAACTTTAATTGGATTAACAGGAATTTTTTCGCCGGTGGTAAAAGAATTATATGAAATGCAATATCAAAATAACCAGGATTATTTTTTTGACAGCAGCAAATTTGAAAAACAATTTTCGTTTACGCCAACCAATTATCCCAAAGGAATAAAGGAAATTTTGCACTCGGAAAATATCGCAAAAGATAAATGAAATGGAAGAAATCGAAACACATCCGTTTAAGGCATTCATTCCTGAAAACCTTACTGTCATTATCGTTGGAAGTTTTCCCGGAAGAGAAATAACTCATAAAATTCTAAATGAAGATGAATGGTTTTATGGAGCGAAAAGAAACCAGTTCTGGAAAATTATTTCCGGAGTTTATCAACAGAATTTAGTAACAAGATCAGAGAAGCAATCTCTTTTTAAAAAACATGGGATTGGAATTGTTGATATTTTTTTAAAAGTAAAAAGAAAAGGAAATAACAACATGGATCAGAATCTTGAAGTGGTTGAATACAATGACAAAGCGATCAAAAAGATTTTACTGAACCATCCGGTAAAAAAAATATTTTTTACCAGCCGGTTTGTAGAAAAAGCTTTTTACCAGGTATTTCCGGAGATAAAAATCGGTGAGAGCTTACCTTCTCCTTCACCTCGTTTTGCAAGAATGAGCCTTGAAGAAAAAATAAAGATCTATCAGCAAAAACTGCCTCAATAGGTCTTCTATTCAATGAATAAGTCTGAATAAAATCTTCTTTGTTTGTTATTCTATTCTCTTCAAACTTTCATTTTATGAATATTCACCGCGCTCTCTTTCAGATTCGGCAAACTCATTTCAACAAAAATGTTTTGAACGCCACCTGTTTTTGCGGCAGTAAAAAATTCTTTCCAATCAATGATCCCCTGCCCGATCGGCACTTCCTTTTTATCAGCGGTCCAATCGGATAAATGAGAAGAAACAAACCTGCCGGGATATTTTTTGAAATAATCAGCCGCTTTATAACCCAGGTTGATCACTTCTGTCTGGAATTGCATTTTTACAAGTGCCGGGTCAAAACGCTCCATCAAAACATCATAGATCAACCGGCCATCAAGAGTTGCAAATTCAAAATCATGATTGTGAAAACCGGTTTGCATACCAGCCTGTTTTATTTTTTCAGCAGCCTTGTTCAGTTGATCAGCAGATGCCTGGTAATCGCTTAGCGTTGCGGTTTTTGGCAGCCAAAAAGTAGAACAGATCATTTGAGTAAGACCAATGTCTTTTGCAAAAGCAATAGTGTCATCAATTTTATCATCTGCCAATTCACCAAAACCAAAATGACAACTGATACAGCCAAGTCCCGCATCTGCAATCGTTTTTCGAAGATCACTTGTTTTCATTTTTGCCAGCGGCCCAAAGCCAATATCCGCATATCCTTTTGGTGAACACATTTCGATATTACTATAACCGAAATCCTTCATCATCTTTAATGTACCCGGCAAATCTTTGCCAAGCATATCTTTTACAGACCACGATTGAAATCCTACAGGCATTTCCACTCCACGTGCTTCTGCAAAAAGCTGTTTGGGCAATTGAGCTAAAACGAATGCAGAACCAAGGCCAAAAGCGCCTTTGCCCAAAAATTCTCTTCTGTTGATTTTTTTCATTACAAATAATTTTTTGTTGAATGATTATTTTAAATGGTTTCCGGATCCCATCCTTTGCGGTATTCGCGTGACAAATATTTATTCGCATCTGGCACATTGGTAATTTTAAGATTTTCAGCGTCATAATCCAAAAGCTTGTTTGACCTTAAAGCGACCGCATACAAATTGATAGCATCGGTTAAATGCTCTGCTTCAGAAAAATTACCCGGATATTGTTTGCCGGTTTTGCACGCTTCAATAAATAACGGTAATGCCTGCGAATGTTTTTGTTCCGTTTGCTGTTTTTCCTGCTCCGGGGTGATCACCGGATCCATCTTTTTACCGGAAATGATTTGTGGATCCTGCACATTAAAGCCTGCCAGGATGATACCACTATCACCAACGAACATCATTCCTTCTTCAGGCAATTCTTTATTCTGTGCAACCAACTCGCCGGGAATGGGCGGACGCATCCCACCGTCGTACCAGATCAGATCAACAGGCGGACGGTTTCCGTTTGCAGGATATTTAAAACGAACTGTGCATGCCATGGGGAATGCAAAATCATTTTCGATACGATAAGGCACCGGGCCATGAAAGTCGCAAACGTGACTACGGTGTGGTTCTACACTTACAGGCGAAGTAAGATTTAATGCATTAAAAACAGTCCAAAGGCTATAATGTCCCATATCAGCCATAGAACCTCCGCCGAAATCGTACCAGCCCCGGAACACCATGTTGGTATAGTCGGGACTATAAGCCCTGGTAGCTTCAGGGCCAAGCCACAAGTCCCAGTCAAAGCCATCCGGAACAGCAGGTGTATCAGTTGGAAGATGAGAATATTGCGGCCACACCGGGCGGTTCGTCCAGTTGTGAACTTCTTTTAATGTTCCGATGGCGCCGCCATTGATCCATGCCATCACGTTTTCCATCGATCCGTTGGAATCCCACGGTATCAGGTGAGTAATTACTTTACTGTTGCGCGACAAGCCAATTACTTTTTTCGATTCTACCAAACGGTTTGAGATCGGCTTGTGCACCAGCACATGCTTCCCTTTTTTCATAGCGGCAATACTGAGTATTCCATGAAGATGATCCGGCGTCATTATTTTTACGGCATCAAGATCTTTTTCTTTGTCAAGCAACTCCCGTGCATCAGCATAAGTTTTGCATCCTTTATATTTTAATTCAGGGTGAAGGTTTGCATAATAAGTATCAACGATGGACTTTGCATTATCCCTTCCGCCCGGAATCGCATTATCTCCTCCCGGATTCCAATTGGGATTATTAATGGTTTTCCGGATGTCGTCTTTCAGATAATTGATACCCCAATCCCTGTATCCGGTTGCATTCTTATTGGGATCGCAAACCGCAATTACCTGTATTCCCATTTGAGGAAGTAATTCAAGTAATTCACGCGTTCCCTGTGTGCCCACACCAATATAGGCGAGAGTAACTTTATCACTGGGCGCAATAAAATTTTTCCCTCCGAGAACATGTCTTGGAAGAATGGTAAAACCTGCTGCAGTGGTGGTAGTTAACTGAACAAATTTGCGCCGGCTTAATGTGGAACCTTTTGCAGAAGAATCAAGTTGATCTTCCTTTTCAATACCAGGAAGATATTGAGGATTGTCTTTTTTCATATCAAAGCTTTTATGTTGAGAGAATGATGACGACCTTTTGCAGAAAGTGGAAACGCTTTGATAAATGTAAGAAAATTACTTCTTCAAAAGATATTTATTTTTTCCCAACTTTATTTCATCTTTGAAAGAAAACTGATAGACCATTAGAGGATTCAAATTGAATCGATACAGGACGATCATAATCCTAAATACAAACCGGGTCATCGTGGGGAATAAGGATTTCCTTATAAATCATTTATCGTTGAACCAGGCTTTAGGCGCGCCTGGCGAGCTTGCCGGCGTTTATTAAAACAAGGATTGACGCGATTAACCACCATATACCCTGTACCATTGCAACAATGTCTACAATGTTCTGAATGCTGAAGAATAATTCAAGAATTCCCATGACAAAAAATATGGCTCCAAGCAGGAAACCAATATATCCCATTACCATAGGCAAGACATTGCTGCGCAAAATCAGAGAAGATAGAGCAAAGAAAAAGAAAGGCGCTGCAACAATACTATATAGTCGCTGCACGGATCGGATCAACTGGATACTTATCATTCCGGTAGTGGCCGGTGTACCGGTTACCGCACTGAAATAAAGCGCAACCTCCATCATGCTCACAATCAGCAATATTAAACCGCCTAGAAAAGTCAGCGAGCCGTACAACGTGCCATTGTTGCCGGAAATACTTACCAGTCCCAGCGCAAAAGTTACGATCAATGGCGGACTGACTGCCTGCATCCAGGATCCTATCATTATTGATGTATAATGCTCCCTGCCAAATCTTGTGAGTTCGCTTACAGTCGGGTTAGGCCCCGGTCCGGTATTAATCATGAACGAGATAATTAGAATAACCACACCTGTTAGGCCTCCTAATGCTATTAATTTTACAGATAATTTATCCATTACAAGATAAGTGATCAAATTTAAACAACTTTATATCATAAATTGTTAATACAAAATCTTTTATAAAAAAAATTAACTACTGCATCTAATGTTGATGCCTGGTTCGCAATGCTCCGTGAACGACAGCAAACAGCTAATTTTCGAAGTTCTCTTTTTTCAATCAGGTAAGTTTCTTTTTTCCTGCAATGGAATAGTATTCTATTTATGGCTCCCTCAATTAACTTCGGATGCAAATCTTACGATCAGCAATGGCAACCAAAGTATTACGAAATGAAAAAATCAGTGCGGGAACAACAAATACTACCATAAACATTTCAATGCTGCAAAGAGGTATTTAGACATCGTTATTAATTAAAGAACCTTTAGATGTTGACTTTTATATAGAGCCAAAAAGCATGGCTGAAAAAGAACGGCAATTCAATAAATGGCTATTTCTCATTTCAGTTACAACAACAGTCATTTTGGTTACATCTGTTTTTTGATTTCGGTGCAATTTTACATCATCAAAAAACAAAAAATATGAATATCGTAATTACAGGCTCATTGGGCAACATCAGTAAACCACTTGCAACCGAATTGATTGCAAAAGGACATTCAGTAACGGTTATCAGCAGTAATGCCGGCAAACAAATAGACATTGAAACATTGGGTGCAAAAGCGGCGATTGGTTCAATAGAAGATGCTTCTTTTCTTACAAAAGCTTTCGAAGGTGCAGATGCGGTATATTGTATGATACCCTTCAATTTCACAGTTGATCAGGCCACGTATTTCAGGAAGGTGGAAGCGGCCTATGCACAAGCGATCAAAAAAAATAAAATTGAAAAAGTGGTAGTTCTAAGCGGTTGGGCGGCTGATGAGCAAAGTTTTCAGATGCTGAAACAGTTGCCGGAAACAACAGTTATAGATTTACGTCCCGGTTATTTTTACACTAATATTTATAATGATATTAAATCAATCAAAGAATATGGTGCACTAATGGCAGGCTTTGGTGGAGAAGATAAAATTGCATTTGTTTCACCAAATGATATTGCTTCTGCTGCCTGTCAAGAGCTAACCACACCTTCTCAGGGCAATCGATTTCGATATGTAGCAAGCGAAGAGTTGACTTGTAATGAAGCTGCAAAAATTTTGGGCGACGCGATTGCGAATCCTGATTTAAAATGGGTTACTCTGTCAGAAGAACAATTGTTAAACGCATTAATCCAGTCTGGCTTTCCACCACATCTTGCAGATAATTTTGTAAAAATGCAGTCTGAAATACACAGTGGAAAAGTATTTGACCAATATCTAAAGAACAGACCCGAATTAGGAAAAACGAAGTTGAAAGATTTTGCCAAAGAATTTGCGAAAGCATATAATTAAATAATTAAAATCAGCACTTTTGTATATGCACCATTCAAAACCTAAAAGAATAAAATCAATCAGTGATTTTCACAGGCTAAGGGGCTTGCCTAAACCTGAGCATCCTTTGATCAGCGTAATAAGAGCCGATGCTTTTACCCATCTATCCGGACGCGACAGTATGAATATGGTGTTTGATTTTTATTTTATCGCTTTGAAGCGTATAGAAGGGGTGAAGTATAAATATGGACAACTGCAGTACGATTTTAAAGATAATGGTACTTTGTTTTTTATGTCGCCCAATCAGGTGCTAAATATTGAAATTAATAAACAGGAAATTCCGGAAAATCAGTCGGGTTGGATGTTGCTCATTCACCCCGACTTTATCTGGAACACTTCTCTTGCAAAAAACATTCATAAATATGAGTTCTTTGATTATTCAGTAAATGAAGCTTTGTCTCTATCGGGAAAAGAAGAAAAAATAATCCGGGGAATTATTGAAAATATTGAACAGGAGTACCAATCCAATATTGATAAATTCAGCAAACAAATAATCATTTCACACATTGAAGCGCTACTCAATTATTCTGAACGGTTTTACTACCGTCAGTTTATTACAAGAGAAAAAGCCAACCATCAAATCCTGACCAGTTTGGAAAAGTTATTAACCGGCTATTTCAATAACGATGATTTGGTTTCAAAAGGCTTACCGACAGTGCACTACGTTGCAGAAAAATTAAATGTTTCCACAAGTTATTTAGGTAGCCTGCTTAGAGTGCTGACCGGGCAAAACACACAGCAACATATTCACGGCAAACTGATAGAAAAAGCGAAGGAAAAATTATCAACCTCCGATTTGTCAGTAAGTGAAATAGCCTACGAGCTGGGTTTTGAGCATTCGCAATCCTTCAGCAGGTTGTTTAAGTCAAAGACAAAACTTTCTCCATTGGAATTTCGTACTTCGTTTAACTGAAACGAAAAATTGTATTTTGGTAATAGAAATGATGCACAAATAGCGCAGGATGCAACAGCAAGCGGTTTTGCAATAGTGCGGTTGACACCGTCTACCTACGAACAATCTTTACAAATTCCAGCAAGGACACAGGTCATTTGATGGACTATATATTTTTCTGGTACTGAAAACTCAACAAGCGAAGGAAGACACTCAATCGTTTCACGTTTTGTTCAGCGAAAATGAAAATGATTTGCGGGAATAGTCGCATCATCACATTTTACAGACAGCAAAATATTGTTTCCCATCATCAGAACAATTTTACGGACTATCTCATCTTCACAGAAACGGTTTAATACCCGGTAAATAGTGGCTACAGGTGTATCCAGGGGTGGTTTTGCTGGCAACTACCACATTAAATACTATTACTAGAATGGAGAGTTTTCGGATGAATATGACTTGCTCATCGAAAAAGCCGGAAATTTTACAACTTATCATGGATTGCAGATGGTAAGGTAAGTGCAAGAGGTGTTGGTACAGTGGTAGAAAATCGCTTAGTGGCAGGCTGGCGCAGAGTTGCCGGCTAAATTAAG